>JAZTWP010000027.1:0-2860 GCA_045636025.1 Acutalibacteraceae bacterium | reverse complement strand
CCTGCCGATGCCTACTATTTTGTAGAAACAATAGAGCTTCGTGATAAGAATAATAAGATAGTTCAGTCTGCAGAAAATATGTTTGCAATTGACTGGATTCCTCAGAATGATATTTCAGAGGTTAATATTTCCGCTAACTGGCAGGGAACAATTTCAGCTCCTGTTTGCACAACAAAGGGTGTTAAAATCCTTAGCTACAGATGGGAGAAATATGACGGCTCAAACTGGAATACTCTCAGCACATCAACCGCTATTACTGGCGGAAGATACCGCTGTATGGTTGAGCTTGCTGCTGAGACAGGCTATAATCTTGCTTCAGGTTACACCGTAAAAATCGGTGGAATTGCTGCTAAAAAATACAGCGGAAATTTATGGTATGTTGCCCGTGATATTACAGGGTATGTAGATTATGTTGATGTTGAGGATTTCTATGCTCCCGAAGCCGGTGCATATCCCGTATTCGATGGTTATGATGTTCAGAGTGCACATACCGAGGTTAAACTTGTTGAATGGTATAAATGCGATAAGGACGGCAAAAAGTTAGGAGAGCCTCTTACTGCAGAGGATATGTTTGAAAAGGATTCTTATTATCGTCTTGAAGTTACTGTTGCTCCCGCAACAAACTATGAATTCAAAAACAATGCATCATTCTATATCAATGGCGCAAGTGTAAATTACAACACCTCTCACGGTAGTGATATCCCCGGCAGCATCACAGGCTACAAGGTATATCACGTTGATGATGTAGAAGGAACATTCAAGCTTTTCCTGTATGGTGGAAATCTTTCTCAAAGTGTCATTATTAAAGACGGTCAGTATATTGCTTCCGACTCCGCAACACCTGTATCAACAAAGCCCTCGGGCGGTTATGCATACTACAAGGATGGCGTTCTTACATTTGATGCCTACAACAACGCAAAGGCTCACTTTGTTTTTGAAGAAGGCAATCTTGACGTTTATCTCAAGGGCAGAAACAGAATCGGTGCTATTTCTAATAGCGAATTCTTGGGAGAAATCAACGGTCTTGATGCCCGTAAGGGTAATATGACAATTGATGCAGATAAAAACGCCAGTCTTATCGTTGCAAGTAATCCTCTTGATGCATATTGCAACATTTATGTCAATGCCTTGACATTCAACGGCGGTAAGGTTACTTCCTGCCTTGCTAACGGCACTTACGGTGCAGCTCTCTGGGCTGAAAAGCTCTTTATTGCAGATGGTTACAAGGCTTATGTTGGTGATACTGACGACTTTGATTCTTCCGAAGATTGGAACGGTACCACAGCCATTAAGGATTATGATAACGTATGGCTTGATGAGGATGTATGCCGTCACAATTATGTCAAGTACGAAAAAGCCGATCCTACCTGTAAAGAAGAAGGCTTTAAAGAAACATTTGAAATCTGTTTGGACTGCTATCTTATCGTAAAGAAAGAAAACGGTGAAATCCTTACAGGTGACGAAGCAATAGAATTCTATTTTGATGTTGTAATTCCTAAGGGGGACCACACATATCAGTTTATTGAAAAACACGCTGCAACCTGTACTTCAACAGGCGCAAAATCAAATTACTGGCTTTGTACAGTCTGCGGCGGAATATTTGTAACTGATGCAAAAACTGAGATTACAATGAAAGAGTTCCAGCAAAATATTAATCTTCCTAAATTATCTCATCAGCTTAAAGCAGTATCCGCAAAGCCTGCAGAATGTGAAGCAGACGGTAATATTGCATACTGGGTATGCGGACGTGCAGAATGCGGAAGATACTATTCAGACGAGGCTGCAAACAACGAAATCGGTACAGCAGATGTAGTTATTGCTAAGAAAAACCATACTGAAGAAGTAATTCCCGGTAAGGCTGCAACTGAAACAGAAACAGGTCTTACAGCAGGTAAGAAGTGTTCAGAATGTGGCAAGGTTCTTGTTGAACAGGAAATAATTCCCGTAATCGAAGCAGGTCATACACACGCATATACTGCTGTTGTAACTGCTCCTACATGTAAGGATAAGGGCTTCACAACTCACACATGTAAATGTGGTGACAGTTACACAGACAGCGAAACTGAAGTAATTGCTCATACACCCGAGGTTGTCCCCGGTAAAGCTGCTACAACAACAGAAACAGGTCTTACAGACGGAGAAAAATGCTCAGTCTGCGGTACTGTTACAAAAGAACAGACAGTTATCGACAAGCTTCCTGAAGACCACAAGCATACACCCGGTGAATGGGTAGTTGAAAAAGCTGCTGAAATCGGTGTTGAAGGCAAGGAAGTCAAGAAGTGTACAGAATGTAACGCAGTTGTTGAAGAAAGAACAATTCCTGCTCTTAAAGATCCCAATGAAGATATTCTTGTCGGTGACGTAAACAAGGACGGCAAAATCAATGCTATTGACGCAAGAGCTGCTCTTCGTATCGGCGCACAGCTTGATGTACCCACAGAATATCAGAAAATAGCTGCCGACTACGACAGAAACGGCAAGGTCAATGCTATTGACGCCCGTGCAATTCTCCGTAAGGGTGCACAGCTTGATTGATAACACGGTATTTTACAACTTAAAATCTTAATATAATGTGATAATGTGCGGATAAAATTTACTTTATCTGCACATTTCAAAAAAGAAAGGAGACGTTCTTATGGGACTTATTAAAGCCGGTATAGGCGCAATAGGCGGCGTACTTGCCGATCAGTGGAAAGAGTTTTTTACCTGTGATTCACTCGACAGCGAAACACTTGTTGTAAAGGGCAGAAAAAGCGTAGGCTCCCGTTCATCAAATACAAAGGGTCACGATAATGTGATTTCAAACGGTTCAGGTATCATAGTCAACGAAGGTCAGTGTATGATTATCGTTGACAACGGT
>JAZTWP010000026.1:0-2866 GCA_045636025.1 Acutalibacteraceae bacterium | reverse complement strand
GAAAAAGGCTTGCAGGGGTAGGACAACGATATTATGAGGGTGAACACGATATATTAAAAAATCGTTTGTTTTATTACAATGCAGACGGAAAGCTTGTTGAAGATACAACAAGGTCAAATATAAAAATATCACACCCGTTCTTTACTGAACTGACAGAGCAAATATCAGCATATATGCTTTCATTTGATGAAAACCCGATAAGAGCAAAGGAAACATCAGGCGAAACGGCAGCAGAGCTTCAAGAACAGCTTGATTTGTATTTTGATGATGATTTTTGGGCTGAAATCGGTGATCTGATAACAGACACATACAGTAAAGGCTTCGGCTATATATACGGCTATAAAGACGAAAATGACAAGCTTGTTTTTGAATGCGCTGACAGTATGGGAATAATTGAAGTCAGAGAAAATGACACGGATTCAAAAAGCAAGCACATTATATATTACTATACAGACCGAATCGAAAAGGGCAAAAAGATAATCAGGCGTATTCAGGTATGGGACAAAGAACAGGTTTATTTCTATGTTCAGAATGGAACATACGGCAAAATTGAGCTCGACAAAGATGTTAAAATCAATCCCCGACCGCAAGTTGTATTTACAGATGAAAAAAGCGGTCAGAAAATGGGATATTCTCTCGGTTATATTCCCTTTTGGCGACTTGATAACAACAAAAAGCAGATTTCAGGCTTAAAGCCTATCAAAGCACTTATTGATGATTACGATATGATGATGTGCGGACTGTCAAACAATCTTGCAGACTTTGACACACCCCTTCACATTGTTAAAGGCTTTGAGGGTGATAACCTTGACGAGCTGCAACAGAATCTGAAAACAAAAAAGCTGATTGGCACGGATTCTGAGGGCGGTGTTGATATTAAGACCGTTGATATTCCCTATGAAGCCCGAAAGACAAAGGCTGAAATTGATGAAAAGAATATTTATCGTTTCGGTATGGGCTTGAATACAAACGGACTGAAAGACACTTCAGCAACAACAAACATTGCAATCAAGGCAGCATATTCACTGCTTGATATGAAAGCAAACAAACTTGAAAAGCGATTGAAAAGACTGTTAAAAGAAATCATCGGTGTTGTTCTCAATGAGATTAACGATGAATTTAAAACAGGCTATTCAGTTTCAGATATATACTTTAATTTTGACCGTGCATTGCTCACAAATGAAAGTGAAAACATTCAGAACAAGAAGATTGAAGCTGAAACAAAGCAGATCAGAATTACAACCATTCTCAATATTGCCGTTAATGTCGGTGATGAACAGACACTGAAAGCAATCTGTGAAGAAATGGAATGGGATTTTGAAACTCTGAAAACGCAGGTTGAACAGCTGAAATCAACAGGCACGGCAGATGCACAAAAACTTCTTGATGCGGTAAATCCTGAAAGTGACGATGATGTGAATGAATAAGCGACAGAAGCTTGTACAACAGGCTTTTATTGATGATGAAGAAAAGATATTAAAAGACCTGAAAAACATCTACAATCGAGCCACAGAGGATATTACAAAGAGAACACAAGAATTACAAAATCAAATCAACAATATTCAATCTTTGATTGACAGTACAGACGATGAAAAAGAGCTTGTACGGCTCAAATCAATGCATCAGTCGAAAGTCTATCAGAAAGAGTATCAAGATGCTTTAAAAAAGCAAATCAGCGGCATTCTTGCCAATATGCAGGTTGAAGAATTCAAAACAGTTTCTGCATATCTCAACAAGTGTTATGAACAAGCATTTGTCGGCACGATGTTTGATTTGCAAGGTCAAGGCATCCCCCTTTGTTTTCCAATAGACCAACAAGCAATGGTGCAGGCTGTTCAGCTTGATTCAAAAATCAGTGAGGGCTTATATTCAAGCATCGGTGAAAATGTTTCAGAGCTGAAGAAAACAATCACCGCTGAGGTCACAAGAGGAATTGCAAACGGCTCAGCATATTCACAGATTGCACAACAGATAAAATCCCGAATGACGGGTGTTTATGGTGGCAAGACGGGCGGTGCGTTGTACCGTGCAGAGCTTATTGCAAGAACAGAGGGACACAGAATACAAGTACAAAGCACAATGAATGCTTGTTATGATGCAAAGGATAGGGGCGCAGATGTTGTCAAACAGTGGGACAGTACCCTTGACGGCAAAACAAGAACATCACACAGTCAGGTTGACGGCGAAATCAGAGAGCTTGACGAGAAATTCAGCAATGATTTAATGTTTCCCGGTGATCCTTCGGGCGGTGCAGCTGAAGTCTGCAATTGCCGATGTGCATTGTTACAGCGGGCAAGGTGGGCTGTAAAGGGTGGATTCACAAAGATGAACAACTTTACAAAACAGCTTGAAACATTTGAAAGTCCTGTTGAATATGAGGATTTCAAAAAAGCCTTTTTCTCAAAAGAAAACAAGGATTTTATGAAATATGTTGAGCGGATAGAATCAAAATATGGTACCCAAAAATGGGAAAACATATTAAATGAAATGACAGATAAAGAATATGACCGATATTCTGTTTTATCCGTCAAAAACCCAATTTTCAACAAAAAGGGAATTGATTTCTTTTCCGAAAGTGATACAATAAGACCGGGAGTAATTCGTGATGCGATTAAATCCGGGCAAGTGTCAACAACAGTTAATGCAGCTAAACAAAACAGACACATTTTGAACAGTAATGGTTATATAGAAGGCAGAAGCTACTTAAATATGAATGCCGAAGCTGTTCAAAAACTTTTACCCCAATTAATGGGAACGGGTGAACCAATCTTTGATGCAAACGGTGATTGGACACACAAAGAAAGGGTTGTCTGCTCTGATTTTATAGGTACACATATTGATGTATCAACCGGGAATGAAACAAAAA
>JAZTWP010000025.1:0-25197 GCA_045636025.1 Acutalibacteraceae bacterium | reverse complement strand
AGGGGCGATGATTCATCGCCCGGCACGAAAGTGCTTTTCCGTAAGGAAAATTAACGGCAAAGCCGTTCTGCTGCGCAGCGGGCGTTAGATTAACGCCCCTACAAGCTTTATTTTAATTTCTGCGAATAAATTATTGTTTATTTTACAACAAATAAAAACGCTTATAATTCTAAAACAGAATATTAAATATTTTTTATCTTTTTTTTGTATTCATTTTTGGTGTTTGCGGTGTTATAATTGTGTAAGGAGTGATAAAAATGAAGAAATTTATTTCTGTTTTGATGGCTCTTGTGCTTGTATTCGGTTTTTCTGTTGTGGGTTCGGCAGAGGTTGCCGTTTACGGGCAGGATATCAATCACATCAGTATCGGTACTCTCGATAAGTACAGGCAGCAGTATGTTCTCGGAGAAACAATTCTTGTTGATGTTAATGTTATGGTTCAGGATGTTTTTGTAAGGTATGAAAAAATCGTGCTTTACATTGATTGCAATAAAGAAGTTCTGACCTGTGAATACAGAGAGTTCTTTGTCGAAAATCATACAGAGACACCGACCGGCTACAGAACAGAGTTCAACACCGAACAGCTCTGGTTCGGAACAATATCAAGTTTTTATTCGTTTGTGATAAAGAGCAAAGGGGATCCTGCAGTCAGCGTATGGGCAGAGGGAATTACCCGTGATAATTGTACAGAAGAACTTTCAGTTTTCAATAATCTGCCAAACAACAAGGTTTATGAAAAAGATGAAATCCCTGTGATTGAGACTGATTTTCAGCCTCCCGTTTACGGAAATATTAAAAGATTCAGCCTTGCAAACAGCGGAATAATTTATCTTGCCTCAACGGTGACTGTTAAAACGGTCAGAAGTATGATGTCAGGCACAGACGGTAAAGGCAGAATAGTTTTTATTCCCCATGACGGAAAAGACAGAAATGTTGTGACAGGAGGAGATATATTTGCTCTTGAATTTGAGGGTAAATACTGTGATTTTCTTCAGGTGCAGATGCTTGGTGATGCAAATGCAGACGGTTACATAAATGCATCTGATGCACGACTCGTGTTGCGTGTATCAGCACAGATTGAAAACGTCAGAATTGTAAATCCTCTCGGCTTTGATGTGGATTTTGACAATAAAACCACTGCGGCAGATGCAAGAATGATTCTGCGTGTTTCTGCAAAAATTGATTATTTCAGATTCAAAGATATTTCCGTATGGCAGAATCAGCCCTATAAAATCGGACCGCTTAAAAGTGCTTCCGGTGGCGGATATCTGTGGAGATGCACCGTTTCTGAAGAAAATGCAATTGAAATTACCCAAACAATAGAGTCTTCTGTTGATAATACGGGAAAAACTCCTCAGGAATTAATTGTTGGTGCACCTGCAATGCAGACTTTTGTTATCAAACCGCTGAAGCAGGGTGAATTCTATGTTCATTTTGAACTTATACGCGACTGGGAGTCGGAGCCGATTGAAGAATTCGGTTTTACAGTTGTGGTTGATGATATACTTTGACCAATTTTTCATTAAGCACAATCCCTGTAGGGACCGATCCCCTGATTGGTCCGTAAAGTCTGATGTCAGCTCGGGACGGAACGATGTGGGCATCGTTCCCTACACGATATTAATTAATCTGTGCGCTAAATTATTGTTTACAACAAATAAAAACGCTTATAATTCTAAAGCAGAATAATAAATATTTTTTATTCTTTTTTGTAACCCTTTTTTGCATTCAGATGTGTTATAATAGTATAAGGAGGAATGAAATATGAAAAAAATAATCTCACTTTTAACGGCAATCGCTATTTTTGCAGGTCTTTGTGTGTTTGTTTCGGCAAAGGAAAGCAATGACGGATATGCTTACGGTTCATATGAATACGGAGGCGAGCTTGCATTTGATTCATATATCAGAATTGATAATCTGAGTAATGTTGAAAAGCTTGTAATCAGTGTGAGCTATAATACGGATAAACTGCAATCACCTGAAGTGAGTGCCCCTGTTTATTTCAATGTGGAGAAGGAGCATTCTGAAGGAAAACTCACGTTGATAGTGACAGAAGGCAATGGTATTTTTGAAGAAGAATATTTTCGGGTGAACTTTGTTGTGCTTGATGAAAATCTGCAGGAAGATGATACCGGATTTTCTGTTTCTGCCAAGGCAGAGTTCTGTGACGGCACAGTAAGGGAACTGATTATTCCTGTGAATGTTGAGATATATCTGCATTTGCCGATTCTGTCTGTTCCATATAAAGAAATTAATATAACCTGTGACAAGAAGTTTTTTATTCTCGGTGAAAATGTGATATTTACAATTCCTGTTGTATATTTTTCCGAAGCTGAAAAAACAGAAGTTGTTTTTCAGTATGATAAAGAGGCTCTCGCATTGAGCGGAATTGTTTCAGATGAAGGCATTTCTTTTTTAACTGAAGAAACGGAAAATGAATATTATATTATTTGGAATTGTGATGAGCAGGTAAACGGCAATATAAACGTTACTTTTGAAGTTAAGGCAAAAAAGAACGCTGCGTTTTCTGTAGGTGCAAAGATAATAAAAGAAGACGGAGAGTACGAAGTTCTGCAAATAAAAGGACATTGTCCTGCGAGTAATGTTTATGAAAAAAGTGAAATTCCTGAAATTGTGCTTTCAGACAGACTTGAACTTTATCTTGACGGGGATACACTGCATTTGCCTTTTACAGTAACAGAGCAATTTTTTGACGGGCAAATTTCTTCAACCGCAGGCAGATATGGAGCTGACCTTACTTACAGATTTGCCAGTGCAGGTTATACGGACAGACCTGTTGTAAACGGTGAAACAATTACTGCACATCAGGGCGGTATTGTTTCAGACACCATCAATATCTGTGTTGTCGGTGACATTAACTGCAACGGAGATGTGACAGCCGCTGATGCAAGACTTGCTTTAAGA
Organism: Acutalibacteraceae bacterium; assembly: GCA_045636025.1. Taxonomy (GTDB): domain Bacteria; phylum Bacillota; class Clostridia; order Oscillospirales; family Acutalibacteraceae; genus UBA1081. The sequence goes on along the minus strand of JAZTWP010000025.1, from coordinate 22,272 downwards.
TGTGCTGCAAAGATAGAAATATTTGACGATGTGAAGATATGCGCTGCCGATATTGACAGAAACGGTGTTGTCAATGCAGCCGATGCGCGAAAAATACTGCGTGTTTCTGCTAAACTTGAAGAATTCGACAAACCTGAAATAACAATTTCAGAAGGGAATACATTTGTTATTGATAAACTGAAAAATGCAGGAAGCGGTTTGTACAACTGGAAATGTACTGTGTCTGATGAAAGTGCATTTGAGATTTCCGATACCATTGCTCCGCCTGAGGATGTTGAAATCAACCCCGGCACACCATATAATCAGACATTTACATTCAAGGCTCTCAAAGAAGGGACATATACTGTTCACTTTGAACTTGTATCATACCATTATAAAGATGAGCCGATTGAAGAATTCGGTTTCACAGTTGTGGTTGATGATATACTTTGACCAATTTTTCACTTTGCAGATTGTCTTGTTTATGCTACATTCTAAAAATATATGACTGCTATTGACAAATATATTTTATTAGTTTTATAATAGCATTCGTATCATAAGCAGAAGTGCTGATGATTACATCGGCACTTTTATTTTGTTAAAGGAGAATTCCTGATATGGCAGTAAAAAACGTACCTGAAATGTTCGGTTCTCTCGTCTTCAATGATGAGGTAATGAGAGAAACCCTCCCCAAAGAAATTTATAAATCTCTTCACAAAACTGTTGAAGAGGGCAAGGAACTTGATATCACTCTTGCAAATGCCGTAGCTCACGCTATGAAAGACTGGGCAATCAGTAAGGGCGCAACTCACTATACTCATTGGTTCCAGCCTATGACAGGTATCACAGCCGAAAAACATGACAGCTTCATCACTCCCGCTCCCGGCGGAAAAGTTATTATGGAATTCTCAGGTAAAGAGCTTATTAAGGGTGAACCCGATGCATCAAGTTTCCCCTCAGGCGGTATCAGAGCAACATTTGAAGCAAGAGGTTACACTGCTTGGGACCCCACTTCATATGCATTCATCAAAGAGAATTCACTTTGCATTCCCACAGCTTTCTGTTCTTATACAGGTGAAGTTCTTGATAAGAAGACTCCTCTTCTGCGTTCAATGGAAGAACTGAGCAAGCAGGCTGTAAGAGTTCTCAATCTTATCGGTGTTGACACAAAGAGAGTTATCTCAACTGTTGGTGCAGAGCAGGAATATTTTCTTGTGGACAGAAAGGTTTATGAACAGAGAAAAGATATTGTCATCACAGGCAGAACACTTTTCGGTGCAAAGCCTCCCAAGGGTCAGGAAATGGATGACCACTACTTCGGTGCAATCAAGCCCAGAGTTATGGCATATATGGAAGACCTTAACGAAGAACTCTGGAAGCTCGGCATTCTTGCAAAGACAGAGCACAACGAAGCTGCTCCCGCACAGCACGAACTTGCTCCCGTTTTCTCAACAACAAATATCGCAACCGACCACAACCAGCTCACAATGGAAATTATGAAAAAGGTTGCAAAGAAACATAATCTTGTATGTCTTCTTCACGAAAAGCCCTTTGCAGGCGTAAACGGAAGCGGTAAACACAACAACTGGTCAATTTCAACAGACAGCGGAAAAAATCTTCTTGACCCCGGCAAGAATCCTCAGTCAAACAAGACTTTCCTTCTCATTCTTGCGGCAGTCGTAAAGGCTGTTGACGATTATCAGGACCTTATGAGAATTTCCGTTGCAAGTGCAGGTAACGACAACCGTCTCGGCGGTCATGAAGCACCTCCCGCAATTATGTCTGTATTCCTCGGCGACGACCTGACAAAAATCATTCAGGCTCTTATCAATAAAGAAGATGATGTTGAAGGTCCTCAGAAGGTTGCCATGAAGACAGGCGTTGATGTTCTTCCCGACTTCACAAAAGACACAACCGACAGAAACAGAACTTCTCCCTTTGCTTTCACAGGTAATAAGTTTGAGTTCCGTATGCTCGGCTCAAACTATTCAATAGCAGACCCCAACATTGTTATGAACACAATCGTTGCTGAGTCATTCTCACAGTTTGCAGATTATCTTGAAAAATCAGAGGATATCGATAAGGCTGTAAGCCACATTATCCGTCGTGAATTCAGAAATCACGCAAGAATTATCTTCAACGGTAATGGCTATGACGAAGTTTGGGTGAAAGAGGCAGAAAAGAGAGGTCTTCTCAACCTCAAGACAACTGCAGATGCAATTCCTCACTACACAGCACAGAAGAATATTGACCTTTTTGAGAAGCATCATATATTCACTGCTCTTGAAGTGCGTTCAAGACAGGAAATCCTTGCAGAGCTGTACACAAAGACAATCAACATTGAAGCTCTCACAATGCTTGAAATGGCAAAGAAACAGCTTCTTCCCGCAGCGATTTCTTTCACAGGCTCACTCGCCCAGACTCTTGCAGCAAAGAAAGCTATCGGTATGAATGTTGAAAACGATGCAGCATTCCTTCTTGCAGACAAGCTCACAAAGCTTACAAACGCAATGTATGAAAAAATCGAAGCTCTCGACAATGCAGTTGCAGGCGCAAAAAATGTTACAGAGGCTCAGGAACTTGCATTCTATACAAGAGATGTGATTCTTTCAGCTATGAATGAACTCAGAGCAGTTGCAGACGAAATCGAAGTTGATATGTCAGAGGAATATATTCCTTATCCCACATACTCAGACCTTCTTTACAGTGTATAAAAATTTACAGCCACAACAGATGTTTGTTGTGGTTGTTTTTTTTGTTAATGCTCAATTCACAATGCAAAATGCACAATTATGCAGATATTGCCACTAAGGCAGATTCTGCTTATAAATGGGTAAGGGTGAAAACCCTTCCGATTATAATTGTGCATTGTGAATTGATAAATTATTGTTTGTTTTTCCTCTTGACTTTTTTCGTATAGTGTTTATAATTAAATGTAATAGTGATAAAACTATGACGGAGAAGGCATTGCACCGTCACTTTTTCAGAGAGTTCTGCATTTGCTGTGAGCAGAATAAAGTGTAAGCAATCGTTACCACTCCCGAGTGCCGCCGGAAAGCATAATTGCGTTAAGGTGTGCCGTATGACTGCGTTAAAGTCACTTGAGTGACAGATTTTATCTGTAATTTGGGTGGAACCGTGGAGTTGATGCTTCATCCCTGTTTCTGGGATGGAGTTTTTTTATTAGGAGTTCAAAAAGATGCTGAAAAATATATTGATAATCTGTGCCATTATTTTTATAATAACAATATTTTTGGCATTTATAAAAAAAGAAAAAACAGATTTAAAAATCGTAAGATTGCCTAAATTTTATACATTTGTATTTGCGTTCTGTTATGTGCTTTTCAATGTACCCGTATTTGCATATGAATATTATAATGATTACAGCAGAATTGATATGATAATCCTTTTTTTAATCACTATTTTCATATCATTAACCAGCTTTATAAGTACTTTAAATTGGCGAATCACTTATGATGAAACAGGTTTTTATTACAGAACATCATTCAATCATACTTTATGCTATACATATTCAGATATAGAAAAAGTAAAAAGGACAAAGATTGGTACAATTTTAATAAAATCAAAAAACAGATGGCTTTTTATTGACCCGTACGCAATCGGTTTGGACGATTTTATGAAACAGTTTTAATAAGATTAATCTGCACAAATTACGAATTTCAGAACTGACGCCCAATAGGTGTCCTATGACATAATGAATTATCAACCGGAGGTAATATATATGATTAAAGTTTCTCTTAAAGACGGCGTTGTTAAGGAATTCGATGCCGGCATTACAGCGGCAGAAGTTGCAAAAAGTCTCGGTATGGGTCTTTACAAGGCTGCTTGCGTCTGCAGAATTGACGGTGAAGTTGCAGACCTTCGCACAGTACTTGATAAGGACTGTGCTCTCGAAATTCTTACATTCGATGATGAAGAAGGTAAAAAGGCTTTCCGTCACACAGCATCACACATTCTTGCTCAGGCAGTTAAAAGACTGTTCCCCTCAGCAAAACTTGCTATCGGTCCTGCAATCGAAAACGGTTTTTACTATGACTTCGATGTAGATGTTCCTTTCACTCCCGAAGTGCTTGAAAAAATCGAAGCAGAAATGAAGAAAATCGTCAAGGAAGGTCTTCAGCTTGAAAAGTTTGAAATGACTGCAGACGAAGCTCTTGCAATGATGAAAGAAAAAGACGAACCCTACAAGGTTGAACTTATAGAAGAACACGCAGGCAAGGGCGAAAACATTTCATTCTTCAAGCAGGGTGATTTTGTTGAGCTTTGTGCCGGTCCTCACATTCCTGACACTTCAAGAGTAAAGGCATTCAAGCTCACAAGTGCAACAGGTGCTTACTGGAGAGGTGACTCAACAAAGAAGATGCTTCAGCGTGTATACGGTACAGCTTACACAAAGGCTGCTGACCTTGAAGAACATCTTCTCAGGATGGAAGAAGCAAAGAAGCGTGACCACAACAAACTCGGCAGAGAGCTTGAACTCTTCACAACAGTTGATACAATCGGTCAGGGACTTCCCATTCTTCTTCCCAAGGGTACATTCATCGTCCAGACACTCCAGAGATTCGTTGAAGACGAAGAAACAAAGCGTGGTTGGGTACGTACAAAGACTCCCCTTATGGCTAAGAGCGATCTTTACAAGATTTCAGGCCATTGGGATCACTATAAAGACGGCATGTTCGTTATGGGTGACGAAGAAAAGGATGACGAAGTTTTTGCACTCCGTCCTATGACTTGTCCCTTCCAGTATCAGGCATATCTCAACAGAGCACGTTCATACCGTGATCTTCCTATGAGACTGGCTGAAACATCAACTCTTTTCAGAAATGAATCATCAGGCGAAATGCACGGTCTTATCCGTGTTCGTCAGTTCACAATTTCAGAAGGTCATCTTATGTGTCTTCCCGAACAGCTTGCTGACGAATTCAAACGTTGTCTTGACCTTTGCATCTTCATGCTCAAGACTCTCGGTCTTTATGAAGACGTTTCATATCGTTTCTCACAGTGGGATCCCGCAGATACAGCTAAGTACATCGGTACAACTGAACAGTGGGATGAAGCTCAGGGTATTATGAAAGAAATTCTTGACGATATCGGAATTGATTACAAAATCGGCATCGGCGAAGCTGCTTTCTACGGTCCTAAGCTCGATATTCAGATCAAGAACGTTTACGGCAAGGAAGATACACTCATCACAATCCAGATCGACCAGATGCTCGCAGAAAAGTTCGGTATGGAATACGTTGACCGTGACGGTACAAAGAAGAATCCTTATATCATTCACAGAACATCAATCGGCTGTTACGAAAGAACACTCGCACTTCTTATTGAAAAGTACGCAGGTGCATTCCCCATGTGGCTTGCTCCCGAGCAGATCAGATTCCTTCCCATCGCAGACAGACATCTTGACTACTGCTATGAAGTCAAGGCAAAGCTCGAAGCTCTGGGCATGAGAGTAACTGTTGACGACAGAAGCGAAAAGACAGGCTACAAAATCCGTTCAGCTCAGATGGAAAAGATTCCTTACATGCTCGTTGTCGGTGACAAGGAAGCAGAAGAAGGCACACTTTCTGTCAGAAAGAGAGGCTTCGGTGATCAGGGCGCAATGACAGTCGAAGACTTTATGGCTATGGCACAGAAAGATGTTGAAGATAAGGTTATCTGGTAAATAATGATTTATCGAGGTGTTTGAACAAACCAAATGTAGGGACCGATCCCCTGATCGGTCCGTTGGAAATCTCATCTGCCTCTGCGGAGCGATGTGGGCATCGCTCCCTACACATTTAATTTTAATTCGTGCAAATATTCCGACAAATTCTGATTTGTATTAACAAAAAAGGAGATAGATTTTATGTCAGCAAAACTTAAATACGCAATCATCGGTATAGGTAATATGGGTTCATCTCACATAAAGATGTATACAGACGGCAAAATCAAGGAAATGGAGCTTGTTGCTGTCTGTGACATAAAGCAGGACAGACTTGACTTTGCACTTACTCAGGTTCCCGAGGTTAAGACATTCACAAGCACAGACGAACTTCTTGACAGCGGTATGGTTGATGCAATCATCATCGCAACTCCCCATTATCTTCACCCCGTACTTTCAAAACAGGCTCTTGAAAAGGGTATCAATGTTCTCTGTGAAAAGCCTGCAGGTGTTTTCACAAAGGATGTCCGTGAACTCAATGAATATGTAAAAACTCAGGATAAGACTTTTGCTCTTATGTATAACCAGAGAACAAACCACATATACCGTAAGGCAAAAGAACTTGTTGAAAGCGGTGTTTACGGTGAAATCAGAAGAACAAACTGGATTATCACCGACTGGTACAGAACTCAGGGTTATTATAACTCAGGCGGATGGAGAGCAACATGGGACGGTGAAGGCGGCGGCGTTCTTATGAATCAGGCACCTCACAACCTTGACCTCTGGCAGTGGATATGCGGTATGCCTTCAAAAATTACTGCATTCTGTCACAATGGCAAATGGCACGATATCGAAGTTGAAGACGATGTAACAATCTATGCAGAATATCCCAACGGTGCAACAGGCGTGTTCATCACAACAACAGGTGACTGTCCCGGTGACAACAGACTTGAAATCACACTCGACAAAGCAAGAATCATCTGCACAGGAAATTCAATCGAAGTTGTTGAGCTCAGTGAAAAGCTTTCAGAATACACATATGCAGCAGCAGACGGCTTCAAAAAACTCGAACATAATGTTATTGAAGTTGAAACAGACGGCATGAATGAACAGCACGTAGGTGTTACAAATGCTTTTGCTGCTCACATTCTTCACGGCACCCCTCTTGTTGCTGAAGGTGTTGAAGGTATCAACGGTCTTACAATCTGTAATGCTGCATATCTTTCATCATGGCTCGGCAATGTGCCTGTAACACTTCCTCTTGATGAAGACCTCTACCTTGCAGAGCTCAACAAGAGAAGAGCAACATCAAAGGCAAAGAAAGATGTAAAAGAAGCTGTTCAGGCTGATATGTCATCAACATTCTGATAAATCAGGCAGTCACCCGGGGTGACTGCCTTTTTATATTGCAGACTTTCGGACATTTACTTTTTCTATATAATATGTTATAATATTAAAAACATCTTATAAAAGGGCGTGTTTATGATGAAGAAAATGTTTTCTGTTTTTCTTGTTTGTATTATGATGTTATCCTGCATTGTAACAACAAGCGCTCAGAACGGTAATGCTCAGCTTTACACCTTTTACGGTGACGGTATGCTTTTTCAGCACAGCAAGGAAGCTGTAATTGCCGGCACGGCAAGTGACGGAAGCAAAATCAGTGCAACACTTTATAAAAACGGGGAAATTGTGTCTTCAGGTGAAACGGTGGCTGCAGACGGTGTGTTTGCGGTAAGCTTTGATTCTCCCGTCGGCGGATATTCTGAATATACTGTTGTGCTTGAGTGCGACGGTTATGTTTTTGAACAGCTTGAAAATGTTGTTTTCGGTGAATTGTGGATAGCGAGCGGACAGAGTAATATGCAGTATTCCCTTTCTCAGGAAAAAACAGGCTCTGCAATGTTTGAAAAGAATGAGCCTCTCGGTGAATGGCTTCGTGTTCTTTGTGTTCCTGCTATTCCCGAATATAAAGGCAGTACACAGCTTGTGCCCGCACAGCCTCAGAATGATATTCCCGGTGCCGTCTGGACAACAGGCAATGATATGTTTGTTTATAATATGAGTGCTGTTGCGTATTTCTTTGCAAAAGACCTTCACGATGAACTTGATATGCCCGTAGGTGTGCTCAATATTCCCCTTGGCGGTTCCGTGATTTCAAGCTGGCTTGGCAGAGATGCAATTGACGGTGACGAAGAAGTAAAAAACCTTCTTCTTTCTCTCGGTGAATACTATAATGAAAATGATTGGAATGAATCAGAGAGAAGTGCATATTACGATATGACTTCAAATTACAATCTCAAGGTAGAGGCGCTTCGTCATTTCAGAGTTTCGGGGATGATATGGTATCAGGGCGAAAGTGATGTTATTTACGGCAAAACTCCAGAACAGTATGAGAAGATGTTTGATCTGATGCAGAAATCATACACGGAAGTGTTTGAATACGATGACGGACTTATGCCTGTAATTTATACTCAGCTTGCGTCATATAAATATCATCTTGACAACGGCATTGACCTTGTTGAAATGAACGCGCATTATGCAAAAATGCAGCAGGCTCAGCCCGAATCAAGAGCTGCAGTTGCAATTTATGATATTCCTCTGAGTTTTATTCCCTCTGCAGGTTCAATTCATCCCGACATAAAAAAGGAAATCGGGGAGAGAATGGCAAAAAGTGCAATCGGACTCGTTTACGGCGGTGACAAAGTCTTTACTGCTTCTTATATAAAAAATTATGAGATCAGCGACGGCAGAATCTATGTGACATTGGATAATGTTGGTGACGGACTTGTCTTTGACGGTGAAATCAGCTCAGGATTTGCCGTTGCAGGTGCTGACGGAGTTTTTGTAGGTGCTGATGCAGAGATAATCGATGCTGACACCATTGCAATATATAATGAAAATGTAGAAGAACCCGTCAGCGCAAGTTATGCTTATTCTCTCGGTAATATCAATTCCAATCTCTATGCGTCTGAAAACGGTGAACCTGTATTTCCCGTAAGTCCCTTTGTTACAACTGAAACGGAAAATACTTTCTATTGGTCAGAAAAAGCCTGGGCGGACTGTGAATATGAAACTTCGTGGCACGTTAAAAATGATACATACACAAAGGAATATTCCGTCTGGGAAGCAGAAAATGCGGAAATTGAATTTACGGCAGAATCAGCTTTTGACGGGGCAAAAGGCCTCTCTGTAAAAGCAACATCTGAAAACTTTTCGGTTAACCCGCTTCTCGTTCACGAAGACGGACAGAAAAAAGTCTGGATTTATGATGAGGGTTATGATTACAGCAGATACGGCAAAATAATTTTCAGAGTCCGTAATGACGGTGAAAATGATGTTGTTGCAGAGGGAGTCAAACTTTATACAAGTTCCGCTTCCTGGTATTCTTCCGCAGGGGAGAGTGTTGTGATTCCCGCTGACGGTGAATGGCATACCATAGAAACAGATATAGACCATCTTTATATCTACGGTATCGATTTCGGCGTGAAGCTTTCCAATGACCGACCCGGTGATGTTGCAGGGCTTGAGTTTATGTTCAGCGGAAAAGATGCAGTCATAAGTGTAGACAGTTTTGAGTTTGCTCCCGAAAGCGGAGACAGAGACACATCATTTGATTTTACAAAGATATTCAACATTATAAATGTTGTGAAGATGTTTTTTGAAAATCTTCTCACTTTAATATAAGATGCTCTGCGGCGGACAACGGAAATGCATCTGCTGTCCGCCGTAAAATACTTCAGAACAGGCTTTTTCTTGTCTATTCTGCAATATGAAAACCGCGACAGATTACGGTTTTTCACATATTGACCAAAAATAAAAAAGTTCTTGACATATTGACACTAATATGTTATATTAACTATACCTCTTTTTGAGGGCTGTTTTTTTGTGTGCATTTTTTCAATGTGACAAGGCAGTCCGTGTTATAAGAGGGAGGCTACATTAATTATGGAGGTGCCGTTATGAGAGTTAAGGTTACTCTTGCTTGTACAGAATGCAAGCAGCGCAATTACAACACAATGAAGAACAAGAAGAACACACCCGACAGATTAGAGATGAACAAGTACTGCAGATTCTGCAAGAAGCATACTCTTCACAGAGAAACAAAGTAATTCTTCGTGGTTTTTCTTGAAATCCGATTATGAAAGGAGATTCTTCAAGTGGCTGATGAAAACAAACAGGTCGACAAAGAAGCTGTAAAAGCTCAGAAACAGGCCGAAAAGGAAGCTCTTAAAGCAAAGAAAGAGCGCATCAAACAGAGCAAGCCCAAGAAGGAAGGCAACGTATTCACACGTGCCGGCGCAAGAATTAAAAAATTCTTCAAAGACTTTAAGGGTACATGCAAAAAGGTTATCTGGCCCGACAAAAAGACAGTTCTCAGAAACACACTCGTTGTTTTCCTTGTAACAATTATTGTTGGTATAGGTATCTGGATTGTAGACTTTGCCTTGACAAATGGTATCAGATTCGTTCAGGATGTCATTGAAGGTGAAGAAGTGGTAAGCGTAGAAGTTGAAGACGAAGCAGCTTCAGATGAACACGCTGGTCACAATCATTAATGATTTTTTAGCATATTACGGAGGTTTACGTTAATGGAAGATGCAAAATGGTATGTCGTCCATACTTACAGCGGCTACGAAAACAAAGTTGCCGATAATATAGTAAAAGTCGTTGAGAACCGTAAGATGCAGGATCAGATTCTCGAAGTCAGAGTCCCCACAGAGTTCGTTACAGAAATCAGGGAAGACGGCAGAACTAGAGAAGTTGAGAGAAAGCTTTTCCCCGGTTATGTTCTCGTTAAAATGGGCGTTTTTTATGACACAAAGTCAGGCGAAATGAAAATGACTGACGAAGCATGGTATGTTGTAAGAAACACAAGAGGTGTTACCGGATTCGTAGGTCCCGAAAGCAAGCCCCGTCCGCTTTCAGAAAAAGAAGTTTACGCAATGGGCGTTGAAAAGCATACTGTTGAAGTAAGCTATGAAGTAGGCGATCTTGTTACTGTTATCGGTGGTCCCTTCGACAGCTTTCAGGGTACTGTTGACACAATCGATGTTGACAACGATGTCGTTCGTGTTATCATTTCAATGATGGGTAGAGAAACTCCCATTGAACTCGGTCTCGATCAGGTTGAACCTGCTCTTGACTAATCAAATTTATTTTTTGGTAATGTGCGGCTATGCCCGCTTGTTATAGGGTGGTTTCATTACCGTCCTGTGGGAGGAGAGATAAACTCACTCCGCCACTACCACATTTTTTTTGGAGGTGCAGTTATGGCACAGAAAGTAACAGGCTATATTAAGCTTCAGATCCCCGCCGGCAAAGCAACACCGGCTCCCCCCGTTGGTCCTGCTCTTGGTCAGCACGGTGTCAACATTATGGGATTCACAAAGGAATTCAACGAGCGTACAAAGAATGATATGGGTCTTATCATCCCCGTAGTTATCACAGTTTACGCTGACCGTTCCTTCTCATTCATCACAAAGACTCCTCCTGCAGCAGTTCTTATCAAGAAAGCTTGCGGTATTGAGAGTGGCTCAGGTGTCCCCAACAAGACAAAGGTAGCTACAATCACAACAGAGCAGATAAGAAAAATTGCAGAGCAGAAGATGCCCGACCTTAACGCAGCTAGTGTAGAAGCAGCTATGTCAATGGTAGCTGGTACAGCACGCAGCATGGGCGTTGTCGTAGCAGACTAAGCCGGAGGTAAGTGAATAATGAAACATGGTAAGAAATATGTTGACAGTGTAAAAGCTGTTGATTTAGGAAAACTTTATGACCCCAGCGAAGCACTCGCTCTCGCTTGTCAGACAGCAAAGGCAAAGTTCGACGAAACTGTTGAAGTTCACGTTCGTCTTGGTGTTGACTCACGTCACGCAGACCAGCAGGTTCGTGGTGCTGTTGTTCTTCCCAACGGTACTGGTAAGAAAGTAAGAGTTGCTGTATTCGCAAAGGGTGCAGAAGCAGATGCTGCTGTTGCAGCAGGTGCTGAAGTAGTAGGTGCTGAAGATCTCGTTGCAAAGATCCAGGGCGAAGGCTTTATGGATTTTGACGTATGTATCGCAGCTCCCAACATGATGGGTCTTGTAGGCCGTCTTGGTAAAGTCCTCGGTCCCCGTGGTCTTATGCCCAGCCCCAAGGCAGGTACAGTTACTCCTGACGTAGCTAAGGCTGTTGAAGAAGCTAAGGCTGGTAAGATTGAGTACCGTCTTGATAAGACAAACATCATTCACTGCCCCATCGGTAAGGCATCTTTCGGTGCAGAGAAGCTCGGCGAAAACTTCGCTACACTTCTTGAAGCAATCGTTAAGGCTAAGCCCGCTGCTGCAAAGGGTCAGTACATCCGTTCTTGTGTAGTTGCTTCAACAATGGGTCCCGGCGTTCGCGTTAACCCCAATAAGGTTGTTGTAACAACAACGGAAGAATAATCAATTTAAGTATTGACACATAACAAAAAATGTGTTAATATATATAAGCTGTTCTAAAGACAGCAGGTTCGGTTTTTCCGATTAAGCATTGACGCCTGCCGAGGAATGGAATACGATTTATAGAATTGTATGCCTTTCTGTCTTTGTGCAGGAAGGCATTTTTCCATATTGAACAGCACTTAAAATATTTATGGGCAGGTGAAACCAAGCATGCCAAGTGCTAAAGTTTTAGAGCAGAAGAAGCAGCAGGTTGCTGAACTTTCTGAGAAGCTTAACGGTGCAGTTGCAGGTGTTCTTGTAGATTACAAGGGTATCACAGTTGCGGATGACACTGTTCTTCGTGCAAACCTCAGAAAAGCAGGCGTAGACTATGCTGTTGTAAAGAACACTCTTCTTACTCTTGCTGTTAAGGGCACAGCTCTCGAAGGACTTACATCAGTTCTCGAAGGCACAACAGCTCTCGCAGTAAGCAAGGACGACGCTGTCGCTTCTGCAAAAATTCTCTCAGAGTTTGCTGACAAGCATGAGAATTTCTCAATCAAGGGCGGTTTCCTCGAAGGTGAGGTTATTTCTCTTGACAAAATTGACAGCCTTGCAAAACTTCCCTCTCGTGAAGTTCTTCTTGCAACTGTTGCCGCTGCATTCCAGGCTCCCATGGCTTCTTTCGCAAGAGCAGTCAATGCTATTGTTGAAAAGGATGGCGAACCCGCAGCAGAACCCGCAGCAGAAGAAGCTGCACCCGCTGAAGAAGCACCCGCAGCAGAATAATTCGCTGCAACACTAAAAAAAAGAATTTTATCGAAATTAATTCGGAGGTAAATTAAAATGGCATCAGAAAAGATCACTAAGATTGTTGATGAAGTTGCTGAGCTCTCAGTTCTTGAACTCTCAGAACTTGTTAAAGAAGTAGAAGAAAGATTCGGCGTTAGCGCTGCTGCTCCCGTAGCTGTAGCTGTTGCTGCAGGCCCTGCAGAAGCTGCTGAAGAAAAGACAGAATTCGACGTTGTTCTTGCAGGTTTCGACGCTGCTGCAAAGATCAAGGTTATCAAGGTTGTTCGTGAAATCACAGGCCTTGGCCTTGGCGAAGCAAAGGCTGTTGTTGAAGGCGCTCCTAAGACACTCAAGGAAGCTGTTTCTAAGGACGAAGCTGAAGACATCAAGGCTAAGCTTGAAGAAGCTGGGGCAAAGGTTGAACTTAAGTAATTTTTACTTATCAACATTCATCCCATCTGAGAAATCAGATGGGATTTTTTTGTTTACTGTGTTTCAGGACAAGAAAAAAAGAGCCACCTTAACAGGTGACTCTTTTGTTGTTCAACAATTAGTCTGCAACGGGAGCCTCTACGGGACAAGATGCTGCACAAGCACCGCAATCGATACATGCATCAGCGTCGATAACATAGATGCCATCGCCTTCTGAGATAGCCTCTACGGGGCAATCTGCTGCACAAGCACCACAAGCGATACATGCGTCTGTGATTTTGTAAGCCATTGTTAAACCTCCCTTATGTGAATTTATTTTATTGTAACACACTTTTCATAAAATGCAATAGAAAAGTTGTATTTTTTGAGAAAATTTTATTGATTAATTACCTTCAATATCTCTGAGCGCATCAAGCTCTTCTTTTGCAATTGTGATTTTTGCATCCTTGATAAGCTTCACATCGTCTCTTTTGCAGATGACGGGTGCCGCGTCAGGATTCTTCTCAAGTCTTACTGTAAGTTTGCCTGTGAGAAGATTCATATCAATAACTTCACCCTTGCCGTGCTTTGTGTCAACGATTGCACCGATTTTGGGTGTTATCTTCAGCAGATGCTCGTATGCGTCCTGTTCATATTTAAGGCAACACATAAGTCTGCCGCATGAACCGCTTATTTTAAGGGTATTCAGGGACAGCCCCTGCTCTTTTGCCATTTTGATTGAAACGGGCTGGAAGTCGTTGAGGAATTCCTTACAGCAGAAAGGTCTGCCGCAGATACCAAGACCGCCGAGCATTTTTGATTCGTCTCTTACACCGATCTGTCTGAGCTCGATTCTTGCTCTGAAAACGCCTGCAAGGTCTTTTACAAGCTCACGGAAGTCAACTCTTGAGGGAGCTGTGTAATAGAAGAGAATTTTGCTGCCGTCAAATGTGTATTCTACATCAACGAGCTTCATATCAAGCTTGCGCATTGCTACCTTTTCTTCAAATATAACTGTAGCTTTCTGCTCTTTTTCTTTATTTTTGTTTACAATCGCAATGTCTTCTGCTGTTGCCTGTCTGATGACCTTTTTGAGAGGCTGAATTATTGCTTCATCGGGCACTTCTCTGTTTTCGAGAGCCACTTCACCACATTCAACGCCTCTTGCAGTTTCAACGATTGCTCCATCACCTTTATTGAGTTTAAGACCGCAGGGGTCGAAATAATAAACCTTACCGGTCTGTTTGAATTTAACTCCGATTACTTCTATCATAGTTAACTCCTATCTTTTTCAAAGCATTCAACAAGCTCTGTTGTGAGTCTTGTCACAAGGAGGTTGTCGTTTGCATTTTTATCGGCATCTTCCAGAAGATTTTTGAGGACACCCATCATATCTATAATTTCTTTCTCCGAGAATTTAACGGAGAATTTTTTTTCTGTTATTGTAATATCAGTATCGTCTCTGAATCTGGCTATAATGCTGTTTCTGAGCATAAGAATCATTTTTTCTGCACATGCTTTGAATGTTTTCTTGTCCTTTTCAAGGGGTGCTGTGCTGAGCATTATTTTAGCCTCATTCTTAGACAGCATTGCAACAAAAATGTCTTCAGCGGCCTTTGAAGCCTTTGTATTCTCTTTTTCGCCTGCCGCCTGTCCGCTGTCTTCGCTGATTGCAAAGGGCGTTACACGGGAGAGGATAGTCTGTCTGAAATCATCACGCGATCTTGAAGCAAGAATGAATCTTGCTGTTGCGGGAGGCTCTTCAAGAATTTTAAGAAGTGCATTCTGTGCCTCTTCACCCATTCCTGATGCTTCAAGAATAAGAAAAATCTGAAACGGTGCTTCATTCGGCACAATATAAGCTCTTGACCTGATTGAACGGATTGTGTCAATCTTGATGCTTTTCTGTTTTCCTGCTTCGCCTTCAGTAACGATGATATCCGGATGGTTTCCCGATTTGATTTTTTTGCAGGATTCACATTTGAGACAAGGCTTGTTTGCAGAATCGCAAAGAAGTGCCTGAGAAATAAGAAATGCAAGTTCTTTTCTCTCTTTTTCTGTGCCGCCGGTCAGGAGAATTGCGTGAGAAAGTGTACCTGAATCCACAGCAGAAGAAAGACGTTTCATAACTTCTTCGTTAAGTTGTAATTTTCCGAAATTCATAGTTAAAACCCGTTTCTGAAGACAGTTACATCTGTGCGAGAGCAATCATTACAGGCATTGTCAGAATTGAAACAAAGCTGTTGAGTGCCACAATTTTTGATGCTACTGCTGTATCTTTATCGTATTTTGCTGCAAACATAACAGTGTTGTTGGCGCTTGGCGCTGATGCGGAAATCATACAAGCTGTTGCAAGTGCCGCATTGAGATTCAGAAGTTTTGCAGCAAGGATGATAACGAGAGGTACGGCAATGAGTCTTACAGCCATTATAAAGTACTGTTCTTTGACTCTGAACATGGTTTTCAGGTCTGTGTTTGCAAGATAAGTACCGAAGATTATCATTGCAAAAGGTGTATTCATATTTGAAATAAAGCTTATGGGCTGACTGAGTATGGGCGGTAATTTTACCGAGAATATAAACAGCGGCAGACCGATAAGAACTGAAATTACACCGGGATTGAGGATAAGTGATTTTATGCTGAACTTAATGTTCTTGTTGCCTTTGTTTATAAGACGGATGCCGTGTGTGAAACAAAGGGTGTTGAACACTACAAGTCCGCCTGAGCAGAAGAATACACCTGCTTCGCCGAGTACTGCTTTTGCAAGAGGCAGAGCCATATAACCGAGGTTGCCGTATATACAGGCATATTTGTAAATTGTTCTGTTTCTGTCCTCTTTGTTTTTATTGAAAAGGGGGGCAGAAAACAGAATGCCTATTCCGTGTGCAAGAAGAGAAATTGCAACCGAAATTGCAAAACTGCTTGCAGAATCCTTTGAAAAAGATGTGCTCAGGAATGAATTTACAACTACGCAGGGGGTGATAACATAAAATAACAGGTCATTTGATGCTCTTGCTGTTTTTTCTGTAAATACATGAAGTTTGTCTGATATAAAACCTATAGCAACCATCACATAGAGTATAAATACCTGACTTGCGGCAGTTCCCATATTCTGCAGAAATAACTCCATGTTTTACACCTCCGTTTTATTCGTTTTCTTCTGTTTCAGTGACGATAGTTGCGTCTTCAACAACGTCTGATTCTTCGAAGATTTCATCTTCAGTTTCTGCTGCATATTCTGCTTCAGTCTGAAGATCCTGATTCATTCTTTCAACGTCTTCCATATTATATCCTGAACGGAGAGTTGTGATGATGAATACAATTATAAATGCTGCACAGGCGATTTCTGCATATGTTACGGGATAACCGCTGACGAGAGAAGCGTCATTGCCTGTTATATCAAGCATAAATCTGGGGATTGAGTATGTCAGAATGAAGAGTGATGAAACTGCACCGCAGGCAATTACACTCCACATTGAACCTTTGCTGTTGATGTCTGAAATAACTCTTGCAAAAGTCATAAAGAAAAGCATAAGGAATACACAAGTAATAAGTTCAAGAAGAAGTTCTGAAACTCTTACAATGCTTATGATTACTGAAATCTTTTCAAGAACTTTGATTAAACACCATGCGAGAGGTGCAAGGGAAAGGATTTTGAGTTTGTTGTGAAAATTTTTGCCGACAAAATAAGAAATTGCAAAAACAACAAAATAGCAACTTGCAAGGAATGCAAAAGCAGCGTGTGCGTGATGAAGCTTTGTAAGTGACTGAATATTCTGCACTATAGTTGCTGTTGTGTTTTTCTGAGGAAGATAATTGCTGATTGCATCATAGAAAAGAGTTGCCGCAAAGACTATTGAAGATGTTCCGAGGAAAATTCTTCTGCCTTTAGGGGCGATAGCAGCAGGAATTCTTCCGCTGAGGAATGTGAGCACAAGTATAAGTAATGAAACAAGAGCAAGCACACCGTAAAAAATCATTACAGAAATTGATGACTCTTTGAAAAATCCTGTTGTGGGGTCGATGTTTTTAAGCATCTGGAAGATTCTTAAGGGGCAGGCAACAAGAATACCTGCGCACATAAGAATTATTGAAATATCAGGTGAAATTGCCTGAACACTGTTTTTGATTTTCAATTTGACTGCCTCCTGTTATTTCTCTGTTCTTTTTTCAATGGGTGTGTATTCGATGTGTGAAGAAAGGCTCTTGTATGCAGGACGGATAATTCTGCTGCCTGTGTAAAGCTCTTCAATTCTGTGGGCACACCAGCCTGCCATACGTGCAGTTGCAAAGAGGGGAGTGTAAAGGTCTTCGGGGATGCGGAGCATCTTGTAAATAAGACCTGAATAAAGGTCAACGTTTGCACAGACAGTTTTTGTTTTACCTGTTACCTTTGCAAAAAGTTCGGGAGTGAGCTTTTCAATGTTGTTGAGAAGTTTGTATTCTGATTCAAACTCTGTGCCCATTGCAAATTCTTCTGCTTTTGCACGGAGAAGTACTGCTCTGGGGTCTGAAAGAGTGTAAACAGCGTGGCCCATACCGTAAACAAGACCTGTGCCGTCGCCGCCTTCTTTCTTCATAATTTTTGTAAGGTAATCTGCAACCTGACCGGCATCAGCAATGTCGGAACAATTTTCTTTGAAGCTGTCTATCATGCAGGAAACTTTATGGTTTGCACCACCGTGCTTGGGTCCTTTGAGTGAACCGATACCTGCAGCGATTGCTGAATATGTATCTGTACCTGATGATGAAAGAACTCTTGTTGCGAATGTTGAGTTGTTACCGCCGCCGTGTTCGGCATGAAGGATAAGGCAGATGTCAAGAAGTTTTGCTTCTGCATCTGTGAATATTTTATCTGAACGCAGTGAGTTGAGTATAACTTCCGCTGTGTGGTGATGAGGCTTGGGCGGATGAATATACATACTCTTGTGGTAATAATGTCTTCTCTTTACCTGATATGCATATGACATAATTGAGGGAAGCTGTGCAATCAGGTGAAGTGACTGATTGAGTACATTCTCAATTGAAATGTCATCGGGATTATCGTCATATGAATAGAGAGCCATAACGCCACGTGCAAGTTTGTTCATAATGTTGGGTGACGGAGCCTTCATAATCATATCTTCTGTGAAGTTGTCGGGGAGTTCACGCATTTCAGCAAGAGCTTCGTTGAAACGGTCAAGCTGATTCTGTGTGGGAAGCTGACCGAAAAGAAGAAGCCAGATTACTTCTTCAAAACCGAAACGGTTTTCGTTGCTACATGCATTTACGATGTCGTTTATATCAATTCCGCGATAGAAAAGGTGACCTTCCTTGGGGACCTTTTCGCCGTCATTCATATAGTAACCTTCAACGCTGCATATTTTTGTAAGACCTGCCATAACACCTGTACCGTCGGCGTTACGAAGACCTCTTTTTACACCGTATTTTGCATAGTCGTCTATATTTATGTAGTTATTATCTGCGAGTCCGTTGCATAATAATGAAATAGCTTCATCTTTGATGATTGTTTTACTCATTCTATCATCTCCTCTATATATTATATAAATATTTTATCTTATTATAGCAATACACTTTATTATATAATGTTTTCGCTTTGGAGTCAAGAAAAATAAGGGGATAAAACCTAAAAAATAAAGGCAGGTAGAGAAAAATTATGAAATTGTACGGTGCATTATGCGTTGCTGTGGCGGTTGTTATGTTGTTGGCTCCGCTTACGGCTGTTTTGATTGGAAATTCCGATAGCAAACCTGATGACACAGCTGAAGTTTCAACCGCTGAAGGTGTAATATCAGAGGTGGTTGCAACTCCTGAAAATGAAGATTCTATAAGTGTTTTTATGTCGGCTCAGAGCAATGTTGAAATTCTCAGTATGCGTGATTATATAATCGGTGCAGTTGCAGCAGAGGTGCCGGCTTCTTATGAAGAAGAGGCAATCAAAGCTCAGGCTCTTGCGGCTGTGACTTTTGCGGAATACAGAAAGAATCTCGGCGGTGATGATTCAATCGGCGGGGCAATTGTGTCTGATGACAGCAGTATGCATCAGGGATATATTACCGTTGCTGAAATGAAAAGCCGTTGGGGTGATGCTTTTGATTCTTATTACGGCAAAATCTGTGATGCGGTTGACGATGTTATTGACAAGGTCATAACATACGAAGGAGTGCCGATTATGGCTGCATACCACGCAATAAGCAGCGGTCAGACCGAATCTGCAAAAGTGATATGGGGCGAAGATGTGCCCTATCTTCAGAGTGCAGACAGCAGTTGGGATACTGATTCAACGAGGTATGAATCAACTGTCATTATCACACCCGAAGAACTTGCACATATTATTGATTGCGACGTTTCAGATGTTTATATAAAAACAAAAAGCACCTCTCCTGCAGGAACGGTGCTCGAAACAGATATATGTTCAGTTGTTATGACCGGAATGCAGGCAAGAGAACTGCTCGGACTCAGAAGCCCTGCATTTACCGTTGAAAAAGAAGACGGTGAATATATTTTTACCGTTATGGGGTACGGTCACGGTGTGGGAATGAGTCAGAACGGAGCCAATTGTATGGCACAGAACGGCAGCACCTATGACGAAATAATCAGACACTATTACAGCGGTGTTGAAATTGAGAAACGCTGATTATTCTGCCGCACGTTTTCTTCTTATTTCCATTATTGCTTCAAATTCTTTGTGTTTCACTTCGCAGAAATTGCACATCGGAATGCCCTTTTCTTTTGCATAGGGAGAATATTCCTCAAGTGCTCTGTTGCAGTATCTGCAA
This sequence comes from Acutalibacteraceae bacterium, assembly GCA_045636025.1. Classification (GTDB taxonomy): domain Bacteria; phylum Bacillota; class Clostridia; order Oscillospirales; family Acutalibacteraceae; genus UBA1081. The sequence goes on along the minus strand of JAZTWP010000025.1, from coordinate 2,242 downwards.
AAAAGCTGAGCATTGTTTGTTGATTGTTCGTTCAATCGGATTGCCTCCCGTAAATTTATTTGATATATTTTCTTACACGAAGCTCGATATTGTTATCTGCGCAGAGTTTTCTGCATTTTTCTATCTCCTCTTCACCGATGGTGTCAACGACACTCATTCTGACAGAGGGGATATATTTTTGTGCATCTTTTGTGAATCTGAACATTGCATCAAAAGATTTTATTCCGAATGACGGATGAACGATTTTTTCATATTTCTCAGCATCGGAAGCGTTGAGGCTGATTGATACTGAATCAATAAGACCGTTCATTCTTGCGGCAGAATTTTCTGTTTTGTTGATGAGGTCACAAAGTCCGTTTGTGTTGAGTCTGATTCTGACATTCTTTGTGTTTTTGATATATTCAGCAGTTTTCAACAGTTTTTCAAGTGCGCAGGTGGGTTCACCGTAACCGCAGAAGACAACGTCTGTAAAACCTGTAAAATCAAATGCATCAACAGCATTTTTTATCTCTTCAAAAGACGGTTCGTGATCGAGCCAGAGACTGCCCATATCACCGAGACCGTCTGCGTTGTTACGCACACAGAATTCGCAGTTGCAGGGGCATGCATTTGTTATGTTGAGATATATTTCATTGCCGTAAGTATAAACGATATTGTTCATAAAAAAATCCTTAATATATTTTACTTGAAAATTTTATTTTTCGCCTTCACCGAAAGTGTTTATGTAATTTTCGATACAATGAGTGATGATTTCAACAGCTTCGTTTGAATCTTTTACTTCGTCAACAACTGTTTCCTTGTTTTCAAGAGCCTTGTAGATTTCAAAGAAGTGTGACATTTCATCATACATATGCTTGGGAAGTGCAAAAATGCTTCTGTAAACATTGTATGTGGGGTCACCGAAAGGCACAGCGATGATTTTTTCGTCGCCTCTGCCGTTATCCTTCATCTTGATAACACCGATGGGGTAGCATCTTACAAGAGTGAGAGGGTCAAGAGGCTCTGAGCAAAGCACGAGAACATCAAGAGGGTCAAGGTCATCACCGTATGTACGGGGGATAAAACCGTAGTTTGCGGGGTAGTGTGTGGAGGTGTGAAGAATTCTGTCAAGCATGATAAGACCTGTTTCTTTATCAAGCTCATACTTCTTTTTGCTGCCCTTGGGAATTTCGATAACTGCCATAAAATCGTGAGGCTTGATTCTTTCGGGGTTTATTGAGTGCCAAATGTTGTTCATAACTTATACCTCCAAAAAATATTACATTATATTTTACACCCTGCGATTAAAAAAATCAATAGAATGGAAAACAATAATTTAATGCATAATTAAGAATTCACAATGCACAATTACAATCGGAAGGGCTTTGCCCTTACCCATTTATAACGCAGAATCTGCCTTGGTGGCAACATCTGCTTGATTGTGCATTATGCATTTTTGCATTGTGAATTGAAAAAGAAAAAAGCCTATGCCGAAGCACAGGCTTTATGGAATAAAATCTTAGTTTTCGTAAACGCTGACCTTTTTGCGGTCTTTGCCCATTCTCTCGAACTTAACTGTACCGTTAACAAGAGCGAAAAGTGTATCGTCAGAACCCTTACCAACGTTGTTGCCGGGGTGGATCTTTGTGCCTCTCTGACGAACAAGAATTGTTCCTGCATTAACAGCCTGGCCGTCTGCACGCTTTACGCCGAGTCTCTTTGATTCAGAATCACGGCCGTTACGGGTTGAACCCATACCTTTTTTATGAGCAAAAAGCTGAATGTTGATTTTAAGCATTATGGCACCTCCGTTTAGATGTTTGTAACTTTAATGTTTTTTGGATAATCCTTTGACAGGCTTATCAAATGCAGCTGTAAGCCTTTGAGAATCGCCTGGGTTTCACTCAACGGTTTAACTTCAAAATAAAGATATCCGTCTTCAACTTCGATGTCAACGTCAAGAGATAAAATCTCGGTTACGGTGTTGGCCGCCATATAAACTGCCGAAGAAACTGCTGCGCAGACAATGTCTGTGCCCGCTTCGCCACCGCCGTGACCCTTAACCTCAAAGCCTGTGAGCAAATCACCCTGATTGAAAAATCTGGCTTTAATCATACCAAATTAAGCGTTGATAGCTGAAATTTCAACCTTTGTGTAGGGCTGTCTGTGGCCCATCTTACGCTTCTCGTTTTTCTTTGACTTGTAAGTGAAAACAACAACTTTCTTTGCTTTGCCGTTCTTTTCAACTTTTGCTGTAACTGTT
>JAZTWP010000024.1:0-4319 GCA_045636025.1 Acutalibacteraceae bacterium | reverse complement strand
TCAGGAGGAAAATATTATAACTATAGAGCTTGCAGAGGGCTGGTTCTGGAGACTTGAAAAGAAACAGCCCAAGGCTATTATTGCTCAGCTTCATATTGAATACGCCGACGGTACCGAAGAGGATATCGGCACCGATGAAAGCTGGCTTGTAGCGGAAAGCAGACTTCGATTCTGTCATCTGTATAACGGCATAGAGTACGATGCAACCTATACCCCTGTGTTTGATACCGTTGCGTCGGTTGCTGCGGATAATTCACAGACTCTTCTTATACCTCAGGAGGGTGAAGCCGTAAAGGAGCAGGAGCGTCTGGGCGTAAAAGAAATCATCGTCACGCCCAAGGGTGAAACTGTTCTTGATTTCGGCCAGAATATGACGGGATATCTTGAAATTACCGTTGATGCCGAAGCAGGTGATGAAATATCCTCCTCCTTCGGTGAAATTCTGGATAAGGATGGCAATTTCTACAACAAAAACTACCGTAGTGCAAAGGCTCTTTACAGATATATCTGCAGAGAAGGAATACAGACCTATAAGCCGAATCTTACCTTCTACGGCTTCCGTTATGTGCGGGTGGATTCTTACCCGTGTGAAATCAGAGCTGAAAATTTTACCGCCGTGGTTGTTCATAGTGAAATGAAGCGCACAGGATATGTAGAAAGCTCAGACCCGCTGATAAATCAGCTTTTCAGCAACATTGTATGGGGACAGAAGGGTAATTTCCTTGATATTCCCACCGACTGTCCGCAGAGAGATGAAAGACTCGGCTGGACAGGTGATGCTCAGGTTTTCGTAAAGACTGCATCATACAACTACGATGTTGAAAAATTCTTCACAAAATGGCTCGCAGACCTTCGTGCAGACCAGACACCCTGGGGGGCAGTACCTCACGTTATCCCCAACACATTCGGTCCTGACGATGAATGCTCTGCCGCCTGGGCTGATGCGGCTACAATCTGTCCCTGGCAGATGTATCTCACATACGGCAACAAAGAAATCATTAAAGATTCTCTCAAGTCAATGGCTGATTATCTTGAATATATTGACTACCACACATGGGATGATATCTGGGCAAGAGGTCATCACTTCGGTGACTGGCTCAACCTTGACGGTTCAAGCCCCGAAGACTGCAGTAACGGTACAGACAAAGACCTTATCGCAACTGCATATTTCATTTATTCAAGTGAAATTTATATGAAAGCATGTGCTCTCTGCGGTGAAGATGCAGGCAAATACCTTGCAATGAGAGAAAAAGCAATCAACGCTTTCAGAAACAAGTACATGAAAGACGGCAGAATTGCTCCCGATTACGCAACACAGACAGCTTGTGTACTTGCTTGTCATTTCGGCATCAGCGACAGTATCCCCGAAACTGCAAAACAGCTCAATGAGCTTGTAACAGAATGCGGTCATCTCAAGACAGGTTTTGTAGGCACTCCGTACCTTCTTCACGCTCTTTCAGACAACGGTTATGAAAAAACTGCTTATGACCTTCTTCTCCGTGAAGAATATCCCGGTTGGCTCTTCTCAGTCAAAATGGGTGCAACAACAATCTGGGAGCATTGGGACAGTATGCGTGAAGACGGCTCAATGTGGAGCACTTCAATGAACTCATTTAACCACTATGCATACGGCTCTGTTGCTGACTGGCTTTACGGTGATGCTGCAGGTATCAAGATTGACGAAAGCAAACCTGCATTTGAGCACATTATCTTCGCTCCTCTTACAGATGACAGACTCGATTTTGTAAAAGCATCAATCGAATCAAGATTCGGCATGATCAAGTCTGAATGGAAGAGAGAAAACGGCAAGGTTGCTTACCACTTCTCAGTTCCCGAAAACTGCACAGCTACAATCATTCTCGACGGCAAAGTAACAGAAGTCACAGCAGGTGAATATCAGTTTTAAGCTACAATAAAAAATTTCAGGGACCGATGATTTCATCGGTCCCTTTAATTTTTGCTGATTATAACTGAGCGATGTGGACATCGCTCCCTACACTATACAAATCGATTCTTATAGATTCAAAACAAAAAATCACCACCGCAGTTTCCTGTGGTGGTGTTGTGTTTATGCATTTTCAATTATGCATTCTGCATTGTGCATTATGCATTATTTGAAGTATTCAACAGCAGATGCGAACATACCGATATTGAAATCACCATCAACGTTCTTGTAAAGACCGTGACCGATTCTTTCTGAATGACCCATCTTACCGAATACTCTGCCGTCGGGTGATGTGATACCCTCGATAGCGCATACGGAGTTGTTGGGATTGAAGTGAATATCTGCTGTGGGGTTGCCTGCAAGATCAACATACTGTGTAGCAATCTGACCGTTTGCGGCAAGTTCCTTGACAAGTTCATCTGAGCAGAGGAATCTGCCTTCACCGTGTGAAATGGGCACTGTGTAAACATCGCCTACATTTGTATTCATGAGCCAGGGTGACTTGTTTGAAGCGATTCTTGTTCTTACAAGTCTTGACTGATGTCTGCCGATTGTGTTGTATGTAAGTGTGGGACAGTTTTCATCTGTATCAATGATTTCACCGTAAGGTACAAGACCGAGCTTGATAAGAGCCTGGAAACCGTTACAGATACCTGCCATAAGACCGTCACGGTTCTTAAGAAGTTCGTGAACCTGTTCTTTTACAGCACCGTTACGGAAGAATGCTGTGATGAACTTACCTGAACCGTCGGGTTCGTCACCGCCTGAGAAACCGCCGGGAACGAAGATAATCTGTGACTGCTTAACCTTTTCTGCGAATGCTTCAACAGATTCTGCGATAGCTGCTGCTGAAAGGTTTTTGATAACAAAGATTTCGGGATCTGCACCTGCAGTCATAAGAGCCTTTGCTGTATCGAATTCACAGTTTGTGCCGGGGAATACGGGAATAAGAACCTTCGGTCTTGCAACCTTGATTGCGGGAGCAACTCTTGTTTCTGCATTAAATGAGAATGCTTCGATTTCCTTTTCGTCCTGCTTGATGTTGCATGAGAAAATGGGTTCAAGCTTGTTTTCATAAATATCAAGAAGGTCTGCAAGTTCGATTTCTTCATTGCCGTACTTGATTGTCTCTTCAAGGCAGGTATTACCGAGAACTGCACCGATTTCATCTTCTGTTGTGAGTTCAAGAATGAATGAACCGTAGTTATAACCGAATATATCATCGATTTCGAAATCTTCATTGAATTCAAAACCAACGCTGTTACCGAAGCACATCTTCATAACTGCTTCTGCAATGCCACCGTAAGTGGGAGTATAACAAGCTGCAACCTTACCTGCTTTGATAAGTGCATAAACATCAGCAAAGAGTTTCTTTTCTGATTCAGCTGTGGGAAGACCGTTTTCGTCATATTCGGGCTTAAGAATGACAACCTTATGACCTGCTGACTTGAATTCGGGAGAAACAACGCCGTTTACATTACCTGTTGTTACTGCAAATGAAACAAGTGTGGGAGGCACGTCGATATCTTCAAATGTACCGCTCATTGAGTCCTTACCGCCGATTGATGCGATTTCATAATCCATCTGAGCCTTGAAAGCACCGAGAAGTGCTGAGAGAGGCTGTCCCCAACGTGCGGGATTCTTTTCGGGCTTAAGGAAGTATTCCTGGAATGTGAGGTAAACATCGTTAAATTCTGCACCTGTTGCAATAAGCTTTGCAACTGATTCAACAACTGCAAGATATGCACCGTGATAGGGACTCTTTTCCATTATAAAGGGATTGTAACCCCATGCCATGAATGAACATGTGTCTGTGTGCTTCTTTTCAACAGAAACTTTGTTTACCATTGCCTGAATGGGTGTGAGCTGATTCTTACCGCCGAAAGGCATAAGAACTGTACCGGCACCGATTGTTGAGTCAAATCTTTCTGAAAGACCTCTCTTTGAGCAGACATTGAGGTCGCCTGCGAGAGCCTTGTAACCGTCTGTAAAGCCTGTTACAATCTTCTTTTCATAAGCCTTGGGATTTTCAGGCATAATATCAATGTGCTTTGCAGCACCGTTTGAGTTAAGGAATTCTCTTGAAAGGTCAACGATAACGTTACCGTTCCATGTCATTGTAAGTCTGGGCTCTGCCTTTACCTTTGCAACAACAGTTGCTTCAAGGTTTTCGCTTGTTGCAAGTTCAACGAATCTTTCTACATCCTTTGCTTCAACAACAACAGCCATTCTTTCCTGAGATTCACTGATTGCAAGTTCAGTACCGTCAAGACCTTCGTACTTCTTGGGAACTGCATTAAGGTCGATTTCAAGACCGTCTGCAAGTTCACCGATAGCAACTGAAACACCGCCTGCACCGAAGTCGTTACAACGC
>JAZTWP010000023.1:0-6641 GCA_045636025.1 Acutalibacteraceae bacterium | reverse complement strand
GTGAAAAGCCTATTCAATGCAGAAAGCGGCTGCAATTTCGATTTAATTATTGACGGTGTTGATTTATCCGGTGAATGGAATATCGGTGTTGTAGTAGGTGCTTCAGGCTCAGGAAAGACTTCAATCGGTAAACAGATATTCGGCGAAAACAAGATAGTTAATCTTGCTGAAGGTTGGAATAGCAGCAAACCTATAATTGACGATATTGCACCCGGCGGTGATTTTAACACAGTGACCGGGCTTCTTGCTTCAGTGGGCTTAGGTGATGTTCCCGCTTGGCTTCGACCTTTTAAAGTTCTTTCAAACGGTGAACAATTCAGGGCAGGTCTTGCAAGGCTGATCTGCAACAAACCTGATGAAGTTGTTGTTGACGAATTTACCTCAGTTATTGACAGACAAATTGCAAAAATAGGGGCTTCAGCTTTTCAAAAGGCTTGGCGAAGAGAAAACCCAAAAGGTAAAGTTGTTCTTTTAACACCGCATTTTGATGTTGTTGATTGGCTTCAGCCTGATTGGGTAATTGATACAAACACAAAAACTTTTGAAAGAGGTTATCCCCGGCAAAGACCAACTATTGAATTGGAAATCAGGAAGGTCAACGGCAGTTATTGGCGATATTTTAAACCGCATTATTATTTAGATTTACCTATGCCGATTGCAGCTGAATATTTTGTCGGCACAGTTGGCGGTGAGCTTGCTTGTCACCTTGCTGTCAGCCCGTGGTTTCACCTTAAAGGCTACCGGGCAACAAGGCTTGTAACAATGCCGGAATGGCAAGGGGCGGGAGTTGGCACAAAGTTTCTGAATGCTGTTGCTCAATATCACCTTGACGGAAACGGCAGAAGAAATAAGCAGTTGCCTGTATATTTTCACACTTCACATCCTCAATTATGCTCAGCTTTGCGGCGGTCTGATAAATGGGTTCAGTGTTCAGCTAAGCTGTACGGTGACAATAAGGCTAAAAGTTACAAATCACTTGCAAAGTCAGCAAAAGCAAAAGGGAATAAAGTTGTAAATAGCGGTTTTGGCGGTCATTTTAGGGCTGTGCAGGGCTTTAAATATGTGGGTGGTGGAATTACCCTATGAAGCAAATAAAAACTGTTATTCAGCCGATAGAACAGCCGAAATGCTTTGATGCACTTGTCAACTGTCTTTTAATTGACGGGTGGGAGCTCAAAACAAGAAAAATAATAAGCACACACAGCGAACTGTCAGAGTCTTTCAATACTTCTGTAGTTCGTTTTTTATATGCAGAATTGGAAAGGCAAGAACCGCCTTATCCTGAAGAAATAACAATTTGATTAAAACACAAGCACCTGCAGGTTTTTTGAGATTTTTTCCTGTTAAATACTCTTTCCTTCGGGGCGGCAGTGATTCGCACAAGCCGCCTAAGGTGCTTTTTTAACAAACTGAAAGGAGTGTTGCAAGGTGGTATTAAACGACAGAGAAAAGCTGTTTGTTGATGAATATATCCTGTTGGGTAATGCTTATCAGGCAGCACTCAATGCAGGGTATAAGGAATCTACAGCAAAAGAAGCGAGCAAGTGGATAAATCCCGAAACCCTGAAAAACCCTAACGAAAAAGAAAGAAAGAAGTTCAAACCCGAAGTCAGAGCAGCTATTGATGAAAGAATGGCTGAAAAAGAATCGGCACTGATAGCTGACCAGGATGAAGTTCTTAAATATCTGACCTCTGTAATGAGGGGTGAAAGTCAATCTGAAGTTATTGTTGTTGAGGGCATCGGGAAGGGTAAGTCTATTGCAACAAGAATGGATAAAGCTCCTGACGAAAAAGAACGCTTGAAGGCTGCTGAGCTTCTCGGCAAGCGTTACGGCTTATATACAGAAAAAGTTGAGCAGGCTGTTGATATGGAATTGAATATCACGGTTGATTATGGTGACGAATGATGAAAAAGATAAATGTATTAGGCACTGAATACTCAGTGTATGAGTCAAATGAAAGCAACGATTTAAACCTTATCGACAAAGACGGCTACTGTGACACAAGCATCAAGGAATGTGTTATTGACGAAATGAATATCACAGACCCCTCAGCAAAGAAAGACTTGCCCGGATATAAAAAGGTAGTAACAAGGCACGAAATCATTCACGCTTTTCTGTTTGAATCGGGGCTTAATTGTTGCAGCAGTTGGGCTGAAAATGAAGAAATGGTTGATTGGCTTGCAATTCAATTTCCGAAGATGCTCAAAGCCTTTAAAGAAGCTGATGCAATATGAACATAAACATTCAAGCTAACGCTTCTTTTAAGGAAGTTAACCGTAGTAAAAAGCGTTACATCGTTATGAAAGGCTCAGCCGGTAGTGGCAAAAGCTATGACACAGCTCAGAACTACATATTAAGGCTTATGCAAGACAAGGGCAGAAACCTTGTTGCTATGCGGAAGTCAGATATAACAAACAGAGACAGCACCTTTGCAGAGCTTACGGGTGCTATTTATCGTATGTTCGGTGATAAAGCTGATCTTTATTGGAAAATCAACACTTCCCCTCTGCAGCTCACTTGCAGAGCAAACGGAAATAAAATCATTTTCCGTGGAATGAATGACGAAAAGCAAAGAGAAAAGCTGAAGTCAATCACATTCCAAAACGGCAAACTTACTGATGTATGGCTTGAAGAAGCAACTGAGTTTACTCAGGCAGATGTTGAAATCATAGATGACCGACTCAGGGGTGAACTTCCTGACGGTCAATTTTATCAGATCAGACTGACCTTTAACCCGGTGAATAAAAATCATTGGATAAAAAAGGTCTTTTTTGATATGTCAGACCCGAATGTTTTAACACATCATTCAACCTATGAAAACAACCGCTTTATTGACGAAGCATACCGGGCGAGAATGGAAAGAAGAAAGCTCGTTGACCCGGAAGGCTACAGAATATACGGTCTTGGGGAATGGGGCGAAATCGGCGGTCTTATATTGTCAAATTACATAGTTGAGGACTTTGACACTTCACCTTCTCGTTTTGATTATATGGTAAACGCTCAGGACTTTGGCTTTAACCACGCTAACTGTATTGGTGAGGTAGGTTTCAAAGACGGTGAGCTGTACTTATGCAAAGAGCTGTATGTGTTTGAAAAAGACACAGCTGAAATAATACAGCTTGCAAACAGTAAAGGCTTTAACAAGGGCTTGACAATGTGGTGTGATAGTGCAGAACCTGACCGAATTAAGATGTGGCAAAAAGCCGGGTATAGAGCAAGACCGGTAAACAAAGGCGGCTCAAACGGCTCTATAAGGGGTCAAATCGACCACTTAAAACAGCATAAAATACATATTCACCCGTCTTGCATCAACACAATTAAAGAGATACAGCAATGGAAATGGCGAAAAGACGAAAAAACAGGCGAATACCTCGATGAACCTGTACCTTTTCAAGATGATGCTATGGCTATGCTGAGATATTCAATAGAACAAGAAAGACGGACTAAACCAAAACTTAACACGAACATCAAAGGGGGTATTTAATGTTTCGTTTATCGGCAAACAAAGAGCTTACAAGCACAATTCTTCTTGAGTTCATCGACAAACACAGAAATGAAGTGACTGCAAGATACGAAGGATTGAAAAAAGCTTATACAAGCGACCACGATATTTTGCACGAAACGGCAAAGGCTTCATATAAGCCTGATAACCGTATTGTGGTTAATTTCCCTAAATACATAGTTGACACAATGAACGGCTTTTTCATCGGTATTCCTATTAAGATTACAGCTGATGATGAAGCAGTTGCAGAGCGTGTTGAATACTTCGACCAATTCAACGATCAGGACGATAACAACGCTGAGCTTTCAAAGATATGCAGCATTTACGGCAAGGGCTACGAGCTGTATTTTGCTGACGAAAACTCAGAGCTGAATATAACATATTTCAACCCGACAGAAGCATTTATGATTTTTGATGATTCTGTACTTGAAAAACCGCTTTATTTTGTAAGGCTGTATAAAGATTATGAAAACAAAGAGTTTGGCTGTCTGTATACAAAGACATACTACCGAAACTTTAAGCTTGAAGGCGGCTTTAAGTGGCTCGATGAAGGCATAAGTCACGGCTTTGATGATGTACCTGCAACAGAGTTCATCGAAAACGAAGAAAGACAGGGCATTTTTGAGCCTGTAATGTCAATGGTTAATGCTTTCAACAAAGCTGTATCAGAAAAGGCAAACGATGTTGACTATTTTGCAGATTCCTACTTAAAAATTTTAGGTACAAAGCTTGACAGTGACGATTTGCAGCACATAAGAGACAACAGAATTATCAACTTTGAAGGTGATGTCGATACAGGCAAGCTCATTGTTGAGTTTATGAACAAGCCCGAAAGCGACACAACACAGGAAAATCACCTTAACAGACTTGAAAGACTTATCTTTCAGATCAGTATGGTTGCGAATATTTCTGATGAAAACTTCGGTTCAGCAACGGGTGTTGCTCTCAAGTATAAACTTCAGGCTATGTCAAACCTTGCAAAGACAAAAGAAAGAAAGTTTACAAGTGGTATGAACCGCAGATATAAGCTTTTATTCAGTCACCCGCTTTCAGGTGTTCCGGCTGATGCTTGGGTGCAGCTGCATTATAAGTTTACACCGAATTTCCCTGCTAATCTTCTTGAAGAAGTGCAAATTGCACAAGGTATGGAAGGTATCACAAGCCACGAAACGCAGCTTAAGGTCATTTCAGCTGTTGACGATGTACAGGGCGAGTTTGACAAGATTGAGGAAGAAAACAAGCCGCCTGAAATGTCACCTGTTGAAAAAGTTATGTTCGGGGCTGCTGCAACTACCGAGGAAAACTCGGCAACTGAAGAAGGGCTGACCGATGAACAGTAGGGAATATTGGCGACAGCGAGAAGAAGAAGCCCTCACCAAGTACAAAAAGAGCGAAGCTGAGTATGACAAAGAAATTGAGCGTATTTACAAAGATATTCTTGATAACTGTCAAACGGAAATAGATGCCTTTTACGGCAAGTATGCAAAAAAGGAAGGCATTTCTATTGCCGAAGCTAAAAAGCGTGTCAGCAAGCTTGATATTGAGAAATACGAGCGAAAAGCAGCAAGGTATGTCAGAGATAAGGACTTCTCACCGAAAGCCAACGAAGAAATGCGACTTTACAACCTTACAATGAAAGTCAACCGCCTTGAAATGCTCAAGGCTAATATTGGTCTTGAGCTTATAAAAGGTCACGATGAACTTGATAAGTTTATGGGCGGCATTCTTAAAGGCAGAACAGAAGAAGAATTGAAGCGGCAAGCGGGCATTTTAGGAAAGACAATCAGAAACAATGCACAGCTTGCTCACACTATCCCGAATGCTTCTTTTCATAATGCGACTTTTTCAGATCGTATATGGCAATATCAAGACATTATGCGAGAGGATTTGTCAAAGATACTCTCAAGCGGGCTTATTGCAGGTAAAAATCCCCGTGCTATTGCAAAGGATTTACGCAAATATTGGTACGGTGCAGACCCGAAAACAAAAGGCGGGGCTGTTTACTGTATGGAAAGGCTTATGAGAACTGAGCTTGCAAGGGTTCAGACCGAAGCTCAGAAACAGTCTTTTGATAAAAACGGCTTCACTGAATATGAGTTTATAGCAAACAGCGACTGCTGCGGCATTTGCAAAGCCCTTGACGGAAAGCATTTCAAGGTGTCAAAGATGATGCCCGGTGAGAATGCTGCTCCCCTGCACCCTCACTGCCGCTGCTCTGTTGCAGCTTATGAGGACAGCAAAGAGTATGAAGAATGGCTCAGCTTCCTTGAAAAAGGCGGCACAACAGCTGAATATGAGAAGTTAAAGGCAAAGGGCTTATTGACAAATATTGCCAAAGGTGCTATAATGACAGGTGCAGTTACAGGTGCATATAACAACAAAAATGACCCTGAAGGAACAAAACGAGAAACACACGCTGAACAATATTATGAAGCAATGCGTAACAGCGAAAAAGATAATATTGTCACAACGATTTCTAAAAATGCAGAAATAGATGTTAAACTTGTTTCAAAGATGTATGAACATCTAATTTTGAACAAATATAACTTAGACGAAGGGTACAGTAGATTTGCTCCTGATTACGATATTGCTGAATCAATCAGAAGATTGAGAGAGGGTAAAGATATAAAAGAACACGATTTGTTGTTGATATATCACGAAGCCCTTGAATATGATCTGATGAACGAAAAAGGTCTGAGCTATGAAAAAGCTCACGAAATAGCAAACAAGCAGTACAATTATCAAGAAGCTCTGTATAAATGGCTTGATGAAAACGAAGGGTAGGTGACAAAATGCTGAAGTTTATACTGAACGATGAAACAGCGGAAAAAGTAGTTTATGAATATTTCCCTGAAAACGGCAACGATTCCGGGCTTGTTTCTTATGATAAGAAAGCAGATAAATGTAGCATTGTCACTTTATCTAAAGTTGACAAGCATCAAAGGTATGCACAGAAAATGTTCTCAAAAATAAGAGAATATGCAAGCAATAATTCTTTTCCAAAAGAAGGCATTGTTGCTTGGTATTAAATAAGCTGGATTGGGTATGTTACGGGCAACCGTGCAACTCATTTAAAGCACTTGCAGAAATGCAGGTGCTTTTTTAATGCTAATAATGCCGTCAAAAGTAACCCCCT
>JAZTWP010000022.1:0-10206 GCA_045636025.1 Acutalibacteraceae bacterium | reverse complement strand
TGTTGCCTGGGTGAAGCCGCCGGCACTGCGGTTGCAATAGCATATAAAACAAACAAAAACGTCCATACGGTTGATATAAAAGCATTACAACAAAAGCTCATAAAAAACGGGGCTGTGCTATAGAGCAACAAATTCCAATTTGCCCGACAGATTTTCAACTGCTCTCATATGAGGGCAGTTTTTGTTTTTAGATTGAATTGTGTGCTGACAGTGTGGTATAATCTGGTTGACACAAGCGGCATTATAGACAATGCAACGGAAGTTTTCAGAAACGACGAACATTTTATAATTTACATAAAAAAGGAAAAAACTATGAAACACGCAAACGAATACGGTTTTTTACCGGGAAACGATGCCTTCAGCAATGCTCAGGCTTTACAGACAGTGGTTGATTCAGGCGGAGAAATTATTGTGGAGTTGCCCGGGATATACGACATTTCGGAAACTATTGAAATCGGTGATGATACAACTATAATCTTTTCAGATAATGTGCAAATCCGACGACAAGCAAGTCGGACAGGGCGAAACGGTTGCGCTTTCATTAACAAAGGAGCTGCAACATGCACTTACAACCGTAACATCAGCTTAATCGGTCTGCATATTGATTGCAACGGAACAGAAAGTGCAGATTGGGGCGTGGACAGCCGTATTGTCGGCTTGCGTGCACATGTAGGAATGATTCATATAAAGAATCTTGTTGTAAAAGATTTTGAATGTATCGGACTTCTCAAGAAAGATTATGCCGTACAGGTTTCTGCATTTGAAAATATTCATCTTGAAAATCTCTTTATAACAGGAGAAAAAGATGGCGTACATCTCGGATGGGGCAAAGGTTTTGTAATTCGGAACGGTAGATTCTGCACTTATGATGACCCTATAGCTCTCAATGCCTTTGATTATTCCGTATCAAACACTCATGTCGGTTGGATTGAGGATGGCATTATCGAAAATTGTTACGATTTGCCTGATGATGCAACCACCGGATTTTTCTGCCGTATTCTTGGCGGAGCCTGGTGCGATTGGTATGAAAGAATGAAAGTTCAGCATTCCGATACAGTCTGTTCCTGCGGAAGAGTATATCGGGTTGTTATGCAACCTGACGGTGAAGTTTATACTTCATATACACCGCCTGTACACACCTCAGGTGTTGAAGAATACGACGGAATCAATTGGGTGTGTGTACGGAATGAAGCTGTCTATGCCTGCGGATGTCGCAATATTATTCTGCGTGATATTCATTTGCAGAAAAAACGCCAATGCGCAGTAGGTATCTCATTGAATTATGACAACTATGCCAGAAGCTATTATCCTGACTGTACCCCCGTTGCACAAGGAAACATCACCCTTGAGCGCATTTCAATTGAAAATGAAATCAAAAATATGCTTCACTCAAACTATCCGTCGGAAAACATAAAAATTCTCAATACTGATTTGAAAAATTCAAAGGTTTATTTTCAGGCTTCGGATATTGAGGGGTTGATATATCCGACGGCAGATATCACATTGGGAAGTGTTATCAGAGAAAATGACAGTATCATTTCAGATGAAAAACATCCTGTCAATATTATTGAAATTTAATTATACATATATCTTAAACAATCTATGCCGACAAATTCAGATTGACAGATTTCCATTGACATACTGAATTCAGACTGCTCTCATCCGAGGGCAGTTTTGTCATGCTTTAGTGATAAGTAATGTCATATCGGTTGAGGCAGGTTTATTGCCTATATAATATGTACCGTATGAAGAAGCGGTGAATGTATATTCTTCTGAGAATTCACCGTTTATCGGGTCAAACCATTTATATGTGTATTCAGCACCGGGGATAAGATTTCCGACTGTTCCTGTTTTCTGACCGCCGATTTTTGAGTTGGGTTTCTGACCGACGGTTCCATTGCTGAATGAGTAGAAATATATAACTATTTCGCTGTTATCCTTGTTACTTGCATATGTGTAATATACATTCAGGCAGGGAGCGAAATATTCCTTGTTGTTGCTTGCCATGAGTTTCGCACTCCTTTCACGTTAACTTTGCGTTTGCCTTAGTACTTTGAGCGATGCGAAGAAAAATATTATTGAGAATTTTTTCAAAAATTGAATGCAAAACACTCAATAAGACAGAAAAATTATTAAAATTATACGGTATAAACATAATTCGCAGTTTTCATAAAAACAGAAACCGCTTCACCTTGCAATCTGCATTGATGAAGCGGTAATTTTTATTATAATTTATTAATCATATCAAGATGCTCGGTGTAAAGACGTTCCACATCAATATTGACCTTGAAAAGTCCGCCCTGAAGTGACATATGGTCACCGTAATAAACAGGCATAATGTTCCATATACCCGATGTGATATCGTCTTTGTCAAATTCCTTTGACGGTGCGCTCGACGGTGCTTTTGCTGATATTGTGTTGACAAGACCGTCGTTTTCAAGCCAGCTTTCGTCAACAACAAAACCGTCGGGAGTTGTTCCTGTGAGTGCGCCCATTTCATCTGCACTGCTCTGGAAAAGGCTTTCTGTTCTGCTCTTGTCTGCTGTATGAGTGCCGTCATCATTCTTCACTGTTGAAGAACAAGGAATTGAAAAGTAATATGTATTTTCATCAGTAACCATTCTCGCATTGAGCTCAAGAGCGTGGTCAATAAACATATCATATGCAGCGGTATCGGTATTGTCATCCATTGTGTTTTCAAAGCCGTAAGCTGATGTACCGTTGTGAGGTGCGGCAAGAGAAGTCAGCGAATAAATCCAGTCAGCTTTTCCGCCTGTAAACAAAGGTGAAATATCGTCTGAATCTGTTGCATTCATTTCAGCTTCATCGCCCTTTGCCATAAGTGTAGCAAGGGTACGGATTGTAGCACCACCGAATGAATGACCGAGAAGATTGATTTTGTTTTCGTTGTCCCATTTTTCAATAAGAGCCTTGCCTGTGAAATCCGTTCCGTATCTGTCGTGACCGCAGTATTCACTGTGGTTTTTGCCGTAGTCAACAACAGTTCCCGTAAGCTGTGCATAAAGCTCACATGCTCTGTCCCATGCACTTGCAGAGGGAGAAACCGATGCACCGTGGCATTCAAAGCCTTTCTTTTCAAGTTTGCCGAGAAGCTCGCCGCCGAACATTCCCCAATAAGGCATAAACTTGTACTGAGCGTCATATTCACCCCAGCCTGAAAGACCGTGAACGAAAACATACGGATAGTTAGTGTTCCATTGTTCTTTTTCGGGCATTACTGCATCTCCCGGGAAGAAGAATGAAAAAATACTCATTATTATTGCCAGAGGTAAAGAAATTATTTTTGCCATTTTAATCTCTCCTTTTTCTTTTAAGGAAATTATAATATATTTATTTTTGCATTTCAATATTACAGAAAAAATTTTACAGTTGGGAAATATTTTGAATATTAACTCTTCGGGTTTGAAATCCACATTGCATAAACGATTGCGTTATGATACAATCAGATTGATAAATAATAATTTGACGGAGGCTATTATATGAGCAACGAGAATAAAAAGCAAAAAGAACCATGGAGAATTGTTGTCTTTATCATATCCGTATTATTTATAGCATTTATGTGGGTGAAAAATGATATTGTAAGCATTTATACAACTATGCCCAAGGAACAGGTTATTCCGCTTATTGCCACAACAGTTTTAGTTTCTCTAATTAAGATTGCTGCAATTGCAAGTGGAATTTTGCTAATCAAATGGATTGTCAGCAAAATCAAAAAAGATAAGTGAATTCCAATTTGAAGGGGGCCATAATATGGTGAGTTATATTGTTGCTTTTCTTGTAGGTGTTGTATGTATTGTTCTTGGAATTTCAAATATGCGAGGAAACATATCATCTCTTCATTCGTATCATAGGCATCGTGTTTCCGAAGAAGATAGGATACCATTTGGGAAGCAAGTGGGCTTGGGTACTATGATTATTGGCATCGGTATAATTATATTCAGCGTTTTGTCTGCTGTGACTTTGTATACCGAAAACAACATCTTTACATTAATTGGTACCGCAGTTTTGATTGTTGGTATTGTTGTAGGGCTTATTATGAGTTTTAAAGCTATGATTAAATATAATAAAGGTATCTTTTAATTCGTTAAATAAGAATTTAATGGAGAGATGTTTTTATGAAATCTTTTGTTTGCAGTTTGTGTCATAATGGCATACTTGGAGGAGGTTTGTACCTCGATAGTCAGTCGCTTACTTACAAGACGAACAAGCTTACAGTTGACAAAAAATACAGAAATTTAGTTTTGCCGATGCAGGAAATAAAAGAAATTTCATGGAAATGGATAGTCTTTCCAATTGCAACAGTTAATATGAAAAATGGAGAACTACATAAATTCATTATTTTCAATAAATCACGCTTTGCAAAATGGTTTCAAGAGTATTCTCGATAAATACAAAGTGTCAAATTCCAATTTGCACGAAAGGATGACAACTCTATGAACAGAAAATATATAGCTTTTATACTTGCTTTAACTATGCTGGTCGGTTCTCTGTTAGGAGGCTGTGGTGTAAAAACTCCCGCAGAAGAAAGCGACCTTGAGAATGGCGTTCCTGAAAAGGAAGGCTATGTTCTTGATTTCAGCACCGAATTTAATGACGGTAAATTAGATACAGAATCCTGGTTGCCACAGTATCTGCCTCACTGTACCACTAACACAGCAGGCTCATCTGCAAGATATAAAATTGAGGATGGTTGTCTGAATCTGTATATTACAAAAGATTCTCCGGATTACTTCGGCGGTCAGCCGGGTTCGGTAGATTCTGATAACCTTTTATGGATAGCTAATGGCATTCAGACATGGGAAAAGAATAATTTACATCCCGGTGGTGCGCAACAGATGAAAGTGGAACCCTTTGAAGGCTATGCAACCCGATACGGTTATTTTGAGATGCGAATGAAAATGCCCGACACCAAGGGCGGCGGATATGCAGCATGGTGGCTTATCGGCACAGAGGATGACAAAACTTCTGATGGTACTGAGACAAAGCAGAATGGTGAAATAGATATATTAGAAACATTCTTTGATAACCCGGGAGTATTGCATCCAAAGGTTCATGCCTGGGATGACCCGAATCTCAATGAGTGGTCAAGTGAGGTTAATCTTAAGGGCTTTTCAAAAAATTATGTTGATGAATTTCACATTTATGCAATGGACTGGAGACCCGAAGGAATAACCTTTTATGTAGACGGAAAAGAAGTGGCACAGACCGAAGAATCACCGCAATACAGAATGTGTATGATTCTGTCTATGTATATTAACTCAGATTTCAGCGGTTGGGATGAACCCGAAAATGAATATCCGATAGAATGGCTGATAGATTATGTCCGTGTTTATAAAGATATAAATGGTTATGAATAAACATGCTGAATTTTTCTGAGGTGTTATTATGAAAAAATCTGTTCTGAAAATTATATTGATTATAATTGCTGTTTTTCTCGTGGTCGGTGCAGCTTTCGGTATCATTCTTCACAACAATAAAATAAATGCTTCAAATGTCAATGAAACCGTTGAATATTACATAAATGGTGAAAATGAATTCCTTCGTTTTGGTGTAGAGGGCGACGACAACCTTTTTGAACCCAACGAAAAAATCAATGTTGTTCTTGAGTGTCGTGATGAAAGCCTGAACGGCAGTAAAGCAATAGTTTCAATTGCAAGCAGTCAAACAGGCTTCAGAAAATGGGGTGTTATTACATTTGATAATAATTCCCCTTACAGCATTTTAAGCTTTGATTCACAAAAGAACGGCATTTTTACAATTAAAATAAAACAATAAGGTAAAAAAGAGCAAAGCTTTACTGTGGGTGTTCTTCCTAAAAATAAACAGGCAAGTGATGACTTTTACTATGGCATTCAGCCATATATAACAAGGGCATATACCTGGGGTGACGGATTTTGTGTTCCCGGATATAACGCAGAAGAATCCGTTGATAAAATTCTCGATGCAGCAGAATATCTCGGTGTAAACCTTGTCCGTGAAGACAGTGTAGGCTGGGGTGCGATGCAGAGTGAACCTTACGGAGAGATGAATTATTCCGTTCAGGATTATCTTGTAAATCAGGTTAACGGTCGCAGCATGAAATACAACTGGCTTCTCGGTTATAATGCAGGAGAATGGTCAGCTGCCGAAAAATATAAAAAGAATTTCGATGAGTCAATCAGCTGGACTTATCCGCCCGACATCAATCTTTGGAATGATTTTACTTTATGCAACAGCAATCCGTTTTCTCGGTAATGCAGAGTTTGTGAAAAATATTTCAAACGAAAAAGACCTTGTGATTGATGAATATACTAAAAACGGAAAGAAAATCGAAGTGTATTACAGTCTTGGTGAAAAAAGAAAAATCGTATCACCCGACGGGGAATACAAAGCTTATGATATGTACGGTAATCCCGTTGAAATCGGTGCGAGAATATCCGTAAGCAATTCACCTATTTATATTATTTACTGATGTGATATAATCAGATTGACAAACTTGAATTTGACAAAGGAGTATGATTGTATGAAAAAGAGAAATATTTTTATCACATTTGGATATATTGCTGTATATTTGGTGTTATATCTGACAGGAAGAATTATCTGGTGTGATATTGGTGAGAGCAACTTGATTGGTTGGTTATTTACTAGCAGCCCAGCTGGTGAGCATAGTTATCTGTATGGCTGGTTGCTCAGTAGTAATCTGTTCTGGTATGCACTTGCGATTTCTGTTCTTCCCTCTCTTTGGAGTAAGTTTAAATTTTCGGCTGTTACTACAGCGGGATTTATTGCAGGCATAGTGGCAGGCATGATTTTGGGGCCATATCCCGAAGGAGTTGCTATCGGGCACGACCACTACGGATGGGCAATCTGGGGTGTTATTTACATCATCTCTATTGTAGTAGGTGTAATCGTTGAGAAATACAAGAAGTCAGCAAATTCCAATTTGTTGAACTGAAAACCGAAAAAAGTATATTTACGAGGTAGAATTATGTACGGATTAAAATGTTTTATATTACAGAATGCAATGAAGGGAATTATTGCTCTTGAAAAACCGATTTATAATTTAACAGACGGTAAGCTCTGCAAAAACAGATTTTTATCGGCTGTTAAAACTCAGCATGTCGGTACAAGTGTTAAAATTCTTAAATCAACCGAAAATTCAACATATATAGCCAAAATGAATCCCGACGGAAGTTTTTCAGACGATGATTTCAGAATTCTCTGCACTACAGACTTACATATTGATGAGGATTATGAGCTGAACAACAGAACTCTTCAGCACCTTGCAGACAGAATAGCTGATCTGAAGCCTGACCTTGTTGTGCTTACAGGTGACTGTATTCTTTCAAAATTTCAACAGATTGATGCAATTCAGTTTGCAAAAATGATGGAGAATATCGGTGTTTACTGGACCTATGTTTTCGGAAATCACGAAGCAAGAGAAGAGAAAGGCTCTTTTAAGTATCAGCTTTATAAAAGCTTTATTGATTCACCTTTATGTCTTTGCAAATTCGGTGACAAGTCGCTTTACGGCTACGGTAATTTTACAATAAACATTATGAATGACGAAAATACAATAAGAAAAACATTGGTATTTTTTGATTCAGGCAGATATCTCCGGGACCCTTATCGTACAAATGACGGTGTTCCTGCAAATCTGGAGGGTGCAGACTATATCAAGCCTTCACAAATCAGATGGTATGAAAAAGAAATCGAAACACTTAAAAAACAGTACGGCGAAAATCTGAAATCAATGATTTATCTGCATATACCGATACCTGAATACCGTGATTTGTTTACGCAGAATGAAGACGGCACATTCACACCGAATGAAAAGGTAAAGGTTCTTTACGGTGAAATGCGTGAACCGATGGGCGGTTCATGGTTTAATTCAGGTCTGTTTGATGCGATGAAACGAAACGGCACAGAGGCTATATTCTGCGGTCATGACCATTGTAATGATTTTTGTGCCGAATATGACGGAGTTTATTTTGTCTATAATCAGACAGGCGGCTACAACTGTTACAGATTATATGACAGCAAAATTATGGATTCAGATGAAAGCTCCTGGCATTACGGTGTCAACACAACCGATATTGCAAAGGACGGTTCGCTGAAACTTGAAAATTACAGACATACGCAGTTTGATAAATAAGAATTTATCGGAATGATTGAGTAAACCAATCGTAGGGGCGATGATTCATCGCCCCAGCGATAGTGCAAACACCGAAGGTGTTTCAATAGAATAAGCTTTTCGCAATTGAACGGTGTTACACCGTTATTGCTCCGTTATACTACGCAATCGGGCGTTGGGTCAACGCCCCTACTGTAATTACTTTTTTAATACAATAAACAGCCCGACAACTCCCAATTTGCCGAACTGAATATTCTGTACTGCTCTCTGTGAGGGCAGTTTTTTATTGATTTTTGTGCCGATAGTGTGATATAATCAGATTTACAAATAAGAATTCAGAGGAATGTTCGGATGATTATTGAAACAGAACGCTTATACTTAAGAGAAATGACGGAAAATGATTTTGAAGCACTGAATAAAGTGCTGGCAGATTCAGAAATCATGCGACATTATCCATATATATTTGACGAAAACAGAGTAAGAAATTGGATTACACGAAATATAGAAAGATATCGGACATTTGGTTTTGGTCTGTGGGCAGTCTGTCTGAAAGAAACAGGTGAGATGATTGGCGATTGCGGATTGACAATGCAGCTTATAGACGGAGAGATAAAACCTGAAATCGGATATCATATACGAGCTGATAAACAAAGAAACGGATTTGCAAAAGAAGCAGCGATTGCTATCAGAGATTGGACATTTAATAACACACCGTTTAATGTTGTTTATTCCTATATGAAGCATACGAATGAGCCATCAGCAAAAACAGCTGTTTCATACGGTTGCAAACAAGTTGATGAGTTTAAGGATGATGTGAATGAAATCACAAAGGTTTTTGCAATCACGAGAGATGAATGGAATAACCGATAAATCCCGATTGTATTGGCATGGCTTGTAATAATTGATTTTCTTGTAAAACTGATTTTTTCAGATAACAATGAGATTCTTACGGAGGTTTTATGGCTTTTTTATTGGTTGTTATATATGTTGCATTTATAGGTCTCGGTGTTCCCGATTCTCTTATCGGCTCTGCATGGCCTGCTGTTCATGCAGAACTTAATATTCCCGTTGAAGCAGTCAGCGTTATTACTTTTATAATTTCGGGCTGTACCGTTTTATCAAGTATGTTCAGCGCAGGTATTCTCAATAAGCTCGGCACGTCAAAGGTTACCGCATTCAGTACGGCTATGACAGCGGCGGCGTTGCTCGGCTTTTCATTTGCTTCGTCATTTTGGGTGATGCTACCTCTTGCGGTTATTCTCGGTCTCGGTGCAGGTGCCATTGATTCTGGACTTAATAACTATGTTGCACTTCACTTCAAGGCAAGTCATATGAATTTCCTACATTGCTTTTACGGTGTGGGAGTGTCGCTCAGCCCTTACCTTATGTCACTTGCATTGAGTAATGCAGGCTGGCGCGGCGGTTACCGTTATGCATTTTATGTTCAGCTTGCAATTACAATACTTCTGCTTGTTTCGCTTCCTATGTGGAAAAAGACTTCTTCTGCAGAACAGGAGGCAGAGGAAAAGGGGGTTAACCTTTCTCTTTTACAGATGGCAAAAATGCCCGAAATCCGTAAGGTATGGGTTATAATGCTTGCAACAAACGCCATTGAATATGCCTGCGGTGTGTGGGGAAGCACATATCTTGTTGAAGCAAAAGGCTTTGAGGCTCAGCACGGTGCACTTGCTCTGACCGTATACTATGTCGGAATGTCAATCGGACGCTTTGTTTCGGGTCTGCTTTCAGATAAAATCAGCACCTGGAAGAGAATCGCTATAGGCTCTGTGATTCTTGCCCCTGCAATTTTTGTAATGCTTCTTCCGCTTCACGGTGCGATTACTGTTGCGGGCTTGTTCCTTGTGGGGCTGGGCAACGGCTCAATTTATCCTAATATGATTCATCTTACACCGCACAACTTCGGCAAGGAGGTATCACAGTCCGTTATGGGCTCGCAGATAGCATTTGCTTACATCGGCGTTATGCTTGCGCCTCCTATGGTAAGCCTTATAAGCTCTGTCTTCGGAATAAAGGTATATCCCGTGCTTCTTGCTGTTCTTTATGCGATAATG
>JAZTWP010000021.1:0-2868 GCA_045636025.1 Acutalibacteraceae bacterium | reverse complement strand
CTCTGACCGTGGATTTTTACCTGGAAGTCATTTCTGCCGATGAAAATGATATTGCCGTCTTCTCTGAAATATCCGAGGTCTCCGGTTTTGTACAGCTTACCTTCACCGAAGGGATTATCAATAAATTTTTCGTTTGTGAGTGATTCATTGTTAAGATATCCCTGACCTACATTCATACCTGCAATGCAAAGCTCACCCTGAACACCTACGGGAACAAGGTTCATATGTTTATCAACAACGTGCATCTGTGTGTTGTAAATGGATTTGCCGATAGGCACGGGGTCTGTATCTTCAGGTCTGCAATCGTAGTATGTTACGTCTACAGCACATTCTGTGGGACCGTAAAGATTATGAAGAGTGACTTTATTGAAATTATAAAGTCTGTAGAATCTCTGTACAAGGGACGCAGACAGAGCTTCACCTGAAAGGAATACATATTTTACTGAATCAAATTTATTGATTTCATCTTTATGTGATTCAAGATAATTGAGGAAAATTTCAAAAACAGAGGGAACAAAGTGAATGTGAGTAACCTTGTTTTTCTGTGTTTCCAAAAGAATTTTCTCAGGCAGGAAATGTTCATCGGGTTTTGAAGCTGCAAGAGAGCCGCCGACCATGCCCCACCAGAAAAGTTCCCACACAGAAACGTCAAATGTGTAGGGTGTTTTCTGAAGTATTACATCTTCAGAGGAAATAGGATATTTCTCGTGCATCCACATTATTCTGTTTACTGCAGATTTGTGGCTGATCTTTGCACCTTTGGGATTTCCCGTTGAACCTGATGTATAGATAACATATGCCGTGTCATTTTTGTCAGCACAGCAGGGAAGTATGTTTTCAGACTTCTTCGTGTTTTTGATAAATTCAGTCATATTGATGCAAGAGATATTACCTGCAAGATGAGTGAACTTATCCTGACATACAATTGCAGCAGCATTACTGTTGCTGAGAATATATTCAATTCTGTCAGAGGGATAATTCGGGTCTATAGGCAGATATGCATTTCCGCCTCTGATAATGCCGTAAACAGCACAGTACATCTCGGGTGAGCGTTCTGCAATAACAGCAATGACAGATTTTTTGTTGTCTGTGATGTTTCTTATCTCTGTGTCAAGAATTTCGGAAACAGCAAGAATCTCACCGAAAGTCATATCTCTTTCTGCGGTTTTAAGGCAAATTTTTTCTCTGTTATCTTCAGCAGTCTTTTCAAAAAGACTGTAAAGGGTTGAATCTGAAGGCGTATTGTATGTGTGATCGGTATTATTGAATTCAGAAAGCTTTTTGGTATCTGCAACTGAAATATCCTTTATCTTCTTTGATTCACACAATGCCTCTTCAAGAATGTGTCTGTAAGAATCAATAAACTCATTTATTGTAGATTCTGAGAAGATATCAGAGCTGTATTCAGCCATAATCACAGCGTCGTTATCTCGGGGCATAATATGGAAATCAAGGTCACATTTTACTCCTGCAAGAGAAACGGGAAGAATATCAGCTTTCTTATCACCAAAAGTGATATCTGTTGTTTTTTCACTCTGATAAGAGAACATTATATCTGCCA
Source organism: Acutalibacteraceae bacterium (assembly GCA_045636025.1). Taxonomy (GTDB): domain Bacteria; phylum Bacillota; class Clostridia; order Oscillospirales; family Acutalibacteraceae; genus UBA1081. The sequence continues at coordinate 1,307 of JAZTWP010000021.1, read as the reverse complement.
GAGGATTGCGTGAAGAAATATCAATTCCGAGCTTTTTCACAAGCTCATTGAACGGATAATTCTGATTGTCAATTGCTCTGATTGAATCATCTTTCACTTCATTGAGGAATTCGGCTATTGTCTTGTTGCCGTCAGGCTTTGTTCTCAGAGCAACAGTATTTACAAACATACCGGCAGTATTTATAAATCTGCCGTCTCTTCCGCTTACGGGTATTGCTGTGATAATGTCTTCACTTCCCGAATATCCGGAGAGAAGTATGCTGTAGCAAGCCATATAGTATACATACGGCGTAATGCTCTGCTTTTTGCAGAATTCTTCAATTCTGTTGTGCGTGTTGATTGTTTTGTAGATTTCAGAACCTTCAAAAGTCTGTCTTTCAGGTCTTGTGAAATCAGATTTTATGTTGATTGATTCAATATCATTGCCGAAAACCCTGAGCCAGTAATTTTCGTTTTCTTCCGTGTAACTGTCTGTTACTGCAAATTCACCGTATTGTACTGTTGCGGGAAGCTTTCTTCCCATATACAGCTCGTTGAGTTCATTCAGAAGAATATTCATTGTCTCACCGTCAGAAACGATGTGATGAATGATAAAGAAGATTGTATTTTCAAAGTATCCGACTCTGAGCAGGGGAGCTTTTTCGAGATTAAAAGGTGTGTTGAAGACAGATATATCTTCGTTTGCAAGCTGCTGTACATTAACAGAGATATTTTCTTCAATAATCTGCATAATCTGACCGTTGCTGTTTGAAAAACGTGTACGCAGACTTTCGTGTCTTGCAATGAGTTTATTTACTGCTTTTTCAAGCTTTGTGACGTCAAGATCATTTACTCTGAAAGCATAGGGAATATTGTAGTGTGCCGAATCGGGTTTCATATACTGAGATGTATATACACGCATCTGAGCATTTGTTGCGGGAATTACATTTCCGTATTCAGCTTTTTTATATTCTTTTGTTGTAACGCTTAATTTTTCTGCAAGATTTCTGATAATCTTACTTTCAAAAATCTCTTTTACGGGAATCTCATATCCCTTTGCTTCAAGTTTTGCAGACAATTCAATGGCTTTAAGGCTGTCACCGCCGATATCAAAGAAATTATCATACATGCTTGCTTTTTCATTGCCGAGGACAGCAGAAAGACATTCTGCAAGAACAATTTCTTTTTCAGATTCCGGAGCAACATATTCTGTTATTGATTCAATGTTTTCAAGGTCAACAGAGGGGAGAGCTTTTCTGTTAATTTTACCGCTTGATGTAAGAGGTATATCATCGAGATGAACAAAAATATTGGGAATCATATATTTC
>JAZTWP010000020.1:0-12606 GCA_045636025.1 Acutalibacteraceae bacterium | reverse complement strand
TGCATACGGTAATGTAAAATATCAGCCGATAAGTGACGATGAGCTGAGTGCAATCGGCTCAGCTATAATGTTTGCAATTTTGCCACAGTCCTACAGAGGTTATACATTCTCAGTTGTTGGTGATGAACTTTGTTATTACCTTGGTTCAAGATTCTATTCTCCCCGCCTCGGAAGATTTATTAATGCGGACAAACACTTCGACACCGGCACAGGTGTCCTCGGTACAAATGTGTATGCGTATTGTAATAATAATCCGATAAGCTATACTGATCCAAATGGAGAAGCATTATCAATGAAAAATATAATAAATATAATAACATATTTATTAGCTCCATTAACACGTTTATCAACGAATTTATCAAAAAATACATATAAGAAGCGAATTAATAATGAGTGCTTGGAAATATTGAAATATTATAATTGTATTCATAAAATGCCTAACTCCAATGCATATTATAATTCAGTTATAACAAGATCAACTTATACGGATTATGGTTCTAATACATGTATTAAAATGAACGTCACTTCAAGCCGTGCAATCGGTGGTACTGTATATATTGTTGCAGAATTTGATTTTCGCACAATTAAGGAGTGGTATGCGTATATAAACAAATCTATTGTAGATAGTATTCCGATTTATCGTGAAATAGCCAAGTGGACAGACGAAAATGAAGCATTAATGTACGCATTGGGTGAATGTGCAACAGGAATTCTATCTGATGTTTTGTTTGTTTTAGATGCATTGGAAGTATTTTTTTCTGTTTACGATGAGTTTTTTCCTTCAAAAAAGGAAAAATATATAATATCTGAACTTAGTCGATTGGGATATACACAGGAAAGTAATGATTATATGATAATTTTGGATAATGCTTATTCATATCAAATTAGAACAAAATGGCTTGCTCAACCAATGAGATATAATGAATGCAATTTTTCACCATACGCATAGGAGGTATTTATATGAAAAAAGTTTTATGCATAGTTATTTCGTTAATAATTACTGTGTCAGCATTCTTTTGTTGTTTGTATGCATACACTCTGAATTATGATTATCAAAAAGACTCCACCTCATTTCAGGATGTTATTTCAGGCTATCCGAAAGATATGACAACAATCGGAAAGTACGGAAAAGATTATTATAATTTGCTTGATTCATATACATATACTTGTCTGAATTTTTTTCAAGCCTCTTCAATACTTCTGACATCAGATAATGTTCAAACAATAAGATTTGCTTCGAGCAAACTCTTTGATTCAGAGAAATACGATTCAATACTTGCAATTGCTACTGTTATTATAAAAAATGATTCTGTATATGTTTTCGTGTCGCATAAAACAAATGGCAGAATTGCTCATTCTCTTTACAGTATAAATAATAATGATTTTATCGAACAAATATCAGAGACGGATTTTGAAGTTGAAAATATTTCATCTGATATTGTTCACGACAGTTTTGCATCAAGCTATCTTTTCCTGAAAAAATACGGAATAATTTTTGCGGTTATTCTTTTGATAATTATTGCGTGTATATTTTTTGTATCTAAACAAAAAAAGCAAGGTCAAGTAACTAATAACAGGTGACGATTTTTTTGTCTTATTGCCGATCTTTATTTGTAAAGGGGCTTAAAAATGAAAAGAATTATATCAATTGCATTTGTTTTTGTTTTATTACATATTTTTTTATTCTTGTCGCTATTTAATTATCAGTCTCCGCAAGGAACACTCAGTTTTGCTGAAATAACTGCAACAGAACAAAAAGAATTATCGCCTGAAACTGATTATGATTTTTATGTTTCGAATCAGCTTTTGGACGTTCTGAATGATTGTGAATTTGAATCTTTGAAATTAATCGAAGCTATTTCAGTGCTTAATGAATCCGATTCTGCAAATATAATTGAAACCGGGTTAATATATGGTGAATCTTTTCTGTTTCAGAACAGAGAATACCTAAGCGGAAAAATTTTAATATTTGATGCAAATGAAATATATTATTGTGTAACATACAAACAAACAGATCCGTTGATATCAGAAATTGGCTTTTCATACACAGTTTATAAAGTGAAATTTCCGACAAATGCACAATCTGAAATATTAGAAAGTTCAAATGTAACGACTGGCGCAAATTTAAAGAATAATATATTGAATATGCTGTGGTATGATTATACTCTTGTGCAGAAAAAAACGATTATGGTTATTGTTAATCTGCTTTTCTTGTTTACCGAAATTATTTTTGTCTGTATTATGGTAAAAAAACGCTTCAGCGACAAGCGCAAAGTACAATCATAATGTTATTCTATGACTTTTTTTGTGATTGAAAACTAAATCCATTCGGGCGGTGGGAAACTGCCGCCCTGAAAACTGAATAATCTTCATTCCCGTGATTTGCGTCACGGGAATTTTTTATTTTTTGCTATTGAAAGATGCTGAAAAATATTATATAATAATAGTCTATATATAATAGGATACTATATTTTAATTTATATAAGGAGTTGAGAAATTTAGTATGGAAACAGATAAGAAACTTTTGGCAATGCCCGTTCTGGCTCTCAGAGGACTTGTTTTGTTCCCCGATATGACACTTCATTTTGACGTGGGCAGACCTGCTTCCATTGCTGCTCTCAAGTACGCTCTTTCAGGAAATGAAAAGATATTTCTCGTTACTCAGCGTGATATAAACGAAGAAGAACCTGTGTTTACAGGGCTTTACACAATGGGTGTTATCGCAAATGTAAAGCAGGTTTTAAGAGCATCTGAAAACGGAAAAACTCTTCGTGTTGTTGTTGAAGGTCTTCAGAGAGCAACACTCACAGAGCTTGTGAGCACAAAACCGTTTTTAAGAGGTTTTGTCAAAGAGCGGACAGAGAAAAATGTTCCTGCCGATTCTTTTGATTACGAAACAGCTCTTATCAGAAATGTCCGTGAACTTTTCGGCAACTACTGCGATATCTCCACAAGAATGTCACCTGATGTTATTGCAGAAGTTATGACAGAAACTGATTCAGGCGTGCTTGCAGACAGAATCGCAGCAAACGTATTTATGCCTGTTGAGGAAAAACAGCATCTTCTCAGTGAGCTTAACCCTCTTAAGCGCCTTGAGGAGCTCAGCGTTATTCTTGCTCAGGAAATTGAACTTCTGATGCTCGAGGATGAAATTCATTCACGCGTTCAGGAGCAGATGGATAAAAATCAGCGTGATTATTATCTCAGAGAACAGCTCAGAGTTATTTATGATGAACTCGGTGAAGGTGAAGATACACCCGAAGAAGTTGACAGATATTCTGCAATGATAAAGAAGAGCGCAATGCCCGACGAAGCTAAAGAAAAGCTTCTCGCAGAGTGTAAGCGTCTGGGTAAAATGTCTTCAGGCTCACCCGATGCAAATGTTGTCAGAACTTATCTTGACAAGTGCCTCGCACTTCCCTGGGGTGTGTATACAAAAGATAATGACAATATCGCAAAGGCTGAAAAACAGCTTGATAAAGACCATTACGGGCTTCGTGATGTCAAAGAGCGCATTGTTGAAACACTTGCCGCAAGAATCCTTTCTCCCGAAATCAAGGGTCAGATAATCTGTCTTGCAGGCCCTCCCGGTGTAGGTAAAACTTCAATCGCAAAGTCAGTTGCAAAGGCTGTAAATAAGAATTATGTGAGAATCTCTCTCGGCGGTGTCCGTGATGAGGCTGAAATCAGAGGTCACAGAAGAACTTATATCGGTGCAATCCCCGGCAGAATCATCAACGCTATGATTGATGCAAAGAGTCAGAATCCTCTGATTCTTCTTGATGAAATCGACAAGCTCGGCGGTGATTTCAAGGGTGACCCCGCAGCAGCACTTCTTGAAGTGCTTGACGGTGAGCAGAACAACACTTTCTGCGACCATTTCATTGAATTACCTTTTGACCTGAGCAAAGTCCTTTTTATCACAACTGCAAATGATAAATATGCTATTCCCGAACCTCTCCGTGACAGAATGGAAATTATTGATCTGAGCAGTTACACTCACGAGGAAAAGTTCAATATCGCAAAGAAACACCTTGTTCCCAAACAGCTTAAGGAACATAATATTGATAAAAAACAGCTCAAGATAAACGATAAGGCTATAAGACTTATGATAGACGGCTATACAAAAGAAGCCGGTGTCAGACAGCTTGAAAGAATTGTTGCGAAAATCTGCCGTAAATCAGCAGTCAGATTCGTTAAGGGTGATGAAACCGTAATCAGCGTGACAGATAAGAATCTTTCAGATTTCCTCGGTCAGGTTAAGTTCAGACCCGACGAAATCGTACTTACCGATGAAGTGGGCAAAGTAAACGGTCTCGCCTGGACATCAGTCGGTGGTGAAATGCTTCCCATTGAGGTTTCCGTGCTTGAGGGCACAGGTAAACTGGAGCTTACAGGCTCACTCGGTGATGTTATGAAGGAATCTGCAAAAATTGCCGTAAGTCTTGTCAGAAGCCGTGCTCAGCAGTACGGAATCGATAAGGATTTCTATAAGGATAAGGATATTCACATTCATTGTCCCGAAGGTGCTGTGCCTAAGGACGGACCCTCTGCAGGTATCACAATGACAACTGCAATCACATCTGCACTCAGCGGAATTGCTGTAAAGGGTAACGTTGCAATGACGGGTGAAATCACACTCCGCGGCAATGTGCTTCCCATTGGCGGTCTTAAAGAGAAATCTATGGCTGCATACCGTCAGGGAATGAAGACTGTTATCATTCCTTGGGAAAATGCTCCCGACCTTGAACAGGTTGACGATGCAGTAAAGGCAAAAATCACTTTTGTTCCCGTAAGAACAATTGATGAAGTGTTTGCTGTCGCTCTTAAAAAAGACAAAAAGTCCGAAAAAACAAACATTATCCCTGAGAGAAAAAACAAGGATAATGCAGGAGTTTATAACTGAGGTGAATTTGTATGAATTATAATAAAGTTCAGTTTGAAGCATCATTCGGCACATCAAAACAGCTGCCCGTTTCAGAATTGCCCGAAATTGCATTCTCAGGCAGATCAAATGTAGGTAAGTCATCACTTATAAATAAGATTTTTATGAGAAAAAGCCTTGCAAGGGTAAGTTCAATGCCCGGCAAGACAACTACTGTTAACTTTTTCAGAGTAGATGATGTCCGTTTTGCAGATTTGCCAGGCTACGGCTATGCAAAGCGTTCCGAAAGTGAAAAAAAACGTTGGGCAGACCTTATGGAAGGTTATTTTCAGATGGGCAGAAATCTGAAACTTGTTGTTCAGCTTGTTGATATGCGTCATGCTCCCTCTGCTGATGATGTAATGATGATTAATTTCATCAAAGATGCAGGTTATCCTTTCATTATCGTGCTCACAAAGTGCGATAAGCTTAATAAAACAGAACGTGCAAAACGTCGTGAAGAACTTGCATCTGAACTCAGCTTTGCAGGTGAATGTACTGTTATTGAATTTTCTGCACAGACAGGCGAAGGCTGTGACAACGTAAAGGCAGCCATTGAAAAGGCTCTTGCAGAATAAAGGAGATTAAAAATGTTTGTATCAGATTGTCTTGATGTCAATTCAGAAGGACATCTTACCATTGGCGGTGTTGATACCGTAAGTATTGCTAAAGAATACGGTACTCCCGTTATTGTTTACGATGAAAATGCAATAAGAAGAAATTGCAGAGCTTTCGTAGGCTCAATAGATAAATATTATGACGGCAAGGGCAGAGTGCTTTATGCTAACAAGGCTTTTTCATGCCTTGAAATGTGCCGCATTGCCGATGATGAAAAAATGGGACTCGATGTTGTTTCAGGCGGTGAAATCTACACCGCACTCAAAGCAGGATTCCCTGCAGAGAAGCTTTATTTCCACGGCAACAACAAGTCATATGCAGAGCTTGAATATGCCATTGCAAACGGTGTCGGCAGAATCGTTGTTGATAATCCCGATGAACTTTGCAGAATAAGTGAAATCGCAGTAAATGCAGACAAGACTGTTAAAATTTATATGCGAATCAAACCCGGTATTGATGCTCATACTCACGATTTTATCAAAACAGGTCAGATAGATTGCAAGTTCGGTTTCGCTCTGGAAACAGGGGAGGCAATGGAAAATGTAAAACTTGCACTCTCTGCAAAAAATGTTGAACTTGCAGGTATGCATTGCCATATCGGTTCGCAGATTTTTGATGTTGAACCTTTCGTTCTTGCGGCAGAAGTTATGATGAATTTCATCAGCGCAATCAAAGCGGAAACAGGTCATACAATTACAGAACTTGATCTTGGCGGCGGATTCGGTATCAAGTATACAGAAAAAGATTCTCCCGTAGATTTTGAAAAGTATATGAAGCCCGTTTCCGAAAAAATAAAGGAAATGGCTGCAAGTCTTGAACTTCCCGTACCTTTTGTTCTTATTGAACCCGGCAGAAGTATTGCAGGTGCTGAAGCAGTTACTCTTTATACTGTAGGCGGTGTGAAAAATATTCCCGACGTGCGCACTTATGTTTCAGTAGACGGCGGTATGACAGATAACCCCCGTTACATTCTTTATCAGGCTGAATATACAGCTCTTTGTGCAAACAAGGCAGACAAGCCCCGTGATATGAAAGTCACAATTGCAGGCAAATGCTGTGAAAGCGGTGACCTCATTCAGGAAAATACAATGATTCAGCAGATTGAAAAAGATGATATTCTCGCTGTGCTTTCAACCGGTGCATATAACTACTCAATGTCTTCAAATTATAACCGTGTTCCCAGACCTGCTGTTCTTATGGTAAAGGACGGAAACGTGAGAACAATTATTAAAAGAGAGACATATGAAGATGTTGTGAAAAATGATATCTGATAAAACAAAAAGAAATTCCACCCTGATTACGGGTGGAAATTTTTATGCATTTATATTGGTGCAAAAAAAAGACCGTCGGAAAACCGACGGTCATAATTTTGTCTGAATGTTTATCAGATGCCAAGACCAAGGCCTGAACCAAGGCTTGCAAAGATATCTGTGAAGTATGAGAAGATTTCTTTGAAAACAGAGAAGATTTCCTGAATGAAACCAACAAGGCTGTTAATCTGTTCTTTGCTATCGTTAGATGAAACACCCATTACTGCGATTGAGATATCTTCCTGAACGCCACCGGCTGTTGCCATGCCTTCACTTACGATGGGGCCTGTAACGTCGTAGTAACCGAATTCATCGGGTTCAACGTAAAGTGTGTTGATGTAGCAGTAGCAATCTGACTTATCGTAATCAGGAGAAAGAACTATTCTGAATGAGAATGTCTTGCCGTATTCAACTGTGATATTGTCAACATCGCCATCCTTTGAGATTACATAGTAAGCATCAGTTCTGGGAAGTGTGATATCAAAGAGTTTAACAAGATCTTTGTATGATGTTGAGTAAACACCGATTTCAAGAGCGTTTGAAGGAGTGATGCAGAAAACGCCTCTGTCGTTAGCGATGTTTTCATTAGCTGATGTTGAAATGTTCTGACCGCCGACTGTAAGCTGCATTCTGCCAACGTCACACCAGTCACCTTCATCACCTTCTTCAGGTGTGATCATGATGTAAAGCTTCTGACCGTGGATAACAGGAACAGTAATGTCTGTACCTATAGGAGTGGGAGTATAGCTTGACTTTTCTGTGTAGTCGAGGTCAGCGTCGCCTTCCTTGGGAATGTAGTATGAAACATCGTAGCTTGTTGTGAAGCTCTTTCTGTTCCATGTTTCGATGTAGCTGTAATCAGCTGTGAATGAACCGGGGATTGTTACCTGATGAGTAAGTGTGCCCTTGATATCCATTCTGTCAAGGTTCTTCATGTTACCGTAGTTGAAAGCCTGAGAACTCTTGCCGAGTGTGCAGAGACCACCGTTGTTGATTGCGAATGTACCCTTTTCGTTATTGATGAGAGTTGCATAAGCAGAACCCTGACCAAGACCGTTGAGCTGAAGAGTACCGTTTCTCTTAACAGTAATTGAACCTGAGTTAACGATTTTACCATTGTCACCTGTGATGATGAGTGAACCGCCGTCTTCAACAACAAGGCTGCCGCCTTCCATAATAGTCATTGTTGTAGCGATTGTGTATGTACCCTTGATGATGTATGTTTCACCTGAATTGATTGAGAAGGGAGCGCTGATTGTTTCAGTACCTGACCAAGTTGAATCAGCTGCAGAAGCAGTGAAAGGTACACATGTAAGAAGCATGATGCATGTTAATAAAACAGCAAATAATTTTTTCATGAGTTTTCCTCCTTATTGGAAATCATTATGCACAATTATTATACTTTAACGGACAGCCTTTGTCAATAGAAATTCGGAAAACATAATATAAAAAATAAACTATATTATTTGTGTAAAAATAATAAATAAAAATATATTATCACTTTTATTACAATATACAATATTTACATTCCGAGACAATCGTGATATAATAACCTATATCAATTTTTAGGAAGGCGAAAAAATGACAAAGATAGATATTTTTTCAGGTTTCCTCGGTGCAGGAAAAACAACTCTCATAAAAAAACTTATCGAGCAGGCTTATGCAGGAGAAAAGCTTGTTCTTATTGAAAATGAATTCGGTGAAATCGGCATCGACGGCGGATTTCTTCAGGATGCAGGTGTTGAAATCACAGAAATGAACTCAGGCTGTATCTGTTGTTCGCTTGTGGGTGATTTCGGTGAAGCACTGAGAAAGGTTCTTGCAGATTATGCTCCCGACAGAATTCTCATTGAGCCTTCAGGCGTAGGAAAACTCAGTGACGTTATAAAAGCTGTTGTAAATATTGATTCAGATGAAATAGAACTTGACGGGTTTACTGCAGTTGTCGATGCAGGTAAATGCAAAATGTATATGAAAAACTTCGGTGAGTTCTTCAATGACCAGATTGAGCACGCAGGCACAATCGTTCTCAGCAGAACAGATAATATTTCAGACGCAAAACTCAAAACTTGTCTTGAACTTATCAAACAGCACAATGAAAATGCTGTTATCATCACAACTCCCTGGGATCAGCTTGACGGCAAGCAGATTGCAGATGCAGTTTCAAGAAAAGATACTCTTTCAGATGAACTGAGTGAACTTGTTGAAGAGCACAGACACGCTCATCATCATGAGCATCATCACGACCACGATGAACATTGCGATTGCGGTTGCCACGAGCACCATCACAAGCACGAACATCATCACGAGCATCATCACGACCACGATGAACATTGCGATTGCGGCTGCCATGAGCACCATCACGAACACGAACATCATCACGAGCATCATCACGACCACGATGAACATTGCAGTTGCGGTTGTCACGACCACGACCACCATCATCACCACGCTGATGAAGTGTTCTCAAGCTGGGGTGCAGAAACTGCAAAGAAATTCACTCAGCAGGATATTGAAGAGATTCTTGAAGCTTTTGAGGATATTCACAGATACGGTATGGTTCTCAGAGCAAAGGGTATTGTTCCCGCTGCAGACGGTAAATGGATTCATTTTGACTATGTTCCCGATGAATCAAATGTCAGATTCGGTGCAGCATCTGTTACAGGCAGACTCTGTGTCATCGGTTCAGGTCTTAATGATGCTGAACTTAAAGAACTTTTCGGGGTGTAAAATATGAGAAATAAAGAAGTTCCCGTTTACGTTTTTACAGGTTTTCTTGAAAGCGGAAAAACACGCTTTATCCAGGAAACTCTTGAAGACAGCAGATTCAATACGGGTGAAAAAACGCTTCTGCTTATGTGTGAAGAGGGCGAAGAGGAATTTGATCCCGAATCATTCTACGGTCAGAATGTGTATATAAGAACAGTTGAAGAAAAAGAAGACCTTACTCAGGTAAACCTTGCACTCTGGGCAAACGAAGTTCACGCAGAGCGTGTTCTTGTGGAGTACAACGGTATGTGGTTGATTCAGGATCTTCTTGAGGCTATGCCTCAGAACTGGACAATTTACCAGCTTATCACACTTGCAGACGCAACAACATTCCTTGCATACAATGCCAATATGCGTTCATTGGTTTATGATAAACTCAATGCCTGCGAGCTTATTGCGTTTAACCGTTTTTCAAAGGATATGGACAAAATGGCTTTTCATCAGATAGTCAGAGGTATTTCAAGACGCTGTGAAATCATTTATGAATATGCAGACGGCTCAAGTGAAATTGACGATATCGAAGATCCGTTGCCCTTTGATGTTGATGCAGATGTTATTGAAGTTGCAGACAAGGATTTTGCACTCCTTTACCGTGATATTATGGAAAATATGAAGTCATACAACGGCAAAACCGTCAAATTCAAGGGTATCTGTGCGGTGAATCCCAAATTCCCTGAAAATGCATTTGTCTGCGGCAGACATATTATGACTTGTTGTGCAGATGATATCACATATTGCGGTATGCTTGTTAAATGGGATGGAAGTCATATGCTCAAAAATGCAGACTGGGTATGGCTTACAGCAACAATTGAAATCCGTTTCAACAAGCTTTACGGCAGAAAGGGTCCCGTGCTGACGGCAGTTGATGTCGCAAAGACAAATCCGCCCGAAGAAACAGTGGCAACATTCTATTAATATGAAAATTTATATTGCAGGACCTGATGTTTTTGAGCCTGATGCAAAGGAAATAGGCGCACGTTACAAAAAAATCTGCAGTGATTACGGTCACGAAGGTATGTATCCCCTTGATAATGAATGTGACTCTTCTTCAGAGATTTACAAAGGAAATGTAAACCTTATAGACTCAGCAGATGCCGTGGTTGCAAACGGAAATGAATTCCGCGGAGAAATGGACGTGGGCACAGCTTTTGAAATAGGTTATGCCGCAGCAAAGGGCAAAAAAATTCTTGTCTATATGGATAATACATCAACACTTGTTGAAAAATACGGCACAAGTGATGAAAAAGGCAGATTTGTTGAAGATTTCGGCTACCCGCTGAATCTTATGATTTCAGAATCTGCAAAAATCGTAAAAGGTACATTTGAAGATTGCATTAAAAAGCTGTAAAAGACTTTTGTTTTTTACAGCCTTTTTTTACCGTAAAATATTACATAAATCAACAAAATTTTCATTCAGTAATTGACATATGCTTTTATCGGTTTTATAATAAATTGTATGTGAAAAGGAAGTGTATTTATTATTATGAAAAACGTTTTTATAAAAACAGTGATGCCGCTTTTTCTGGCTTTTATCACAGTTATTTCTGTAGGAGCTCAGCCTTCTCTCGGAGGAGATGTTGAATTATTCAGCGAAGCGGTTTCCGAAGAGGTTTCAGAAGAAAATATCGTTATTGATACCGAGCATTTCGGTGATGTCAATGATGACGGAAAAATAAGTGCCGTAGACGCCAGACTGCTTCTCCGTTGCTCTGCAATGATTGAAGAAATAACTTACATCGTAAGAAGCAGAGGCGACTATAACCGTGACGGGCGTATCAATGCTTCAGATGCCCGTTCAGCTCTTCGTGTAGCCGCTATGATTGACAGTATCGAGTGTATTTTCAATGGTCACACATATGAAAAATATACAGTGAGACCCACTTGCACATTGGAGGGTTACGTTACAAACAAATGTATAAGATGCTCAGCAACAGACGGTTCAAAAAGTGAAATTGTGTCTGCAAACGGACATAAAATTTCAGTTTCAAAAACTGCAGCAACCTGTACTTCTGCAGCTTGGATAAAAGAAGTATGCACAGTGTGCGGATTTGTGCAGAAAGATTGTGCCGACGGTAAAGCACTCGGTCACAAATACGGTGAATGGGTAAGAAAAAACAATATTCAGGAAAGAACCTGCAGCAGATGTAAATATGTTGAAACTCAGAAAGTGAAGAGTGACAAAGTTATTTATCTTACATTTGATGACGGCCCCGGCCCTTACACAGAAAAGCTTCTTCGTTATCTCAGACAGTATAATGTAAAGGCAACATTCTTTGTAACAAACCAGAATCCTAATTACAAGCATCTTCTCAAAACAATGGCTGAAGACGGTCACGCAATAGGTGTGCATTCACTTACACATAACTGGAATATCTATTCAAGCGAATCTGCATATATGAAAGATTTCAATGCAATGCACAAAATCATCAAGGATGAAACAGGTATTGACACAAAACTTTTCCGTTTCCCCGGTGGTACAAACAATACTGTCAGCAGAAGTTATTCAACAGGCATAATGAAACGTCTTGTAAATAAAATGACCGCATCAGGTTATTATTATTTCGACTGGAATGTTGATTGCAACGATACAAAGGGTTATACTTCATCTCAGATTGCATCATCAACAATAAGTCAGATAAAGGGCAGAAAAAGTTCAATTGTACTTATGCACGATATCAAAAATTCAACTGTAGAAAGCGTAAAGCAGATAATTGAATACGGTCTTGCAAACGGCTATACGTTTGAAGTCCTTGATGAAAATTCACCTGCAGTACGTTTTTCTCCCGTAAACTGATAAACAAAACGGACAGAAGAGAGAATCTTCTGTCCGTGATTTTTTTTTTGTAAACAATAATTTAGCGGAAATGTTTGAAGAAATTAAAATCGAGCTTGTAGGGGCGTTGATCCAACGCCCGATTGTGAGCAAAGCGAACAATAACGGCTCTGCCGTTTTATTTTCCTTCGGAAAAAGCACATTCGTGCCGG
>JAZTWP010000019.1:0-2931 GCA_045636025.1 Acutalibacteraceae bacterium | reverse complement strand
TTTCGCCTTCCATTTTCTTAATGTAGCCCTGCATCGTCTTAGGTGCAGCGGGTGTATTTGTATTTTTAGTAGCAATTTGATTCTGAATTTTACCTGACATAATATTTACGCTCCTTTTGATTCTGTAATTTTAAATGTTCTGTAAGATGTTTCTTTGTAATAGGTTGATATATCAATATCGGGGTGAGCTTCAGCGAAACTTTTAACATCAAATGTTTTTCTGCTTCTTGACTGCCAAGAAACTTTGAAATCGTCACAGAAGCCGCCTGAGCTTTCACCCATAAACTCTTTAATTCGGTTTGCAGCTTCGTCTTGCTGTGTCTGAAGCTCTTTGATTTGCTGACCTAATGCCGTATAAGTGGCAAGGTCTTTTTTATATGCCATAAGGTCAACGGTGCTTTCATCATCGCTGTCTGCATATATCGTTTTTATGCTCTCTGTGGTTGCTTTTGAGCCGTCTATTGCAGGCGGGGTGTCATTCTTCACACATTCCCAAAAAGCCTTTTCTTCGCCCATTAAGGCGGCAATTTCAGCTTCGTCACGCTCAATAGTGAACCACTTGAATTCCTTGTTACCGATAAGCACGGCAAGATACCAACGCTTTTTACCGGTGACAGCCATATAATGAACACACTGACAGTAATAATTTGCAGGGTATTCACCGTTCTTGAATTTCTTAAGATTCAGGCTGTCGGTTGTCTTGATTTCAAGCCCGGCATCCTCACCCACAATTTCACGGTCAATATTTGCAATAGCAAAAGGATATTCACTATTCAGAAAACTATAATTGCAGTTTCTGACTTTCTTGCCTGTTACTTCAGCAAATTTCTGTGCAACAAATTCTTCAAGGTAAGTGCCGACCTCTGTTGCAAGGTTGCCGGAAAATCCCGGTGCTTTGCCTGTCTTTTCAGCCCATAAGGAATAAGGGCTTGAAAAAGAGTTCATACCAACTACAGCTGCAGCATCTGAGCCGCCTATGTACTGACTTCGTAACTGAAGCCATTCATCGTGATTTTTTGTTTTTACTTTTTTAATTGACATTGTTTCACTCCTTCGTTAATTTTTAATCGAACAGCGACAGCTGCTGCTCTCGGTGTTCTTCTTTAAATGTAAATCTGCATTCCTTGCCGCAATACTTGCTTTTATTGCATTTGTCTTTGCGGTCACATAAATAAATAGATGTGAATACCCCGTCTATTAAGATTTTTCCGTCATCGTCTATACTGCCTTTTTCGCAAATATCAACAATGTGTTGACATAAAGCTTCGGGGATTTTAGCTCTTTCAATTTTGTTTTTCAGTCCCTGCGTTCCTGTCTGTGACCCTCTCGGTGCTGCTTCGTGACACGGTGAGCCTTGTTCGCACGGTAGCTTGAATCGTGGGTCAGGGTGATTAGTCCATATGTCAGTTGGTTTTTGCCGTCTATCGCCGTACTGACAATAGGTGACTGTATACCGGGGCAGCTCTTGCATAAAATCCATTTTTCGCAAACCTGCAACAGGGTTTTCAATGAAGTAATACAGGGGCTTTAGCTCCTTAATCAGATCCACCAAATGCCTGTTGATTTCGTCACATCTTTTGGCATAGTCAGTGACCGGTGCAAGGTTGCCGTTTTCCTCTTTTCGTCTGTGATAGCCTATCTTGCAAACTGAATAGGTTGTGCAGTCAGGGGAAGCCCATATCACATCAGGAACACCGCCGCAAAGGTTGATAATATCAGCCGCTGTCAGTGTGCCTATATCAGCCGCTAAAGAAGGTTCAAAGCGTTTATCCCAATCTACTGTATAAACTTCGTGACCTCTTGCTGCAAAAGCATTTGCAACTGATTTTGTGCCGCAGAATAAATCTAAAACTTTCATTCTATGTAATTCTCAACATTCTTTCTGAAGTTATCATTGAGACATTTTTCACAAACAACTTCATCGTTGATTTCGTAAAGATGTTCGTCTTGTATGTGTTCGTCACAATATGAACATTTCGGTAATTTCTGCAGCTGCTTGTCCTGTTCTTCTGAATAGCGAGCATAATCTGCCGCCGGGTCATCGGTGTAAAACATTGCTGTCATTCCTTCCTCGATTTTTTTGGCTGTTTCAAGCACTTTCAGACTGTATTCGGTTTGGTATGTACCCTGACCGAAAAACTTGTCATCTGCCCCTTTTTGACCGTAATTATAGGCTGTCAAGGCTTTATGAAAGTTGCCGTCATACTTTTCAATTAATTCTGAAAGAAAATCCATACCGACTGTGACATTCTGATAAGGGTCAAAAAGGTCAGTACAGTTCAGGCGGTTCATTCTGTCTTCGTGATACTCAGGTATAATCTGCATCAGACCCTTTGCACCTACCGGGGAAACTGCATCAGCTTTGTAGCTGCTTTCAACCTCAATCACTGCAAGCACTAATTCAACCGGGATTTCATAATCAGCACACAGCCCCTGAATGTGATCTAAAAGGTCAATGTCAATCGGTGCATCGTAAAACACAGCTTCAGTGACCGTCTCTTTTGTTTCTGTGTCTTTCGCCTGTGCTTTGCTTTCGCTTACTGCAAGAATTAAAGCTACAACCATTACAGCTATGTAACATAACCCCACGGTATAAAATGTGATTTTATTGATTCTTTTTTTCATTTATGTATTACTCCTTTGTCTTACTTTTTAACAGCTCGGCAGCTGCATTATAAACGGCTTTCATTCGCCTTGCTCGTTCCGCTTCTGTCAGGTCGGGAATATGAACCCTGACTATTGCATTCGGGTCTGTAAAAGTTCTAACTTCCTTGTATGTGTCAACGGTTCTTCCCATTGAATCAGCTCCTTCTGTGTGTTACTACAGACTATTCAAAGTCTGCTTGTCCTGATGTTTAAATTTCGTTGCTGCTCTTGTTTATCAGTTGCAATATGAAGTCAAGAAGTTCAATATCGTCTGTCTTGTTGAGA
>JAZTWP010000018.1:0-9965 GCA_045636025.1 Acutalibacteraceae bacterium | reverse complement strand
CAACGCCCGATTGTGAGCAAAGCGAACAATAACGGCTCTGCCGTTTTATTTTCCTTCGGAAAATGCACATTCGTGCCGGGCGATGAATCATCGCCCCTACGATATATCAATCAATTTCTGCTTAGCTAAATTATTGTTTATGAAAGGATTGATCTTATGTCTGATATGCCTATTTTTGCAATTATGTATGACTTTGACCGTACACTCAGCCCCCGTGATATGCAGGAATATCAGTTTATTCCAAGTCTCGGAATGACTGCTGCCGAATTCTGGAGTGAAGCCAATGAATTCGGTGACAAAAATGATATGGATAAGATTCTTTCTTATATGTACACAATGCTGAGAAAGAGTGCTGAGCAGGGCAATCCACTTACAAGAAAAAGAATCTTTGACGGCGGCAAAACCATTAAATTTTTCCCCGGTGTTACAGACTGGTTTGAGAGAATCACACGTTTCGGCATTGAAAATGGTGTGATTGTTGAGCATTATGTGCTTTCTTCAGGTCTTGTTGAAATTATTGAAGGCTCGGATATCGGCAAATATTTCAAAAAAATATACGCAAGTGAATTTCTTTATAATGATGACGGAATTGCCGTTTTTCCCAAATCTGCCGTCAACTACACATCAAAAACACAGTTCATTTACAGAATCAACAAAGGTATTCTTGATGTTGCCAACGACAGAGACCTTAACCGCTCAGTGCCTGACAACGACAGAAGAGTCCGTTTCCAGAATATGCTTTACATAGGTGACGGTCTTTCAGACGTACCATGTATGAAGATGGTCAAAGCATACGGTGGATCTTCAATTGCTGTTTACAAAGATGAATCAAACAGACATCTTGTTGAAGACCTGCTCGGTCACGACAGAGTTGATTTCATTTTCCAGGCTGATTATTCAGAAAATACAAATTTTGATATCACCGTAAAAAACCTTATCCGCAAAGCGGCAATTGAAGACAGACTTCTTGCTGAGCACAACAGTCAGCTTACAGATATTGACGAAAAACAGTATTCCATATTCTATTAAAAAAAACACGGTCACCTTTCTCCGAGGTGACCGTTAATTTTATCTGATTCTGAAAGTCCTTACTTCAAATGGCTTTATTTTTATTGTGAATGAATTACCGTTTACGTGTATCTCCTGCTCATCCTTTTCCATAAGATTACATTCCGTAACGCTTGTGAACGGAATGCCGAGAGTGATTGTTCTTTCACCTCTAAAACTGCAGGATTCATAGCCTCTGAGAATGATTCCGTCTCCGTTTTCTGCTGTTTTTACGGCATCTATGACAAAATCATCGTGACTTACCGAAACAAAAGATGTGCCTGACTCTGCAGAGCCGTTCTGTGCTTTGATTTCTGTACCGATAAGAGAGAAATTAAGCTCAAGAGCACTGTTTACGGTACCTCCCGTCTGCCATGTGCCTTTATGCGGATAAAAACTGTAAACAAAAGTATTTATACCGATATCACCTGTTCTGTCAGGGCAGGTTGGTGCTCTCATCATTGTAAGACGCATTTTATTGCCGAGGATATCATAACCGTATTTGCAGTCATTGAGAATACTTACACCGTAATCACCTTCAGAAAGGTCAGCCCATTTGTGTGCGCACTGTTCAAATTTTGCTGCATCAAAAGGATTGTTTCTGTGAGTGGGACGCATAATTGCACCGTGTGCAGTTTCAAACGCAGCCTCATTGTTAAGAATATCAACATCAAACGCAGCTTTCATAACCTTGTCTCTCTCCTGCCAGTCAACAGTTGTATCAAAATCAAGCTGTCTTCTGCCTGCATAAAGAATAATATCCTGCGTAATTGTTGATTTATTGAAACGTCTTATGATTCTCAGCACTGCTCTTACGCTGTTGCTTTCTGCAACTTCAATGCTTTCTGCCTTTTCAAGAATCCATTGTTTCTTGACATAATTCTGTTCAAGATTCCAGGCTGTTTCGTGAATACATTTATCAATAAAAACAGATATCTCATTTCCTTTGCCGCAAAGAGTTTCTCTGTTGTTTTCCTTATCAAAAATTGACGTTATAATGCCGTTTTCGTCAAACTCGGCTCTGAGGAATTCATTTTCAATAACATTCTTTTCACATTTTACGGCAGGAGCCTGTTTCTTCTCTCCGAAAGGATAAACTCTGAAGCCCATTGACGGAACATCTTCTGCAATAAACTCGATATATCTTTCACCGTTTTCTGTGTATTCACGCATAACGGCATTCACATCACGGTCTGTTTTTACTTTTACGGGTCCTGTGACGTTATGAGAATGAAGATTCCACACAATAATGCCGTCTTCGTGTACATTCACTTCTGAATTGAGAGAAGACAGAGCTTTGTGAAGAAGAGAATTACCGCATTCTTCAAGCATTGCAAAATCGGGACGGCAATCTTCCATTGCCTCATGAATTGAAGTGCCGGGAAGAATATCGTGGAACTGATTTTTAAGAAGAACTTTCCACAATCTGTCTGTTTCTTCTTTGTCATAACCGCCGCTGAATACACCTGCCATTTCACCCTTTGTGAGCAGGAATTCATTTTTTCTGTTGCCTTTCTTTATGAAAGCCTGAGAAGAATATGTACCGCGGTGATTTTCATAATAAAGTTCATCGCTGTATACGGGCAGTTCTTCTCTTATATTCTCGACACCTGCAAAGAACTTCTGCGGATGTGCCATTTCGGCTTCGGGAAGACCGGGGAAAGCTCTGAGTCTTTTTGCACTTTCTATCATTCTGTAAGTGCTGCCTCCGCCGCCGTCACCGTATCCGAACATACCGAAAGATGTTTTCAGCATTTCTTTGCAATCGCTTCTGTATGCGGCATTATAAATCTGTTCGGGGTTATAGTCCCCCTGATAAGGTGTTCGCTGATTATATGCCAGAATTTCAGACCCGTCTGCACCCTTCCATCTGAAAAGAGTGTGCGGGAATTTATTTGTATCCTGATTCATAAGCTTTGCAGTGATAAAATATTTCATTCCGCTTCGTTTTATAATCTGAGGCAATGCCCAGGAAAAACCGAAACAATCAGGCAACCAGTATATTTCTGATGTCACACCGAACTCTTTTCTGAAAAACTCACTTCCGTAAAGAAGCTGTCTTACCATTGCTTCACCTGATGCAATATTTGTGTCACATTCAACCCAGGTATTACCGACAATATTCCATTGACCGTTTTTTACTTTTTCCTTGATTCTTGCATAAACGTCGGGATAATTTTCTTTCACCATATCATAGATTATAGCCTGACTCTGGGTAAAAGTATAATCCGGATATGTATCCATCAGAGAGAGGGTGTTGATAAATGTTCTTGCAGACTTTCTTTCACTTTCCTGCACACGCCAGAGCCATGCAACATCTATGTGGCTGTGGCCGTCCATAAAAACTTTTGCCTGAGCGGAATATCTGATTTCAGACAACGCTTTATCAAGGAATGCAGATGCAGTTCTGACAGATGAACGCACCTGAATATCATCAAAATCGAAATCAACAATATGCAATGAATCATCAAGTGCTTTATACACACTTTCATAAATGAATTCATCTTTTATGAATTCAAGAGCTTCCCATATAAATTTGCAATCGAGATAATATTTTTCACAGATGCTGTCAACGGAGACAAAACGGGCTGTGCTGAGAGTATATTCATGTTCTTTTGCACCGTCCATAGCATTGTCACAGAAACCTGCAGAATCAACATTGATTTCAAGCTCAACCTCCATCGGCTCACCGAAAACGAGGTCCTGATGATTGATAACAACAGTGTCACGGGCAACCCAACCGCTGTTTTCACGTGAACTTACGGAATTTACAAGCTTGCCGTTGATGCGTACAAGAGCTTCACCGCCGAAATCAAGATTAAGATAAACTTTACCATTTCTGAATTCTTCCGGAAGAATTACGTTTGTTCTGAAAATACGTGCACAGTCATATCTTGCAAACCAATGGTCTCCAAGACTTATTTTTTCTGTTTTTTCGCTGAATCTGAACTGACCGTGACCGAGATAATCACCGTCAAATGTCAGCCAATCGGGCATTGCTACGCTTCCGTTATAACAATAACCGCCAAGCTGATTCATCATATCAAGAAGTATGCCTTTTTTTACTGTTTTCAAAGTTGTCACCCCTCTGATTTATTGATTTTATGATAACAGATGCCATACGGCAAGTCAATCAATTAAATATCATTTTGCCACTTGCCTTTATAATTTTATTTTGCTATAATAAAATTAATTATATAATTTTATGTCAGGAGTTTGCTATGAATACTTTACCATTATGGCAGGATATTGAAAAATTCAGCATAAACACAGAAAAGCGCTCTGCTGCAGGCTTTCCTGTTAATCCGGAAAACAAAAAGAAAAAAATAATGAATCTTAACGGTGAATGGAAGTTCAAATTCCAGCCTCACAGCAAGTTTATTGTAAAAGATTATCAGAATCCCGACTTCAACGCAGACAGCTGGGATAATATATCTGTGCCTTCAGAATGGCAGATAAAAGGTTACGGTACACCGATTTATACAAACATCAATTACCCTACACCTATATCAACAATAAATATTCCTTCTATTGACGATTCAAAAAACCCCTGCGGTCTTTACATCAGAGATTTTGAGCTTCCCGAAACAGAAGATAATGTTTTTATCCACTTCGGCGGTATCAACTCCTGCGGTGAAGTGTATGTAAACGGCAATTTCGTCGGTTATTCTCAGGATACTTTCGACGAAACTGAATATGACATCACAAAATATGTTCACAAAGGCAAAAACAGACTTGCAGTTACAGTGCACCAGTTCTGCGACGGCAGCTATCTTGAAGATCAGGATATGTGGCGTCTTTCAGGTATATTCCGTGATGTAAATATCGTTTTCAAACCCAGAAATTTCATCCGTGACTTCTTTATGAGAAGTGAAATGAGTGATAATTATACAAAAGCTCTTTTCCGTCTTGATGCAGAAATCGAATCAAGAGGTAAGACTTTTGCAGGCGGTGAACTCAGAGTTGAAATAGCTGATGCAAAAGGCAAACTTTTTGCCTGTGCGGCAGTTCCCCTCGGTTCACTCAGCGCTTATACCGAAAGCAAGACTTCAATAGACATAAATGTTGAGAATATGCAGCTCTGGAGCCATGAAAATCCTTATCTTTACACAGTTAAGGTTGAACTCAAAGAAAACGGCAAAACAGTTGACATGAGAGTTCACAAATTCGGTTTCAGAGAAGTTAAAATCGAAAAATACAACGAAGAAACAAAAAGAGGGCCATTCATTCTTCTCAACGGTGTGCCCCTTAAAATCTGCGGTGTAAACCGTCACGATTTCCACCCCGATTACGGTCACGCTGTACCTGAAGAGCTTATCAGAGCAGACCTTGAACTTCTCAAGAGAAGCAACATCACAAACGTAAGAACATGCCATTACCCAAACTCAAGAAGATTCTATGAACTCTGTGATGAAATCGGTCTTCTTGTAATGAGTGAAAACAACCTTGAAACACACGGTCTTGCACACAAGATCCCCGGCAGCAATCCTCAGTGGAGTGCTCAGTGCTGTTACAGAATGTCAAATATGGTAAATTCATTCAAGAATCACTCCTGCATTCTTTTCTGGTCACTCGGTAACGAAAGCGGTAACGGCAGAACATTTGCCGATATGAAGACAACAGCTCTTGCAATTGACAACACAAGACCCATTCACTATGAGCCTGATGACCATATCAGCGTTTCTGACATAATGAGTGAAATGTACACCGTGCAGACAGAAATGGCTGATATCGGCGAAAACAAAACTCATATTCACTCTCGAGCACTCTGGAATGCAGGTATGGGTTACCGTCTTACTCCTGAAATGTACAGAGATAAGCCTTTCATTCTGTGTGAATACAGCCACGCTATGGGTAACAGTATGGGTAACTTTGCTGATTACTGGGCAGACTTCAAGAAATATGACAGGCTTGCAGGCGGTTACATCTGGGACTTCGCTGACCAGTCAATAAGAACAACTCTTCCCGACGGAAGATCAAAATGGAATTACGGCGGTGACTTCGGTGATAAGCCCAACGACGGCAACTTCGCATTCAATGGTGTTTTCAGAGCAGACCGCTCTCCCAATCCCCATTATTATGAAGTTGTAAAATGTTATCAGCAGGCTGATTTCACCCTTGAAGGAAATACTGTTGAAATTCTGAACAGATTTATGTTCACTTCACTTGATAATTTCCGAATTGAATTCACTTACATAAAAGAAGACAAGACACTCTGCAATGCTGTTGCTGATGTCCCCTCTGCAGGCTATCTCGAAACAGCAAAAGTGAAAGTTCCTTTTGATATGAATGAGTCAGGCGAAAGCCTTCTCAATGTAAAGCTTATTCTCAAAAAAGATATGATGTCTCTGAAAAAGGGTCACATAATGGCTACAGAGCAGTTTATCATAGGTGAGTATAAATTTGCAGAAAAAGATGATTCTGCAAAAGGATTTATATACTTCAAAAAAGAAGGAAACGATATCTTTGTAAACGGTAAAGATTTCACAGTAGCATTCTCAAAGAAAACAGGTGAACTTTACTCTTATAAAAAGAACGATAATGAATTCCTTAAAAGCGGTGTGCGTCCTGTTTTCTGCCGTGCAAACACAGACAATGAACGCATTGCCCAGGTACCCTTTGACTGGGTAAAAACACTTATCGGTCTCAACGCTTTCAGAAGCGCAACAAAAATGCTCAGAGCAACTGATGTAAAAGCTGAAAATATCGGTGATACAGTAAAAGTTACTGTATGCTGGAAAACAAAATATATCGAAAAGATTGTTACAGAATACGTTATTTACCCTGACGGAAAAATCGCTGCTTCACTCTCCTGCAAGAATATGATTCCCGTTGATATGCCCAGATACGGTCTTACATTTGAACTCAAAGAAGGCATTGACGGTGTCAGATATTACGGTAAAGGTCCCCACGAAAACTACTGCGACAGAAAGACAAGTGCAGACCTTGGTGTTTACGAATTCAACTCTGCAGAAGATTTTATTCACGATTATCTTTTCCCGCAGGAAAATGCAAACCGCTGCGACGTAAGATGGTTTGAAGTGGGCAAGGACAGCGGTGTTCGTGTAGAAGCTATAGGAAAAGCTTTTGAAGCAAGTGTTCATCCCTACAGAATGGATGACCTTCACAATGCAGACCACGAATGCTATCTTACAAGACGTGATTCTCTCAGCGTTTACATTGACGGCGGTCAGCAGGGTGTCGGCGGTGACGTGCCTGCAATCGCAACTCTGAAAAAACAGTACAAATTGCCGAAATATGAAGTGTTGAATCTCAACTTTATGATAATATTCCGATAAATAATTAACAGCTCATTAAAATCTTCTTGATTTTTATCCGGTAATAAGGTATTATATTCTTTGGTAAAAAATACTTAAAAAAATAAAAGGTGATTATTTTGAAAAAAACAATTAGTGTAATTTTTGCATTACTTCTCTGCGTTTCTGTATTATTCACAGGATGTAACAAGGGTGAAACACCTCAGGGCGGAGTTGTTGATATGCAGTCATACGACGAAAATGCTCCCGTAGTTGTAAAGCCCGAAATCAGCATTCAGGAAGGCGAAACAATTGCTGATGTACAGCTTGGCGCAGGCGTTGAAACATTCATTTCAAACGCATACTATCTTGAAGGTAATATTTACAGCGGCAGCGAAGGTGCAATGCCCGTTAAACTTGCAACAGACGGCAAGAATCTTCAGTTCACAACAGACTTTGCAATTGAAGATACAGCAAAAGTTGTTTTCGGAGTAATTGTTCTTGATGAAAAGACATATGTTGCTCTGCCCGAAAAGAAGCAGTACACAGAACTCAGCGATACTCTTCTCAAAATGCTTAATATGGACAGCTTTATGAGTGCTGCAGAATTCCAGACAATCAAGGGCGATGAAGAATCAGGAACAGTTACATATACAAAAGTTACAATCAACGGTCAGGAAGGTCTTTGCACAACTTACGCATATGCAGATTCAATCGTTAAGCTTTACTCAATCGGTGATCAGCTTATCGAAGTTGATAACTGCAATATGGAAGGTGTTCCCACAATGATCATTGAAGTCAAGAGCATCACAAGCCAGATTCCTTCAGACCAGCTTACACTCAAAGGTCTTTCACAGGCATCTGCAACAAGCTTCTTCGCTTCACTTGTAGGTAGTGCAGCAGGATGATGAAAAGCAAAGCAGCAATTGTTACCGGAGGCGCAACGGGAATCGGTGAAGCCATTGTCCGAACTCTTTGCCGTGACGGTTTCTGCACAGCTATCGTTTACAACAGCTCTGATGTCAAAGCTCAGCTTCTGGCATCAGAGCTTTCTGATAAAGGATACAATGTAAAAGCATACAAAGCAGATGTTTCTTCATCAGCTTATATTGATGCTCTTTACAAAGCTGTAAACAATGATTTCGGTGATATTGAAGTTGTTGTTAACAATGCGGGAATTGCACAGCAGAAGCTCTTCACAGACATTACAGATGATGATTGGAACAAGATGACAGCCGTTAACCTTACAGGCACATTCAATGTCTGCAGACGCTTTATTCCCGACCTCGTAAGAGCAAAAAAAGGAAGAATAATAAACATATCCTCAATGTGGGGTCAGGTAGGAGCCTCCTGCGAAGTACATTATTCAGCATCAAAAGCAGGAATAATCGGTATGACAAAGGCTCTTGCACAGGAACTTGCACCCTCGGGAATAACAGTAAACTGTGTCGCTCCCGGTGCAATAGAAACAAATATGATGGCATCTTTCTCAGAAGAAGACAAAGCAGCGCTCTGTGAAGAAATCCCCCTTGGCAGACTCGGCAAGGCAGATGAAGTTGCAGAAGCTGTAGCTTTCCTTGCATCAGAAAAAGCAGCCTATATAACAGGACAGGTTATTGCCGTTAACGGCGGAATGGTTGTATAAAGAATGAAATTATCTCTTTCTATCACAAGTATTGTTGTTATTCTGATTTCAGTACTGTTCATTTTCAGCTCATGCAACAGGAAAAATGAACTGACTATTGAAGAAATTGATTCAATTCTCAGCGAAGACCTTACAAGACCGATTGATGTTGAAGAGCTGATGAGCAAACTGGGAATCGGCGGCAATGAAAAGGTTTCTGAAGAGATAACTTCTGCTGAAATCAGCACCGAATCTGCACAGCAGACAACAACTGAAACTGCGGGAATAACAACAGTAACACCAAATTCAGATACAGTATACATTACGCCCTCAGGCAAAAGATATCACCTCAACCCTTCCTGCGGCGGAAAAAACAGTTATGCTGTTTCAATTGATGATGTGGGGAACAGAACCCCCTGCCAAAAATGTGCACAATAAAAAAATTCACTGTAAAGGAAGATTTCCCGATACAGTGATTTTTTCATTATATTATCCGATTTCCATTCTGAAGCATATCGGCAGGTCATTTTTCAGCTCACCTTTGAGATTAATTTCAAGATACTCTTCATTTCTCTCAAATTCAATCTTTTCATCGCTGCCGAGGAGTTCAATACTCTCAATAAGATAATCATGAGGATTATGTTTTCTGAGAGTTCTGATTTTTACATTCTTTGAAGGTCTCATCTGGAATACATAAAGATAGCCGTCTTTATATGTAAATCTGAAATCTTCGCTTGTAAATGCTTTTTCGTCTCCGTCTTTGAAGAAGCCTTCTTCTGCGTTGACTGTACCTTCACCGAATTGTTTCCAGTACGTTGTACCGTATATACCTTCTCCGTTGATTTTTAGCCATTCGCCCATATCAAGCAGAACCTGAGTTTCTTCATCAGTAATTGTGCCGTCAGCTTTCGGACCGATATTTATGAGCAGATTACCGTTTTTCGAAACGATATCTACAAGGTCGCAGATGACCTGACGTGAGGATTTGTATTCGTTATCTGCCCTGTATCCCCAAGAGCATTTTCCGATTGCAGTAT
>JAZTWP010000017.1:0-3616 GCA_045636025.1 Acutalibacteraceae bacterium | reverse complement strand
GAAGTATGCCTGAACATATTTATCTGTGTGATCACCGATGATCTTGATTGAGTCTTTGTTAGCACCAACAGTACCGTCACCGCCGAGACCCCAGAACTTACATTCGATTGTACCTGCTGCTGCAGTGTTGGGAGCGGGCTTTTCTTCAAGAGAAAGCATTGTAACGTCGTCGTTGATACCGAGTGTGAACTGAGCCTTGGGAGCATCCTTAGCAAGTTCTTCAAATACAGCGAATACGCTTGAGGGAGGAGTATCCTTTGAACCGAGACCGTATCTGCCGCCTACAACTGTCTTTACGATACCCTTTGATGCAAGAGCTGTAACAACGTCCATGAAGAGGGGTTCACCGATTGAGCCGGGTTCCTTTGTTCTGTCAAGAACAGCGATCTTTGTTGCTGTTGCGGGGATAGCTTCGATGAGTTTTTCTGTTGAGAAGGGTCTGTAAAGTCTGTCCTTAACAAGACCAACTTTTTCGCCCTGAGCTACGAGGTAATCAATAACTTCTTCTGCTACGTCACAGATTGAACCCATTGCGATGATAACTCTTTCTGCATCGGGAGCACCGTAGTAGTTGAAGAGTTTGTAGTCTGTACCAAGCTTTGCGTTAACCTTGTCCATGTATTCTTCAACGATTGCGGGCATAGCATCGTAGTACTTGTTACAAGCTTCACGGTGCTGGAAGAAGATGTCGCCGTTTTCGTGTGAACCACGCATTACAGGTCTTTCAGGGTTAAGTGCTCTCTTACGGAATGCATCAACAGCATCCATATCGCACATTTCCTTGAGGTCGTCGAAATCCCAAACTTCGATCTTCTGAAGTTCGTGAGATGTTCTGAAACCGTCGAAGAAGTTGATGAAGGGAACTCTGCCCTTGATTGATGCAAGATGAGCTACTGCACCAAGGTCCATAACTTCCTGAGTATTTGTTTCTGCGAGCATTGCGAAACCTGTCTGACGACAAGCGTAAACGTCTGAATGATCGCCGAAGATGTTAAGAGCGTGAGAAGCTACACAACGAGCTGAAACATGGAATACGCAAGGAAGAAGTTCACCTGCGATCTTGTACATGTTGGGGATCATAAGAAGAAGACCCTGAGAAGCTGTGTAAGTTGTTGTGAGCGCACCTGCGTTAAGTGAGCCGTGAACTGTACCTGCAGCACCTGCTTCTGATTCCATTTCTGAAACCTTTACAGTTGTGCCGAAGATGTTCTTAAGTCCCTGAGCTGACCACTGGTCAACGTAGTCTGCCATGGGGCTTGAGGGTGTGATGGGATAAATGCCTGCTACTTCGGTAAACGCATAGGATACGTGAGCCGCAGCGTTGTTACCGTCCATAGTTTTCATTTTTCTTGCCATGGATATATTGCCTCCTTGATTTATATATACATATTTAATAATACGGTATACACCAAATAATATAATACTACTTTACAGACAGAATGTAAAGTAGTATTTACTGCAAAAAGACATATTTTTTTACTTTTTTTTGATACATACAGGATTTTTTGCCCTCTGCGCTGACAATCTTCTCTTCTGAATAAAAAACAGCCGCATTTCTGCGACTGTTGATTTTATCCGATTAATACTGGATTGTCCACTTTGTTTCGTACTGAAGGCCGATACCAACGTTATCAACATTGATGATTGACATAACAGTAGCTCTGTCAAACTTCATATATGAAGGACAGATTGTGTGAAGTTCAACCATCTGTTCTGTTGTCTTGTTGATCTTTGCTGTAATTGAGGGTGCAATGTATTCGTTTCTGAGACCTGTGAAACCAACGAAACCTGCAGCAGCATCTTCAACTGTCTTTGCTTCAACGATGCTGATAAGGTGCTGAGCATTGTCACCAAGGTCAGGAGTTTCTTCTGAGCTGTTAAGAGTAAGAGTAACGATGTAGAAATCGCCTTCTTCTGTAACGCTGTAGTTACCGATCATTGCAGCTGTAAGACCGTCAGCATTTGCAGCTGTGGGGGGGAAGTTAGTTGCAATATCTGCACCTGAATGAACAACGGGGTCTTCGTTAGCAACAAGGAACATACCCATAAGAGTCTTAGCAACACCTGCAAGAGCTGAGTTGCCGCCTACTTCGAGGTATTCTTTGTAGTTTGTGTTATTATCAAGAGTTCTTGTTACAGAAGTTGCTTCTGAAAGAACCTTTGCGTGTGCTCTCTTGTAAAGTTCAACAGCACCTGCTTTTGATGTAACGTCACTGGGGTCGCCCGCGTCTTCTGTTACAGCACCGTCGCCTGCTGCTCCGCCGTCTGCACTGCCGCCTGCGTTACCTGTTGCACCGCTGCCTGCATTACCTGCTGAACCGCTGCCTGCATTGCCTGCTGAACCGCCGCCTGCGTTACCTGCTGAACCTGCATTGCCTGAACCGTCTGATGATGCAGTCTGGCCGATACCTGTTGTGATCTTGATTGCAGTTACACTACAGAAAACCATTGTGAAAACAACAAGAAGTGATACAACTGTTACCATAAACCTGTAAGCCTTTGTTGTTTTTGCGGAATGAAGCATTGCTTCCTTCTTAACTTCTTTCTTATGTTTTTTTATTGCTTTACGCTCTTTCTTGAGTTCCTTTTTTGTTTTTACAACAGGAACTTCAACTACGTTTTCAGAAACTTCAGCAACCTCTTCAACAGGTGTTTCGGTAACTTCTGTTTCGGGAGTAAGCTGAGTTGTATTATCGTTAGACATTAGAACCTCTCCTATCGTACACTAATGCACATATTTTTTTACTCTATTACTATACTACAAAACAAATCAAGTTGTCAACATAAAAAATTAAAATAATGTGTTAATAAATCCTCAAAAAGCAAAAAACAAAAAAATAACTTTGTAAAAACTATTGATTTGGCATATATTTAGATGTATAATACACATATATATCCAATCAAACGGAGGTAAAAACAATGAAAAAAGTAATTTCAGTTGTACTCGCAGTACTTCTCGCATTCTCAATTCTTTCAGTTGCAGTTTACGCAGCAGGCGGTGAATATCAGACATACTACATCAGCTACGAAGTTGCTGACCCCACAATCAAAATCGTTCCCCTTGAAGGTTATGACCAGTATGTTCTCCCCGGCGGAGATTTCAAGTTCACAGTTGAAACAGAAGAAGGCTATTCAGACGTATTCATCATCGTTCAGCTTGACAGAGCAGAAATCGAACCCGACATTCACGGCGTTTACACAATTGAAAATATTGAAAAAGACCACACAGTAAAGGCTTTCCTTTCAATCGAAGAAAACCAGTCAAGCCTCTTCGCTTCACTTATCGTTTTCGTTCGCAATATCGCACAGTGGTTTGCAGACATCATCAATTCAATCTTCAAGAGTGCACAGACATAATCAAATAAAAAAATTAACGGAAGTCGCAGGACTTCCGTTTTTTTTACCCAACAATAAAAAGATGCCTTTTGAAAGACATCTGTAGGTAAACAATAATTTATCGGAAATGTTTGAAGAAATTAAAATCGAGCTTGTAGGGGCGTTGATCCAACGCCCGATTGTGAGCAAAGCGAACAATAACGGCTCTGCCGTTTTATTTTCCTTCGGAAAATGCACATTCGTACCGGGCGATGAATCATCGCCCCTACGATATATCAAT
>JAZTWP010000016.1:0-37790 GCA_045636025.1 Acutalibacteraceae bacterium | reverse complement strand
TCTTCTGATTCTGAGCTTGATTGTTGTGAAGTTTGTGAGCATACCGCCGAGCCATCTTGCGTTAACAAAAGGCATACCGCAACGTTCTGCTTCTTCCTTAACAGAATCCATAGCCTGTTTCTTTGTACCTACGAAGAGGATTTCTCCGCCATCTTCTGCGACGCTGCGAACGAACATGTAAGCATCTTCGAGCTTCTTAACTGTTTTCTGAAGGTCGATGATGTAGATACCGTTACGCTCTGTGAAGATGTAAGGTGCCATTTTGGGGTTCCATCTTCTTGTCTGGTGACCGAAGTGTACACCAGCTTCAAGAAGCTGTTTCATTGATACTACTGACATTTTATTTGCCTCCTTTTATTTAACCGCCGCAGCCGTCACTTCTGCATAAAACATCGTGATGCAGGAATATGCAAATGGACTGCGTGAGTTTTAGCCTGTAAATTATATCATAAGTTTCCTTGATTTTCAATAGGAAAACAGAGATTTTTTTGCATTTTTTGTCTGAGAGTTTTATGTGAAATGCACAATAAACAATAATTTATCTGCGTTAAATTATTGTTTCAATTCGTAATTCGTAATGCGTAATTCGTAATTTCGGAACACCTTCGGTGTTGGATTTATAAAATTGTTAAGCTGAACCTGTAGGGACCGATCCCCTGATCGGTCCGTCCTGAAGCTTGATAAGACTTTGCGGAACGATGTCGGGCTGTTCCCTACACGATATTAATTAATCTGTGCGCTAAATTATTGTTTATCTCAGATAAACCATATAAACCCATCCTGAAGTACCGTCGGATGTGGTGATGTAGCCCCAGTCACCATTAACCTGAGTTACTGTGACAACTGTTCCGTCTGTGATTTGTGCAACAGCATTTGCTGTGATTGCTGCTGAGTCTCTTACGTTGAGTACATTTCCGTCACCTTTAAGGTCAACTGTATATGTGCCTGTGGTGTATGTGGCTGCAGTTGTTGTTTCCTGAGTAGTTGTTTCGTCTGCAGGTGCAGTTGTGCTTTCGGCTGTTGTTGTTTCTTCCTGAGTTGTTGTTTCTTCGGGAAGTTTTGCATTGGGAGTGTAAAGCAGAAGCTTCATATCAAGCCAGCCTGTGTAATCGCCGAATTTGCATTTACCGCTTTCTTCTGCAATCTCTGTAATCTCAATAACTGTGAGATTGGGGATTGTTGCAATTATCTGGTCAAGAGAAGAATGCTTGTATAAAAGAGCATTGCTTTCTGCTGTATTGATTGTGTATGTTCCGATTTTGTAATCAACTGTTTCGTTGTTGTTTGCGGTTGAAGGGGGCACATTCACAACGGGCGCTTTTTCATCGGGAATATAGTTGTCGTCGTTTTCTTCAGAAACTGTTTCTGTTCCTCCCCAGATGCCGAAATGGCTTCCGATACCGTAGGTGCAGAAAATGATAAATGCAAGACCTGCTGCAAGACCTATGCACATAAACAGAAGACCTGGTCTGAATTTCTTTTTCGGAGTATTGTCTTCTGCATCGTCTTCGTCATAATCGTAATCATCCTGCTCTGTTTCAACTTCGTAATTACGGTTTACGGGACGGAATTCCATTGTTGCAGACATATCATCAACTTCATCTTCGTTGTAAGGAATAGTTTCTTCTCTGATGGGGTTTACCTGATATGAATCCTGTCTTGCTGTGCTTCGCTGAACATATTTCTTGTCATATTCAAGAGCGTGAGCTGTTGCAGATTTGTAAATATGAGGGTCGTGATATTCGGGTGTATCTGTGTCACCTGTGAATATTGCCTTTATGTTTTCTGACAGACCTGAATTGTCTGCTGCAACGGGACGTCTGTATGTGGGGGCAGTATCTGCCTGGGTATACTGAGTCTGAGGCTGATTCTGCTCCTGTTCAATTTTTGAAAGAACACGTCCGCAACCGGGACAATAATTCTTTCCTGACGGAATGTCAAATCCGCAAGTTCTGCATTTCATAATAAAACCTCCTGCACGTTACTTAATGTTCTTTGCTTTTCTGAAAAGGGCTGCAATTTTATTTCTGTTGCTGTTTTTTCTTGCAGCGGTTTCCTTTTCATTATATATATAGATACCGTTTGTTTCCGTATAAACATTACCTTCTCTGATTTCACCTGAAATGAGATCTGTGACAACGTCTGTTTTTTTGTTGTCATCACTTATCATAACTGCAATGTTTGTGTTTTCTATTCTGTCGAGAGTGAAAAACATTTTTTATTTCTCCGTAAATATCTTATATCTGTCTTCGGCACATTCAATTGTAACGGTACCGTTTGTGTCTGTTCTGTATAAATCCATACCTGAATTTCTGAGTGCTTTAACCACTTCTGCTGACGGATGGTTGTAAGAATTGTTTGTTCCTACACTGATGATGCCCACTTTTGCCTTTATAGTGTTTATAAAATCATCGTGTGATGAAGTTTTGCTTCCGTGATGGGCAGCTTTGAGAATTGTTGTTTTGAGATCGGGATAATTTGTGAGAATCTGCTTTTCAACAGCCTTTTCAATATCACCCGTCATAAGGAATGATGTTTTGCCTGCTGTTATCTGCATAACAACGGAATTGTCGTTTTCTTCATCAGAAACTTCAAAGGGAGCGAGAATTTTACACTCTGCCTTGCCGAAAGAAAACGTATAATCAGGCTCTGCCACAATAACTTCTGCACCTGAGTTATCAACAGCTTCAAGGAAATCTCCGTACTGCCTTTTGCCGGTTGCGGAATCACTTGCCTGAGAGAGAATGACATTTTCAACATCAATATTTTCAATAATTTGCTTCATTGCCCCCATATGGTCTGTATGAGCGTGAGTCACAACAAGATAATCAATTTCAGAAATGCCTTTTTCTTCAAGGAAAGAGATAACAGCATCTCCGTATTCATATTCACCGCTGTCAATGAGCATTGTTTCATCACCTGAAACAAAAAGTGAACAGTCGCCCTGACCCACATCTATGAAATATGAAGTCAGAATAAGCTCATTTTCGGGAATTGCATCGGGCGAATTCTTCGGCTCGTCCGAGAGTAAATCTGACTGTGAAAACATTGTTATTGCCGCAATGATAACTGCAACAATAACAGCAATAAGTCTGATTTTAGGATCTTTTATTTTTTTTATTGCGTCCATTGTTGTTCCTCTGATTCTGACGGGGATTAGAATTCTGTCTCTGATTTCTGTTTCCGTTTGAGAATGATGTGTTTTTCGTTGAACCTCTGATAAGGCACTTCGGGTCGTTGCCGATAAGGTCCTGACGACGGGCAAGAATGAGAGCTTTTTCAACAATCTGCTGATTTTTCGGATCAAAATATCTCATCAATGCTCTCTGCATTGCCTTGTCTTCAGATTTCTTTGCTACATACACTTTTTCAAGTGTGTAGGGATCAAGTTCTGTGTAGAACATCGCTGTTGAAATCGTTCCCGGTGTGGGATAAAAATCCTGCACCTGCTCGGGATGAAGTTTCTGCTGTTTTATGAAAAGAGCAAGCTCGACCGCATCACCCAGAGTGCTTCCCGGATGTGATGACATAAGGTAGGGCACAAGATACTGCTCTTTGCCTATTGATTTGCTCAGTTCAAAATATCGTTTTGCGAATTTTATATATGTTTCAATGTGGGGTTTACCCATTTTGTCAAGCACCATTGCACTGCAATGTTCAGGGGCAACTTTAAGCTGACCGCTGACGTGATGTTTTACAAGTTCTTTGAAGAATTCTTCACTTTTATCGCAGAGCATATAGTCAAATCTGATGCCTGAACGCACAAAAACCTTTTTGATTTTCGGCAGTTCTCTTACAGTTCTGAGAATGTCAAGATATTCGCTCTGGTCTGCAACAAGATTTTTGCAGGGAACGGGAGCAAGACATTTTTTGCCTTTACACAAGCCTCTGTCTTCCTGACCTTTGCAGGAGGGGTGACGGAAGTTTGCTGAGGGACCGCCTATATCGTGAATGTATCCTTTGAAACCGGGGAGAGTTGTGAGAAGCTTTGCCTCTTTTACAATTGATTCTTTGCTTCTTGAGGTGATATACCTGCCCTGATGGAAAGCAAGAGAGCAGAAATTGCAGGCACCGAAACAACCACGGACGTGAGTGATTGAAAATTCAACTTCTTCAAGTCCCGGTACACCGCCGAGACTGTCATATGACGGATGCCATCTTCTCATATAGGGGAGTTCATAGACTTTGTCAAGCTCTTCTGTTGAAAGAGGCATCATAGGTTCATTCTGAACAAGCATAACTCTGCCGTGTTTCTGCTTTATTGCTCTGCCCTTGAAAAAGTCCTGCTCGTCCTGCTGTATGCGGCATGAAATTGCGTATTCCTTTTTGCTCTGACATACATTTTCATAGGACGGGCATTCCGTTCCTGTGTAAGGGGTTTCTCTTACATCAACTTTATAACATGTACCTTTAATATCTCTTAAATCTTTAACATCATAACCGTCACGGAGTCTGTCTGCAATCTCCACAATCTGTTTTTCACCCATACCGAAAATAAGAATGTCGGCATCAGAAGAAATAAGAATTGACGGACGTATAGCATCGTCCCAGTAATCATAATGGGCAAATCTTCTGAGAGATGCTTCAAGACCGCCTATGACAATGGGAATGTCACCGTAAATGCTTCTGATTTTTTTGCAGTATACATCAACAGCTCTGTCAGGTCTTTTGCCCATTACTCCTCCGGGAGTGTAAGCATCCGAGCTTCTGAGCCTTTTTGCAACTGTGTAGTGTGCAACCATTGAGTCAATATTGCCTGACGAAACAAGAAAACCGTATTTCGGTCTGCCGAAACGGGTGAAATCTCTGTCGCTTCTCCAGTCAGGCTGTGAGAGAAACGCAATTTTGTAACCTGCGTTTTCAAGGACTCTTGTGATGATTGACGCACCGAAACTGGGGTGATCCACATATGCATCACCGCTTACGTAAACGAAGTCGGGAGCGTCCCAACCTCTTTTTAACATTTCGTCACGGCTGACGGGTAAAAAATCATTCATTGTCTGCTTCTCCGTCGTCTGAATGCTGTGCAGATGTTGCCATTGCATTCATTTCGTACCACTGTGATTTTGTCATAAGAACTTTTCTGGGTTTGCTTCCTGCGTGGGGGCCTACAACACCTCTGTCTTCAAGTGCGTCCATAATTCTGCCTGCTTTTGCAAAGCCGAGGCTGAGATGACGCTGAAGAGAAGAAATTGAAGCCTTATCGGGATTGTCAATAACAAGTTCTGCAGCTTTGAGGATAATTTCGTTGTCAGCATCAGAAACCTGACCGCCGCCTTCTTCCTTGCTTCCGCCCTTCTTGGGAGCTGCCGCAAGAGCCTGCTTTTCGATTTCCTGCTGAATATCGTCACTGTAGGAGCTTGTTTCCTGAGTTTTTACAAACTCAACAACGCTCTGGATTTCTTCATCTGAAAGGTAACAGCCCTGCACACGCTGAGGCTTTGTTTTGCCGATGGGGTTAAAGAGCATATCACCGTTGCCGAGAAGCTTTTCTGCACCCGAAGCGTCAAGAATTGTTCTTGAGTCAACCTGAGATGAAACAGAAAGCGCAATTCTTGAGGGAATGTTTGCCTTGATAAGACCTGTGATAACGTCAACAGACGGACGCTGTGTTGCAACAACAAGGTGCATACCTGCTGCTCGTGCCATCTGTGCAAGTCTTGTGATGGAGCCTTCAACTTCTGCAGGAGCTACCGACATAAGATCAGACAACTCGTCTATGATAATTACAATCTGAGGCATTTTCTGAAGTGACTCATCTTTTTCACAGAGTTTGTTGTATGTGCCTATATCTCTTACGCCGTTTGTTGTGAAAGTGTTGTATCTGTTTATCATTTCGGTAACAGCCCAACCGAGTGCACCTGCCGCTTTTCTCGCATCTGAAATAACGGGTACAAGAAGATGGGGGATACCGCTGTAGTTTGCAAATTCAACAGCCTTGGGGTCAATAAGGATAATCTTGACCTCACTGGGCTTTGCATTATAAAGAATACTTACAATCATTGAGTTGAGGCATACGGATTTACCTGAACCTGTTGTACCTGCAACAAGAAGATGAGGCATTTTTGCAAGGTCAACACATACAACATTGCCTGCAATGTCTTTGCCGAGCGCAACGTTGAGTTTGCTTTTTGCACCTCTGTAAACATCACTGTCAACAATTTCACGCATTGTGACAGTTGTTCTGTTGCTGTTGGGTACTTCAACACCGATTGCTGATTTGTTGGGAATGGGAGCTTCAATTCTGATACCTGCGGGAGCTGCAAGATGAAGAGTCAGGTCATCTGCAAGGCCTGTGAATTTGCTGATTTTTACACCGGGTGCAGGAGCAAGTTCATATCTTGTAACAGAGGGACCGGGAACAACGTCAACAACCTTTGCTGAAACATTGAAGCTGTTGAGCGCTTCAATAAGCTTGTCCGCTGTTGCTTTAAGCATTTCCTGAGATGCTGTTTTTGTATTTTTTACGGGCATACGCAGACATGAAAGGGGCGGCAGAATGTAGTTTGTTTCATCGGGAATCTTTTCTTTTTCCACTTCTGCGGCAACTTTGCTCTGTTCTGCATCAAGCTCTTTCTGAGAGAGCTTGTTTTCTTCCTGCTTTGCCTGCTTTTCTGCAGCCATTGCAAAAATATCTTTTTCTTCCTCTTCGGGATTTTCTTCGCTGAACATTTCGATTTCTTCGCTATGTACGTTTGCAGGAATTTCTTCTGTTACGGGAGCAGGCTCTTCAATCATGGGAGTGCTCTCGTCAATCAGGTCATCTTCGTTATATACAAAGAGATGCCCTCTCTTTTTTGATTTTCTTTCAGTTTCTTCATCGTCTTCTTCTGTATAGACCTGGTCTGCATTTTCACGCAGTTCCTGACGAGCTTTTTCGATTTTATCTCCCATTTTCTTTGCAGGTTTTTCAATTCCTCTGAAAAGTCTGATAAGGGTGAAACCTGTGAAGAACATAAACAGAAGGAAAATAAGCACAAGCAGAATTGCAACTGCAGGAGCTTTTGATGAACCGATAAGCATAAGCAGTTCACCGACTATTGCGCTGAAGATACCGCAGCCTACTTTTTCATATTCAAAATGAATCATAAATTCGCTTCCCACATCTGTGCCGAAGCTGAATGCACCTTCGTGTCTGAAAACGAAAACAAGTGCACTTGTAAGGAAAACAAGAGCCGAAGCCTGAATTGTTTTAAGAATCTTCTTTGCGCTGATTTTTTCTGTTGTGAGAAGAACCGCAATATATATAAGGAGAACGGGTATAAGGAAAGAAGTCCAGCCGAAAAGACCGAACACAAAACCTCTGATATAGTGCCAGAGTGTGCCTGTATTGTCAGGAATCAGCACAACGCTTCCCAGAAGAAGAGAAACGGTGAATGTGATAAGTGCTGAAGTCTGTCTGCGCTTTTTTATGTAATCCGCACGGCGGTTTTCTTCCTCAATGCGGAGTTGTTCACGCTGTGCCTTTGTTGTGCGTGGCTTTTTCTGAGCCGAGCCGTTAACAGACTTTTTAGCTATATTTTGTTTTTGGTTCTGAGTTTTCTTTTTCTGTTCAGCCATAACTGTCTCCTTGATAATTAATACACAATGCATAATGCACAATGAATTTTTTTTGTTCAAACTCTGTAGGGAGCGATAAGTTAAATGAATAATTAGTAGTGAGTAATGTCGGAATGCCTGCGGCATTGATTATATATAATGGGTTAAAGGGCAAAGCCCTTTCCAACATTTATTATTAATCATTTCTCATTACTCATTTTTTTTGTTTTTTATCAGTTCATACAGGCATTCGAGTGCGTCACTCAGGTTGCCCACGGAGTCGATGAGACCTTCTTTTACTGCATTTTCTCCGCCCAGCACCGTTCCCACATCGGTGACAAGTTCACCGCCCGTGGCGTGCATAAGTGTTCTGAATCTTTCGGGGCTGATTCCTGAATTGTCGCATACAAATCTTACGATTCGCTCCTGCATATTTTCAAAGTAATTGAGAGTCTGGGGTACACCGAGCACAAGACCGTTCATTCTTACGGGGTGAATTGTCATTGTTGCAGAGGGCACAATGAATGATTTCTTTGCAGAAACTGCAAGAGGTACACCGATTGAATGACCTCCGCCGAGCACAATTGAAACAACGGGCTTTTTCATACCTGCAATCAGCTCTGCAAGGGCAAGTCCTGCCTCAATATCTCCGCCCACGGTGTTGAGAATCACAATCAGACCGTCAATTTCGTCGCTTTCTTCAATTGCCACAAGCTGAGGAATAACGTGTTCGTATTTTGTGGCTTTGGATCCTGAGGGTAACAGATAATGTCCCTCTATCTGACCGATTATTGTGAGACAATGAATAAATCTGCCGTTTTTCTTCACGGTTACGGCACCGTCATAGGTGGAATCCTGCTTTTCTGTTTTTGATTCATCATCTTTTACGCAATTGTCTTCAGAAGAAAACGGTGACGGGAATGTGAAACCGTATGAATTTATGTTTTTCTGCATATCAATTCTCCTTGAAATAATCTTTCTGTATTATTTCCTGAGAAGTGATAAAAATGCATTGTTACGCTTTTTTTAATTTCCCGATAACTGAGAAAATCGCAAAAACAATGATATCTGCAACAACGATTGTTGCGCCTACGGGAGTATCAAAAAGAATTGAAAGGGTGATTCCCGTGAGAGAGCAGATAATTGCTGTTGAGGCGGCACAGATTGTGACACTTCTGAAGCTTTTGAAAATTCTCATTGCCGAAAGGGCAGGGAAGATGATAAGTGCCGAAATAAGAAGTGCGCCCACAAGATTCATTGCAATTACAATCACAATTGCGGTGATTATTGCAAGTGCAAGGTTGTAGACCGCAGAATGTGTGCCCGTTGCCGATGCAAAATTCTCATCAAAAGTGACTGAGAAAATTCTGTTGTAAAAAAGAGTGTAAGCGATTATAACAACAGCTGCAAGGATTATGCTTGTGTAAACGTCTGATGCTGAAAGAGTGAGAATTGATGTGGAGCCGAAAAGTGTTGTGCATACATCACCGCTGATATTTGCATTTGTTGTGAATACATTCATCAGTATGTAACCCAGAGCAAGTGCGCCAACTGAAAGCATTGCAATTGCCGCATCGCCTTTGATTTTTGAATTCTGACCCATTCTCAGCAGAATTACTGCCGCAATTATTGTTACGGGAAGTGTGAAATACATCGGTGCAATGTCAAGCACAGCCGCAATTGCTATTGCTCCGAATGCCACGTGTGAAAGTCCGTCACCAATCATGGAATAACGCTTGAGCACAAGGCTTACACCGAGAAGTGCCGCACATAATGATACAAGCACACCCGTAATGAGCGCATATTTTACAAAGTCAAATTCAAGGTAGTAACCGAGCGTTTCAAAGATACTCATTTTGTGCCTCCTTTTCCCAGAAGCTGAAAATAAGCATCGGAATTGAGATAATCGGCTTTTGTACCGAAGAAAAGAGGTGTGTTGCCGATATGAAGAATATGCGATGCGTTGTTTACGGCATGCTCAATATCGTGAGAAACCATAATAACGGTCATATTGTCGTTTTTGTTGAGAGACTCAATGATTTCATACATTTCCGCAGTTACAACGGGGTCAAGACCTGCTGCTGGTTCGTCGAGAATAAGGAGCTTGTCCGCTGCACACAGCGCACGTGCAAGAAGCACTCTCTGCTGCTGACCGCCTGATAATTCTCTGTAACATTTCTTTTCAATATTTCTGACAGAAAGCTTTGTCATAATTTCGTCTGCAGCACGTTTTTCGGCTTTTGTGTAAAAAGGTCTGAAACTGCCCTTTGCAAGACAGCCTGAAAGAACGATTTCTCTTACCGATGCGGGAAAATCCCTCTGCACATCGGTCTGCTGAGGAAGGTAACCTATATTTTTGTTGTGTAAACCATTTCCGAAAGTGATTCTGCCTTCAGAAACGGTTTTGAGTCCGAGCAAAGCCTTCATAAGAGTGCTTTTACCCGAACCGTTTTCGCCTACGATACATAAGTAATCACCCGGATTTACCGTAAAATTCAGGTTTTTTACTATTGTATTGCCTTCGTATGCAAGAGAAACATTGCTGCAGGAAATAAGAGCCATTAATTAAGAGCCTCCGAAATTGTCTGAAGATTATTCTCCATTGCATCAAGATAAGTAAGTCCTGCTCTGATATCTGCATTTGTCACAGACTGGCAGGAATTGAGTGTAAGTACTTTTGCACCCGTTTCATTGCTTATTGTTTCTGCAATATCCGCTGTTGATTTCTCAATTGTGAGAATGCAGGGGAGAGAATAAGATTTTGTTTTTTCAATAAGTGAGGTAAGTGTTTCAAAACTTGCCTCTGATTCTGCAGAGCAGCCGGGGAATGCGGCAAAGTATTCAATGCCGTAGTCTTCTGTAAGATATCTGAAAGGGAATCTGTCTGCAAAAAGGAGTGTTTTTCTTTCTGCGTTGTTCACGCAGTCTGTATATCTGTTGTCAAGGTCAAGGAGCTTGGTATTGTAGCTTTCTGCATTTTCTTTGTATGCAGATGCGTTGTCGGGGTCTGCCTGACAAAGAGTTTCGCATATGGCATTAACTGATAACTGTGCATTTTTAAGAGAAATCCAGATGTGCTCATCAAGCTCTTCCGCATCGTGCTCGTGCGCCTCGTGATGATGTGATTCTTCGCAGTTCACATCTTCTTCCGTAAGTACACTTACAACATCTATAAGAGTAAGAGTCTTTACCTGATTGTTGTCTGCCGATTGCAGGGCGCTGCTGACCCATTTGTCAGAGGCTCCGCCGATATGGATAAAAACATCGGCTGAAGAGAGTGTGAGGATAACGTTTGCAGTCGGTTCAAACGAGTGCATATCCGTACCTCTCTCGTCAAGGTAAATGACATTGCATTTATCACCTGTGATATTTTTTGTCCAGTCATAAACGGGGAAAACCGTTGTGACAACTGTCAGCTTTCCGCTGTCATCTTCCGCTTCGGGAGAAACTGCAGAGCAGGAGCTGAAAACAGAAATCATAAGCGATAACGCAAGAATTGATAAAATCAGTTTTTTCATAACTTAGCCGTTTGCAAGTTTTTCGTTTGCCTGCATCTTGAGGTAAGCATTGATGAAACCGTCAATATCGCCGTCCATAACAGCGTTGATGTTGCCGTTTTCAAAACCTGTTCTTGTGTCCTTTGCAAGAGTGTAGGGCATAAATACGTATGAACGGATCTGGCTGCCCCAGGCAATTTCTCTCTGTTCACCCTTGATGTCTTCAATCTTTTCAAGATTTTCTCTTTCTTTGATTTCAATGAGCTTTGACTTGAGCATTCTCATTGCAACATCACGGTTCTGATACTGGCTTCGTTCAACCTGGCTGGCAACAACTATACCTGTGGGAATATGTGTAAGACGGACAGCAGATGATGTCTTGTTAACCTTCTGACCGCCGGCACCCCTTGCACGGTAAACGTCCATCTTGATATGAGCAGGGTTGATGTCAACTTCAACTGTGTCATCGATTTCTGGCATAACTTCAAGTGATGCAAATGATGTGTGTCTTCTTCCTGATGAGTCGAAGGGTGAAATTCTTACAAGTCTGTGAACGCCCATTTCTCCCTTGAGGTAGCCGTAAGCATTTTCGCCTTCAACGAGGATAGTTGCAGACTTGATACCTGCTTCGTCACCGTCAAGATAGTCAACTGTTGTTGTTTTGAAGCCGTGACGCTCACCCCAGCGGTGATACATTCTGAAGAGCATCATTGCCCAGTCCTGAGCTTCTGTACCGCCTGAACCTGCGTGGAATGTGAGAATTGCATTCTTGTTGTCGTATTCACCTGTGAGAAGAGTTGAAAGTGTCTGTGAATCAAGTTCTGCAAAGATTCTTTCAACAGCATCTGTGCACTCGTCAACCATTGATTCGTCTTCTTCATCGTCTGCAAGTTCAATAAGAGTCATTGTGTCTTCATAGTCTTCGCAGAGTTTGTTGTATTTTTCAACTTTGCCCTTGAGCATAGCAGTTCTCTGAAGAACCTTCTGGCTGTTTTCAATATCATTCCAGAATTCTTCCTGAGCAGCTTTGAGTTCAAGCTCTTCGATTTCTTTTGTCATAGCCTTGAGACCGAGAGCTTCTGCAAGTTCTTGAATCGGTTCTTCGGCTTTTCTGAGTTTTAATCTGAGTTCTTCATACTGTAACATAGAGTTCTCCTATATATTTATATATTATTATACACACGTACAGAATACATTATAACAGTAACCCGGCAGTTTGTCAATGAAAAATATGTTCAATAACGCATTCATCAGAGGCATTTTTTTGCAGATAATGCTAAAACTAATACACGGTGATGAATTTTGGCAAAGCGTATTACTGTTGTGTTTTTTTTGTATATATTTTTCGCTGCGGCTGTTGTGCTGCGTATAGCGTCAATCGGCAATCTTACTGCGGAGGAGGCAGATTATCAGAGCGATACAAGATATCTTACAATAGGTGAAACACGGGGTATGATTTATGACAGAAATATGAAACCTCTTGTCAACAGAGCATTTCATACAATGCTTGCGGTAAATCCAACCGCAGATGCAATGGAAGTACTGAAAACTGAATTGACAGAAGACGACTATTCCGTTGTCAGCGCAAAGGCAAAGACTGGCAGACCGTTTCTGTTTGTCTGTGACTATTATTCAGGTGACTGTGCCGATATAAAAACAACTGTTGTTTATGACAGATATTCGGATTCGGATGTTGCGGCACATCTTATCGGATATCTTGATTCCGAGGGTAACGGTGTGTGCGGTGCGGAAAAGGCGTTTGAAAAAATTCTCAGAGAAAACAGCGGCAACAGCGGTGTCAGATATAAATCTGATGCCAACGGAAAAATTCTGGGCGGTAACGGCTTTGACACAGCGGACAACAATTATGCATCATCGGGCGGTGTTGTACTGACCATTGATTATGATATACAGCGTGTCTGCGAAAATGCAATGAAATGGAATAATCTCGAAAAAGGTGCCGTTGTGGTTGTTGATGCTGAAAACTCAGAGATTCTTGCAATGGCAAGCAGTCCCGTTTATGACAGAAACAATCTCGCCAGTGCACTGAATGATGAAAACCAGCCGTTTTTCAACAGAGTTCTGGGAGCTTACCCCGTGGGGTCTGTTTTCAAACCCGTGGTTGCCGCTGCGGCACTCGAAAACGGCATTTCAGAAAATGAAGTTTTCTGTTGCAACGGTTTCTGCGAAGTGTCTGATGTTGTATTCAATTGTCACAAAAGGTCGGGACACGGTGTTCTTGATATGACAGGTGCAATGGCGGTATCCTGCAATATGTATTATGTTTCACTCGGTCTTGAAACGGGCAGAACGGAAATTCTTAAAACTGCATCCCTGCTCGGCTTCGGC
Source organism: Acutalibacteraceae bacterium (assembly GCA_045636025.1). Lineage (GTDB taxonomy): Bacteria > Bacillota > Clostridia > Oscillospirales > Acutalibacteraceae > UBA1081. Next base: position 24,405 of record JAZTWP010000016.1, on the reverse strand, counting down.
AAGGAAACCATTCTTGCTGACGGAATAGTTTCCGCATCGGGGAATCTTCCTGACGAGTATTCCGTTGATTCTTCAGCGGCACTTGCAAATCTTTCTTTCGGTCAGGGGGAGCTTCTCGCAACTCCGCTTCAGATTGCCTGCGTTTATGCCGCCTTTTCAAACGGAGGGTATTATTCGGAGCCTACCCTTGTGAAAGGTTATGCCGATAATAACGGAATTCTGCAGAATGAGCAGGAAAATGTAAAAGCAAAAGTTCTTGCAGACAGTATTTGCGAAAAAATTATGCAGATGCTTAAAGTCACCGTTGAGGAAGGTTCAGGAACGATGGCTGATGCAATGACGGGCACCGTTTACGGAAAAACAGCAACGGCAGAAACGGGAAAAACCGATAATGGCAGAAAAAAGGTTCATACATGGTTTGCCGGGATATATGAAAATGATGGTGAAAAATATGTAATTGTCGTTTTCAGGGAAAACGGGGAGTATTCTTCCACTGACTGTGCTCCCGTTTTCAGAGATATTGCTGACGGAATATCGGGAAATTAACTACATCAGGCATATTTCTGTCCGAAAAAATTGGATTTACCAATAATTTTTTTCAAAAAGTTATTGAAATTCGAATTTTCTTCTTGACTTTTTTGTCTGTTTGTTGTAAATTTAGTATAACGGCGTGGACTCATTGCGCCAAAAAGAATAAATGTTGGGTTAATTTAAGAATCCATGAAAGGGGAAACTCCAAACATGAAAAAAAGTCATGAGTACGATTCACCCGTACTTTCCAAACTCGTTTCAGTTGTTACAATTATTGCAATTTGCGTATGTTCACTTTGCTGCGTAGTAACAGCATCAAAAATCTCAGCTATCACAGGTGGCGAAGTAGCTGTTCAGGGTGGCGCTTCAAACGGTGGTTCAACAGGTAACGCAGGCGGCGGTTCAACAGGTAACGCAGGCGGCGGTTCAACATCAACTCCCGGTGGCTCAACAGGTGACGGCGGCGCAGCAGGCGACGGCGGTGCTGCAGGTGGCGACACAGCAGAATTCGAAACAATCCTTGCTAAGTATACAGAAGTTATGGATCAGCTCAAATCAGGCGTTGCTACATACGACAAGAAGGAATTCCAGACTCTTGCTGATGACTACGATCTCGGTACAGTCGGTAACCTTGTTCTTCCCATTGCTCAGGGTCTTATGACAAGTGAAGACGAAGCAGATCTTCAGAACAGAACTGATATGGAACAGATTCCCATCGTAAGAAATACAAAGGGTTGTCTCCTTACAGACGTAAGCAAGATCAAGTCAGCTACTATGACTGAATCAGGCGGCAAGACAACAATCGAAATCGTTCTTCACGATGAAGTTAGTCCTCTTCCCGCAGCTGAAGGTGCAACATCATGTGACAGTGCAATCGGTTCAATGTTCAATCCTCTTGACCAGAAGGAAATTGACAACATCGTTGCTGAATTCTCAGCCGTTGTTACAATGAACAAGTTCGAACTTACAGGTAAAGATTGTACAGCAACTCTTGTATTCGACACAGCTACAGGCCAGGTTGAATCACTTACACAGATCATGAACTACTTCATCGACGTTGACGCTAAGGCTGTTTTCGTTCCCGTTACAGGTTACGCAACACTTACAAACAAGATGATCATCAACAACGTAACATACAAATAATTAACTCAATTAATGGCAGGGTGCATTTGTGCACCCTGTTTTTGTCGTTAATAAGATAAATAAAAAACTCTGCAGATTACTGCAGAGCTATGTCCGTTATTCTTCGCTGTTTGCAAGTGTGCCGAGTTTTGCAGCACAGTCTTTGCAGATTTTCTGACCGCCGAATTCAATCACGTTGTCACAACTTTTGCAGAAAATGCAGGAAGGTGAATATTTTCTGAGAATGATTTTGTCATCATCAACGAATACTTCGAGAGCATCTTCTGAATCAATGATTCCTAAAGTTCTTCTGAGTTCCATTGGAATAACAAATCTTCCGACGCTGTCAACAGTTCTTACTATTCCGGTAGATTTCATTGTCTTTATGACCTCTTTCTTCTGTTTTTTTTGACAATTAATGTCTTTTTTTATAATAATAGCATAAGCAGAAGAATCCGTCAATGAAAAAAGTAAAATCTTGATGAGAATCTGATAAATAATGATGATTATGTTATATTTGGTCTGATTATACGACACTTGTAATGTTTTTACATTTTAATGAACTTGTATCTTAATGTTAATTTTGAGTTAATATATATATGGTAGCATTATAAATGAGGTGATATTATGTCTAAAAAGACTTTCAGAATTGCAAGCCTTGTTATTGTGCTTGTAATGATTTTTATGTGTTCATCATGCGGAGATAAAGCAGACGGTGAAAACATCAGCAATCCTGATACTCAGAATGAACCCACATCGCAGGTAAATGCCGGTACAGCTGCTCCCGAAACAACAACTGTTCCCGAAACAACAACTGCTCCTGAAACAACTACTTCAGAACCCGGTTCTTCAATTCAGAATATCATTGATACTCTTGAGGGTAAAAAGTTTTATCTCGCAGGTACAATGAAGATGACAAGCGGTGATTCTGTTGATACAAAGATGACTTGTGACGGTGAAGATTACCGCCTTGAAATGAATTCATCACAGATGAATCTCAGTATGTGCTACATTGACGGCAGTCCCTACATCGTAAACAATGCATCAAATCAGTATGTTCTCTTTGATGAAGCAGCAATCAGCAGTATTGAGCCTTTCCTCTCAAGCTTTTCATCAATGGGCGTTTCCATCAGCGGTGCTGATATGGACAGTATGAAGAGTATGATGACTGATTTTGATCAGAATATGGACTTCTCAGCTTATATCAATGACGGTGAATTTTTTGAATTCGATGCTAAAATTGATGAAGTTGATTACCTTTGTTCTGCATACAAAACAGAATTCGGCGCAATTTATATCTATACAATTGACGGAACACTCAAATTCATCGATGTGTATGATGCAGACGGACTCAAACAAATGAGAATGGAAGTTTCTGTATTTATTCCTCAGGTTCTCACTCCTATCTCACTCAACGGTCTCTCTCAGGCTGCTTCACTTCTCAATCTTTTCGGACTTTAATATTGAAAAAATCAAAGGAGACTTTCCGTATGGAAGGTCTCCTGTTTTTTATAATATAACTGTGAAGCTTATCCATTTGTTCTCTTCACCGTCAACGGTAATTGTGCCTTTGTGTGCGTCTGTTATTGCTTTTGCAATTGATAAACCGAGTCCGTAACCGCCCGTGGCTTTTGAACGTGATTCATCACTTCTGTAAAAACGGTTAAAAATCTTATCTTTTTCACTGTTTCTGATGCTGTTGCCTGTGTTGTAAACCTGAAGGATTTTTTTGTTTCCTGCGGTGGTGAGTGTTACACGCACAATGCCGTTTTCATCAGAGTGCTTTATTGCATTGTCAATAAGTATTGTCACAAGATGTTTTATCGCTTCCTCATTACCCTTGTATCTGATGTTTTCTGTTATGTTCTGTTCAAAAGTTTTTCCGCATTCAAAAGCGGTACATTCAAATTCAAGAGCTTTGCTCAGCACAGTGTTGCTCAGGTCAAATTCGCTGAGAAGCATTTTCTCGCTTGTTTCGTCCATTTTAGCAAGGTCAAGCAGGTCAAAAACAAGATCTGACATAATTTTTGACTGATTTTTAATGTTGTCAAGCCATTTGTTGTCACCGATTTCAGTTTCAAGGACATCTGCATTTGCAGAAATAACGGCAAGAGGAGTCTTTAGCTCGTGGCTCGCATCAGAAATGAAACGTCTTTGCTTTTCAAATGATTCCTTAAGGGGCTTTATTGCCCAACGTGAAAGAAAATATGAAACTATGAAAACAAAAATAAGGCTTGCAATAATAATGATAACCGAAACATTGAAAACATTCCGCATCAGGTTAAGGTCGTTTTTCAGGTCTATTGCAGTCACCGTTGTGTAGAGATTGTCTCTGATGATTTCATACCTCATATTTCCGTAAAATCCGCTGTCGATGTTGCTTTCCATGAGCTTGTTTGCAATTGAAAAAATTTCATCAGCCGTGTAGGTATCTGTCATATTCGATGTTATAAGCGGAGGAGTAAGCTGATTGTTATGCACTCTTACATAAATATATGACGCTTTGCCTTTTTCGGGGAAATTGTCTGCTCTGAATTCATCAGGCTCTTCATTGAAAACTGCAGGCTGATTGAAAATAAAACCTCTGCGCTGCTGAATCTGTTCAATATTGCTGTCAGCGGTAATGAGAATGCCGACATAAATACTGAAATTCAGAATTCCGAGAATAAACGCAAGAACAAGAGAAATCGCACCGAGAGTGATTGCAATGAACTTGTATTGCGTCTTTTTTATCATATTCATTCTTTTGATTCCTCTATATAATATCCGATTCCGCGTGAAGCTTTTATCTGAACAGTTGATTTTATTGCTGTGAGTTTCTTTCTCAGGAATGAGATATAAACTTCAATGCTGTTGTATTCAGCTTCGCTTTCATAACCCCAGATTTTTTCAATAAATTCATCTTTTGCTATAATGCTTTTTGGTGCATACATAAGCATCTGCATAATTCTGAACTCTTTTGCACCAAGTTTGACATTCAGATTTCCGCAGATGATTTCATATGTGCTCTGATTGAGAGTCAGGTCTCCGAATGTCAGCTCGTTTGAGGGGATTTCGCCTTTTCTTCTTGAGAGTGCTCTGACTCTTGCAAGGAGTTCGCCTTTGTTGAAAGGCTTTGTCAGATAATCGTCTGCACCGCTGTCAAGACCTTTGATTTTATCGTTGATTTCAGTTCTTGCGGTCAGAAGCATAACGGGAGTTGAGATGTTGTGTCTTCTGATTTCACGAAGAATATCAAGACCGTTCATTCCGGGTAACATTATATCAAGCAAAATGAGGTCATATATCCCGCTTAAAGCGTAATCAAGTCCGTCTCTGCCGTCATAGACAGCGTCAACAAAATATTGTTCTTTTCTGAGAATGGCAGATACTGCATCTGCAAGTGATATTTCATCTTCAACAATAAGTATACGCATATAGAAACCTCCTTTTATGATATTATAATATACCGGAAAGTTTTAATCAATATTGAAATATTTAACAACACGATTTTATGATATTATTACAAATTATAACAAGATTTTCATAAATGTTGATTTTTGTATATTTTTAATGCATAATTAGAAGGCAATATCGCAATTTAAGAAGGGTGGTGTGATTTTGGTTTTTTCAAGTCTGTTTTTTATATGTATATTTTTACCTCTTAATCTTATAGCTTATTATATTGCACCGGCAAACAGATCAAAGAATATAATTCTTCTGCTGTTTTCTCTTGTGTTTTATGCCTGGGGAGAGCCTGTGTATGTTTTTTTGTTGCTGTTTATGACATTTGTCTGCTGGAGAGCTTCTCTCGGAATAGAAAAACACAGACAGACTTCACAAAAAAAAGCAAAAGCCCACCTTGTTTCAGCCTGTGTTATTTCACTTCTGCTGATAGGTGTTTTTAAGTACAGCGGTTTTGTGCTGGGTAATTTTGCATCACTTACGGGACTCGGTGTACCCGACCTTAAAATTGCACTTCCCATCGGTATTTCATTCTATACATTCCAGCTTATGACATATGTGGTTGATGTGTATCGCGGTGAAGCCGTCGTGCAGAAGAATTATTTCAATCTTCTTCTGTATGCAAGTCTGTTTCATCAGTGCGTTGCGGGGCCGATTGTGCGCTACTCCGATGTAGCTCTGGAAATTGCATCAAGACGTCATGAGATGGCAGATTTCAACAAAGGTGTAATGAGATTCTCATCAGGTCTTGCAAAAAAAGTTCTTCTGTCAAACCAGTGCGGAAGCTTTGCAGACACTCTTGTGCTTGGCGATTCTGTTTTGGCAGACACTTCACTTCTGGCAGAAAACATAGAAACATTCTCTTCAGCATCATCTCTGACATTATGGGCAGGAATGCTGTTTTATATGCTTCAGATATACCTTGATTTTTCTGCATATTCCGATATGGCAATCGGTATGGGACTTATGACAGGTTTTCATTATAAAGAAAACTTTAATTATCCCTATATCTCAAAATCTGTATCCGAATTCTGGAGAAGATGGCACATTTCACTCGGTTCGTTTTTCAGGGATTATGTGTATATACCTCTTGGCGGAAACAGAAAAGGCAAATTCAGAACAATCATCAATCTGTTTGTTGTGTGGGCGCTGACGGGACTCTGGCACGGTGCATCGTGGAATTTTGTGCTCTGGGGCTTGTATTTCTTCGTTCTTATAGTTGCGGAGAAATTGTTCCTTGGCAGAATTCTGGAGAAACTGCCATCATTTTTCGGGCATATATACCTGCTCGTTGCCATATACTTCGGATGGGTGCTTTTCCGTTTCGAAAACACAGAAATTATGTTTACCGTGCTCAAAGGAATGTTCTGTCTTAACGGTAACAGCTTCGCATCTCAGGAAATACTGATGTATGTGAAAGATAATTTCGTTTTTGCAATTATTGCAATTTTTGCCTGCACACCGGTTGTCCGTGTCGTAAGAGCAATTACAGACAGATATTCAAAGAAAAGTCAGACAATAAATGTTATTTACTCTGTTTACAGAGCTGTTATACCTGCAGTGCTTGTTATTATTTCGGCAATCTGCCTTGTTGGTGATTCATACAATCCGTTTTTGTATTTCAGATTCTGATAAAAAAGGAAGGAGGGGCAAAATGAAAACTGCAAAGAAACCTGACAGAAAAAAGGTTATCAGAACACGTCGTATTGCTTATACGGCGGCATCTCTTATGTTTATGCTGATTCTTGCTGTGCTTTTTGCTTTCTCTTTTGACTTCCTCCACAGACCGTCTTTTTCAGAAAGTGAAAAACGTGAACTTGCACATTTTCCCGAATTCTCATTTGAATCTCTTGCGAGCGGAGATTATTTTGACGGCATAAATCTCTGGTTTTCAGACACATTCCCGTTCAGAGATACTTTTGTAAAAGCGTCAGCAAACATCAGAAAATGGACAGGCGTTGGTCAGTCAATTCATAATTTTTCTGAAAACATCGCAGATATTATCCCTGAGGTGAATGAAGAAAAACAGACATTTGTTGATATTGTACCCGTTATGCCTGACAAAACAACAAATGCTCAGGCGGACAAACCCACATTGCCCTCAGGTGACAAATACACAAATCCTTCTCAGGGCGATGCAGACGGAAATATTATTGAACAGAATTTCAGCTCAATTTATATTTACGGCAACACGGCATACGAATACTATAATTTTGTGCGCAGTACAGCCGACAGATATGCCGAAGTCATAAACAAGGGCGCAGATGAAGCAGCTTCTGCGGGAATCAATTTCTACAATATGATAATTCCCACAAGTATTGATATAACTCTTGATGAAACAGCAAGAGCAAAACTCAATTCATCAGATCAGAAAAACGCAATCAGTCATATGAACAGCCTTATGAACAATAATGTCACAAAGGTTCACGTTTTTGATCTTCTCAAAGAGCACCGCAATGAGTATCTTTATTACAGAACAGACCATCACTGGACTTCACTCGGTGCATATTATGCCTACGCTCAGTATATGGCTGTGAAAGGCTCAGCTTACAAGTCACTCAATGATTTCAATGAGTACGAATTCGGCGGATTTATGGGATCATTCTATTCTGATACGGGCAAGAATTCTGCTCTTGAGCAGGCACCCGATACTGTTTATGCTTATGTGCCCAAAGATGAAATCTCATTCAGTATGCTTCAGTCAGGCGCATCAGAGTATACTCAGTGGCCTCTTGTGTGTGATGTTACAAACTACAGCAGTTCATACAAATATCTCTGTTTTATAGGCGGAGATAATCCCGTGTCTGTAATTGAGAATAAATCTCTTGCAAATGGTGAAACCTGCGTGTTTGTAAAAGAGTCATTCGGTAATGCCTTTGCACCGTTCCTTGCAGCAAGCTACAAAACTGTTTATGTTATAGATTACAGACATTTTGACGGTGATATCATTGATTATGCAAAAGAGAAAGGCGCAGATGATATTCTCGTTCAGAACAATATCTCTATGACACGAAACAGCAGTCTTGTGGAAAAACTCGGCTCAGCACTTTAATATGAAAACAAAAAAACAGCCTGAAGGCTGTTTTTTTAATCCTTATTAGTTCTTTGCAGAGTCATTGATCTGCAAATGTCTGCACCTTGAGTTCTTTGGTGCATTCTGTCCTTGAGAAAAGCAATTGTTTTAAGCCTGTTCGGGGGATTCTATATCAGGCTGAGCATCATCAGACTTGTTGAAAAAGTTCTTTATCAGGTCGATAATTTTCATAATGAAGTTGATGATTTTTGTAAATTGCTCCATATTACGACCTCCTCTTATACTGATACTTTGTTATGTTAACACATGCAATCGAAATATTCAAGCCTTTTTTTTATTATTATTGCATAGTTAATATTTATGTCATAATTATGTCAATATTTGTATTTATATTCACAAATGCAAAAGAGACCGTCGGAAAAGACGGTCTCATAAATGCGTGTGATTATTCAGCAACAGCTTATTGCTTATTCAGCTGAAGACAAGCCGCTGAAAAGCTTTAAGATGAGGTCGATGATTTTTTCGAACCAACCAAGGTACTTTGTGATGTCAAGCTCAGTATTGTTGAACATTTCAAATTACTCCTTTGCAATAATTTTAGAAATCCGGGGGATACCCGATATTTATTTCTGAATACATTATAACATCAATGTCAGAATAAATCAATAAAAAAGGTTAAAATTTCTTATTTTTCTTTTTTGTCAAGAAAACCTACTTTGTACATAAGGAATGCACAGAGTACTGATGCAACGATACCGGGGAAGATAAGTGTTGAAGCACCGATTCCGGGCACAAACACAAGAATAACAAGCATAATAAGAATGGGAGCGAAAGAAATCCTCCAGTTCTTAACAAAATATCCTGCACCGAGAGCACCGAAGAGTGCAGGGATAACCTGCTTGAATGCGGGCTTGAGAAGAGGACTTTCTGTGAATGTTTCAAGGAAGGGAGCGAAAGCGATAACACCGATTGCAAGGACAATTGTTGTAACAATTGAAGATGTTGCAATTGCGATTGTTGAGATAACTTCTCCTTCTTCGCTGTTTGCCTTTACCTTTGCGCTTTCCATTGCACTGATAGCACAGGGAAGCTTGAGGTTGACAATGTTACCAGTTACGAATGAAAGATATGTGCCGCCTGCACCGAGCATGGGTGTGTAGAAGATAACTTCAACAACGGCAACTGTCCAGTAAAGGGGGATAACCTGAAGAAGACCTTCAAGAACGATTTTTACGGGAGGGAATACATTAAGATAAAGGCAGATTGCCATCGGGAACATAAGAAGTGCACAGAGAGCTGTAACGGTTGAGATTCTGCCCCAGTTATGAACTTTGTCATAATATGATTTTGCTGATTTTGCAGTATTTTTAGCCATCATTAACCCCTCCATTCAAATGTTGCAATTTCGGGAGGCAGGAAGTTGAACGCAAGAACTGCTGCTGCCATACCGAGTATCATACCAATGGGCATAATAAAAGGTTCAAGCCATGTGAGTTTGAGTTTCTTTGAAACAATTTCAAGTATAACAGATGAAATTATCGCTGTTGCAAGAGTGATTACTGAAACAACGCCTGCACCGTCACCCCATTCTTCAGCTTTACCTTTACCGAGAATAGAGTTTGAAATGAACGCACCGATAAGACCGATGAAGAGAGCGGGAGTGATGTGGTCAATAAAACCTGCAAAACCGCGCTTTTTCTTTTTTGTGTCTGTTTCTGCTGTTTTTTCTTCTGTTTCGGGAGCAACTTCATCGTCTGTTTTCTTGTTCATTGTTTTGAGGAACTTCTTGTGAAGAGGCTTTGCAACAAAGGGAAGAATAACAAGTGAGAAGCAGATACCGATTGTCATAACCCATGCAATACCGGCATAAACTTCGGGATCAGTAATAGCTTCGCTGATACCTGTTGTGATGCCGAATGCTTTGATTGCTTCTGTTGCCGCAACAGTTTCGTAAGTGATGTTACCGAGAACTGAGAGTCTTACCCAGGGGATAACAAGACCGAGTGCGGGAGCAAGAGCAATAACAGTTGCGAGAACTGAGAGTGCAGAGGGAATAGTGAACAAGGCACTTGATGTTACTGAGTTCTTGAGCTTTTTTACATCAATGCCTAATTCTTTACCGTGTTTCCAAGCTTTGACAAGGAAAAAAATTGACTGACCGAGAACAAAAAGGATAACAGCTGCTGCTATCAGATAAAGTATCGGATCATTCATTTTATCACTTCCTAATTAAAATATTAATACATTAAATATAACACTTTTTACTTTATAATGTCAATATCACGGGGCAATCTTTTTATGGAAACACATTATTCCGCCCGCTGTTATATCAACAATTCCGTAAGAATTCTGACGCACGGAGCCGGGATTGAAAATATACAGTCCGTTGTCATATTCCTTATAAGGGGTATGTGTATGACCGTAGAGCACAAGTGTTGCACCGGAGAGTGAAGCGTTGAGTTTGATCGGCTCAAGGGAGAATTTTACCTTTTCAGCATCACCGTGGGTGCAGTATGTGATAACTCCGCCGAGTCTGTCAATAATTCTTTTTTTATAGGGCATAAATGAGCTGTCGCAATTACCTCTGACAGCAACAGTAATCTTATTTTTCAGTAAATCTTCACATTCTTCCCAGTCACGCAGACCGTCACCGAGAAAGATAAATGCATCTGCAGCAGATTCATTTTTTATTGCCATTTCAAGTGAAATTCTGTCACCGTGGGAGTCAGAAAATACAACCAAACGCATCATAATCACCTTTCTTTATGAATATAAATTTGCTGAATACATATACGGAGGTTTTTCTATGCCTGAAAACATTGACGGGATAATCAACAAAATAAAAAACAACAATGAGCAGGAAAACAAAAAACTTGCCGAGGATATGGCAAACAGTCTGTCACCTGAGCAGAAAGCGGCACTAAGCAAATTGATGAATGACAAATCATTGTTGCAGAAGATTTTAAGCAACGAAAAATTCCGCGAAATAATGAATAAAATCGGCGGTGACGTGAATGGACATAAGTGAAATACTGACATCGCTTACACCTGATGATATAGATAAACTCAAAGACATTGCTTCAACACTCACATCCGGGCAGAATTCAGCAAAAGAAGCACCGCATAATAATGATAACACAAATCTTCCCGATTTGGTAGGGCTTCTCGGAAAAATGGGAAAATTTTCATCGGCAGAAGATGAAAGAATTGAGCTTATCAGATCTTTGAAACCTTTGTTAAGCGAACAACGCCGTCAGAGGGCTGATGAAGCCATCAGAATTCTGCGGATTCTTCAGTTTCTGCCTCTTCTGCGTGACAGCGGTGTGCTCGGCAGCTTGTTTCAGGGGTGAATATGAAAGATTATAGTTATCAGGATATGCTTAAAATGCAGGAAGATGCGGCATTTCGTGTCCGTGAAATGAAAAAACGGGCAACCTTAGTTGCAGATGATGCTCGTAAAAATCATTCTGCTCAGGAAAATGAAAAAAAGAAGGGGATTCTAGAAACTCTTCTGCAGGACAGCGATTCCGTGCTTATTATATCATTATTATTCCTTGTGATGAGTGAAAAAAATGATTATTTTCTCAATCTTGCGCTGATGTATATTCTTATGTAGTAATAAAATGTTAATATATTATTAAAAAATAAGCAACAAATATAGCTACGATGTGTGATACTATGAATTTACACAAACAATAAATTAAAGTATCTTAGGAGGCAGCTATGTTCGAGGCAATTTTCAGCTTTTTCAAAATGATTATCGACCTTATCTCATCATTCGGCGCAAGTCTCGGTCTTTAATATTACAAACAAAATATAAAGAGTTCTTCCCTGTGTGATACACAGGGATTTTTCTTTTTTTTGCAGTATGATGATTTGTTATATACAACAAAAAATTTTTCTCGTTTTTGTGCGAACCGACAAAAATTGTTACAGAAATTTTTTCCTCTTTATTCAAACTTGACATTTGCCACTTATTATATTATTCTAATGATAGGCATATAAGTATATTAATGCTTAAAAATATGTGGCATATGCCACGCGGAAAGGACATGGTCAGTTATGAAAAAAACTACCAAAATCTTAAGCGTTTTCATGGCTCTGCTCATGGTTGTTACTTGCATTCCCATGACAGCATTCGCTAAAGAAAGAAACACTTCATCTCTTGAAGCATATCTTTCGAATGAAAACCTTGCAGTTGTTGTAGACGATCTTCTTACATCACTCGGTGACAGAAAAGAAGAAATCGTCCCCACAGTTCTCAATCTCTGTTTCCAGCTTATTGAAGATCTCAAGAAGCAGGCAGAAGCAGAAGGCACAGACGTTATGGATGCAAGCGCAGAAGAACTTGCAGATGCACTTATCGTGTATCTTGACAAGACTCTTGCAGAAGCAGACCTTAACTCAGCTATCAAGGACTATCAGAAGACAATCAAGAGCGTTACAGGTCTTAACGTAGATCTCAACTCTGTTGATGCTATCCTCAACCTCCTTGTTGAAGCAGGTCCCCTTCTTCAGAAGCCCACAGGTGTTGCAGCAGCTCTCGGTAACTTCGGTGATGCAGCTAAGCTTGACGTTTCAATGCTTGAATACACACCCAAAAAGGGTAACAAGAAGGCTGTAGCTATCTCAACAAAGAATACAGATTCTATCGACATTATTTATGCTCTCTTTAATTTCCTTTCAGCAGAAAACAATGTAGGCATCTTCAAGAAGGTTGTTGAAGGTACATTCACTCTCGGCAAGGCAAACAACACTCTCAAGAGCATTGCAGGTCTTGACCTTGACGCAGAAGTAAAGAACCTTATGGGTAATCTTGATGTTACAATCAAGGAAATGCTTTACGATAACCTTATCGGCACAGCAGAAGATGCACCCGCATTCGCAGATTCAGTTTATGTTGATTTCTCAGCAGACGAAATCCTCGCAGCAGCACTCCTCAAGCTTATCTCAGGCAAGGATGCAACTAAGAAAGAAGCTAACGATCTTACAAAGATGACTATCCACGAAATCATCGGTAAGTATGCAGATCAGGTTATCGCATCTTTCGCTATTGAACCTCTCAATAACGACCTCAAGAATGCTATCAATGACCTCATCGCTATGGATCCTCAGCTTGAAGTTCTCAAGAACATCATCAATATGGATTACGAATTCAAGGCAGACACATTCAACTTCGCTACAATGGCAGAAGAAGGTCTCTTTGAAAATGCAAACAACTTTGTATGTAAAGTTGTAGAAGTTCTTGTTAAGCCCTCAGTTTACAATGAACTCGGTCTCAAGACAGGCGACAATACAAACATCACTCACAACCTCACAGCATTCTTCGGCTACCTTCTCAAGACTCTCGCTTCAAACAACGGCGGTAAGCTTGAATTCACAGTAGACGATGTTGCTTACTCATTCGATTTCAGCGGTTTCGCAGCAGACAAGATCGCAGGCAAGAGCCTTGAAGATATGGTTGTTGCAGTAGTTGGTCTTTTCTATCCTACTCTTCTTCAGATGGATCTTCCCGCTGATGTAAACACACTCGAAAAGCTTTGTGCTTTCACAGCTTACACATGTATCGACAAGTTTATGGTACAGGATGAAAGCATCGATTTCAACACAGATTACAAGGCACTTGTATTCAATGGCGATAAGGTAAGAGAAATTTCTAAGGATCAGTGGCACGAAGTACTCGGTGAAATGGGTATGGACGTTGCTATCTACTGGCTCAGCGATGCAACAAACTTCGGTATGTCACAGGCTGATATTGCAGCTCTTAAGGCTAAGGGCTGGACTTGGGAAGATTTCTTCGAAGATATCGTTGACTGGGCACTCAACTACATCGACGGTATCCCTGCAGTTGCTGACCACCTCACAACAGAAAGAGGCGTTCAGGACGGCACAGCTTGGTACAAACTCAATGTTGTTCTCAACGAACTTCTTCCTCTTGCAATGATTACAGGCGCAGAAGATGAAACATTCACATTTGACGTTTACACATTTGTAATGGAACTTCTTGTTCCCGGTCTCTATGATGCTGAATTCTCATCAATGGCAAACATTCTTGCAAAGAATGATAAAGACGGCAATCCCATGAACGAAGCAGTTATCCCCGGTCTCCTCGGTATTATCGATGGTCTCCTCTTCGGTATCTTTGAACATGAATGCGGCGAAACAGCAACATTCACAAAGGAAGCTACTGCAACTCATGACGGTTACAAGGGTACATATTGTAAGGATAACGGTCACTATGTAAAGGTTTCTGTTATCGAAGCAACAGGTACAACAGAACCTCCCGTAACAGAGCCTCCCGTAACAGAACCCCCTGTAACAGAGCCTCCTGTAACTGAACCTCCTGTAACAGAGCCTCCCGTTGGCGGTTACAAGCTTGGTGACGTTAACAACGACGGTAAGGTTAACGCTATTGACGCTCGTACAATCCTTCGTACAGGTGCTCAGCTTCAGACTCTTGAAGGTGATGCAGCTATCGCAGCTGACGTAGATAAGAACGGCAAGATCAATGCTCTTGACGCTCGTAAGGTTCTTCGTGTAGCAGCTCAGCTCGACACTCTTGACTAAGAAGTAATTCAATAATTTCTGCCGCTCCCCGTGTGGGAGCGGCTTTTTCTTGTTGGTATAAAAAAACTCAGCCACTTGTGTGACCGAGTTCTGAATGTTTTTTTGTTACTGAACTTCTGTTTCGTTGCCGTCGTTATCAAGATAATAAACCTTGCCGCCGTCATCACCGCAGAGAGTGTAGATTTCATCATCTTTGAAAACGATTGCTGCACCGTTGTCGATTGCAAGACCTTTAATGGTTCTTGACTTGATTGCATCTTTGAAAACGTGCCAGTAATCGCTGTCATAATGAGGAGCACAGCAGTAGGGAAGAATGTCAATACAATCAACAAACATAAAACTGTGTTCGGGACCGCAGTCATCCCAACCTTCTGTGCACCAGCACATTGCACCTGAGCTGTAACCTGAAAGAATTATTCCTTTTTCATAAGCTTTTTTGAAAATTTTGTCTGCACCCGTTGCTTTCCATGTGTTCATAAGGAAATTAAGATTTCCTCCGCCTACATATACAATATCTGCAGACATAATTTTTCTTTCAATATCAATCTGTGAGAGTGTGGGGTCTGTGAGGAAAAGTGTGCCTACCTTACAGCCGTACTGACGGAAAGAATCAAAAATAACTTCGTCACCCATTATGTAGTCAAAACCTGCTGTGGGAACATAAAGAACATTGGGTTCAGGTTTCCCCGCAAGTGAAATAAGATGCTTAAGTACCGGCAGAATTTCACCATTGTCATATCTTCCGCCACCGATTGCCATAATTGTACCCATAATATCAATCCTTTCGTAAACAACAATTTAGCAGAGATAAATTATTGTTTTCTCTATTTTATCTCAATTTTCAATGGTTGTCAATTGACCTTTTTATAAATGTGTGATACAATAAAACCAAATATGTATTAAAGAGATGAAAAAATGAAAATCCTTATTGATGCTGATGCTTGCCCTGTTGTGGATATTACAGTTGCATTGGCTCGGGAATTTGAAAAAAGGTGCATTATAATCTGTGATACTGCACACTATATCATCCGTGACGGTGCGGAGACGATAACTGCCGAAAAAGGCGCAGACAGCGTTGACTTCCGCCTTGTCAATATGGTGGAAAAAGGCGATATTACTGTTACTCAGGATTACGGTCTTGCGGCAATGTGTCTTGCAAAACAAGCTGTGCCCATTAATCAGAACGGTTTGATTTTTACATCTCAGAATATTGAAAAACTTTTATATACAAGATTTGTTTCAAAAAAAATCCGTATGGCAGGCGGCAGAACAAAAGGCCCCTCCAAACGCACAAAAGAGCAGGATAAGGATTTTGAAAAAACTCTTCGTATGCTTCTTGAAAATGAATTGTCAAAATAAATATAAATGTGAGGTAAAATTATGAACGTAGCTCTTATCATTGCAGGCGGTGTAGGTGCAAGAATGCATCAGGATATCCCCAAGCAGTTTATAACAGTAAACGAAAAACCCGTTATTGTTTACACTCTTGAGGCTTTTCAGAAACACGTAGAAATTGATGCAATAGCAGTTGTATGCATTTCAGGCTGGGAAAATGTTCTCACAGCATATGCAAATCAGTTCAATATTACAAAACTCAAATATATCATTCCCGGCGGTGAAAACGGTCAGGGCTCAATCAGAAACGGTGTTTATGAGCTTGAAAAACACTTTGGTCAGGATGATATCGTGCTTATTCACGACGCAATCAGACCTATGGTTTCAGCAGAAATCATTTCAGACTGTATTGTGACAGCAAAGCAGAAAGGCAGTGCAATTGCTGCAATTCCATGCGCAGAAGCAATGCTTCAGACTGAAGACGGAGATATTTCAACCGGCAGTTATCCCAGAGCCAATCTCAGAAGAACTCAGACACCTCAGGGATTCAGCATCGGCAAAATCTGTGACCTTCACCGCAGAGCGCTTGAATGCGGAATCACAAATTCCGTTGCATCATGCACACTTATGATTGAAATGGGTGAACAGGTTTATTTCTCAGCAGGTTCAGAAAAGAATATCAAGCTTACAACAGTTGAGGATATCGATATTTTCAAGGCTCTTCTTCTTGCAAAACGTGCCGACTGGCTGAAAGACTAAGGTGCAGGTATGAATCTTTATAAAAGTGAAACCTATAAAAAAGATATCTGCAATGCAATAGATTCAGTTGTCAGTATAGAGAAACTTGACGGAGCATCTTTTCTTATAACAGGAGCAACAGGTCTTATCGGTTCGTTTATTGTTGATGTTCTTGCAGAGTATAACAGACAGAAAAACTGCGGAATAAAGATTTATGCCGCAGGCAGAAGTATTAAAAGACTCAGCGCAAGATTTGACGGTATTGAATGTGAAAATCTTGAATTTGTGGAATACGATGTAAACAATGCTCCTGATTTTGATTTTGATGCAGATTACATCATTCATGCCGCAAGTAATGCGTATCCGGCGGCATTCAACAGCTATCCCGTTGATACTCTTATGAGTAATGTGGGCGGAACTCACAATCTTCTTGAATACGGCAGAAAACATAATGTAAAAAGATTTATGTTTGTGTCTTCAGGTGAGGTTTACGGTCAGGGCGATGTTGAACTCGAAGCTTTTGATGAAGCATACAGCGGTTATGTTGATATACTTCAGCCCCGTTCCTGCTATCCGGCAGGCAAAAGAACTGCTGAAACTCTCTGCGTAGCGTACACAAAGCAGTACGGTACAGACACAGTTATTGTAAGACCTTGTCACACATACGGCCCCAATGCAACTTCTGCAGATAACCGTGCAAACGTGCAGTTTGTGAATAATGTTCTTGCTGGCAATGATATTGTTCTCAACAGCGCAGGTAATCAGATGCGTTCATACAACTATGTTGCCGATTGCGTTTCTGCAATTCTTACTGTTCTTGTTAATGGCGAAAGCGCAGATGCTTACAACATTGCAAATGCAGATTCAAGAACCACAATTGCAGGCTTTGCAAGAGAATTGGCAGAGCAGACAGGTCATAAACTCATTTTTGCAAATCCCGATGAGGTTGCACTTGCAGAAAGAACACCCATTGCAAAACAGGTGCTCGATACAAAGAAGCTTGAAGCACTCGGCTGGCAAGGTAAATACCGCCTCGCAGACGGTATTGCCCATACACTTGCTGTGCTGACAGATAAATAAGTCAAAATAAATCCCCGTCTTTCGACGGGGAAATTTTATTATTATTCATCAGAAGGCTCCAGAAGTCCGTATCCTCCGTCCTTTCTCTTATAAACGAGTGAAATGAGGTCTGTTGCGGAGTTGGTGAACATATAAAATTCGTGACCGAGCATATTCATCTGAAGAATTGCTTCTTCAACGCTCTGAGGTTTCACGGCAACAGCTTTTGTTCTCACAAGCTCAAATTCTGTTTCTTCGGGGATATCCTCGTAGGAGAGTTCATCAAATGATGCATTTTTGAAACGTTTTTCAAGCTTGGTTTTGTTTTTGCGGATTCTTCTTATGAGGTTATCAACGCAATTATCAAGAGCATCGTCAATGGTATCTGCCTTTTCCTGTGCTCTGAAAACCATTCCGCCTGTGCTTAATGTGATTTCAACTGTCTGATAAGATTTTTCGGCAGTGGCGGTGATTTTTGCATCAGCTTCAGATGAGAAGAATTTTTCAACTTTTGCAAGTTTCTTTTCTGCACGGTCTTTGAAAGCTTCTCTGGGTGAGCATTTGCGTCCGATAATGGTAATATTCATAATTACATCTCCTTTGCCTGAAATACAGATTTGTCATCTGTTTCAATTTCAGTATAGCACGTTTTTTTAGGATTGTAAATATATAATTTATGTAAAATTCATAAAATTTTTGCAAAGACTTAAAAAGTTTTGATTAATATGTCGAAAAAAGCTGAACCGCGGTCAAAGAAAATCAATCAGTGCAGCTTGACTTTGATTAACGGATTTGATAAAATAATAATGCGATAATTTCGCAGTCAGTTCGAAACCATCCTGACTAAAAATAAAACTAAGGAAAGAAGAATGAAAAAATGAAAAAAAGAAAATCCGCCTTGTTTCTGACACAGGCGGCTGTAATTGCTGCGTTGTATGTCGCTCTGACATACGTATCAAATGCATTGGGGCTTGCATACGGTGTTGTTCAGTTCAGACTTTCTGAAATACTGACAGTTTTACCCGTTTTCACACCCGCTGCAATACCGGGACTCACAATAGGCTGTATACTTGCAAACCTTACAAGTCCTTTCGGTATTATAGACATTGTCTGCGGAAGCCTTGCATCATTCCTTGCGGCAATGTGTACTTATTGGTTCAGAAAAATATGCATCAAAGACCTTCCCGTGTTGTCATCAATACCGCCCGTATTGTTCAATGCTGTTATTATAGGTCTTGAAATCTGGTATCTTGAAGGCAGAACAGCAGAAATGTTTTATCTGTCCGCATTGCAGATAGCCGCAGGTCAGATTGTAATGTGTATGCTTATCGGTCTGCCGTTTATCCGTGTTGCTAAAAGAACGGGAGTCTTTGACAAAATCAATAAATAATTCATTATAAACTACTACTATCACTCCGGAGGTAATGAAAATGAAAAAAATCCTTGTAGCAGATGATGAAGAACTCATTATGAACCTTGTCTGCGACTTTTTGCGTCGTGACGGTTATGAGCCTCTTTCTGCAGCAGACGGTGAACAGGCCCTTGAGGTATTCAGAGCTAATCCAGACATATCGTTGGTGATTCTCGATATTATGATGCCTAAAATTGATGGCTGGGAAGTCTGCCGTACAATCAGACAGACATCAAATGTCCCCGTAATTATGCTTACTGCAAGAAGTCAGGAGTTTGATGAGCTTACAGGATTTGAAGCCGGTGCTGATGACTACGTTACAAAGCCCTGCAGTCCCTCTGTTCTTATGAAGAGAGTTGCGGTGCTTCTTAAACGTGAAAAAATAAATACAGAAAAATCATCATTCGTCATTGATGACCTCAGACTTGATTCAGAGGCACACGAAGTATGGATAGCAGGCGAAACAGTTATGCTTACTCTCAAGGAATACGGCATACTTTACAAGCTCATTGCACATCCCGGCAGAGTTTTCTCAAGAGAACAGCTTCTTGATGACATCTGGGGATTTGATTTTGACGGTGATATGAGAACAGTTGACTCCCACGTTGCAAGACTTCGTACAAAACTCGGTGACTGGGGTGCAAAACATATTAAAACCATATACGGCACAGGTTATAAAATAGAGGCTGAACAATATGGCTCTTAAAATCAGAAAACAAAAAGAAAAAAGTAAAAAGACCCTCAGCCAGACGCTGATAGGGATGATATCAATTATGTGCGGTTTCATTATCGCACTTATTGTCTTTGTTACGTCTGAAGGTCTTGACTTTATCTATCTTGCGTATGCTGCAATAGAAACATTCTTTGCTTCATACGAAATTGAAGAAGCCTTCAATGAAAACAGTGGTGACTTCTTTGATAAAATGGACTTTTGTGAGAATGAATACGGCATTTCTGTTGAGCTGTATGATTCTGAAGGGAAGTTTGTTTATTCATCAGCATACAAAGATGAAATGTCAGCACCTCCCTATAACAGTAATTCAATTTCATTGCCCTCATCGGTACAGAAGAATTATGAATTGGTGCAGAGCCTTGGTGAATTGGAAAATAATTCGTTCAAAATCAGTCAGGATACATCGTCATCAAGAAACAGTATGTATCTTGTGGGTGAATGGATAACAGAATCAGGCATAACAATCAGAATCTTCCGCATAAAATCAACTGTTGATACAAATGCAAAGATTGCTGTTACATTCATATCTGTTGTTACATTCTTTGTTGTTCTTTCGGCATTGATTGTTTTTACAAAAGTAATCAGAAGAATCACAAAACCGCTGGGTGAAATGAGTGAGATTACAAAAAATATGTCTTCACTTGATTTTTCGCAGAAATGTGATCAGAACAAAATTGCAGAAATCTCCGTTTTGTCCGAAAGTATAAATGAAATGTCAGAATCACTTGAAACGGCACTTCTTGACCTTCAGCAGAAAAACAAAAAGCTTCAGGACGATATTGAGCAGGAAAAAACAATTGACAGATTAAGACAGGTGTTTATCTCCGGTGTATCTCACGAGCTTAAAACACCCATCGCAATCATTCAGGGGTATTCGGAAGGGCTTAAAGTTTTCCTTGAGTCTGACCCCGAAACAGCAATGAAATATTGTGACACTATTATCAATGAAACCGAGCGTATGAATAACCTTGTTATGAAACTGCTTGATATTATTAAATATGAATCAGGTGAATATCAGGTATTTTATGAGGATTTCAGCGTTTATGAGCTTATTGAAGACTGGTATGAGAGAAACGCAGAGATATTCAGGGAAAAAGGTATCAATGCCGTGAATCTCATTGATAAGGAGATGTGCTGCTCAGGTGACAGATTCATCCTTTCAACCGTTGTGAACAATTTCCTTTCAAATGCTGTTTCTCATGTTGATAATGAAATGGAAATCCGTGCTTCAGCCGTTGAAACTGAAAACGGAAGATACAGAATCAGCATTTTCAACACAGGTAAACCCATCGAATCAAAGGATATTGATCAGATCTGGAACAGCTTTTACAGAGCAGACAAGGCTATGTCAAGAGCTCAGGGCAGATTCGGTCTCGGTCTTGCCATCGTTGCTGCAATTCAGAAACTTCACAGTGAAGAGTACGGTGTTATAAATCACGAAAACGGTGTCGAATTCTGGTTCGATGTGAAAAAGAAAAACTGAAAATAACGGGCTGTGAAAAAAAAATTTTTCATAGCCTCTTTTTATGTTTATACTCAGTTAAAAATAATGGTATAAAATACAATATTGTATATAGATTAATGGAGGGATTTTTTAGTATGCTTCAGATCAAGGGAATATCAAAGAGCTATACAACAGGCGATTTCACGCAGAAGGCTCTTGATGAAGTAAGCGTAAATTTTCGCAAAAATGAATTTGTTGCAATTCTCGGTCCCAGCGGTTCGGGTAAAACAACATTTCTTAACGTCATCGGTGGACTTGATAAATATGACAGCGGTGATCTTGTAATCAACGGCAGATCCACAAAGGATTTTTCAGATCACGATTGGGATGCTTACCGTAACAACAGTATCGGTTTTGTGTTCCAGAGTTACAATCTTATAACACATCTGAGCATTCTTGATAACGTAGAAATGGGTATGACTCTTTCAGGCGTTTCAGATGCAGATAAGAAACAGAAAGCTATGGAAGCTCTTGAAAAGGTTGGTCTTAAAGACCATATCTCAAAAAGACCCAATCAGCTTTCAGGCGGTCAGATGCAGAGAGTTGCAATTGCACGAGCACTTGCAAACGACCCTGATATCATTCTTGCAGACGAACCCACGGGTGCGCTTGACAAGAAAACAAGCATTCAGATAATGGATCTTATCAAAGAGATTGCTTCTGATAAACTTGTTATTATGGTTACTCACAACCCTGCACTTGCAGAAGAATATGCAGACAGAATCGTAAGCTTTGAAGACGGTCACGTTATAGCAGATACAAATGCTTATGACGAGGCAGAAACAGACAGTGATTATCAGCTCAAGAGAACAAGTATGAGCTTCCGCACAGCTCTCAAGCTTTCTGCAAGAAATATTATGACAAAGAAGGGCAGAACACTTCTCACAGCCCTTGCATCAAGTATCGGTATCATCGGTATTGCTCTTATCCTCAGCCTTTCAGACGGTCTTCAGATGCAGATTGATAAATATCAGGGCGATGCACTCAATGAATTCCCGCTCTTTATTTCTCAGACAGTCACAATTATGGACGAGGAAGCAATTGAGGCAAGCAAAGAGCAGATGGAAAGCTTCATTTCAGGCACAAGAGAAGAAGTTGATACAGATTATGTCACTCTTGAAGAAGTCAAGATGGACAGCACACTCTACATCAACAAGATGGATGAAGAATACATCAAATATCTTGAAAATGTTGACCCTGCAATCTGTAGCAGTATCGGTTATGCAAGATCAGTTGCAATGAATGTCCTCAGAAAGCATTCAGATAATAGTGTTACATGGCATACATTCTCATCAGGTGTCAGCGCTATGATGGACAGTATGGCTGCAACAGGCGGTATGGGTGGATTCAATATGACCGGTATCGGTCTTTCATCATATCCCGAAACACTTGCAGATGGCGCTCAGTCATATCTTGAATATTACTATGATGTTCTTGAGGGTTCATATCCTTCAAATCCTCACGAAATAGTTCTTGTTGTCAACACAGACAACACAATCAACAAAGACATTATGGCTGCACTCGGTTTTGACGGTGAAGCAGAAAAAATTAATTTCAAAGATATCGTAGGTTCAGAGTTTGAACTTGTAGGCAACGATGTTTTCTACACAAAGTCAGAATACGGCATTTATATTCAGAATACAGACTATGCTGCAATGTACGGCAATGAAAAGAACATCAAAGTGAAAATCAGCGGTGTTGTCCGTCTTAAGGCAAATCAGTCAATCGGTCTCCTCGGTGCAGGCGTTGCCTACAGCGATGACCTTGTTCAGGAAATCATTGATATGAACTCAAAATCAGCAATGGTTGCAGATATCAAGTCATCTGATATTGACGTTACACCTTCAAACCCCATGTCAAATGTTGATGATTCTGCAAGAAACAGCCTTCTTCTCAAGTATGGCGGAAGCAGTGAGCCTTTTGCAATTTTCCTTTACCCTTCAAACTTTGAGCAAAAAGAAGCTCTCATCAAATATCTTGATGAATTCAATGATAAGGCAGCAGAGGGCGATAAGGTTTATTACACAGACGCTTCTGCAACAATCACAGAAATGACAAACGGAATTATGAAAGCCGTTACACTTGTTCTTGTTGCGTTTGCAGCAATTTCACTTGTTGTTTCACTTATTATGATTGCTATTATCACATACATTTCTGTTATGGAAAGAACAAAGGAAATCCGTATCCTCCGTGCTCTCGGTGCAAGAAAGATGGATATCACCCGAGTATTCAATGCAGAAACATTCATAATCGGTGTCTGCTCAGGTGCACTCGGTATTGCGATTGCATACCTGCTCACAATCCCCATCAATATGATTATCTATCACCTTACAGAGCTTTCAAATGTTGCATTCCTTAATCCTCTTTATGCATTGGGTCTTGCAACAATCAGCGTTGTGCTCACAATTATCGGTGGTATGATTCCCGCAAAGATGGCAGCGAAGAAAGACCCCGTAGCAGCCCTCAGAGCTGAATAATTTTCAGAATCAGACCGGATTTCACAACAAAGTGAAGTCCGGTTTTTTTTGCACAAAAAAACGACATTTGCTTTGTGAATATCTACAAAAAATAAAAAAATCAAAAAAAACTGTTACATTAAGTTTTTCTGATTACTTATAGTATGTATAAAGTATTTAATTAATCAAAAAGGTTTGATACCAATGTGCTGTTGAATAATGCAATACAAGAGCTGAAAAGTTAAAAAATAATCAGGGGACGGTTCTGTGTCTCTAGTCTTGACATGCAAGGTTAAAAGTTGTATGCTGATTTCAGGTGCAATTGATTCTGTTACAGGTCAGCTTGTGGCATCATACACCTATGATGCATACGGTAATGTAAAATATCAGCCGATAAGTGACGATGAGCTGAGTGCAATCGGCTCAGCTATAATGTTTGCAATTTTGCCACAGTCCTACAGAGGTTATACA
>JAZTWP010000015.1:0-43033 GCA_045636025.1 Acutalibacteraceae bacterium | reverse complement strand
CAAGTTTTTTCCTCCTATCTTATTTAGTTTTCTATCAAAAGGGGAAATTATACAATAAAAAACCCCTAAAAACAGCGTTTTTTGTGACATAAAACAAAAATGTCGACATATGGCATTATTAATGCCCGCAATTTAATATATTACATCAAATTGCTCTTTCTGTCAACACTTTTTACAAATTTTTTATAAAATATTCGTTTAAAATACCGAAACAAGAAAACGGATTTCGCCGTATCACGGCGACCGTTTTCGATAAGTCCATCTCCGAGCACGCGCAGCGGGCGTTCGGAGGGACATACAATTTTTTTCACTTTATGGAAACGCAGTTTCCTATAAAGTATAATTTCCGGCTCTGCCCGTTATTCTGAACAGAGCCGAAGATATTTCTGATTATAATGCGTAAACTGAACCTGTATTATCGTCATCTTCCACATCGATGTCAACATCGTTGTAGCACTTCATACCTGTACCTGAGGGAAGAAGTTTACCGATAATAACATTTTCTTTAAGACCGTGGAGAGGATCTTTCTTACCCTTGATAGCTGCATCTGTAAGAACTCTTGTTGTTTCCTGGAATGATGCTGCTGAAAGGAATGAATCTGTTGCAAGAGAAGCCTTTGTGATACCGAGGAGAACTGCTTCACCCTCTGCTTCCTTGAGGTCTGCTTCGCCTGCATCAACTCTTGCCTTGATTTCATCACAAGCTGTGATGAATTCTGACTTACTGATTGTTGAACCGGGAAGAAGAGTTGTATCACCGGGTTCTGCAACCTTGATCTTTCTCATCATCTGACGAACAATAACTTCGATGTGTTTATCGTTGATTTCAACACCCTGTGAACGGTAAACGAGCTGAACTTCTCTGATAAGGTAGTTATGAACAGCGTCAACACCGAGAATTTCAAGGATATCGTGAGGATTGATTGAACCATCTGTGATGGGCTGACCCTTTGCGATTTCCTGACCTTCGATTACGCAGATTCTTGAATCGTAAGGAATGAGGTATTTTCTCTGATCTTCCTTATTTGTAACAACAACGTTGGTAACTGTGCTCTGATTCTTCTTGATTTCCTCGAATGAAACAACACCTTCGATTTCTGAAAGCATTGCAAGAATCTTGGGCTTTCTTGCTTCGAAAAGTTCTTCAACTCGGGGAAGACCCTGTGTGATATCGGCTGATGATGTAACACCACCGGTATGGAATGTTCTCATTGTAAGCTGTGTACCGGGTTCACCGATTGACTGAGCTGCAATGATACCGACTGCTTCACCGATCTGAACTGTATTACCTGTTGCAAGGTTCTTACCGTAACACTTGATACAAACGCCTTCTTTTGAACGGCAGGTAAGAAGTGATCTGATATCTACACTCTCAACGCCTGTTGATGCAATAAGCTTTGCATCTTCATCTGTCATCATATGGTCATCATCAACGAGGAGATCACCTGTTTCGGGATGATAGAAGGGCTTGAGAAGGAATCTGCCTTCAAGTCTTTCGTCAAGAGGCTCGATGATACCGTTGTCTTCGTTTCTGATAGCAGAAACTGTGAGACCTTCGTGGCATCTGCAATCATATTCACGGATGATAACGTCCTGAGAAACGTCAACAAGACGTCTTGTAAGGTAACCTGAGTCAGCTGTACGAAGAGCTGTATCGGCAAGACCTTTACGAGCACCACGAGATGAAATGAAGTATTCAAGAACGTTAAGACCTTCTCGGTAGTTAGCTCTGATGGGGATTTCGATTGTCTTACCTGCTGTGTTAGCGATAAGGCCTCGCATACCTGCGAGCTGACCGAGCTGGTTAGTACTGCCTCGAGCACCGGAGTCAACCATCATCAGGATGGGGTTGGTCTGCTTAAGGCCGACTGTGATTTCGCTCTGAACTTTAGCTGTACACTTTTCCCAAGCGCTGATTGTGAGCTTTGAACGGTCCTTATCAGATGCAAGACCTCTTCTATGAAGAGCATTGATCTTATCAACCTGTTCCTGAGCTTCAGCAAGGTACTTTTTCTTGTTTTCGGGAATGATAGCATCGAAAACAGAAACTGTGATACCGCTTCGTGTTGAATATTTATAGCCCTGAGCCTTGATGTTATCAAGGATTTCAGATGCTTCGTGAATACCTTTAACCTTGATTGCCTTGTCGATAATCTTACCGAGTTCCTTTTTCTTAACAAGGTAGTCAACTTCAAGAGCAAACATATTGTCAGGATTGCTTCTGTCAACGATACCGAGATCCTGAGGAATGGGTTCGTTGAAGATAACACGGCCGAGAGTTGTTTCAACAAGCTTTGAAACCTTTACGCCGTCGATTTCCTTTGTCATTCTGATCTTACACATTGCGTGGAGATCAAGATCGCCTTCATCATAAGCTCTTACAGCTTCGTTTACATCACGGAATACTTTGCCTTCGCCGGGAACACCGGGTAATGCAAGAGTAAGATAGTATGAACCGAGAACCATATCCTGTGAAGGAACAGCAACGGGTTTACCGTCTGAGGGCTTGAGAAGGTTGTTAGCAGCAAGCATAAGGAATCTTGCTTCTGCCTGAGCTTCTGCAGAAAGAGGTACGTGAACAGCCATCTGGTCACCGTCGAAGTCGGCGTTGAAAGCTGTACATGCAAGAGGATGAAGCTTGATAGCTCTGCCTTCAACAAGAACGGGTTCAAATGCCTGAATACCGAGTCTGTGAAGAGTAGGAGCACGGTTAAGCATAACGGGGTGATCCTTGATTGCGATTTCAAGAGCATCCCATACTTCTGTACCTGCTCTGTCAACCATCTTTCTTGCGCTCTTGATGTTCTTAGCAATATCCTGTTCAACAAGTCTCTTCATTACGAAGGGCTTGAAGAGTTCAAGTGCCATTTCCTTGGGAAGACCGCACTGGTAAATCTTGAGTTCGGGGCCGACAACGATAACTGAACGGCCTGAATAGTCAACTCGCTTACCGAGAAGGTTCTGACGGAAACGACCCTGCTTACCTTTAAGCATATCTGAAAGAGATTTGAGAGGACGGTTGTTAGCACCTGTAACTGCTCTGCCGCGTCTGCCGTTGTCGATAAGTGCGTCAACAGCTTCCTGAAGCATTCTCTTTTCGTTTCTTACAATGATTTCGGGAGCACCGAGATCAAGAAGCTTTGCAAGACGGTTATTTCTGTTGATAACTCTTCTGTAAAGGTCGTTGAGGTCAGATGTTGCAAAACGTCCGCCGTCAAGCTGAACCATAGGTCTGATATCGGGGGGAATAACCGGAAGTACATCAAGAATCATCCATTCGGGACGGTTGCCTGAAACTCTGAATGATTCAGCAACTTCAAGTCTCTTGAGAACCTTGGTTCTCTTCTGACCTGATGCATCTTCAAGTTCTGCCTTGAGCTCTTCGCTGAGTTTTTCAACGTCGATAGCTTCAAGGAGTTCCTTGATAGCTTCTGCGCCCATTGCTGCACGGAATGATTCTGCACCGTACTTTTCAACAACGTCGTCATATTCCTTATCACCGATAACCTGACCTACTGTTACAGGTACGCCATCTTCAAGAACTTCAAGAACAACGTACTTTGCAAAGTAGAGAACATTTTCAAGTTCACGGGGTGATATATCAAGGATAAGACCCATTCTTGAGGGGATACCCTTGAAATACCATATATGAGATACGGGACAAGCAAGTTCAATGTGACCCATTCTCTCTCTTCTTACCTTTGACTTTGTGATTTTAACGCCGCAACGTTCACAAGTCTTGCCCTTATAACGGATTCTCTTATAGCGTCCGCAATGGCACTCCCAGTCTTTCTGGGGGCCAAAGATGCGTTCGCAGTAAAGACCGCCTGCTTCGGGCTTGAGTGTTCTGTAATTTATTGTTTCGGGCTTTTTAACCTCACCGTATGACCATGCTCTGATGGTGTCGGGAGAAGCAAGTCCTATCTGAATGGATTCGAAGTTCAATTCATTATAGTTGCTTTCATTAAGCATCAAAGATTCCTTCTTCCTTATATAATATCGTCGTTTTGATGACTGAATTAAAATTCATCTATGTCTGTGTTGCCGCTGAGATATGAACCGAAGTCATCGGAAATATCACCGAAATCCACGTCATCATCTGAATCGAGTGCTGCTGCACTGAAAATGTCAGCATCAAAATCTTCTTCATCTTCGGGGATTTCTTCTGTACCGAAACCTTCTGCACCTTCAACGTCGTTAACAACTTCACCGACATCGGAAGGAACGTATTCTGAACCTTCATCATCGAAATCCTGCTTGAGATCGATTTCTTCATCGTGTTCATCAAGAACTTTGACATCAAGACAAAGTGACTGGAGTTCTTTGATAAGAACCTTGAATGATTCGGGAACGCCCGGCTTGGGAACGTTTTCACCCTTGACAATTGCTTCGTATGTCTTGACACGACCAACAACGTCGTCAGACTTGATTGTGAGAATTTCCTGAAGTGTGTATGCTGCACCGTAAGCTTCAAGTGCCCAAACTTCCATTTCACCGAATCTCTGTCCGCCGAACTGTGCCTTACCGCCGAGAGGCTGCTGTGTAACCATTGAGTAAGGACCTGTTGAACGAGCGTGGATCTTATCATCAACAAGATGATGAAGCTTGAGGTAATACATAATACCTACTGTAACTTCATTATCAAATCTCTTGCCGGTACGTCCGTCGTAAAGAACAGTCTTGCCGTCTTCTGACATTCCTGCTTCCTTAAGACATTCAACGATATCTTCTTCGTGTGCACCGTCAAATACGGGAGTCATAATCTTCCAGCCAAGCTTCTTACAAGCGTAGCCGAGTGTAACCTCAAGAACCTGACCGATATTCATTCGGGAAGGAACACCGAGGGGGTTAAGAACGATATCAAGAGGAGTACCGTCGGGAAGGAAGGGCATATCTTCCTGAGGAAGAATTCTTGAAACAACACCCTTGTTACCGTGACGACCGGCCATCTTGTCACCGACTGAAATCTTTCTCTTCTGTGCAATGTAGCAACGAACAACCTTGTTTACACCGGGGCTCATTTCGTCGCAGTTTTCTCTTGTAAATACTTCTACGTTAACAACGATACCGTATTCACCGTGAGGCACTTTGAGAGATGTATCTCTTACTTCTCTTGCCTTTTCACCGAAAATAGCACGGAGAAGTCTTTCTTCACTTGTAAGCTCTGTTTCACCCTTGGGTGTAACCTTACCTACAAGAATATCACCTGAACGAACCTCTGCACCTACACGGATGATACCGTTTTCGTCGAGGTCTTTAAGAGCATCTTCACCAACGTTGGGAATATCTCTTGTGATTTCTTCAGCACCGAGTTTTGTATCACGTGCTTCAATTTCATATTCTTCAATATGGATTGATGTGTAAACATCATCACGGACAAGCTTTTCGTTAAGGAGAACAGCGTCTTCGTAGTTGTAACCTTCCCATGTCATGAAGCCGATGAGGGCATTCTTACCGAGAGAGATTTCACCGTCGCAAGTTGAAGGACCGTCTGCAATAACAGTATTCTTTTCAACTCTCTGACCTACTGAAACGATGGGCTTCTGGTTGATACAAGTACCCTGGTTTGAACGCATGAACTTGATAAGCTCATAAGCGTCAACCTGCTTGTCGTCTGTTGTGACAACGATTGTATCTGCACTGACCTTTGTAACTGTACCTGCACGCTTTGCAACAACAGTAACACCTGAGTCAACAGCAGCCTTGTATTCCATACCTGTACCGACAATGGGAGAATCAGTCTTGAGAAGGGGCACTGCCTGCTTCTGCATGTTTGAACCCATGAGTGCTCGGTTTGCGTCGTCGTTTTCAAGGAAGGGAATCATAGCTGTAGCAACAGAAACAACCATCTTGGGTGAAACGTCCATATAGTCTGCTTCTGAAGCGGGGATTTCACGGAATTCGTCACGGAAACGAACTGTAACCTTTTCGTTGAGGAAGTGACCTTCAGCATCAAGGGGTTCGTTTGCCTGAGCAACCATGAATTCGTCTTCCACGTCTGCTGTCATATATTCAACTTCTTCAAGAACTCTGCCTGTTGCCTTGTCTACACGGCGGAAGGGAGCCTCAATGAAGCCGTACTTGTTGATTCTTGCGAAAGTAGCAAGTGAAGAGATAAGACCGATGTTGGGACCTTCGGGAGTCTCAATGGGACACATACGGCCGTAGTGTGAATAGTGAACGTCTCGAACTTCGAAACCTGCACGGTCACGGGAAAGACCGCCGGGGCCGAGAGCTGAGAGTCTTCTCTTGTGAGTAAGCTCAGCAAGAGGATTGTTCTGATCCATGAACTGTGAAAGGGGTGATGAACCGAAGAACTCTTTGATTGCAGCAACAACAGGACGGATGTTGATAAGAGCCTGAGGAGTGATTTTTTCAGTTTCCTGAGTCTGAAGAGACATTCTCTCCTTAACAACTCTTTCCATTCTTGTGAAGCCGATTCTTACCTGATTCTGAAGAAGTTCGCCTACTGAACGGATTCTTCTGTTGCCGAGGTGGTCGATATCATCAAGAGTACCGATATCATTACCGAGACAGTTAAGGTAGTTGATAGAAGCAAGGATGTCTTCAATTACGATATGCTTCGGGATAAGAAGATCGCAATTTCTTTCAAGTGCTTCCATAACTGCATCTGCAGTGAATTCGCATTCACCGAGAACATTCATAAGTGCCTTGTAACTTACTTTTTCGTTAACACCGATTTCTTCAAGCATTTCAGATGTGATGCCTTCGGGAAGGTAAGGAAGAATGTCAACCATACCTGTTGCAACAATCTTAACTACTTTATCGCTGTCTGTCTTTACATAAGCAGTATCTACACCTGCCTGTTCAATTTCAAAAGCCTTTTCCTTTGAAATCTTCTCGCCTTCTTCAGCAAGGATTTCGCCTGTTGAAGGGTCAGCAATAGCTTCGGCAAGAACCTGATACTTAAGTCTGTCAGCAATGCCGAGCTTCTTATTATATTTGTAACGTCCTACTCTTGAGATGTCATAACGATGTTCGTCAAAGAAGAGACCTGCAAGGTATGACTTAGCTGTATCGATTGTGGGGGGTTCACCGGGACGGAGCTTCTTGTAAACTTCAAGAAGAGCTTCCTCAGTGTTCTTTGTGTTGTCCTTCTCAAATGTAGCCTTGATTCTGTCATCGTAGCCGAAGAACTCATCGATATCACTATTAGTATTAAGTATATTGTTTTCAAGGAAGCAACCCATCGCTCTTACAAATGTTGTAATGCAGATCTTCCTTGTCTTATCAATTCTTA
This sequence comes from Acutalibacteraceae bacterium, assembly GCA_045636025.1. Lineage (GTDB taxonomy): Bacteria > Bacillota > Clostridia > Oscillospirales > Acutalibacteraceae > UBA1081. Next base: position 35,772 of record JAZTWP010000015.1, on the reverse strand, counting down.
CATAGAAAACGTCGTTCTGATCGGTTTCATATTCAAGCCATGCACCTCTGTTGGGAATAACAGTTGTAGCAAAGAGCTTCTTACCGGTCTTGTCTCTGGACATATCATAGTAAACACCGGGTGAACGAACAAGCTGTGAAATAATAACTCGTTCTGCGCCGTTGATAACAAATGTACCGCTTTCAGTCATCTGAGGGAAGTCACCCATATAGACTTCATTTTCTTTGACTTCACCGGTTTCCTTGTTGATAAGTCTTGCAGTAACTCTGAGAGGAGCAGCAAAAGTAGCGTCACGCTCTTTACACTCCTTAACTGTGTACTTGGGCTTGTCGTCCATTCTGTAATCGACAAAAACAAGTGACAGATTACCCGAATAATCTGTGATTTCATCGATATCTCTGAATACTTCTCTCAAGCCTTTGTCAAGGAACCATTGATAAGAATTCTTCTGCACCTCAATGAGGTTGGGCATATCCATAACCTCGTTGATTTTTGCAAAGCTCATTCTGGTTCTGCTTCCCTGCTTTACAGGTTTAACGTTAACCATGAATCATCACTCCGTTCTTTTAAATATCCCGATTTATAAGAGAGTCATATATGAAAAGCCGAAAAAACCTGAAAATTGCTTAAATTTTACTGTTGATTTTTCCGGATTTTGTGCTATAATTAGCTAAAGGCATTTTCGCGTAAAGTATAGCTATCCATTATGATACAGCTTAGTATTATATACGATATATGTCAATATGTCAACCCCATTTTTCAAACTTTTTGATTTTTTTTATCATCTTCGATATAAATATCAAAATATTTTTTTAATTTTTGTCACTAAAAGTGTTGAACATCTGAAATTGATGTAGTATAATGGCTGTTAATATGTATTGTATAAAAATATATGTGAGAGGAGTTCTGAAATAATGTTTGACAACAGAGTTCTTGCTGACACATCAGCAAAATTCGCAAAAGAAGGTCTCACCTTCGACGATGTACTGCTTATCCCCGCTGAAAGTAATGTTCTGCCCGCAGATATTGATCTTCACACAAAGCTTACATCAAAAATCACACTTAACACACCCATCATGACTGCTGCTATGGACACTGTTACCGAGTCAAGAATGGCAATTGCTATTGCCCGTGAAGGCGGTATCGGCGTTATTCATAAGAATATGTCAATTGAACAGCAGAAAGAAGAAATAGACAAAGTAAAGAGAAGTGAAAACGGCGTTATCAAAGATCCGTTCTTCCTTCATCCTGATAATTATGTATATGAAGCAAATGAGCTTATGCACAACTACCGTATTTCAGGTGTACCCATCTGTGATAACGAAGGCAAGCTCATCGGTATTCTCACAAACCGTGACCTCCGCTTCATGACTGATTTCAATGTACCCATCAACGAAGTTATGACAAAAGAAAATCTTGTCACCTCTCACATAGGTACAACTCTTGCAGAAGCAAAGACAATTCTTATGAAAAATAAGATTGAAAAGCTTCCTCTCGTTGATGACAAGGGTTTCCTCAAAGGTCTTATCACAATCAAAGATATTGAAAAGGCTGTTCAGTACCCCAATTCAGCACGTGACGAAATGGGCAGACTTCTCTGTGCAGCTGCTATCGGCGTAACAGGCGACGTTCTTGAAAGAGCTGCAGCTCTTGTTGAAGCAAACGTTGACGTTCTTGTTCTCGACTCAGCTCATGGTCACTCACAGGGTATTATGAAGGCTGTTGAAAAAGTCAAGACAGCGTTCCCCAATATTTCACTTATCGCAGGTAACGTTGCAACTGCTGAAGCTACAAAGGCTCTTATTGCAGCAGGTGCAGACGCAGTTAAGGTTGGTATCGGCCCCGGTTCTATCTGTACAACACGAGTTGTTGCAGGTATCGGTGTTCCCCAGGTTACTGCAGTTTATGATGCAGCTTGCGAAGCTGCAAAGCACGGTGTACCCATCATCGCAGACGGTGGTATCAAGTACTCAGGTGAAATCGTTAAGGCTCTTGCTGCAGGTGCAAACGTAGTTATGCTCGGTTCACTTGTTGCAGGTTGTGAAGAAGCTCCCGGTGAAACAGAAATCTACCAGGGCAGACAGTTCAAGACATACCGTGGTATGGGATCAATTGCAGCTATGAACTGCGGCAGCCGTGACAGATACTTCCAGCAGAACAACAAGAAGCTCGTTCCCGAAGGTGTTGAAGGCCGTGTTCCTTACAAGGGACTTCTTTCAGACACAGTTTACCAGCTTCTCGGCGGTGTTAAGTCAGGTATGGGTTACTGCGGTGCTCCTGATATTGAAACTCTTCAGAACACAGCTAAGTTCATCAAGATCACAAGTGCCAGCCTTGTAGAGAGCCATCCTCATGATGTTTACATCACTAAGGAAGCTCCCAACTACTCAGCAAAATAATAAATCAGAGGTGTAAGTATGGCAAAGAAAGCATCAGCCCCCTCTGCAGCATACGGAACTCAGCTCAGATTCAAAGGAATAAGAAGCAATCATCCGATTAAAAGCAGATATCTTGCAGCAGCACTTGCAATGATATTCGGCATAGTGGGAGCAAATCAGTTCTATCTCAGAAATATTGTGAGAGGTTTTCTTAAAATCCTTTTCACAGCAGTAATTCTGGTTATTGATTTCTTTGTGGAACCTCCGCTTATACTTATCCCCGTTGTTCTTTCTGTTATATCAGGCTTTATATATCTGATGCAGTCTGATTCCGTTTTTGCAAAAAACAACCACGTCAGAACATTATAAAACATTACAGCAGATACCTTATGTATCTGCTGTTTTTTGAGGAATTTTTTTCTTTACTTTTGGGCACAGTCTGTGCTATTATAAATGTATACATAAAAAAACAGGAGATGAAAATATGGTAGCAATTATCAAATCCCTTATTGCCTACATTCTTTCAGTTATCAGCGTATTCAGTTTTTCAGGTTTATTCGGCAACACAGGTGACAATGCTTACGATGTTAAGAATGAGCAGGAAATTCTTCTTGACTTCGCTGCTATTTCAGACATTCATATGACAGACATTTTCCTCAGAGATACACTTCTCGAATGCGGTCTTGAGGATATGCAGAATGCAGTCAACAAGCCTGATGCACTTATTCTTGCAGGCGATATGACAGATGACGGACTTGAATCTGACTATGAAATGCTCAGCAATTCTTTCAGCAAGTACAATCCCGCAGACAACATTCTTCTTGCTCTGGGCAATCACGACACATGGACAGATGAAAACGATGATTATGCTCCCTCAAAGGAAAACTTCATCAAGTATTCAGCAGAAATTGCAGGCCGTGAGCTTACAGAGTGCTATTACTCAACAGAAATCAACGGTTACACATTTATCGTTATGGCAAGTGAAGGCACAAATGTTGCAGCATACATAAGCCCCGCACAGCTCGAATGGCTCAGAGCAGAAATGGACAAAGCTGCAGAAAAAGGACTTCCCATCTTTGTTGTTTCACATTGGCCCATTGCTCTCACACACGGACTTCCCGAAAGCTGGGGCGATGAAGATTATGACGAGCTTACAGGCAGCTTCGGTGCACAGAATGCAGAAGTTGAAGCTATTCTCAAAGACTACGAAAACGTATTCCTTATTTCAGGTCATATCCACAACGGTCTTGTAAGCGCAGACCAGACAGAATACTACGGTTATGCATCAGTTGAATCATACGGTTCACTTCACTCAATCAACCTCCCCTCATACTCAAACCTTTCAAGCAGAGGCAATTTTATGAACGGCAACGGTTACAGCATTGAAGTTTATGAAAACGAAGTTCTTATCCGTGCAAGAAACTTCATCACAGGCGTATGGTTTACTGATTATGATGTAACAATTCCCATTGTATAAACAACATAAAAACATCGAGGCACACTCCAAAGGAGTGTGCCTCGTATTTTTTGCTTATCAGATATTTTTTATTTTCTCAAGAATATCCTTATCTGCCATACAGAAATTATAATCAGAAATTTCTGAGGGCAGAATCCATTTCAGGTCATTGTGTTCAAGAAGCGAGGGAGTGCCCTCTGTAATCTTTGCATTGAACACGGTAAGATGCACAAGAATGTCGGGATACTGATGATACACATCGCAGAATTCATCACCGACTTCAACTGTCACACCAAGCTCCTCCATACATTCACGGATAAGAGCCTCCTGCTTTGTTTCACCTTTTTCAAGTTTTCCGCCCACAAACTCCCACAAAAGAGCATTTGATTTGTGAGCAGGTCTCTGACAGATAAGCAATCTGTCACCATTCCATATAAGTGCCGCAGCAACTTCTGTCATAATATCACCTTAATAATATTTTATCGCAACGCCCGTGTATTCGCTGTAAACATAGGGAAGCGGATTCACACGCACACCGTCTATCCACACTTCAAAATGAAGATGATAACCCGTTGATTTGCCTGATGTACCGATTGAGGACAAATGCTGTCCCGCTCTGACAAAATCACCGACATTTACTCTGAATGAGTCTTTGAGTGCGTGAGCATAACCCGTAACAACACCGTTACCGTGGTCAACTCTGATATAATAACCCCAACTCCAATGATATGTTGCCATTGTGACAATTCCGTCTGCCACAGCAACAATTTTTCTGCCTCTGCAGGAACCGTCGTCAGAAGAAACGATATCAATTCCGTAATGGGAGTTATAAGGATTATAACCCTGCGACAGCCAGAAGCAGTTGTCGGGTGCAGGCCATACAAATGAACCGCCCTGATCTCTTGTAAGTCTGGGTGAAACCGCTACACCGTTACCGTCAACGGGAATACCCATTGTGCCGACTTTTATAAGCTGATTTACGGGTGAACTTGCGTTGTATCTGAGAATTTCCTTTGCGGTTTCTGTTTTCACACCGTCAATATATGTGTCTGTATATGAAACAATATCCTGACCGTTACTGCCGCTGACAACTGTCATTGTGGAGCCGACAAAAATATTGTTATCATACTGCGTCACGGTGTCAAAGGGTATTGATTCGGTCTTTATATAAGTTTTTGTAACCTTTATGCTTACTTCACGCTCCCCTCTTTGTATAAGGAGAACTGAACCCTCCGGAATGTTGTCTTCCTGAAGATTTTCATTGTTTGCAAGAAGTTCATCCATTGTCAATGAATACTTTTCAAGAATATCTTCGGCAGTTTCATCTGCCGCAACGGTATGCTCAATGCGAGGTGTTTTTTCTGCCGTGAAATATTCATAAAGCGCGTCAGCAGAAATCAGATTGTCATTATCGGGATACACACCCGTTTCTGTTGTATACTGTGCGGCAAAATCGACTTTGCAATCAGCCGTAACAAAGGGATTTTCTTTTATATATTCACTGAAAACCCTTTCACGCACACGCAGGAATGTATCTTCACTTCCCACGGTAAAAAGGAATTCACCGTCAACATAAACACCGCAGGCTTCAACCGTTTTATCGCTGACAGCAGCAATAATATTGTTGCACACAGTTGCTCTGTCATCAAGACGATTGAGTGTTGTGAATGTTACAGAATATTCGGGCACAATTTCAGCCATTTCACTGCCAACAGATGCAAAACGCTTTTTTGCAAGTTGCTCTGCATCCTTGTAAGCATCTTCGTCTGTAACAACCCCCACACTTTCACCGTCAACAAAAACTTCAAGAGCAAAAGTAAGGCTTCCGTATGCCGAATAAAAAACAATCAGCACAGCAAGTGAAACAAACGGAATTATAGTGCTCAGCACAGCTCTGTTAAATCTTTTATGCACCGTAAATGCGTGGAAAAAGTATTTCACAAACCGACCGAAAGCTTTCATCGGTTTCTCTTTGAAATCTGCTTTCAGCACGGGAATTGCACGTCTGACCTCAGAGAAAAATTGTTTGCCTTCTCTTGCGGCAGCCACCGAATACTTCACAAAAACATCTCTGAAAAACACAAAAACAGAAATAAAAAGCTTTGCAATTGCCTTTGCGATAAAAACAGCCGTTTTTGCAAAGAATCTGCCGACGGCACAAAACGCTTTTTTGCAGCCGAAACCGAGATTATATATTATATCCGCAAACACATTGTCTGTCTGCATTGTGCCGTCACCTCCTGATTAAAAGAATAAATGCACAATAGAGTATTGTGCATTATCCTGTTAATTTTCTTTAGTTTTGAGTAAACCTGCAACAGACGTAATAACAAACTTGAGACCGTTTGTCACAAGAAGTGCTGCTGCCATACCCCATATACCGTATGCCATGGTAAGAGGGATAACTGTTGCCGCATAAATTACGATGTATACAGCATTTATATACATCTGATATTTTTCATTGGCAACACGAAGAATAACTGTCATAAGGCAGTTTGAAATAAAGTAGAAAATCTGCCCTGCGTTTGCAACGAGGAAATATTTTTCCGCCTCACCGAAAACGTCAGGATAAAAAATCTTTACAAAAAGCTCAGATGCAATATAGCATCCGCAGAGAGCCACGAGTCCCACACCGAGAAGTGCTGCCACAAACACAGCAAACATCTTTCTTGTGAATCTGCCCTCATACTTTGTGAGATAGCCGATAAGCACACCGTTGAGAGGTGTTGTGAGAAGAGCTACGACCTTGCCGAGAAGTGTTGCAACATAGAAAATTGTTACGGCTTCACCGCCCATTGCAAGACCGAGAATTATTTTGTCTGATTGCTGTGCAACTGCAGAAAGAAGGTTGGTTGCAGACAGCACACCGACAGACTTCATTGTTCCGCCGAAATTCTCAGAACGGGTAAGAAGCTTTTTGCCTCTGAAAATATTACCGTTAAAAAGAACAAAAAGCACTGCCGCAAGTTCACCTGCAAAGAATGTAAGCATCCACAAGGGTGAAACATACTTGAAGAGCAGAAGACCGACACAATAACCTGCTGTGATTATTGCATAGTAAATGAAAAATCCTTTGTAGTTAAGGCTCAGTCTGTAATTTACGTCACCGTAATACCTGAGCACGGTAACGACCATAAGAATGGTAAGAAGAATGAAATGTGCGGCATTGAAAGAATTATAGACAATCAGCGTTCCTGCCGCAACGGCAATACAAAGCACCGCAATCACGGCAAGGAAAACATTGTAGTCACCGTTTGTGTCTTTCCTGTCCCTTGCACGGACCATTCTTGAGTAGTTTGCGGCAACACCGAAAGTCGTACCCATAATAGATACGACAGCGAATATGGACTGGTAGTTACCGAATGCCGTTTCACCCATCCAGTTGTTGAGCATGGGATTGATAAGCACCTGCAGCATACCGTTCATAAGCATAAGACCTGCGATGCTGAACACGAGGTCTGATGCTATATTCAAAACTTTTTTCTTATCGGTTGCCATAAAACACGTCCTGAAAAATTATTTCCTGAATTCTCCGAGCATATATGATGCGTACTTAAGATCAAAATCGTATGTGAGCTTAAGATTGTTCTTGAATTCAAAGTTGAGATACTTCTTTGTTTCTCTGGGCATCTGCCATGCAAGTTCCTGACTGGGGAATGTTGTTGTGAAGTGAGGCATAAGAGTCTTGAAACGGAAAGCCTCGGGTGACTGAGTCATATAATACTCTTCACGGTCAAGGGGATCGAAATTATAATTGCCGAGAGCACCTGTAATCTTCTGACAAGTGATAACAGCATCATTATCATCAAGCTTTGTGAGGTAATCATCAATAAGTTCACTTGTAACAAAGGGACCTACAGCATCAAGAATGATGATTCTTTCACATTCGGGATATTTATCCTGAATAAGATCAAATGCACTCTTGAGAGAATCGAGTCTTTCCTTGCCGTTTACAGCAAAGTCGAAGCCTGAATTCTTGAGAGCATCTGAATAATCGATACAGGCAGGGTCACATACAACAACAACTTTGTCTGCAACTTTTGAACCCTTTGCCGCATCAATAACATAATCAATAACGGGTCTGCCGTTGAGAAGGCAGTACTGCTTGGGAATGTTTGCACCGAAGCGGTTACCTACACCGCCTGACATAATAATAACAATATTCATAATTCATTTACTCCTTGCAATTATTCAAAAATCTCTGTTTTAAGAAGTTCAAAGTGACCGGGATGTCTGTCCTTTTCCTTGGGAAGGCTTTCCCAGTTTGTATAAAGGTATTCAAGCACCTTTATATACTCTGCGGGAGCCATTGCCATATCATCTCTGATGGGCACTTCTGTGTATGAATCAAAGAAATTCTTGGGAAATACGTTTCTGTGCTGAACGGGAAGGGGTACGCTGGGTTTGAAGTAGAGGTCGCCTTCACCTGTTTTTACGCTGTTTACGCAGTCTTCATACATTTTGTAGATTTTCTTCATAGGCATCATCTTACCCATTGTTGTAAGCACTGCAACCTGAGCCTTCTGCATAAAGCTGTAGCCTGATGAATCTGTGGGAATGAGTCTGTGACCCATTGCAAGACCATAAATCATCTTAACCTTGAAAATCTGACTCTTTACGCACTTTGAATCTGTATCGTGAAGGCAGTAAAGCTCAATGAAGATTCTGTTCATTCTCTCATCGTTTGCAAAATTGTTCTTGCCGCCGTCTGTGCTGAAAGAATTCACAGCCTTACTCTTTTTGTAGTAGATTCTGGGAATGAAGTCACAATGATATTCACCGAATTCGTCGTAGTTTACAAACTCGAATTCATCACCAAGCTCTTCGGGAAGAACTGAAAGAAGCTTGTTGAAATCATCTCTCTTGAGGTCAAGGTCAATATCGTCGTCCCAGGGGATAAAATCTTTATGTCTGATAGCACCCAGAAGTGTGCCGCCGCTGAGTGAATAGTGAAGATTGTATTTTTTGCATATACGGTCAACTTCACGGAGGATTTTAAGTTCAATACCCTGAATCTCGTGAAGCTTCACTTTCTGTTCTTCTGTAAAATCTTTATATAACTGTTCTGCTATTTCCATAGCTGACACCCTTTCGATTTTTATTCATCATAAATCATATCACAACACAGTTAATTTTGCAATATATTTATTAATTTAATATTGAAGTTTATAATCTGTAATGATATAATTCTGCTATCGGAGGTGTTTATATGAATACTGTAAAATTCAACAAAGGCAACACTCTTGTTGTTGCACACAGAGGACTCAGCGGTATTGAAAAAGAAAACACAAATGCGGCATTTATTGCGGCAGGCAACAGAAGTTATTTCGGCATTGAAACAGACGTACACAAGACTCTTGACGGCAAGTTTATCGTTTTTCACGATGACACAACCGGCAGAGTTGCAATTGACAATATGGAAGTTGAAAAAACAACTTTCGATTGCCTGAGAAATCTTCTTCTTACAGATATTGACGGCAAAAAAGGCAGAACAGATATAAGAATTCCCACACTTCAGGAATACATTTCAATCTGCAAAAAATATGAGAAAGTTGCCGTGCTTGAGCTTAAAAACGCTTTCACCGAAGAAGAAGTTTATGAAATTGTTGATATCATAAAAGAACTCGGTTATCTTGAAAATGTTATCTTCATTTCATTCTGTCTTGAGAATCTCATATTCCTGAGAAAAAAATATCCCTCTCAGGCAGCACAGTTCCTTATTGACAACTATGAACCGTGGCTTATTGACACACTCAAAGAGCACAATCTCGACCTTGACATAAAATACACTTCTCTTAATGCTGAAAATATGAAAGAACTGCACGATGCAGGTGTAAAAGTCAACTGCTGGACATGTGATGACCCTGCAGCCGGTGAACAGCTTGCAGAATGGGGCATTGAATTCATCACTTCAAACATACTCGAATGATAACAGTCTGGGAAAGAGCAAAAGAAACAGAAAAACCCGTACTCATTTACGGCACGGGCAACGGTGCGGACAAAATCATTGACGAGCTTACAAACCTCGGCATTCCCGTAAGAGGAATTTTTGCTTCGGACGGTTTTGTCAGAAACCGCACATTCAGAGGTTTCCCCGTAATGGGTTACTCTCAGGCAAAAGAGCAATTCGGTGATTTTTTAACACTTATCTCTTTCGGCTCACAGAGAGAAGATGTCATCAGCGGCTTCCTCAAAGTCGCAGAAGAGAGAGAAACTTATTCCGTTGATGTGCCCGTTTACGGTGACAATATTTTTAATCGTGAATTTTTTGAATCACACAGAGACGAAATCGAAAAAGTTTATTCGTTGCTTGAAGACGACAAATCGAGAGAAGTTTACAAAAATATAATCGGCTTCAAGCTCACGGGCAGAATGAATCTGCTGACAGAGTGCGAAACAGACAGAGATGAGGCTTTCCGCAACATTCTGAAACTCTCTGACAGCGAAATATATATGGACCTCGGAGCATTCAACGGTGACACGGCAGAAGAATTTGTCAATACTGTGCCATCTTACAAAAAAATCTATGCCGCAGAGCCTGATATTAAGAATTTCAGAAAGCTCGAAAACAACACTCAGCATCTTGAAAATATTGAGAGGCTGAATGTCTGCATTTCAGACAATTGCGGAGAAATCACATTCTCAAAGCACGGGGGAAGAAACTGCACGGCAGACGAAAAAGGCGTCACGGTAAAATGCACAACCGTTGACAGTATTCTCAGCGGCAAAGAAGTTTCTTACATCAAATTTGATGTAGAGGGGTTTGAAAAAGAAGCAATTGACGGTGCAAAGGAAACAATAAAACTCCACAGACCGAAGATGCTCATTTCCTGCTATCACAGGTCAGAGGATATTTTTTCAATTCCTCTTCAGGTGCTTTCAATCAGAAATGATTATAAACTGTATATCAGGCACAATCCTTACATTCCCGCCTGGGATACACAATTTTACTTTGTATAAAGGATGATAATTATGAAAAAAGTCTTACTCACAATCACAGCGATAATAATTCTTGCGGTTTCAGTTTTACCCGTAACCGCTTTTGCATGGGATGAGCCTGAGCTTATGCTTGCAACAGATTACAATATGGAAACACAGACAATCACTCTCTATTACAGGGCTCTGAATTTCGCAGGAACGGAAAGTGCAGATTTCAGACTCAGATACAACCCCGATGTTGTTGAGTATGTAAGCCACGAAACAGCAGATATGTCAGACACATTCATCGAAATCGGTCATCAGGCAGAGGCACCAGACACAATTGCAATTCAGTTTGTTAATCTTTATTATGCAAAACCCGAAGACTGCGAAGAAGACGGCAGCGCAACAATTGCAATATTCACATTCAAAGTAAAAGATGAAAAAGCAACAGAAACAGTTTTCATCTCTTACACAGACAGCTATGCAATGGACCCGAACACAACATTGGTTTCACCCGAAAGAGCAACACACAAAATCTCACTCAACAAAGAGTCTCATAAACTTTCAACATCAGACAATTTTGTTTTCCCTGACGGTGAAGCAGCAAAGAATAACGAAAATATCAAAAAAGTAGTTATTGCAGCAGTGGTTGCTGCCGCAGTTCTCGTTGGCGGAACAGTTGTTATTGTTGTAAAATACAGAAAAAAATAAAAAAAACCTCAAAAAAAGTGTTACATTTTTATCGGTTGTTACTTATATATTATAAACCCGCAAAAAAAAGGGGGCAAATTATGCAGTAATATAAATCAACCGAAACTAAAAAAATAACAAAAAAATAGGAGGTTTACCACTATGAAAAAATCAATTTTTTTACTCACTACACTTTTACTTATTGCAGTTTTTACGTTTTCCGCAACTGCAATGCCTGTACTTTATGGTGTTGAATTGTATGTGCCTTCTGTAAACGGAAAAAGAACTTCTTTTATACACAGCGATTACTACAAAATCTATCACAATGAATTATTGGAACATCAGTACAAGGTTTTCTGCAAAAATCAATCACAGATATCGGGAACTACAGATTATACATCTCTGAAAGAATTTATAAAAGACGGCTATATTTACGCAGAAATAATACTCAATGAAAAACCTGAAGATGCAGATTATCTTTCATACAACAAAGAATCCGTGTCAAAAGTTTTCAGTGAAGAAGATATCTTATATATCGGTGCAACAACACCTGTTACTGTTGTAAAACTCACTGCAGATGATATTGATACAGTCAGAAGTCTTGAAAATTTACGTGCAATTACGCTTGCATTCACGTCAACAGCTTCATTACTCAATTTTATGTATGGCGGCTCAAAAATGGGTGATATTGACAATAACGGAACAGTTTCATCTTCTGATGCCCGTTATGTGTTAAGATTTGCCGCAGGGCTTGAAAAGGTAACAGCGAGAAGTGCAAAAAATATATATTTTCTTGGTGATACAGACCTCGACGGGCATATAACTGCTGCTGATGCAAGAACTGTTTTGCGTATGTCGGCACAGCTTGAAAAAATACAAACTGTGAATTTTGACTATGCTGTATATTGGAATGATTTCGCAGAATAATAATAACAAAGCAGACATCGGCTGATGTCTGCTTTTCTTTTAATAATTTGCTTTTATCATTGCTATTTCTCTTGCATAGCCGTCAAGCTCATTGGGAGTTTCAAGGTTAATGGGAAGTCCCTCAAGCTGAGGCATTTTAATGAATTTCATAAGAGCTTCAAAACCGATATGACCGTCACCCAGAGTCTGATGTCTGTCCTTATGTGCACCCATCGGATTCATACTGTCATTAAGGTGAATCGCCTTAAGTCTGTCAAGACCGATAATCTTATCAAACTCTTCAAGAACTCCTTCAGGATTGTTTATGATATCATATCCCGCATCTGAAATATGGCAGGTGTCAAGACATACACCGAGCTTGTCACTAAGCTGAGTTCTGTCAATAATGGCTCTGATTTCCTCAAAACTTCTGCCCACTTCACTACCCTTTCCTGCCATTGTTTCAAGCAGAACAGTTGTGGTCATTTCAGGGAAAAGGACTTTATTGAGCACATCAGAAATCAGCTCAATTCCCTTTTCCGCCCCCTGCCCCACGTGACTGCCGGGGTGGAAATTATAGTAGTTATCGGGCACATATTCCATTCTCTTAAGGTCATCGGCAAATGTCTGAAGCGCAAATTCACGTACCCTCTCTTCGGCACCTGCCGCATTGAGAGTATAAGGAGCGTGTGCAACGATTCTGCCGAAGTTATGCTCCTTTGCGAATTCAAGATAAGCCTTCACATCGTTTTCATCAATATCCTTTGCCGCACCGCCACGGGGATTACGGGTGAAAAACTGAAATGTATTTGCACCTATTGAATGAGCCTGCTTACCCATTGCAAGAAATCCCTTTGATGCCGACAAATGACAACCTATATATAACATCTTATTTTTCCTCCTTCAATGCTCTGAATGAATTGAGCACAGCCAGAATCATAACACCCACATCACCGAAAACGGCAACACCCATTCCGACAATGTTGAATGAACACAGAACAAGAATTCCGATTTTGATAATCAATGAAAATGCGATATTCTGCTTTGCAATGCTCATTGTTTTCTTTGCGATTCTAACAGCTGTACCGATTTTTGAAATTTCATCGGTCATAATCACAATATCAGCAGCTTCAATTGCCGCATCTGAGCCCAGAGCACCCATTGCGATACCTGCATCTGCACGGGCAAGCACGGGAGCGTCGTTTATTCCGTCACCTGCATAAATTGTTTTACCCTTAGCATCTGCAATAATTTTTTCAATTTCATTTACCTTTTCATCGGGCATAAGGTCGCTGATAACAGTATCAATTCCCAGAGATTCCGCTGTGATTTCTGCGGCCTCTTTTATATCGCCCGTAAGCATAAATGTTTTTCTGATTCCGACTTTTTTAAGAGATTCAACACCGCATTTTGCGTCGGTTTTTATCTCGTCAGCTATAATTATACTGCCTTTGAAAATTTTGTCAACAGCCACATAAACCACGGTGCCGCCCTGCTTTTTCTCATAGGTAATACCGTGCATTTCCATAAGTTTTGAGTTACCTGCGAGAATCTCTTTACCCTCTGCAACGGCCCTGACACCGTAACCTGCAATCTCCATTGAAGAAGAAATCAAGGAAACATCAATCTTTCTGCCGTATGCATTTCGTATTGACTCTGCAATCGGGTGCGATGACATATTTTCGGCATAAGCCGCGGCCTCAAGTAGGCTCTCTTTGCTGATATCATTGCAGAAAATCTCTCTCACCGCAAAAACACCCTTTGTGAGAGTACCCGTTTTGTCAAAGACCATATTTTCAGCCTTTGAAAGAACTTCAAGACAGTTTCCGCCCTTAACAAGAATACCCTTTTTTGCCGCACCGCCGATTCCGCCGAAAAATGCAAGAGGAACGGAAATCACAAGTGCGCAAGGGCATGAAACAACAAGGAACGACAACGCTCTGTAAACAAAATCAGGGAATGTTGCACCGTTAATGACAAGAGGGGGCACAACAGCCAGAATAAGAGCACACACAAGCACCACGGGGGTATAATACTTTGCAAATTTTGTGATAAATTTTTCTGATGAAGATTTTCTTGCGGACGCAGTTTCAACAAGCTCCAGAATTCTTGAAACAGTTGAATCGTCAAAACTCTTTGTGACCTGCACGGTGAGAGTTTCATTTTTATTGATGCAACCGCTGAGAATTTCATCATTCTCAGAAACTCTGCGGGGCACTGATTCACCCGTCAGCGCAGAAGTATCAACAAAAGAACTTCCCTTTATGACAATTCCGTCAAGAGGCACTCTTTCACCGGGAGCCACAATAATCGTGTCACCGATTTCAACCTCGTCGGGGTCAACCTTTTCAATTTCACCGTCTGTTAAAAGATTTGCAAAGTCGGGACAGATATTCATAACTTCGCTGATTGATTTTCTTGACTTTTTAACAGCATAATTCTCAAACATCTCACCTATGCGGTAAAAAAGAACAACAAAAACAGCTTCCGGATATTCTCTGATACAGAATGCACCGATTGCGGCAACAACCATAAGCGTATTTTCATTAAAGATATTGCCCTTTGCAATTCCCTTTACGGCACTGATGATAACTTTCATTCCGCACAGCACAAAAGCAAGAAAAAACATTATGAAACGCACAACTGCATACTCTTCCGGCACAAAAAGTGAAACCGCAAAAAGCACCGCACCTGCAATAAGAGGTATAACATTCTTTTTCATAATCAGATATATTCTATTTCAACATCGGGTTCGATTTTATGAACGATTTTTTCAACCTGAGCTTTAATTTCTGCAAGTTTCATCTCTTCGGCATTAAGAATCATTTTTTCTGTGAGAAAGTTTACCGTAACACTTTCAACACCGTCAAGTTTTGCAATTTTTTCTTCAATTTTTGCCGCACAGTTTGCACAGCAGAGGTCGTGAAGTTTAGCTTTGATTTTCATAATGAATCAATCCCTTTCTTTGATATGTTCAATACCCATTTCAAGAATGGTTTTTACGTGGTCATCTTTGAGTGTATAAAAAACATTTTTGCCGTCTCGTCTGAATTTTACAAGACCTGAATCCTTGAGCACCTTGAGCTGATGAGAAATTGCGGATTTTGTCATTCCTAGCACTTCAGACAAATCACATACGCACATTTCTTCATTATCAAGTGCAGCCATAATACGCATACGTGTGCTGTCACTCATAACTTTGAAGAAATCAGACAATGCATAAAGCACCTCTGTATCTTCCATAACTTCTTTTACGTGTGCAACAATATCAGTATGCACAACATCGCATTCGCACATTTCGCTGTGCTGATGAATTACCATTTTATCACCCCTTACAGTTGAACAGTTGAACAATCATTCAACTATGCAATAACATTATAGCCGGATATTCTCCGGCTGTCAATGATTATTTAATTATAAACGGCAATTTATCTGTCTCTTTAAGGTCAAGCGAAGTTATGATATCCTCAAAATTCTCTTTCGCGGTTTCAAGAGCCTTCACGGAATGTGAATCGCTGCCGAGATAGAATTTGCAACCGCAGTCCTTTGCAATAAAGTAAGGTCTGAGCATTATGCTTTTCATTTCATCAGAAAATGAAAGAGTCTTCATATTAAGCTCAATTCCCACGCCTTTTTCTGCACAATCGGTGAAAATTTCATAAAGCTTTTCATCGGGAAGAAGTCTGATAACCTCAGGCACATTGCCCTTAAAAATATGACCGCAGGTCAGGTGTGCAATACCCGTTTTGTGCCAGGGCAGATTCATTGTCAGCAGAGCTTCAATGCGCTGAATCCACTTTTCGGCAGCTTCTTCGGGAGTGAGAAGTTTTGTCTTAACGGTATTCCCTGCAAGATGCAGATGTGTTGTGGGCACAACAACAAAATCGAAATTTTCATACCTTTCAGGACTTATACCAAGGACAAAGTTATAGTCCATATCGGTTTCCGCACCGAAGAAAAACCTGACATTTTCACTCTGAGGCAAAGGAAGCACAGATTCAAGACAGCAGAATCTCTGTCTGTCGTGCCATTCGGCTTCACTTTTTACATTTTCATCCCACAGATGATTTGTAAGGCATATTTTTCTTAAATTATTTTTCTTTGCATATTCGAGTATCGCCTCAGGAGTCTGATTTTCGTCGTGACAACAGGGCGAAACCGTTGAATGAATGTGAAAATCGTGGTCTGCAATAAATCTCATAACAATCACCACAAATACTATACCACCGCAAAGCAACAACTTCAATACCGTGCAATCAATTTATTTTATTTAGCGTCAGATGTTTCTTTCTTTTTTATCAGTAAGACCGAGAAGGTAGTCTGTTGAAACTCCGTAAAAATCTGCAAGTTTAATAAGTATATCTGTAGGGATATCTCTCTGCCCCAATTCATAATTACTGTAAACCTGCTGAGAACAATTCAGATGTCTTGAAATTTCACTCTGCGTGATATCATTATCTTCACGCAAATCACGAATGTGTCTGTACATAACAATCACCGAAAACAGTATAAAATACCGCAAAATGCAGTATTGACTTTTACCGCATTTTGCAGTAAAATGTCGAATGTAGTCACTATTACAATCTTTTTGTAAAATTAATTATCTGACTACACGGAGGTATAATTATGTTATGTCCAAATTGTAAAAAAGAAATTCATGATGTTACTGAGAAAAAAACTGTCATCAAAAAAGGTTGGTTCTGTCTCATTATCGCAATGGCTGTTCTTTTTGTAAGTTGTATTATGAGCGGATGCGACATTTCTTATTTAGATGACATTACTGGAGTGAGCTCAGATGAAAGTTATTTTGGTGATAACAATTTTGCAAACACCAACGATAAAACTCATGGAACTACAAAAAATGCTGATATAGATAATTCAGTATCAATATCAAAACAAAATGCACTAAAATCAGCAAAGTCTTACTTAAGCTTTTCTGCATTTTCAAGAGAAGGGCTTATCGATCAGTTAGAGTTTGAAAAGTATCCTAATGAAGATGCTGTTTATGCTGTTGACAACTGTGGTGCTGATTGGTATGAACAAGCAATGCTTTGCGCAAAAAATTATCTTAAATCATCTTCTTTTTCAAAAGAAGGACTAGTTGATCAGTTAGAATTCGAAGGCTTTACTTCTGAAGAAGCTAAATACGGTGTAGATAATTGCGGTGCCGATTGGTATGAACAGGCTGCAAAAACTGCAGAGAGCTATCTGGACACAATGTCATTCTCAAGAGAAGGACTTATTGATCAGTTAGAATTTGAAGGTTTTACATACGATGAAGCAGTATACGGAGTAAACTCAGTAGGACTCTGATACATAAATCTCGGATATTCAGATATCCGAGATTTTTTTATTTATGTGTTCAATGTTCAATCGTTTATCTTTCAATACTATTTTAAGTAAACACGTGTATATTATAATCACAGGATGACGATAATCTTCCTGTGATGCATCAGAAGGTCAGCTGTCCTGACCTTTGCAGGCGGCAAGAAAAGGACAGACAAACGGCTCCTGTCACATACTTTTTACACGGAGAATGTGGCAATAACATACAGTACACTACCTCTTAAAATGTCGAAAAGCAGTCACTCTTTGTGACTGCTTTTCGGCTTTTATTATAAACTTTTCAAAACGCTTGGAACTCAGCCTGCAAGATAATCAACAACACCCTGAGCAATGGCTGTTGCAAGACTTCCCTGACCGTCTGCATCGGTAAGAAACTGAGCATCACCCTCATTTGTCAGATAACCGCATTCAATCAGAACAGAGGGGCATTCTTCCGCTCTTGTGACCATATACGGGAAGAATTTAATTCCCATATCAACATTTTCATATTCCGATGATTCTTTATCGGTATAATGATTTGTTCTGTATGCATTCACAAGCTGATTATGCACAGCATCTGCAAGGGGCATTGAATAACTCTTGTAATAGAAAGTGTGTGTGCCGTACCAATTCTTGTTATCGGCACCGTCCGCGTGAATACTCAGGTAAATATCGGGATTGTTTTCCCTCAGCATTGCAACTCTTTCATCAAGAAAAACTGCTTCATCTGCTTCCCTTGTCATAATGACGGTTGCACCGTAATTTCTGAGTATTTCTGCTGTTTTTTCGGCAACTGCAAAAGCAACATCTTCCTCATAAACACCTGAAGCGGACATTGTGCCGGGACTGCCGTAACCGCCGTGCCCCGGGTCAATCATAATAACCGTCCCCTCAAGAGAAGAAGGCTTTTTCTTCAATGTGACAGAGATTTTTCCGTCGGCTGTCTTTTCAAAAATATATCCGCCGAAGTTGCCTTTTGTCTTAAGATACAATCTGAGAATCATAAAATCTTCATCTGCATTGCCGTACCACTCTGCAGAAGATACAACATCACTTGCAGTGAAGCTGAAATCAGAAGCATATGCACAGTATTCTGTATCATAGAAAATAATGTCGATATATTCGGCTTCAAAAGATTCCACATTGTAGATTCTTTCAAGATAACCCGTGTAATAATCCTGAGGTGCAAGCACCATTTTCACAAAGGTATCATAATTCTGAGAAAATGTGAGTTTTGTGCCGTCCGTAAAATCAACACTCTCAAGAGTTGTTGTGTTGTCGGGCATAACGTATCCGCCAAGGATCAGCTCTGTGCTGTCACAATGGACTTTCATTCCGTTTGTCAGGTAAAGAAGTACATTATTATCGCAGACGGTAACTTTATCAACAACACCGTATGCGCCCGAAAGCTGAGGTGTGCAGGTAGGGTCAGAAGTATCATCTGCTGATGCAGTTGATGTGGTTTCCGTGTAATCATCATTAACCTTACACATATTCACCGTGCCGAGTCCGTGATTATCAAAGGGCGTGATTTCTTTTTCCTCACCGCACATAACAACATCTGTTATTCCGCCGTAAACTGCACAAAAAGAAATCTGACTCTCGGCAATATCTGCATAAGCCTCGGGAAGTGCATAAGTTGTGTAATAGGTATCATAGCCGTTGTTATCCTCGCCCGAGGGCAGCAGCTCAAGAGGTACCGTGTTAGCAACAGATGCATAAACAGCTGCACCTTTCACAGCCTTTGCCGTAATGGTAACAACAGAATCCTCTATACTTGCGGAATACTCTGTCATAACATCAACAGCTCTGACGATATTATATGTGTAATAAGCATTCTTATGCTTTACAGAAACCTTGTTTTCACCGGGTACAAGAGGCACAGACACACGGAATACACCATCATCACCTGCAACGGCAACTGTCTGCCATCCGCCTGCTGATGTGCTGTAAACAAACAAGGGGAAATTCTTGTCTGTTGTGCCTGAAAAGACAATGCTGTTATTCTCAATCTTCACATCTGTGTAAGTGAGTGCAGTATAATCAACATTATTGAAATATTCATAGTAAGAATAAAGATTTGTGGCTGTGTCGTTGTCATTATTTCTGAGTTTTACATAGTCACTCATAACACAACCCGAAAAACCGCCTGTGTTGTAAAGAAGCTTCACAATATTGTTGACTTCGTTTGACTTGGTCCAACCTTCGCCTGATTTTACAAGATCATTTCTGACAACACCGTAAACTTTCACATTGCAGGAGAAGCCGTATGCCGCCCATTGTGTGACAATCTTATCTGCACCGTTTTCTGTTGAATAATCAAACTGTACAAAACTGAAATCAACGGAATTCTGAGCAAGAATATTTTTTGCATTTTCTGTTATATCGTTTGTATAATAAAGACCGAATCTTTTGCCGCTTGCTGAGAGATGGTCTCTTATTTCAGACACGCTTTCACTTGTTAAATCTGCTCCGTCAACCATAACGGCATCTGCACCGTAAAGTGTAACCGCAGACAAAACAGCATTTTTCTCAGCCTTAGCATCTGTAAGATACAGCACGGTATAAAGTCCGTTTTCCTTTGCCGTTTTTACAAGATATGAAAGCACATCGAACCCTGCGGGGGAATAATTCACAGCCGAAGAATGCTTTATAACAACCGTATTTGGCAGAATCGCATCAACTTTTGTAAAAACATTTTCCGCCTGAGCCTTAAGTGCAGTTTCTGATGTATCGGAATAATCAATATGCTCTGCTGCATCAACAATGTAACCTCTCACATCGTCGGGCAGAATATTTTCATCTTTCTGAAGAAATGAAAATGCAGTATTTCTGTTTGCGGCAATCTGAGTAGCAATATTAACTGTGTCACCTGTTGTGAATTCTTCGCTTACATACGCATCATGTATCAGAAAAGCGCAAAATGCCCCTACTGCAAGCAGGAGCATTATAGTTATGGGAATAATTACTTTCTTTTTCATCAATCTGTCTTTTTCTCTCCGTTTTTGTCCTCATTGACAATTATGGTCTTCTTGGTCTTGACTTCAACTGAGTCAAAATGCTCTCTGAATCTTACTGTGAACATATTATGCAAATCACAATTCTTACAATAGAACAATGCACGGAAAGCCTTGTTTACAAGTTTCCATTCAGAAACTTTTCTCATTCTTTTGTGGCATTCGTCACAATAACAAACCATCTGACTTCTGTCAATACGTTCATCCTTGAGATTTGTGATGTACTTTGACTTGAAAAGAAGTCTGCCGTAAAACTCATCATCACATTCAAGCACATAACCTGCAAGAGCATCTGCAACATATGACTTCTTGAAACAACGCAGACTCAGAAGTGAATCATCAAGCGCTCTGTGGGTTGAATATTTGCTTACATCTATACCGAAAAGTGTTGCCGCCGCAGAAAGACCTATCTGCTGAGCATTTGAAAGGTTAAGGTATTCCTGACAATATTTCTGCAAGTCCATATACTTGGTGATAAAAGGAATGCCTTCTATTCCACAGAAACATCTCAGATTATCGAGCATTACACGAAGGTCACCGTTACCCCAGGACATAAAAGTACAATCTCTGTCATCAATCCATTTTGAAAAATCAGAGACAGCTTTTGTGAAACTTACTCCGCCGTACATATCTTCATTTGAGATATGTGTAAGATTCTTCACTCTGCCGCTGAGCTTGTTTGAAAGCTGAGAACGGATAAGCACGGAGAAAGTATCAACCACATCGAGGTCTTCATCAACCATTACTGCACCGATTTCAATAATCTCGTTGAAAAAGCTTTTGAGTTTTTTATTGTATGAGTTGTTCCACTCAAGATCCATTATAACATAATACATCACAAAAGCTCCTTTCAACATTAATAGATTAATAATACTATAAAGATTCCGTTTTGTCAATTTCTAATAGAAAAACGGTCAGAGGATTATTTCTTCGCCAAGTTCAAGGGAATAAATGATTTTCTGCTTCACGGGTTTTTCAAGAAGCTGTTCCATTGCCACAGCATACATTTCAAGCTGACGGCAATATGCTGTTCTGAATTCATCGGGTGTTTTTGTGCGGTCAGTTTTGTAGTCAACAACCACAATTCCGTCTTCCTCTTCAAAAACAAGGTCAGCTTTACCGAGAACAAGAATTTTTTCTTCAGCAACATTCTCATTTACTGTGTTATCAATATCGCAAAGGTTTATCTGCACGGTGAAGTCCTTTTCTCTGTAAACTGCAACTGCATTCCTGATTCTGTCAAACAATGAAGACTCTGTAAAATTACGGACTTTATCGTGTCTGATAACACCTGCCTGCTCAGAAGTGAGAATCCCCTCAGAAAGCATTCTTTCACATTCTTTGCGTGAATCGGGATGTGCAAAATCAAAATTCTGCATAAAGATATGGTTTGCCGTACCTGCCTCAGCGGCACCGAGTCTGCCGTCATTCATAAAAGACGGTTTTGACTTTGCAAAATACATTTCATTAAAACGGTGTGCCTCAAAATCAGATGCAACTCTCTTGGGTCTTGCATCTGCAGGCATAACATAAGGATATTTATATTCTGCACGCTGTTTTATGTCATTTATGATTTTCTCATCGGCAAGAGCTTTTTCTTCTGCAATCTCTTCAGCATCATTATTTTCATAACTGCCCTCAAAAACAACTGACAGTCTGCTGTCTGCCCCTGAGAAATCAGATTCAATTGAGAATCCGCACTCTTCAACAAGACCGCGCATATCGGGATGCTTCATAAATCCCATAAGAATCCACTTTGTATAAGTTACGGCATTTATAACCGCATAGGGAGGTATACGGGTGCAGGATGCAGAAACGATAGCACCTTTGATTTCGTTTTCGATTTTGTTTATCGTTGAAACGGCAATAAGCTTTTCTCTTGCACGGGTCATTGCAACATAAAGAATACGCAATTCTTCAGACACCGTTGCACGCTTGACAGCAAGTTTTGCCGCCATATGACCGAGTGAAGAATACTTCTGCAGTTTTTCATTATTGAGAATAACCATACCTACACCTGCAGAGGGAGAAATGACCATATCCTCTGTCGCATCGGACTTGTTTATTCTTTTTGCACAATCAGCAAGGATAACATAAGGGAATTCAAGACCCTTTGACTTGTGAATACTTGTGATTCTTACGGCATTTGTATCTGCAGCGCCTGCATTGGCCGCACCGATTTCGGCACCGCTTTCTGCAGCTCTTGAAAGATAACGGAGGAATCCGCCTATACCTGTACCGCCTCTGCCTGCATAATCCGAGCCGAGTGAGCAGAGAAGCAGAAGATTC
This sequence comes from Acutalibacteraceae bacterium, assembly GCA_045636025.1. Taxonomy (GTDB): domain Bacteria; phylum Bacillota; class Clostridia; order Oscillospirales; family Acutalibacteraceae; genus UBA1081. Next base: position 12,790 of record JAZTWP010000015.1, on the reverse strand, counting down.
ATTCTTCTGTTTTCACCGTCTGACATTGCGCTGACAACTGCCTGATAACCCGTTGTTTCAAGAAGTGTGCGCATAAAAATATCAAAGGGCAGGACAGCGGACATCTGTCTGTAAGTTGCAAGGTCAGAGAGGAGCTTTGCCGCTTTTTTGTCTGTCTCTGCGCTGATTTTAAGGCAAGAATAAAGATTCTTTTTGCGGTCACAGAGTCTGACCGCTGCAGCTTCGTCTGCTGTGTAACCGTAAAGCGGAGAAAACATAACAGACAGCATTGATACATCATCGGTAGGATTGTTTACCGCCTTGAGAAGTGAAATAAACACACCTGCTTCAGTTGTGTCAAAAAGGCTTGTCTTTTTTTCAAAAATTACTTTAATATTTCTGCGTCTGAGAGCATTTTCGTATATCTCAGCTTTACCTTTAAGGCTTCTGAGAAGAATACAGAAATCACCGTAACGCACTTTGCGTGTGCCGTCTTTTGCAGAAACTTCCGCACCTGAAGATACTGTATCGGCAATGATATCTGCAACATATTCCGCCTCTTCTTCCACACCATCAGCCTTCAGGAATCTCAGACTTACATCAGGTGTTGTGCTCTCCTTTTCATAGCCGTCAGAATAATAAAGTGCATCTTTGGGAGTGTATTCCATTTCTCCCGCATAGTCACTCATCATATTCTTAAAGAAGAAATTGATGTTGTCAAGCACACCTTTTCTGCTTCTGAAATTCTGACCGAGGAAGATTTTTGCAGGGAATGTTTTACCGTCATAATCGGCATATTCTCTGCTTTTTTTCATAAAGATTTCAGGCATTGCAAGGCGGAATCTGTAAATACTCTGTTTTACGTCACCGACCATAAACATATTTGTGCCGTTTTTTGAAAGCACTGTAAAAAGCATATCCTGAGCTTCGTTTGTATCCTGATATTCATCAATGAGAATTTCACAGAATCTCTGCTCAAGCTCATAAGCAAGAGCAGTTTTTTCATAACCGTTTTCAGTTTCTCTTACAAGAAGTCTGAGTGCGAAATGCATTATATCTGAGAAAGTGTAAGTATTACGCTCTCTTTTTTTGTCATCATAAATATGTGTAAAACTGCGGACGGCTGCCATAAGCCCCTTGATAACAGGTCTGAGAAGATCCATATCTTCATTGTGCTCAGCTGTTGTGGCACAGAAAATCTTTTCAAGCCCTTCCATTGCCGAAGCGGCAGTTTTGTACTTATTTTCGCAGGAAACTTTTGTAGGGTCTGAGCCGTAACCTCTGGGTGCTGTGGGAAGAGAGGGGAATTTGATTCCTCTTACACTAAGGCATATATCATCCCAGTCTGACCCGTTTATCAGTTCTTCAATGTTTTCAACAAATTCTTTCTGCTGTGAAATCACGGGGTAATACTTGGGTTCCATAACCTCGTGACCGAGCACTTCACTTGCGGCATTCACAAGAAGCTCTCTTGCGTAGCGGACTGTTTCAACAGCATCATCAATAATGATTCTGCCCCAGAAAGAGTCTTTAAGCTCCTCTGTCACACTGTACATTTCTTCCACTTCATCAAGCCACTTTTCGGGGAAAGGATGACTCAGAGAAAACCTATAAAGCTCATACACCTTTTTTGCCAGACCGCTGTCATTTTTTTCATAAGCGGTCATTGTGTTGAGCAGATTATACATTTCGGGGGCGTCTTTACACAATTCATCAAGCATCTGTGACATTGCATCGGCAACAAGAATTTTCTCCTCACCTGATTCAATGGGAGTAAAATCAGGCTCCACACCTGCCATATGGAAATTCTCTCTCACAAGGCTTATGCAGAAAGAGTCCATTGTTGTGATTTTTGCTTCGGGCAGTTTCATTTTTATGTTTCTGTAAAAACTGTCTGAGGGTGAAGATGCAATAAGCTTGTCCACCGCTGCTGTGATTCTTACACGCATTTCAGCGGCAGCTGCATTTGTAAATGTTACAACAAGAAGCTCTGACGGATCAACGGGATTTTCCGTATCTGTAAGGAGTTTTATGATTCTTTCAACAAGAACGGCAGTTTTGCCCGAACCTGCGGCAGCTGAAAGAAGAAGTGTTCCGCCTCTTGCGTCAATAGCATTCTGCTGGTCTTTTGTCCATTTTGTTTCAGCCATTGTTCAATTCCTCCAGTGCACTCCAGGGATCGCCCTCAAAAACTTCTCTGTAACCGTCTGTTTCTTCGTGACAGCATACAGACCTGAAATCACAATAAGTACAGGTATTTTTGTATGCTGAGCCGTAAATGGGAAGCGCGTGAACCTTGCCCTCGTGAAGAGAAGAAGCCATATCTCTTACGATTCTGTCAACGGCTTTGTGAAGAGTCCTGAACTCTTCAAGATTATATATACTGCCTGTAATGACACCTTTTTTGTTGTCATATTTTGCATCAATCATTGAGCCTGAGCCTTTGCCCTCCATACTGAAAACAACATCTTCTTCACCGAGAACAATGCCCTTCATTTTGCTCTGAGCCGTTCTTGCAGCAAGGATTTCATCGTCATCAGCATATCTGCCGAGGCTGTTTTTACCCGACTTTGCAGAGATATAAAGAATACCTGCAGGGATGAATTCACCGTACTTATCCTTACCGTTTTCAAACAGACACATAAGGTAAACAAGCATCTGGATATTAAGACCCGAAACAACATCACCGAGTCTGAAATCTTTACCGCCCGATTTATAATCGAGCACACGCAGATATGTTTTGCCCTCGTCGTCAGTCATTGTATCAACACGGTCAACAACACCGTGAAGCATAACCTTTCCGCCGTCGGGAAGTTCAATTTCATAGGGTTTTATCTGAGCATCGTTACCCACAACCAATTCAACATCGCGGATAACAAAACTGCATTCATTGAAGTCGGGAGCAAGTCTCTGAAGAATCTCACAGATAACATCCTTACTTCTCTCAAGAGAATAAAGAAGACGCTTATCTATGCTGTCTTTTTCACCCACATATTTCTCTATATATTCATCGGTGATTTCGGAAACTGCATTTCTTCTGTCTTCGGCAGACATTCTGAAAAGCTCTTCACCGCCGTATTTACTGACAAGTTTTTCAAGCACATAATGAATCAGAAGACCATTCTGACGAGGGTCAAAAGATACCTTTTCGGCTGAAACGGCTTTAAGACCGTAACGGCAGAAATACTTGAAGGGGCATTTGTAATACTCTTCAACACGTGAAGGGCTGATATACATATTTTTACCGAAAAGCTTCTCTGCAGTTTCTTTGTCGGCAAAAGAAATCTCATTTTTCTGACTGCTGTTGCCGATACTTGCAAGCATATCTCCGAATTCTGAAGACATAACATATTTTTTCACCGATTCGGAAAAAGCCGTGTTGTCATTATAATGCAGAGCGGCATTTTCAAAGGCTGATTTTCCGCTTTCTGTTTTTTCTTCGGCAGGAATAAGTGAAATATCTGTAAATGTGCATGACGGCACTATTTTCTGCACCATATAAACTATTTCCGAGGGACTTTTTTCTTCACCCGTTATACTGCCCGCCGAGTAAGAAATAAAAAGTTTTTCATCAGGTATTGTAAGAGTGCTGTAAACACGGAGTCTTTCTTTGCGCATTGCGTCAATATTGCCCGTACCAAGCTCCACACCCTGAATTTTGAAGAGTTTTCTTTCATTATCGGTAAACACAAAAGACTGTGTACCTGCGGCAGGAAAAACACCGTCATTCGCACCAACTGCAAACAGCACTTTTTTGCCGGAAACTCTGATTCTCTCAGCATCACCCACTGTGATTTCATCAAGTCCTCCGGGAATGTCGCCTATATCAGAGGAATCAACCATAATTCTGAAAAGCTCAAGATAACGCACGGGAGGAACCTTTCTCTTACCCACGGTTTCAGCAAGAAGAGAAAGCACGGTCATAAACTCATCCCATGAACGCTCACATTCGTATGCAGTTTCGTTTTCAAGGCTCTTTGCAAAAGAAAGAAGATTCTTGTCTGCACCCGTTTCAATAAGGAATTCATAAACAGCCTGAGTTGCCTCAAAGCCGTCTGCATCAGACAGCTTTTCTTTAAGTCTGCAAACGGGAATTACAGCCTTTTTTCTGATTTCATTAAGATGTGCAAGAGTTTCTGTTGCTTCGTCATCAAATTCAACACCGAGACCGTCAGGATGCCCTGTCCAGTCACGGAGCCAACCGCTGTAATCTATCTGCCACATCATAACATAATTTTCGAGAAGTGAAATATCATCTTCACTCACGGGACTTATGTATGTCTTGAGCATACGGAGCATAGTATCTGTTGTGAATCCCTGAGATGCAAGAGTCAGTGCACAGAGGGCATATACTACAACAAGCTCCTCCCCGAGACGTCTTCTTGTGTCCTCAAAAACGGGGATATCATATTTTTTCAGCGCAAAAGGAAGATAACGGTTGTACTCGTCACTTCTGCTGACAATAACTATATCACGGTAGCGCAATGCATTTTCACGCACAAGCTTTTTTGCCTGCATTGCAACATATTCACACTCTTCATAAAGATTTCTTGCTGCAGCCACGGTGATTTCCGGAGCAGAGCCTTCATATATTTCAGGCGCAGGTTCATAAAGCCCCTGTTCAAGATATGCAAGAGCTTCACTGCCGAGGTTGTTTTCTCTTTTAAGAATAACAGGTTCGGCTACGGCAACATTATTCTTCTTTGCAAGAGAAATAATTCTGCCCACATTTTCAACAGAATATGAAAATGCACCTGTGCCCTCAGAAGTGTCTCTGACAGAATCGGCACACATTGTGATGTAAACATCGTCTGCCTGTTTCAGAATATGAGCGAGAATGAGATTCTGCTGGGCAGTGAAACCTGAGAATTCATCAAAAATGACCGTTTTGCCTGCAAAGAGATTTTTCTCACCGATAATCTCTGCAGCGGCATTTATCATATATCTGTCATCAGAGAATTTCTCTGTCAGCATTGATGAATACAAAGAAGCGATAAGCTCCATTTCCTGAGCTTTTTTAATAAGGATTCTGTTTCCTGACTCTGTTGCGGCTCTGTTCATTGCATCATAAGACACATCGCACTGAATCATTTCATCGGTAATATGAAGAATTTCTGAAACGGAAGCCTTGTTTCTTGAGCAGGAGCCGAAAATATCAAGATGTTCACTCAGAGCCTCAAGAGTAAGACTCATCATTACATTTTTTGCGGCATCTGTCACAGAGGGTTTTCTGTCAGGTGCAAATTCACCCAGAATCTTCTTTGAAAGAGAGCTGAAACTGAGCACGGAAATATCAGATGCCTTTTTAGCACCCATCATTTCAATAACAGCCTTTTCACTTTCAAAAGAAAACTGCTCAGGCACAATAAGAACAACATTTCCGCCTGCAGCATTCTCTGCAAGAATTCTGCGTACATATGTCGTCTTGCCCGTCTTTGCTCTGCCAAGAATAAGTCTTAACATTTTATCACTTCCGTTATTCAACAATAATCTATCGTACCGATAAAACCATTTTACCGCATCATATGTCCCATAAACAGGACATTATATCGGGCATATCACCCAGTTGCACAAATTTTATGTTATTGTATCTTTCAATCAGTTTTACAAGCTCTTCAGGCGGTGAATCAGACTCCTCATTCTCATTCACAGACAACAGAATGTACCGCTTGCCCTTGTTTTCGGTTTTTGCAAAAAGCCTGAGCAGAACATAACACAAAGCTCCCAGACCGACAGTTGCAAGAAACACAAAAACAGCCAATAAAACCGTATATAACATAAAATCACCTCATACCATTGTATGCGGTGATTATGAATCAAGTGAGTCTGTAAGCCGGGTTTTGTCATTTAAGGCAATCATCTGTCTTGGCGGCGGGTTACCCCGCAGCTCACGCCACCTTTCGGAGTTATGGCCGAGCAGACCACTCCTATCGGTGTTGCTTCGGATAGGGTTTGCAGGGCCGTGCAGTCTCCTGCACGCCGGTGAGCTCTTACCTCGCCTTTCCACCCTTACCCGCAAAACGGGCGGTATATCTCTGTTGCACTTTCCCTAAGGTCACCCTCGGCGGCCGTTAGCCGTTATCCTGCTCTGTGAAGCCCGGACTTTCCTCGTAACTTGTACGCAATTGCCCAACTCACTTGAATTTTATTTTATCACAAAAAAAACTGCTTGTCAACGATTGCAAAAACGCAATTTATATGTTAAAATAAGCAAAATATTATTTTTATTTATTTTAGGATAAAAGGATTGACCTTATGAAAGATCTTTTTTCTGTGTATGCTGCATCTTTTTCTCTGAGCGAAGAAGAGAATTCAGAGTTCTTCTCAATCATAAAAGAAATTTATGAAACAAAAGAATTTCAGAGTATGGCTCAGTATATCCAGCACGCAAACATATCAAGAGTTCAACACATTCTCAGCGTTGCATATATGAGTTACACAATCACAAAGCAGAAAGGTCTTGATTATGTAACCGCAACAAGAGGAGCTATGCTTCACGACCTGTTTTATTATGACTGGCACGTGCCGGGAGACGGATCGCACAGACTTCACGGATACAGACATCCCGGTTTTGCCCTTAAAAACGCAAAGGCTCTTTTCACTCTCAGCGAAAAGGAGGAAAACATTATAAAGCGCCATATGTGGCCGCTGACTCCCACCCCTCCGAAATATAAAGAGAGCTGGATAGTCTGCCTTTCAGATAAATATTGCGCTCATCAGGAATCAATGATTAAATTTTCTTCTAAAACACGTTCAAAAATTCAATCAGTAAAAGAGGCTCAAAAATAATATGGATACCGTTATTGATTATGTATTTTACTTCTTGCTCTACAGCATAATCGGTTGGATACTCGAAACTGTCTGCTGTTCACTTTATTACAGAAAACCTATCAACAGAGGCTTTATGAAAGGTCCTTTTGTTCCCATTTACGGTGCAGGGACATTTGTATTCAGTTTTTTTCTTACGCCGTTTTACAACAAATTCGGCTACACATGGTATATCATAATTCTTGTTATTTTACTCGGCATAATCATTGCCGATGTGCTTGAATATGCCACAAGCTATGTGATGGAAAAAGTTTTCCACGCACGCTGGTGGGATTATTCAAACGAAAAATTCAATCTGCACGGCAGAATTTGCCTGAAGCACTCATTATACTGGGCAGCAGGCGCAGGTTCATTCATTTACATCATTCAGCCCTTTGTTCTGAAACACAAAGAACTCTGGGTTTCGGATAAACTCAGAAATATTCTCGTTATCATCGTCGGTACTGTTTTTGCAATTGATTATATTTCCACCGTAATTCTTGCAAAGAAGAAAAAGTTCCGCAATGCTGTAAGTGAAAATAATACAGAGGAATAAAAATTCATCAGAACATAATGTCTATCAGAACAAATTATAAACACACTCTTGTTGCAGGGTACATAAGCTTTATAACTCAGGCTATCATCAATAACTTTGCACCTCTTCTTTTTGTGACATTTCAGAAAGACTGGCATATCACACTCGGTCAGCTTGCAACACTCTCAACTTACAATTTTCTTGTTCAGCTTGCGGCAGATCTTATCTCTGCCAGATATATTGATAAAATCGGTGTCAGACGAGCAGTTGTGTTTGCCCACATAAGCAGTGCACTCGGTCTTGCGGGACTCGGCATTTTTCCCTTTATCACAGCATCCCCCTATCACGGACTGTATATTGCAATCTCGCTTTATGCAATCGGCGGAGGACTTATTGAAGTTCTCGGAAGTCCCATTATAGAATCCTGCCCCACAAAAAATAAAGAAGCTCATATGAGTCTTCTTCACTCTTTCTATTGTTGGGGTCAGATGCTTGCGGTGCTCGGCTCCACGGTATTTTTCCATTTCTTCTCCGTTGCAAACTGGAAAGTAATGGCTTTTGTCTGGGCGCTGATTCCGTTATTCAATGCTTTTTATTTCAGTCAGGTGCCGATAAATGTACCAACACAGAAAGAAAAGTCAGACAGAAAATTCACCGACCTTATAAAAAACAAAACATTCTACATTCTTATGGTTATGATGCTCTGTGCAGGTTCAAGTGAACTTGCGGTTTCACAATGGGCATCTGCCTTTGCGGAGGAAAGTCTCGGCATTTCAAAAACTCAGGGTGACCTGCTGGGTCCCTGCATTTTTGCAATACTTATGGGTATTGCAAGAGTTGCATACACGAAACTCAGCAGAATTGTTATTCTTGAAAAATACATTTTATTCTGTGCCGCACTGTGCCTTGCAGGGTATCTTATTATTTCACTTTCACCCTACCCCGCTTTTTCACTTGTGGGATGCGGAATCTGCGGTTACGCAGTAGGCATTATGTGGCCGGGCACTTACAGTATTGCCGCAAAAACCTGGAAAAACCCGTCAGCATCTATGTTTGCACTCTTTGCCCTTGCAGGTGATGTGGGTTGTGCATCAGGTCCGCTTCTTGTGGGAAAAGTTTCCCAGGCATTCGGAGACAATCTCAAAACAGGTCTTTTTGCAGGGTCTGTTTTACCGCTTATAATGATTTTTGCAGTTATCATACTGCTGCGCAATATCAAAACTGACAAAGCAAAGGAGAAAAAAATATGAACATTCTCATTTATATAATTATGTGTTTTCCTGCCGTGCTGATGTCGGTTATCGGCTTTGCAATCTGCTCTGAAAAGAAAGATGCAACAATGACAAGTCACCATTTTGCAAGAAATTTCAATATCAGAAAGTATGACAAAAGAGTCAAAATGCTGTTTGTTTTCACGGGTATTCTGTTTTCCGTGGGCGGAATCATTCTTGTAAACGGCAAAATCTTTGCAGGAATTGCCGTAACACTTGCAGCGCTTATCATTTTCATTTTTTCATTCATCATTATTCAGAAAAACCATTGATACAAAACAAATCAATGTCTAATATTTTAAGGAGGGTCTGTGATGAAAAAGAATATCACACTCGACACAGGTAAAAAAGTTCTGCCGATGATTTTAATGGTAGTCGGTCTCGGACTTATGCTTTCACTCTGGATTTTAAGACTCAACATCGTTGCAGTTGTCTGCGTTGCATTCAATTGCATTATGTCTGCTGTAATCGCTCTGAGTCTCATTATCAAGAAAAAGGTTTATGCACCGATGATTCTCGGTTATGCTGCCGCAAGTCTTGGCGTTGTTGCCTACTTTGTTCTTTTCGGTGCTGACGCAGGTTTCGGAGCATTCACATCAGGTCTCGCAGGTTTCAATTCTGCTGACCATCCGCTTCTTACAGGTGAAGGCAATTTCTTCACAAGACTTCTGGGCAACATTCTTCTTGTACTTCCCTCTGCACTCTCACTCTGGGGACTTTTCTTCGTTGCAAAGAAAAACTTCACAAAAGAAGTTGCAAAGAAGGCTCTTTCAGGCGTTATGAGTGTTCTTCTTATGGGTACAAGTGTTGTTTTTGTGCTTACAATGAACCTCCGTTCAAAACCCAACACGAACAGACTCTGGGACGGTCACGATGACTATCTCGGCGGTGTTGACAAGAACGCATCAAAGGACAACCCCAACGTGCTTTTCATTATGATGGACGACCTCGGTTACGGTGACGTTTCGCTCAACGGTGCAATCTATGACACTCCAAACATCGACTCAATCGGTGAAAACGGACTTAATCTGACAAACTTCTACTCTGCATATTCCGTCTGCTCACCTGCACGTTTTGCAGCTCTGACAGGCAGATACCCCTACCGTGGTTATGCAGATAACGTTATCTATCCCACAGTTGACACACTTTCACCCTTTGCACAGACAAGAATTTTCAACTCAATCGAAATGGGCAACAATGCAGACGGTATGCTCGGTGACGAAATCACAATGGCAGAAACATTCAAGGCTGCAGGCTATTCAACAGGTGCATTCGGCAAGTGGCATCTTGGTGACTACGGTGAATATCTTCCCACAAATCAGGGCTTTGACTATTTCTACGGAAGCCACCATGTAAACGATATGAAGCCTTTCTATCACGTTACCGAAGAAAACGGTGAATGGGAAATTGCCCACGGCACCGATGAGCTCAAAGACCAGAGTCAGGCTACAAAGTGGATTCACGATGAAATCACAGACTGGATCACAGAAAAAGCAAAGGCAGACGAGCCTTTCCTTGCATATTATGCGTCACCCTGGCCTCACGGTCCCGTATATGCAGGTAATGATTTTGACGGTACAACAGGTATGGGCACATACGTTGACTGCGTAACAGAATTTGACCATTATCTCGGTCAGCTTTTCGATACAATGGAAAAACTCGGTGTTCTTGAAGACACAATCATCGTCTTCACAAGTGACAACGGTCCTGCTCTTGAAGGCTCAGTTGCAGACCTGAGAGGCGGTAAATACCTTGCATACGAAGGCGGTCAGAAGGTTCCGTTTATGATTCGCTGGGACAATGCAAACGGAGCTCTCGGTGAAATCGGCACAGAGAGAAACAATTCCGCAGTCCTTGTTGACCTTTACCCCACACTTATTGACCTTTGCGGTATCACAGGCAATGGCGGTCAGAAGAATTATCTGCCCACAGACAGAACAATCGACGGTATTTCAATGGCTTCACTTCTCAAAAACGATGCTGTTATCCACACATCAGAGCATCCCATTCTTCATATGAAGAGAGAAAAGCTCAAGGCTATTCAGTACACAATGCCCACATCGGAAGTAAAGAAGCTTTATCCCGAATATACATATGATGTTCTTGATAACGAATACATCACATTCAAGTATTTTGAAAAGATTCAGAACGATAACTCTGCATTCTGGGATAAGAACAGAAAGAACTGGCTCCATATCCTGACAGACGACTATGCAGAAAACTATAACCGTACTCCCGTCTATCCCGAAATCGCTGATCAGTACAACGCAAAAATGCACGAGATTATGGACAGCTTCAAGGAGAACAGAAGAGGAATTATTGAAGAATAATTTATAAACAAAACCAATGTAGGGACCGATGCCCACATCGGTCCGTCAGGTTACATCAGACTCTGCGGAGCGATGTGGGCATCGCTCCCTACGAATTACAAATTATTTTCCGGAGGAATTTATGCCCCCAATTTCCCTTATGATAAAGCCTGCATCGTCGCTGTGCAATCTCTCATGTGAATACTGCTTTTACCGTGATGTTTCCGAGCACCGTGAGCATCTCGGTTTCGGCATTATGGAGAAAGATACAGCGGAAATACTCATAAAAAAAGCCTTGGAATATGCATCGGGTAAGCCTGTTGCATTCGCATTTCAGGGCGGTGAGCCGACCCTTGCAGGGCTTGACTATTTCCGTTTTTTTGTCGATACGGTAAACAGACTCAACACAAAAAAGAGTCCCGTTTTCTACGGTATGCAGACAAACGGAACACTCATTGACGGCGAATGGGCAGATTTTCTCCATGACAATAAATTCCTTGTGGGCCTTAGCCTTGACGGTGATTTTGAGGGCAATAAATTCCGTAAAAAACCGTCGGGACAGAATTCTTTTTACAAAATTCTCTCTGCGGCAGATATACTGCAAAAGCACAATGTTGATTTTAACATTCTTACCGTTCTGACGGGCTACTGTGCCGAAAACGGAGAAAGAATCTACAGATTTTTCCGTGACAAAGGCTTTAAGTATCTGCAGTTTATCCCTTGTCTTCGTCCTTTTGACTCCGACGAACAGAGTGAACTCTATATGACAGCCGACCAGTATGCCGACTTCCTTATTAAGGTGTTCAATCTCTATGTCAAGGACTATGTAAGGCATAATTATGTCAGCATCCGTCAGTTTGATAACTGGGTGAGGCTCTTTCTCAGACAACCCACCGAGCAATGCGGAATCAAGGGACATTGCACACATCAGTATGTGTCCGAAGCCAACGGAAACATCTATCCCTGTGACTTCTACTGCACCGACGAATATTTTCTGGGCAACATAAAAGAAACCGACTTTACTGCAATGGAAAAGTCGGAAACTGCGAAAAATTTCATCAGAGAAAGCCTGAAAGTACCCGAAAAATGTAAACAATGCAATGTTGCGGGAATGTGCCGTGCAGGAGGTTGCAAACGCACTCAGCGAAGCGAAGATTACTGCAGAGCATATAAAAAATTCTTCACTTCATGTCTGCCCCTTTTCAGAGTGTTCATAAACGAAAAACCGAATTAACGGAGTGATACCATGAGATTTATTGCTGACCACGATTTACATATCCATTCAACAGTTTCACCCTGTTGTCATGATGAAAATCAGACACCGCAGGCAATTCTTGAATATGCAAAGAATTGGGGACTTAAAAAAATCTGCATCACAAATCACCTCTGGGATGAGAATGTGAAAAGTGAAGCAGAATGGCACGACGGACAGCGTTTTGAATGTGTTACATCCGTGCTTCCGTTACCTCAGTCCGACGGAATCCGATTCCTTTTCGGTGCCGAAACGGATATGGACTATAATTTTGTTGTGGGTGTGAGCGAAGAGCGAATGAGCACCTTTGATTTCATTGTTGTGCCCACAACACATCTTCACCTTGCAGGCAACACAGTCAGAAACAGACTCACGACTCCCGAAGAAGCGGCAGATTTATGGATTGCACGAATAAAAGCACTTCTTGAAAAGGATATGCCATGGCACAAAACAGGCATCGCACACCTTACATGCGGACACATTTTCAAGGGCAGAACCGCAGAAGTGATAAAGCTTCTGCCCGATGATGAGCTTTACAGTATTTTTACAGATTGTCAGGAAAAAGGTGTGGGAATTGAGCTTAATATGAAAACCCTTGCTATGTCAGAGGAAGATAAACAGATTCTCCTGAGACCCT
>JAZTWP010000014.1:0-39844 GCA_045636025.1 Acutalibacteraceae bacterium | reverse complement strand
TGATACTTACAATTACTACGCATATCCGTCATACAGAAGATATACATTCACCTTTGATGCAAAACCGACTACACCAAGAAACAATGAATACATACAACTGCTGAAAAACCATGCATCATATTACGGCTACACCGAGGACATTGTTGATTTGCTCATCGAAGACGGTTACTCGACCGATGAAATAGAAGATATGCTGTATTGCGGTGTTTTCTGATGTGCCAATAGGGTGTACCCGTATGACATACTGACAATCTGTCTCAATAGGGTTATTTTCACAATTTTGAGATATGCCAAAACAAAAAGGAACCCTATTGAGAAAAAAGAGGTGATAACTTGAAAATCGGATATATCAGAATCAGCACAACCGATCAGAACACAGCTCGTCAGGAAGTGATGATGAAAGAACTCGGTGTAGAGCAAGTATTCATTGACCGTATGAGCGGCAAGAACACAGACCGTCCTGAACTCAAACGGATGATGAACTTTGTCCGTGAGGGTGATGTGGTTATTGTTGAATCAATCAGCCGATTTGCCCGTAACACAAAAGACCTGTTGGAACTTGTGGATCAGCTTACCGAAAAACAGGTAGAGTTTATATCAAAGAAAGAAGCTATCGACACCACAACTCCGACGGGGAAATTTATGCTGACGGTCTTTGGTGCAGTTGCGGAGCTTGAACGTGAATACATATTGCAAAGACAGAAAGAAGGCATAGCAATAGCAAAACAGAACGGTGTTTACAAAGGCAGAAAACCGATTGAGCATCCGAAGTTCAGAGAAGTTGTTGCTATTTGGAAAGAGGGTGAGATAACGGCAACAGAAGCGATGAAACGACTTGATATGAAGCCGAGTACATTTTACAGAAAGGTAAAGGAGATGATATGAATGCAGTGGGCATTTTTAGGATTTGTAACAACATTTTCGGTGTTATTCATTGCCGAAAAATCATTAAAACCCTGTACGGAATAAGGAGGTGGTAACATGACCGCATTACTGGCTTTGGTTGGCGGTCCTCTTGCAAACTTTGCAGAAGGCGCAATCCTTGCTGTAACAGTTTTCCTTGCAAGCAAGGGGATCAATATTGAATAATAAAAAAACAAAGCAGGGGAGTGATCCCCTGCTTTGGATGGTTGATGTCGTCTCATTTTTATAATATTGAATAACTATCTTCAAAACAAAACATATACAAAATATGTCACATCATTCACTTCATCTGATGAAACATTAAAACGCGTAACCGCAAAAAGCATTGCGAATATCATAATAAGTCTAATTGCTTTTTGCATACTATCATCATTCTTGAACCAGAATATTATTCAATAAAATTAACATTCCACATAAATAGAATACGAATAGTTTTTATACATACTTATATCCAATCCTAAGGTTTTTGCTTCTTTTAAAGTTAATCCAAATTTAAAATCATATTGATATGACTGAGAAAAAGATGAACCTTCTGTAAGTGATTCAATACTTTTTTTTATTGATTCATCAATCCAAATATAATTGTCTCGTACAGACTCTCTGGGAATTCCATTAGGATTTATAAGTGAATAAAAATTACCTTTTTCTTTTTTGTATATCGCAGATTCATTTAGATCTATCCCATTGTTATCACCATTGATGTTCACATTAAAATGTTGTTCAGTTTCCTTTATCTCTTTACGATCAATTATGATTTTTTTAGCAGAACAATGGGATTTTATAAACTGTATCAGTTCATCTTTTTGTTCATCTTCTATATACCTATAAAAATTTTGTGATTCAATAAGAATATTGCCTTTTGTTTTTTTGGGATGACGAATATAATATTGTTTTCTTTTTAATAGTTTATCAGTGTCAATCCACTCGTTTTTGAGGGGATTGGTGTATTCTTCCAACTCTTCTTTACTTCGTATAATAGTAAATCTGTTTTTTTCTATTATTTCTTTTAATGATTGATAATCAGTTTTTCCTATTTTATTCTCAAGCCATTTTAAATATAAAATTGATGATATAGGAAAAATTGTGCTTAAAAAATGAAATGAAGGATTTTTTATAAAGTTTGCAATTTCTTCAACTTTTTCAGGTTTTGAAAGATCTATATAAAAAATTTCTAAAACTGGCAAAGAGTATGACATAGTATTTTTCTCCTTTTTATAAAAATAAATATTTTTTCATCTGCTAGGGAATCTATATGTTATTTATCGCAATCTTAATTACACTGTCAAGCTTATTCTCAAAAATATCATAAGCCTTTTCGATGTCCTGAAGCTTGAATCTGTGAGTTATTAGAGGTGTAGTGTCGATTTTTCCTTGCTCAATAAGTGAGAGGATTTCATCACAGTCACAGCCGTCAACACCGCCCGTTTTGAATATAAGATTCTTGCCGTACATATCGGGAAGTGGTAAGGTCTGTGCCTTATCGTAAAGGGCAACCACCGTAACAACGGCGTTAGGTCTTGCACACTCCCACGCAAGGCGGAAGGTGTCCTCTGACCCTGCGACCTCAAGTACAACATCAGCACCGCCGTGGTCAGAATTCGTAAGCACAAACTCCTTGCAATTTTCAGGCTCGCAGACAAGCACATCGGGATAGTGACTCTTAACAAAATCAATGCGGTTTTTATCCTTTTCGCAGATGATAATACACTTGGGATTTTTCAGCATAGTGCAAAGCAGAGTACAGATACCCGTAGGACCAGCACCGATGATAAGCACCGTGTCATCTTCTGTGATTTCAGAAATGCGTGTTGCCCAGAATCCCGTTGCAAGAACATCGCCCACAAAGAGAGCCTGTTCATCGCTGACGCTGTCGGGGATTTTGTTAAGTCCCATATCGGCATAAGGCACTCGTACAAACTCGGTCTGCCCTCCGTCGATACGGCAACCGAGTGCCCAACCGCCATTCTTATCCGTACAATTGTTGACATAGCCATTCTTGCAGAAAAAACACTCTCCGCAGAAGGTTTCTACATTGACAGTAACTCTGTCACCGGGCTTGAAATTTGTCACGCCGCTACCGACTCTTTCAACAATGCCGACCATCTCGTGACCGACAGTAATCCCCGGAACAGCTCGAGGCACAGAGCCGTGCTTGATGTGTAAATCACTTGAGCAGATACTGCTCATAGTCATCCTGACAACAGCATCACGGGAGTCAATAATCTCCGGCTTCGGCTTGTCAGTAAATTCAAATTTTCCATGTTCTTTGTATGTATAGGCTATCATATCAATTCTCCAATTCAAAATCGAACAATCTGAAATCTTCTGTTCCGAAAGTGGATATGGGAACAAAGCGGACTGTTTTAACGCACCAATCAACAGCGTGTTTTACAAATCGCTGATGATTATCGTTAATATGAATTTCTTTTATCTCACCGTTTTCGGCGATTCCCTGAATTTTATATTCCCTGATTAATGTTTCAGGCAGTCTGAATTTTGTCTGCACAAGAGGATAATTGCAGGGCATATTATGATATTTACGGTTCAGGTCGCTGTCAAAAACAAGCCTGATTCCGCTTATCTTTGTGTCTGTGTCAAAACGGTATTCGATAACATCATTTTCTTTGCCCGTCCAGAGGTTTTCTTCACCTCTGTCAACTCCGTTTCTGACAACTTGCGAAGAACACTCTGCATTTTTTGTAAGTTCGGACATTTTTCTCTCGTGCCACGGAATATAGCAATCGTCATCCATTAAAGTCTGCTGTAATCTGCCGATATCAACATTTTCAGGAGTTACATTGTCTTTGATTGCCTGAGCCACAGCCGTTCCGAGTGCCTGACCCAGAATAGAGCAGGTTGCCATAACCCGTGATGAACTGAGTGCTGCGTGGGTTACGCTGATATTCCGTCCCGCAAAGCAAAGATTTTCAATGTTTCTGGAAATCATACATCTCAGAGGCAGTCCCCATGGGGTCGGAGCAGGATGAAAGATTGTAGGATACCCTTTATTGTAATAGAAACCTTCGGGGAAATGGTCATCCATACTCCAACCTGCATAGGCTACGATGTCATCGAATCTGCCTTCTGATTCAACATCATTCTGTGTTACAATGCACTTTCCGATATAGCGTCTGCTTTCTCTTTTTCCGGGCAGAAATCCTATCCACTCAAGTTCCCAGTTTTCTACACCGTGTTCGCCGTGATTCTTCATATGATCCCACACGCCGTAGCAGATTTTAAGCAGTTCCTCACGGCATCTGTCTGTATCGTGAACACAATCCCACTCACCGCCGATTTCAATCCACCAGAAGTTATTGTTCTTATCGTGGTCTTTGAATGGCAGGTCTTCGTCCGATGTGTATTTATATGCCCATTCGGGTGCAGTGAACGGAACAGGATGATTCGTTTCCCTTATCTGAAAAAGACAACTCATGCCCATTGTCTTTTTGTCAGGGGCATCAGGCGGAATAGTCTCACCGAAATCACTTTTTGCTTCTCTGCCATACATAAACTCGGCACCTGTTAGGGTAGAGAGAACGGAATCACCCGAGCAGTCAGCGAAATATGAAGCATTCACAACCTGAAAGGTCTCGGCATTGGATTGCCATGCCTTGACGCTTTCGATTTTGTTTCCGTTCATAGTACAGTCAAGACAACTTGAATTAAGGAGAAGTGTCAGATTCTTTTCCGCCATAGCCTTCTGATAAAGTACGCTGTCCCACAGAGGATATTTGAGAGACGGATTCTGATAGAAATTTTCTAAGAGAATCTCTTCGATTATACCGCCCTCACGGTTGTCTTTACCGTGACAGCCGCCTATCCACATACGTATTTCACTTGAAGCATTACCGCCGAGGACAGGTCGGTCGTGAATCAGAACAACTTTTATGCCATGACGTGCCGCAGCAATCGCACAGCAAAGTCCTGCCATACCTCCGCCGATAACACACAGGTCTGTTTTATATTCAAGCGTTCTCATATGCAATCTCCTCTGTAATGTGGATTTTCTTCCATATTATCATATGGAAGAAAGAATGTAAATAAAAACAATGCAGATAACTGTGTATGGAGGAGAAATATTATGTGATTGAGAATATATATATAATCCTGTCTAAAAAAGAAAACCTCCTTGTAAATGGTATTACCAAATGCAAGGAGGTATATTTGTTATTTAATCTCTTGCTCTAAATCATCAAACAAATCACTGTCAAAGAATTCTCTGATACTGATTTCAAGACCGTCGCAAATCTTTTTGATTGATACAACACCGGGATTCTTACTTTTTTCGTTAAGCATGCTGTAAATTGTAGAAGGGGAGACACCTGAGATGTTAGCAAGTGCATTTATTGCAATATTTCTCTCATTGCAAAGATCTATGATTCTCTGTTCTACTGCCTTTTTGATGTTCATATTAAAACCACCCTTACGATATATCGCTGATTAAAGTTTAATAAAATCTGCGACAAATCGTGTGGGACATATCGCATATTTATGATTTTTGTGATATAATTGCGATATATCCCATATAAAGAGGTGGTATTTTATGGTTTGTACATTCTTTGGTCACAAGGACACTCCAAAAGAAATAGAGCCGACCTTACGGTCGACTCTGATAGATTTGATTGAAAATAAAAATGTAACTACGTTTTATGTAGGCAACAACGGCAATTTTGATACTATGGTACGTCGTCAGCTTGAAGAGTTGTCTCAGATCTACCCAATAACCTACAGCATAGTTTTAGCCTATCTTCCCACGGAGAGAAATAAGTACGATAACCTTACAAACACCATTTACCCTGAAGGTATCGAATCCGTCCTTAAACGCTTCGCAATCTCCTGGCGCAATAAGTGGATGATAAAACAGTCAGATGTTGTCGTTACCTATGTTACCCACAATTTTGGTGGGGCGTGGCAGTTTAAGGTGCTTGCGGAGAGAATGTGGAAGGAAATTATAAATCTGCAAAATAATTAAAGTCTACTCTGTTATCTAAATCACAGAATTTTTCACATATAGAGTTATCGTATTCTACTAATAGATATGTAATTTCATCAGCTAATAAAGCATATTCATCTAATTCAGAAGAAAGCTTATCTAAATCTTCTATATTAAAAAGATTGTGAACTACTTCGTTTCGTTTAATTACGTATTTCCTTAAATAAGTTAATATTATTTCTCTATTTGGTTCTATAGTTGCATATTGCTCAAAAGAATTTATTAATCTACCAAAAGTAAATTTTGAAAGATCTAAAGAAAATTGTATAGAAGCAGGCCAAATTTCTGCTTTAATATAGTTAATGCTATATTCTACAATATCTTTAAGAAATTCTTCTATTAATTGGTTATAAATAAGCATTGCACCGATTTTATTTGATATATCATCCTTTTTGTAGCTGCTTTGTGCTAATTTAAACAAATAAGATTTTCTTTCAGATTTTACATCGTCAGCCCACTCACGGTTGATCATATATTCTACAATTTTATCCATATCTACACCAGTTTATGTTAAATTAAAACTCCATTACAATGGTCAATTTCGTGCTGAATTATCTGAGCAGGGAAGCCGGTGAATGTTTTTATGCGTGTCTGAAATTCAGCCGTCTGCCATTGCAATTTTATTCTCTTATAACGCTTGCACTTACGAGGTCCGCCGAGTAGAGAAAGACAACCTTCTTGGGTTTCGTAGGGCTCTGATTTTTTGATAATCTCAGGGTTAAACATAACCATATATGTACCTTCATTATCAAAGGCAATAATGCGTTTGCGTACACCAATCATATTAGCAGCCATACCGACACACCCGTCTTTATGTGCGGTGAGTGTATCAAGTAAATCCTCTGCAACTTGTAAATCTTCTTTTGTTGCGACTTCCGATTTTAAGCTGAGAAAAATCGGGTCGTGCATTAGTTCTTTAATCATCTTTTACACCTTTGATCTTCTTGGTTTATCAATTATACCATTTTTTCTTTTAATTATTTGTGTTCGAAGATTTGTTTTGAAATCAATATCCTCACTAATAACATCTGCATACCCTGAATTTTCTGGAACTTGAGCGATATTTTTAACTTCAATTTTTAAGAATCTTCCTTCATCACTATTGCAATAATACTTTCTAAGTTCTACAACAGTGTTTTCTCTGGGAACCATATAATCTTTTATCGAATCTGTTTTTGAATAAATTAAAGTAATATTTTTATTCATTTCGATTTTTGTTTCAGGTCCATAATCTGCAACTATTAATTTTCGAAGTTTATCCTTTTTTAAATATCCGAAAAGTTCATCAATGGCATTAATTGCATCTGAATAACTACGATATAAAAAGCATGTTTCATTGATTTTGTCAATTGCAGCACCGATGTAAACTGTCATGATATTACGAAAATCAAACCGATTATTAAGTTCTTTTAAAATGGTTTTATGTCTGTATTCTATTGAAACTTCATCCAGAGAGCACTTGTAAATTTGTTTGTTTGATTCCAATATCATTTGACAAATTAAAATGAAAAATGTATTTATAACTTCTTCTGAAGTATTATTAGGAATTTCTTTACTCATTAGAGCTTCCATAAATGACAATCTTGTCCTTATAAGATACTCATAATCAAACATGTCTTTTACGTATTCTTTTAGCGTGTATTTATCAAAAATATTTAGAATTGTATTTACACAAAACACATAGTGTTCAAAGGGAACATATGCTATAAATTCAGGGTTAAGCATTTGTCTTACGCGACTTTTAACAAAATTCTTAAATCGGTATTCAGCGCTTCTTGGTTCTCTTTCCTTAATTTCTATTTTGTTCCATACAGTATCAGCGTCAATATGTTGATTTTTTGAAACATGTAATTTAAACAAATTATTGAAAGATTTGAAACACGAAACCTTAAAATACTTATCAATATATTCGTATTTATGATATTGCGCTATTTCAGAAGCTTCAGGAATTACATAACTGATTATACCTTCTTCATCGTCATAATCATCAGATGATTCTTTTTTACTGTTTTTTATCTTTTCAATAAGTATTTTTTCTTTTATAGCGTCGTCCAAACTCATTGACATTGCTTTTAAGATGGTTTTTACATCTTCAAGATACTTTTCATCATCTTCATTATATAATGTTGCAGAGTAAAGTGCTTCATCAGACATCTTAACACGGTTGAAATTCAAAGTTACAATATCTGTATACCAGCATTTTATTTGTTCTTGTTTGTCGTCATATTTTATTGAAAGTTCAATTAAATCAGTGTCTAAGAATTCGTCTGGAGATGCAGAAATAACTAAACTACCACCCTTGTATGCATAGTTTAGTTTGGTATCACCATAGAATACTTCGATGGTATCGATTCTTTTTTTATAACCGATATTCAAAACAAGGTCGTTGTTAAGAGATCCATATCTATAAAAGAAATTGAAGTTGTTTTCATTGTCAAATGACAATAACTCGCACTGTAAATCTCCGATATCGTTTGAAATATTAAAGCAGTCAAAAAACGTATTGAAATCATCTTTTGTACCTTTTTCTAAAATACAACACTCTACATTTCCATTGTCTTTTGTTGCATTCGTAAGTGCACTTCTTGTGCAGTTGGCACTGCCATACAAAAAATATGTAGAATTGGTTGTTATAAATCTGA
The DNA here is from genome assembly GCA_045636025.1 of Acutalibacteraceae bacterium. GTDB lineage: Bacteria > Bacillota > Clostridia > Oscillospirales > Acutalibacteraceae > UBA1081. The sequence continues at coordinate 31,285 of JAZTWP010000014.1, read as the reverse complement.
ATACTTTGCCGTGATAAAACGAAGATGAATTATTACATTCATCAAAAACAAGAATAGAATTTATAAAACTGTCTTTTTTATGATTTAACGGGAATTTACTTTTTTTTTGTTGTAAATATAAATTAAGTTTAGCGTCCGGGTAGCTTGTATGCAATCTTTCAAGAGCATAAGCAAAATTGTCATAATAGGGAACAGCAATATCAATTTCAGAAACTTCTTCAACTATTTCTGTAATTTGTGTCAGAATTGAATCATCTAAGTTGTGCAACAAAAACAAATCATCATTTATACTTGTTTTTCCATAATATATTAACTCTTTGATTTCATCAAGGAGAGCTTCATCTTGATGAAAGGATCGGGCATTTAGTTGTTCAAAAAAACTGATTGCAGATCTTATGACTTTTAAGTTTTCCTGATGTTTGTCATCATACTCAAAAACATTAAATATTTCACTGTTTCTCAAATATCCGCTAACAGTAATGTTGGCACTGGAGATAACTAATTTTGCAGAAGCTTGACCCAAAAGAAGGATAATTTTGGGGTGGAAAGATTTTTGCATTTCAATAGGATTAACAATATACTTTTTGCCTATTGAAGTATGTGTTGATTCGGACAATGTTTTATTAAGCTCATATGAATCAACAAATAAAGAAATTTTCTTTACATTGTTTTCATATAAGCGATTCAATATCGCTCTTTCAAAGAAACCGATATCGAAATTAAATGTTGTCATTAAGGCAATATCATAGGTTTTGGTATTTGAAAAAACATCAATAATTTTTTCTACCATATCAATTCTCCAACATATCCAAGTCTTTCATAACTTGCATTAACTGTAGCATTCTTAATCCTTTGAAACCGGGCTCAGAAAAATGTCCGGCAGGTACATACAATTTGTCAATTTTTTCAAAATAGAATCCATCACGTTTTTGTAACAGTTTTTCTTGTGCAACATCTTCGTGTCTTTTTACGATCCAATTTATCATTATATATTTAATAAATTCAATTATTGGTTTTTCACAATATTCATCTACAAGCTTGATGAGGCTGTTAATGCTAACATCTGCCCCTTCTTGCAAATAAATACTGTTCAGTTCGTCACGATTAACAAAGCGATTGTACAACGATAGTAAAATTTTTAAGCCTGTTTCTATGTTTATATCTATATTTTTAGATGATGCTCCGCTACAGATTGAAATCATTTTTTCTCTTTCTTCAAAACCATAATTACAATCAAAGAAAAGTGTGTTAAGTGGTTTGTTGTAATCAATATTCCATTTTGCTGTGTTTATACAATTTTTTACCCAAGATTGTAATGTTGTAGGGTTAATTAACATCCAAAGCATATACTTCCAGATTAATTCAATCGCCATAGTTAAATATTGACGACCAACTACAATTTCCCAATCAAAAATAATTTCTGAAAGAGAATCATCAAAAGGTTTACCTTCTCCACGGGGAGAAAAATAATCAAATAAAACTCTTCTCATTTCATAAAGATTAGGATTTGAAATATTGTGTTGGAAAAATATAAATTTTATATATTCACTTGATTTAATCAAATTTTTATTATTTAATCTCTCATTGTTTTTTTGCTCAAATAATGCACCTTTTAAGAGTGTTTTAACCTGATCAAAACCATCAAGATCGAATTTCAATACTTGTCCAAGTTCCTTTAATACGCATTGGGGTACTTCAATATTTTTTAATCGATAGTTTTTATAATATTCTGTGTGCTTAATGACTTCTTCAAATGCTAATGCCAATGGCTCGCCATTTTCTTTTGTTAGTTTCGCAAGGCTGAAGCGATTTCCTTCTCCATCTTCATCAGTAATAAAACCCATTGTCAAACATCCTGCATTGTAGTACTGCATTCCACCAAAAGTGGTTTTAAAATATGATCTATCATATGGATATATATCAATTAATTTGTCTGAAAGATTTTCAAGCGCTCTTGTTTTTCCTACAAGATTATTTTGATCATTATCTGCGATTAGATTTGCCATGACCATAAAATAGTCATTTCTCTTTAAAAAGTTTTCATCAAAGTCCGAAAAAGATTTCTTTTCAGTTTTATAATTAACATGATAATCGTAGTAGTTCCAAACCATAAACGGCCAATAGAATGCTCGTGGCGTAACAGTGTTTATGACCGGACACAAATCTGCTTGTATACTTGCAGTTGCACCTTCAATGCCTAAATTATCACGAGTTGTAAAATTGTAACCTGTTTTATTAAATTTTGGTCCTTTAGACATAAAAACACCTTGCTTGCAATTTGTATTTCTTTAAATCCTGAGTCTTTTTTTTGCTCAAATCAATGCATCCAGTAAATACTGTGAAACCAGTAAAGCTTTTTTTTGTTGCAAAGTTCGATTGCAGATTAAGAAAAATGTGGATGTGCATTAATTCTTTAATCATTTTATTCGTCCTTAATATTAAAATATCGTTTATAATGCATGATAGGTCAATTTGACCAGTATTAACTTCTGACAACAAAAATCGCAACCTATTATCATTGAAACAGTTAAGATTCCCTTAATGAATGAAGATTTGTTGTCATCGTTATTTGCAAAATATGTATCCATATTTCCTGGGTGAACAACCCATCTTCCGCTTTCGCTTTTCTTTTTGCCCCAAATATGTATAACCTTTATGTTTTTTCGATACTCTGATATGGTTTCAATTAAAGAAAAGTACTTATTTTTATTAAATTTTATAGTATCCATATTTTTTGCTGTAAGAAATTGCGGAAAATCTAGAACAACACAAAGTTTTAAGTTATTGTCGTTTTATTTTTTTTTCAAAGTTCAGCTATTTCTTTAGCCTTACTAATAATAAATCTACTACCTTTATAAACTGCACCAGACCTATATTATATTACGATAATTGTTCCAGGATATAAAAACATCATAACAGTTATTGACAAACCAACTCATGTTTTATTTATCTTCAAGATTCTTTTCTGCCATGTGAACAATTTTTTTTGATATCTTTTTCTTCGATTTTAGGCAGAGTTACATTTTTAATTATAAGATGTTTTATTTCTGTGGAAAAAGATTTTTGATTTTTAGTTTCAATTTCAATAAAATGCGAAGAACCTTTATATTCAAAATCGCAATTAACATTATATACATATTCTAAAATATCACTGATTTTTAATTTGATTGATTTTATCTCATCAAACAATGTTAATGTTGATTTATCACCAATTTCAATTTTACAAACTGAATTAGGCTCGATCAATGCATATTTGTCAAAATCAAAATAGTCATTATCAATAAATACACCCATTAAAATAATATTGTTAGTAGATATATTTTTGATTGAAAAGACAATTCTGTACAATGAAAAAAATCTGTTATTAACAAAATTTAGATTACTTTCTTTGTTCCAAACATCTTTTTCTTTGATCTTTTTTACGGTTGCATTTACTAATGATTTTTCATCATGTGAAATTCTTATATAGGGAATGAGTTTTTTTCGCTCTTCTTCTTTTCGATCTTCTTCCATTTGATGCAAATCTGCTTTTCGATCATCATCCCCCTTTTTTATTGTCCACGCAACACCAAGCAAGGTGAAAATGCCACCCATTAAGGCGGATACAATTGCCAAAACAATAGTTTGAAGTTTTTCGTTTGGAATAATAAAAATAAGATAACCGGATAAACCTAATCCAAAAATTAATTCTAATGTAAAGAAAAATCGTATTGATTTGATTCCGTGTAAAAATACATCAATCAAGTTGAATGAAATAAGTAATATAGCTAGGATTCCAAAAACGAACTTAAATATCAGCCAATCATTAAAAATTGACATATAGAAAAGATCAAACAACCAATAAAGTGCAGTATATTTGATCATATTTAGAGCAATCACTTGTTTTTTTTCTTCAGACTCGGTATTTTGTGATACTCCAATAGCAAGTAAGTTGTAAAATGAAAATGGTATCAAAAAGAAAAAATAAGAGAAAATGACCCAATGCCAAATATGATCAATATTATAATAATTAAACACGAAAATACTTGGTATTAATGGTGCAACCCATAAAACGCCAACACTTCCAATTTTGTCTAATATTTGATTTTCAAATGAAATGTCTTTTCGAGAACCAATAAATAATAAGCTTAATAAGATAAAACAAGAAGGATACCATAACCATTGAGCAGTTACTTGATCAATACAGTTATATAAAAACGGAATGATAATAAATATAGCAGTGAAACATACAACTAAAATTATCAAAAATATTTTTATAACAGTCTTGGTTATGTTAAAAAAAATGCTCATTAAATATCCTCCGTTTTAAAATGAATCTAATTTTATTTGAATATCTATTTTTATAAAAATTTATAATGGTACTGAATATTTGTTATTCAAATTTAATATCTTACGAAAATAAATATTAATCAAGTTGAATGATTGCAGGCAGGAATAGAGATATTAACATTTTCTTTTAATATGCGAGCCAAATCATCTAACTCAATAAATATAACTTTTTTTCCACCTAATTTTGCAAGGAAACGTAATGTTCCCTTAAAAGAATTGTCAAAATATTGTGGAGCGATCACAGCTATAAGAGCAACACGATTGTCACTAAGTCCTTGTTCTATAAACTGTCGAATGATTTCTTGACCTTCTTTTGAAGTTGAAAGAAGATGAGTGTTTTGCAAAATATCAATTGACTTATGACTACGTGTTGAATTCATTGTATTTTTCTTAATAATACCTTTCATTTCATAGTAATGCATCCCTACTTTTACCTGTGCTGAAACATCTCCATATTCTAAACCTTTATGAGGTTGTAGACGAAATCCAGGAAGAATTGAATAAAAAATTTTCGGCAAGCATGCCATGGAACTATCAGTTACACATTTGCTGATTTTTGCATTACTACACGTACCGTTGCACTTTTCTCCTAATCGAACGGTAAATTCTCGTATTTCCTGCTCAACAGATAACGAGAGTTGAGAAAAACAATCAATTTCGTCGAAGTATATTTCTACACCATCTGTTTGTACTGAACAAGCGTGAGCAATATGTAGACTATCCCCCATAATGCACATGACAAAATCAGGAAAATCTTTTTTAAATGCGGCACAGATGTTTTTATTAAGCATGTTATACATTTTGTTTGTAGGTATATACCAATTATTAACACGACAAGAACGATGTCCCTCAATGCATTTAATCTGCAAAGGGGCTCCGCAAGTACATTGTAACTCGCCGTTTGCTGTACATCCTAAGATTTTTCCACACTCTGCACAATAAGGAACTTCAAAACTTTCACACTGTTCGCAGTATATTCTTGGAATAATGGTAAATAGTTGATTTTTTTTCAAAATTGATCGTACATAATCTGGAATATTATATGTAAGACTTTCAGAAGATCCTAAAGAAGCTATTGCTTTAGATAAAAACCAGTCAGCAGCAGTTTTATCATCTTCAGTATATAGATAATCCCATTTAATATCCAACCCTAACTCCTTAAAAATTTCTTTTGCGGGGCGGCCTTTCAAATTCTCAATTTCCTCAAGAATAATTTCGATAGCCGATTGTGACCAGTTGAACAAGATATGTGCAGGAAGATGTTTAAAAATACCTATACTTCCTTTTTTTACATTGTATTTTATTGTCGCTTGTATATCCTCCGTAATTTCAGCAATATAGCTACCGGAAGTATCAAATCGTACGCCTTGAATTCGACTGATTTCTTCTTGCTGGGCTTCAGTTAGACCTTCCGAACGAGAAACAACTGTTTTTTCACCATTTGTTCCTTGAAGAACAACTCTGCTTCTGGCCACTTGATTAATGCAACGCTCAATAGCTGATTTTGGTGGCTTTACTTGTACAAGGGGAACTCCAGTTATTTTGACAATATATTCAACAATACATGTTGTCATTTTATCGTGCTTGCTAATACATGCTAAAAACGAAGTGTCGATGCCAATCCATAGGCAACCTCGATGCTGTTCCCAAACACTAGCATTTTTTCCTTCTTCATCAATGTATAGGTATTCCTTGCTATAAACATAGAGGATCTCAATACGATCTGTATAGTTTTTTGCAGATAGAATAGTCAGTCCTCTAAAACCACTTGCATTCAAAAAAGGTTCAGAGTTGCCTTCAAGCTGGCGAATTGCCTCATATTGTTCACATGTAAGTTGTTTGTCAAAATTCCAAAGTGTAAATGCAATACGATCTCCATAAATGTAATCATTAACAATATTCTCAATTTCTGAATCTTGCATTGTAATTTCAGAAAGAAGCTTTGTAATGATAATATTTTTATCCTTACCTTTAATCTGTGCTTCATCAATTTCTTTAGAAACGGCAAAATCAAATAAGGCTTGCCAGGGTAGCATTTCTAATTTTTCTCTTTTTTCTTCTTCTGTCATTGGTTATCCTCCAAAAATCACATGGTGTAACTAAAAAAGTTATTTTAATTCCTTGATTCCACAAGAAATTAAATATCTGTAAATGCCATCATAATATTCTGAATTGCGCGAAGGATCCGATTCTGGATCAATACCCTTCGGGACAAAAATCGTCATGCCTTGTCTAGAACGTGTCAGTAAAACTCGGTAAGAATTTAGTAGATATCGTTTTTGTTCAGGTTTATTGCGTTTATTCCAACGTGTTCCCCTAAATGTATAGTGATCCCAATCGTCGCCGCTAACAGTTCTACGCAAATCTGCATCCCAGCATACGATACCCCAGTCAATTTCAAGTCCTTGAACTTTAAATTCACTTGCGACTATTTCAAGCATATTAGATGAACGCAAATCATCACTAGGTGCTAAAAACCAATTTTTAACATCGATATCAGTAGATACATATATACCTTCCGGTTTGAGTCGTTGAGCACTACTACAAGCCATTACACCACAACGCTGAGATCCTCTTACTTGTTTTTTTACCCATTCTTTTGCTAATTTGTAATCTCTTGTTATAAAAACAGGATACTTATCTGCAATTTGATCATAGACCACTTTTGCCTGTTCAGGATTATTATCAAGAAGAGCGTCTACAAACTGACATTGCTTGTCTGCTCTGAAGGAACGAACTGATGTTTTTAAATGTAACGAGGTAGCTTGATGACAGCGATTACAACCAAGTATCATTTCCTTATCTATGTTTTTATCTTCCACTTGAGCAAAAATTTCAGGAGAATAGAACAACTCCCAGTCAGTGAAATCGTTTATTCCACAACGGAACCATTCATTAATTCCAACTTCACCATCATATATATCTTGTCCAAGTCCAACTAGACAAATCATGACCGCCCAATCTTGATGTCGGTCCATAATTTTATAAAATAAATGTGGTTCGCTAACCGTCATCGCGGGATCCTGGTTATGTTTGCTTGCCATTTTTCTCTGATCCCAAACACGTTGTGCTTCATCAAAAATTATAATTTTATCGTACAACGGTGTATGCCCCGTAGCATATTGCTTTTTAAAATTATAGCTACTTTCAATCAAATGATTTATTGACTCGTTGATTTTAGACATTTCATGTGAACTCGGACGAATATTTCGAATACGGTTCGTTTGCTTTACGCTTTTCTTTAAAGCTTCTCGCAAAACCTCCACCAACGGTCCATTACCTGATAAATAAACGCTTAAATTCCTGTCATCTTTATCCAGATTTCTTGCAACAACGTCAAGTCCCACCAATGTTTTTCCCGCTCCAGGAACACCGGTAACAAAACAAACACATTTCTTCATGTTTTTCTCAGCATATTCAATAACATCTTTTAATTTTGCTTCGCATGCGTTGATATTTTTTTGACCAGCTTCTGATTGGGCAATTTCACTTAGATGATGTGAGCTATATGCTTCAACTGCTGCCGCTATAATTGTTGGTGTAGGATAATATGGTGAATTGAACCATTTTTCGAAATCTATTTCTCTGTCATCACCATATAATTTAGATATTTCAGAAATTTTAGGTATGAGCGTTTCTATATTTTCTCTCTGTAAATATACTTGCTTATCAGGGTAACAGTCTAACGTCTGCACTTTATTGTACGGAGATGCATTTGTTGCTACAAGTATAGGGCAAACATATAAATCTGCAGATTCTTTATGGAAATTTTTAATATCAATAGCGTAATCTTCTGCTTGTTGGGCATCATGGGCAGTAAAAACTTTTTGTCCGTTTTTAAATTCTAACGAAAAAACCATATGACGAATCAAAAGTATAACATCTATTCTCTTGCCGAGACGAACAATGTCATACTCAAAAATAATATCGCCTTCAATGCCATGCTTTTCGAGACGTGTTTGTAATTCATTGATTTGATTTTCCCAAGCTTCTTCTTGTTCTGTTGTAATATCGAATGCATGGAATTTTACTGTATGTCGCACAAGTTGACCGACAACAGATGCAGAGGAGTCTTTAATAAATCCGGGGATAGAATTGCAGTAATAAGCTTTTCCTGTTTGAGTTGAAAATGTATATTTGTTCATTTGTTACTTCCTCCGACCAAACAAGATTATCATAAAACAATAGCACTATAAATTATGATTCAAAGTATATTGATAGATGTATTTTTACGTTTTTTCTGTATCCGGTTCAAATTCAAGCGTATAAATATTATTTTCATATTTCTTAAATACAACGTGGGTTGAACCATAATTTTCCAACATCTCTTTGGTTATAAACTCTCCGCTTGGGATATTTAGCTTGTTACGTAGCCAACGCCCGATTATAGCATTACTATCTGCGGATTGAATGGCTTTATTATTTTCTTGAGCAAGCCTCATATAAAAAGCTCCAGATTCTCTAGTCACAACCTTAAAAAGCGGACAGTTTTTATCTGTTGGATTAGTCCTGTCTGGAAAAAAATCTTTCTTTTGGTCCGGTTTGTTATAAGGTATATACGCTTGATTTCTGTCGCGCTTTGTACCGTCTGGCCTAATGCCCCAATTAACTCCTGAGCCGTGTCCAACATCACCTTTTGTGGTTAAAAGTGAAATGTTTATTTTATCTAAGGGATCCTTAGATGTTACTATATTAAAATTAAGATTTTCCAAATTATCTTTGTCTGTTTCCTCTGAAATTACATCATCAGTAGAAAATTTGATTTTATTTTCTACATCGGATGACAAACAATTAACAGTATCCTTTTTCAAAATTCTATAATAGTGCATTGCTTCTTTAGGGTCACAAGAGGTCATACATTCCCTACGTTTACGAAATGCATTCATGGTATAATTTGCAGATCCACAATATGCAATCTCAGGCGTACCAGCCTTGCTCCATATATAAATTTTTGAATGAACTTCTTTTCCGGTATAGATATAAGAACAAGAAATTTTGGGCATGCCTATGGTAGAATTAACTTGATTAATTGTATTACATATATTATTATGTTTTTTCTTTGTTAAACTAGATCCGCTTCTCATTCCAAGCAAAACTTCAATTTTTATTCCACTTGCATATATCTTATTGTCTTTAGCAAGACCATCTTTCAAGGAGATAAGATGAGACAACATGCGTTCACAATCTGTGAACGCTGTAATTATTTTAAGCGAATTACAAGCTCTACCTTCAAGTAAAGCCGGTTCATACAAAATAGGGTCTTCTAAATTCTGAGTTATTAACATAATTTATTCCTTTTGTCATTACAAATCACCAAGTACAACTTGTCTACCAACAGAAAACAGTTTTTTGATTTGCATATGTGTGTATGGATTGATTTGTTGATTTTCAACCATTTTAATAATATTAGATACAGTAACTGCACTTCCGTGAACGCCTGTTTCATCAGTAATTTTAGCAAGTTGACTATTGATATTAGTGCCGAAGCCACCAGCAATATAAGAAAAGAACGCAAGTTCACTTTCATAGTCACAATAATTACTAAGATTTCCTATGTAGTTATGCACCATGCGATTGTGATGGTCGTTACTTATTGTGTATTTACTATAAGCTTTATTATCTATTATTCCGCAATAACCCTCTTCATCTGAAAGCAACAGAACATCAGGAGTTAAGCCGATAGGGCCTACATGTTTTGCATTAAAACCGAACACATCTCTAAATAGTTCTACTGTTGCTTTTTCGAAATCCGTAGCTTCATCACGACCTTTAAAAGCCATTTCAAAGTATTCAGTCATGAAAGCGCCAACAGCTCCGTGAGGATACAGTTTCAACAATATTTCTTCGACCTGTTTATTGGGAAGTCCAGTCTTGGAAGTAATTACATCGACAATATAAGAATTAATGCAACTTACAGGCTTACGTAACGCTTCACTAAGAAAAGCTTGCTTGATTTTATGTTCAGCAATAACCGTAGCGGTAATTGTTTTTGTTTGTGCCAGATTTCGAGTATCTTTAGTATGCTTAGGATCAAGACCATATTTTCTCTGAAAATACTCTTGTTCTTCAGGACGATCGATGATTTTAGATCCGTCATTTAAGAGAGCTTTCGCATCATCCATTTTGTCAGGCAATATACTTATATACTGTCCATCGCGTGAAATGAACTGAGTGTATTCCAACCAGTTTATAAGTGTATTCGCCAAATCATCTAAATGACTGTATGGATGAGCGATATTTACTTTTCCGGTACTTGGAGCATAGAGCGAAAAATAATCATCTGCCAGTGTTGCTGTTCCCTTTTCTCTATATTCCAAAATGCGGTTTATTACGTGCTCATATGTGGCTTCTTTTTCATTTTCCGCCTCTACTGCAACAACACGACCGATTTCTTCTTGTGACAATTTATAATCAAGTCTGCTGTCACAGAGAAGTTTTAACAAAAATCTGAATGGCCTAATTTTAAATCTTGATGCAACTCTGGTTTTTGATGAAGCTGGTGAAAGAGAAAAAGGTGACGGAAATTGATACTTTAGAACTTGATTTTTCAAAACACCTACAGGGTCATCGCCGTTTACTATAGTTTCTCCTGCAAGTGTTAACTTGGTTTGTCCTGTTGCTTCATGAGTGAAAACAAGTCCTAAGCTAAATAACCATGCGAAATATGTACGTCCGCCACCACCTCGCTGGTCACGTCTTTCTCCAATGCGTTTCAACCCGCAATCTTCTAATGCTTTTTCAAAAGCTAAATGCGAATAAACATTTCCTTGCCACTCGGAATTCAAAGATACCGAAGAACAACAAGCCAAAATTTCTGGAACGCTATTTAATTTTCGTTTAGGCCTTGTTACCCACCAATAATTCAACATAATATTTACCTCAAATTTAAACCTTAGTTAAAAAGTTTTATCAAAATATACACCATTGATAAACCAAAACTTTGAGACAACAGGTATAATTACTCTTTTATATTCGCAGGAACTGACAGATAATCAATACCAGCAAAACAATTTAACAAAGCAGTAATCACTATCTCTGAAAGTTTGCAAGGAACAGCCATACCAATTTGTTTTCTTACACTACTGTAATTGCCCACAAATTCATAATTATCGGGGAATGTCTGCAATCTTGCTCGTTCTCTGTTAGTAAGCTCACGATCGGTCCAATGATACATAAAAGTACCACCGCCGCCAGAAGCAGTTACAGTGTAAGCAGGTTTGTTAGGATCCAACTTACGATAAATCTGACTTATTTTTGTTTTTGTGCGAATTTTGAGTTCTTCGGGGAATTTTTCTCCAAGACGTTCCTCGGCTTGCCATACGTTTTCACCAGGCTGTATTAATGATAATCTTTTAGTAACCTTTTCTGAAAGCTTTCGAATCTCATTGTTTGGAGCATCAGACGGTATATTTGAGAGCGCTGTTTTTGAAGAAACGTCACAAGTTGAATAAATCTCAGGACTCGGAACTTTATAATCAACATCAATATCGTTTCGTATTCCTACAATAATTACCCTGTGTCTCGCTTGTGGTATACCATACTGTTCCGCTTTATACAAATTGACATTTAATTTGTAGCCGGCTTCACGCATATCATTTAAAATAACTTCAAAATCACCAGAACCGGCAGAACGAATACCCGATACATTTTCTGCAACAAACCACTTAGGTTTATGTATCTTTAAAACTTCAATACCGTACCAATATAACTGTCCGAATTTTGCGTTTTCGAATCCTTTATGTTCACCTACGTTTGAAAAACTGTTGCAGGGAAATCCATAACAAAAAGCATCTATAGGTTTAAGTGATTTTATATCAAGGTTTCTTACATCTCCACAATAAACTGTTTCAGGAGAATCAGGACAAATATTTTTTATATATGTCTGACAAGTGTCATAATCGTAATCATTTGCCCAAGTATGAATAATATTAAATTTACCGTCAGAACTTTGAGCATTGAGTGCTCCACATGCAATCCCACCGGGACCGCAAAATAATTCACCTAATCTAAATGTTTTCATTTTATTTGTCCTCCGGTAAGCTAATTATATCAACGATATCATCCATCGTACACTCAAGAGCAGTACATATCTTTACAAGAACATCGCTTGATACAACGGAACCGTCTTTGCCCATTTTTGTAATGGTTGCAATACTGATGCCGGCTTTTTCAGCGAGTTCTTTTTTCTTCATATTACGGTCAATTAATAGCTTGAACAACTTTTTATAGCTTGCGGCCATAGTACACCTCGTTAAAAATATTTATTATTATTTTAATATAGTAAAAATTATATCACAATGAAAAAATATTCTCAATATATTTCAGCAAAAATATGGCGATTTCAACATTTTTCTTGTTATCATATAATGTATAACTCCTAAAATCAGAAAAAGTAACACTTGCTAATTGAATTTTGTCGAAAGGTACAAACATGATAAATATTCTTTGTTAATATTAACGAAGGTTTATGTAAGAAAATTTGCTGATAAAACATACCACCAATTCAATAACTAACAATTTAATCAGAACGGTAGTAAACAAAAGCAAAACGGAGCAGATTTCCTGCTCCGTTTGTTATTTTCGTGTTTCAGAAAGCGCTATATACAGCCATTTCCAACCGTTGCCAGTGGTTCCACATCCCATTGGATCGTTACCATGCCGAGATTTTCTGCGGCGGAGATTGTTTTGTTATCGTAAGCTCCTGATGGGGCTCTGAAAAGGGTGGGAGAGTGTCCTGTAATGTTTCTTACTGTTTCGTTACATTTCTGAATATCGAGCAGTATATCTTCATAATTCATCGTCGGCAAATCTTTGTGTGAATAACCGTGATTGCCGATTTCGTGCCCTTTATCATAAATTTTCTGTACTTCTTCGGGGTAATCATCCGCCCAGGAGCCAAGCAGAAAAAACGTCGCCTTGACATTGTATTTATCAAGCGTTACGAGAATATCATCCATATCGGAATTGCCGACTGCACAGTTGAATGTGACCGCAACCTTGTTTTCAGGCGTGTCAACATTGTAAATGGGTATCATCCTCGCTTCACCTGACACCGCATCAGATAAAGTATGAGCCGTAAAAAATATCCCAAAAACAACGACAATCATAACAAATGCAGTTATAATTACAGATTTCAGTCTGACAGATAATATCTTCATATAAACCACCTCACTAATTTATATGTTATGATTATTTCTGTATGAAAACTCAGGTTTAATATGTTTTTACGATTACTGATTCATTGATATAATAGCAGAAAGAAAACGAAACGGCAATCTACTTTCCGTGGAGTTGCATATTGACTTATTTCTTTATCAGGTATATTATTGAATCAGAAGAGGGTGACTCAATATGAAAAAAGCACTTAGAATTACTGCAAAAATTATCTGCATTATCTTCGGCACGATTATCAGTTTTCTCGCTTTGTGTTGTATCGTGACTCTTTTATGGGGTGCGGCACAGATGTCAAAGGGCTCTGTTACGGAAAGCTTACCCGTTGTACCCGATGATTTCAGACCTGCCGTAAGGCTTGTTGTTTACACCGACACTCACAACGAAAACGAAAACCTTGCAGATGCCATTGACACGGCTTATGCGCTTTTTGACAACGACAGCACCTATAAGGGCGTTGACGGATTTTTCGGTCTGGGAGATTTTACAAGTATCGGCACGGACAGTGATTATGAGAATTATGTGAATACACTCAAAGAACATATCAGGGAAGAGACCGTCTGCATAAATGTGTGCGGAAACCACGAATTCAAGCACGATGACTACAAGGAAAAGTTTGAAAAGCATTTCCCTCACGGTCTGAATACGGTTACGGAGATTAACGGTTTTACATGTATCAGTTTTTCTGGTGAAAAAATGCTGACAGAGTGGACATTCACACCCAAAAGTGTAAAATGGCTCAGTGACGAAATCCACAATGCAGAAGAAACAGCCTGTGACAAACCGATTCTTGTTTTTCAGCATCCTCATCCCTTCGGCACCGTCTACGGAAGCAGTTTCTGGTGCTCACCTCAGCTTAACCCCGTCTTCGCAGGGAACAGCAAGGTTATAAATTTTTCGGGACATTCACATTTCCCGATGAATGACCCCAGAAGCATCAATCAGAGTTCATATACATCAGTCGGTGTGGGTGCAATGGCAAGATTTGAAACAGACAAGAACTATGTGATTGGACATCACCCCGAAAGATACGAAGATGCCGCACAATTCTGTGTTGTTGAAGCTGACAATGTTGGCAGAGTCAGAATCAGAGGCTATGACCTGATTTCAGATACATTCTTCTGCGATTACTTCATTGAAAATGTGAACGACGCTGACACTTTTGCATATACATATAAAAACATGAAAGCTCATGATGAAACTCCCGTTTTCCCTGAAAATGCAAAGGCTTCTGCCGTAACCGATGAAAACGGCAATTACAGAATTTCATTTACTCAAGCGAAAGTCCCCGATGGATACATCGTTCACGGATATGATGTTAAAATCACCGACGAAAAGGGCAAAGAAGTGTACAAAATAGATTTTGTCGCTCCCTATTACATCATTGATGATGAAAATACAGACGGATTTACTGTCGAAAAAGACATCCTCGAAAAAGGAAAGACATACACTCTCACAGTCACAGCCGAAAGTGCATATAAGTATAAATCAGAACCTGTGATAATGACAGTTAAGGTATAAATAATTAAGTGGCTGTAAAAAACAGCCTGAAAGAAAAAGGACTACAAACTTACCGAAAAGGTAGGAATGTAGTCCTTTTTGTTGTTGAAGCCCCCTTACAATAATCAATTTTATGCTGAATTATCTGAGCAGATTTTCTGCTTCGTTGTAAATTTTGTGTCTAAGAAAGCGCTATATACAGCCATTTCCAACCGTTGCCAGTGGTTCAGTAATGTATATGAGAGATTAATGCATGTATGAAAAAAGCACGGCTTAGCTGAAAGCCGTGCTTAATCTTTTATTCATTATTCAGTAAATCAAACGCCAGGGTAACACTCCATCCATAATCTCTTATGGCCTGATATTTCACTCTGAAATCATAGGGCTCGTGTACCTTTCCTTTTCTGTTAAAGCAAAAAGGAGGTGTTTTGTTTTCACTGTCATAGAAT
This sequence comes from Acutalibacteraceae bacterium, assembly GCA_045636025.1. Taxonomy (GTDB): domain Bacteria; phylum Bacillota; class Clostridia; order Oscillospirales; family Acutalibacteraceae; genus UBA1081. The sequence goes on along the minus strand of JAZTWP010000014.1, from coordinate 15,836 downwards.
TCGTAAACCGTACCTGTACGGTTATACCATCCATTTATAACATCAAGAGTTTTATCTTTAATTTTTCGTGACAAAGTGACATATCCGTAATCTGCAAGTCCTGCCGAAATCATATAGTTATAGTTAATCCACACGGGGCCTCTCCACATATCAGAGCCGAAGGTTTTATCCGTCTTTGATATACTCGGTATGGGGAATTCAGTGCCGAATTCATCGGGATTTTCAAGATGAGTAATCAGCTTTTTGCATTGAATATCATCGCAGACACCTGCAAAAACAGGCAGGAATGATGCAACTGACTGCACTTTATTGAAACAATTATTATCAATATCATAATCATAATAAAAACCGTCGTCTTGACACCAGAGTGTGCTGTTTATATCGGCTTTTATTTTTTCGTGCCATAAGCTGAATAATTCAGCATTTTTTGTATCACCGAGTTCTTCTGCAATTTTTTTCATAATACGTGTTTCATTTGCCATATAACATGAAAGGTCTATTGCAAAAAGGTCACTCTGAGTGTCAAATCTCGGTGAATTATCCATTCCTGATTCATCGCAACGGTTATTGAGTTCAGGTTTTGTGTGCCACGAATAAAGTTCTTTTTCTGTTTTTCTTCTGTTGTCCTGACACCACAGAAGAAATGCTTTGTTATGCTCAAAAACAGTTCTCAGAAACTCTTTGTCACCGCTTTTTTCATAAACTGCCCACGCACCCCATCCGATAACGGGAGGCTGAGTTACGCCTGATTTGAAATCAGGTTTTGCCATGTGGGGAATGAATCCGTCTTCATTCTGCACATCAAAAAGGGCAAGAATGAGATTCTGTGCGATATCCGTATCAAAGTGTCTGTGTCCGATTGCATGAAAAACGGAATCCCACAACCACATATTCCTGTGAGGCAGACGGTCGGGCGTTGACCATATTCTTTTTATATTGCCCTCGGGAGAATAAAGCTGACTTTTCATTACGCTTAAGCATTTGGCGTAAAGATACGGATATTGAGTGTCGGTTTCATTCTCAAAGAATTTCAGTTTTTCTGCTTTCAGTTCAGCAATATCAGCTGTCAGACCTTTTTTGCACAGAGCGATAACTTCTTCTTCACTCTTGCCGTAACTGAATGCAAATCTGCCGTCTTTTTTATAAAGTGCCGTGTAGTCACCGTCATGCGTGTTGTGAATTTCAATATTGTCTTTTCTGATAATATCACATTCACCGCCGGGGCTTACAAAAACACCCGCTTCCGGAATATATTCACCAACAACAAGATGTCTTCCGGCAAAAATGATGCTGAAATCACCTTTCTGAGTGTGAACTTCAATCATATCTGACGCAACACCGGTGATTTCAGGTGATAAATCCTTGTTGATATCACCTGAATAAAGTGTTCTGCGTGTATGGAGTTCAAATATAACACCGATTTTATCCCCAGAGAGCGTGCCTGCAAGGTCATCGGTAAAAAATGAATCTCCGTCAAGGGCAGAAAATGCAAAAAGCTGTCCCTGACCCCATTTTTTCGGTATCATATATTTTAATTTCTCCTTTATTTTCAAGACTGAGCCTTGAGCACATCATATCCCACATCGGGACTGTCCGTGATGACGGCATCTGCACCTATACCCTGCAGAAATGTCATTTTTTCAGCATCGTTGATTGTCCAGTACTGAACTGCGATATTGTTTTTGTGAGCGTAATTTACAAGTTTTGAAGTGCCGAGATTCACGATATATTTGTCAGGCGGCACCTGTAAAACATTAAATTTATAATATCCTTCAGGTCTGTCAATATCAAAAAGCGAATCAAGATACAGCCCGAAAACTTCAACATTGTAAGCTATACGGGTAAGGTCGGGATAATTTTCATCAAGATGTTTGAGGACCTTTTTATTGAAGGATGCAACAATCGTGCGGTCAATGATATTCATTTCGGAAAGAATATCATAAAGAATATCGGCAGCTCTGATACCGAGATCACCGTTGTCTTTGATTTCGATGCTGAAATAATATCTGCCGTTATTTTCAAGATATGTCAATGCATCACTTACGGTTGCAACTCTCAGATTATCGGGTATGTCATCACCACGAAGCCCCTTGTACGGTGTTTTTCCGTCTTTATCTTTGAAATATTCACCGAAATTGAGATTGTAAATTTCATTATAGTTGTAATTTGAGGGATAGTTTTCGGTTTTGCCGAAATATTCAACAGCATCGGTTAATTCATCAAGGGTTTCATCGTGAAGAATAATCAGCTTTTCATCCGCTGTTATACGTACGTCAAATTCAAAAATATCAGTTTCAAAAACTTCGGAATTCACACAACCTTCAAAAGCCATCATCGTGCCTTGCGGAAAAAGCTTTTTGCCTGCACGATGAGCTGAAACCATAGTATCACCAAGCTGAGTGATATACTTATTCGTTACGCTGTAATTTACAGGCTCATCCTGCCACTGATGAGTAACAAGTGTATAAAGCCCCAAAACCACAATACCGATTACAGCAATACAAATAACTGTTATTCTTACAATTTTCAAAATTAAAGAAGTCTTTTTGCTTCTGTTTTCTTTTACATTTTTCATAGTTTCTTATACTGTTTCGGCTTCACTCTTTGCTCTGGCTTCAGCTCTGATTTCTTCAAGTTCTGCCATAATTTTTTCCTTGCGTTTGCCTGTGAAGTTATCAAACATCATAATAATTGCGGGAATAAGGTTACCGATGATTCCGGGGATTGCAACAAGCAGGAAAATGCCGTGCAATGTTTCGGGAGTCTGAACAGCCTCAACCATCTGTCCGCCGATATTCTGCGCACTCTGATAACCGATAAGGGCAAGACCACCGTTGATAAGAATTTCTTTCCAGAGTGCAGTAATTCTTGAAACCATTGTGCTGAATGCAAAAATCATACCCTCATTACGCTGTGCAATACCGTATTTTTTATAGCTCTTCCATTCCATATAATCGGTTGAGTCTGCAAGAAGAATTCGTTTTGCTGCAGATGTACCTGCATTGGGAAGTCCTCCGAGAGCAATAAGAATACCTACAATCCAGAGGTTCTTATAACCGCAGATAAAGAGGAGAATATAGCAGATTGCCGTATGTAAATAACCGAGAACAACAATATCTCTTGATGAAAGCTTTTTGCCGATGAAAGGAACGGAGCAAAGTCCGCCGTATGAAAGTGCAGAGCTTGCAATTTCAACATAAGTTTTCATTCCGTAGTTATTAAGAGTCTGTTTATAGAAGAAGGGAAGTGAATTGTAGCAGACCTGTCTTATTGATTCGATACATGAACTGAGTGAAAGGAGAAGAAGAGGTCTGTTGAGAAGAATAAGCTTATAGTCAATTTTCACCTTTTTGTTATCTTTCGGAGGAAGAACAAGATTGCGTTCTTTGAGTGTAAAACAAGGAACAAGCATTGAGAACAGACCGAGTATGCCGAAAAACAGAGCAACGGAGAAGAAGGCCCATTTCTCGGAATTATAGTCGCCGTCCATCATATCAATTATAATGGGAACAACACCACCGGGAAGCATTGAACCGAGAGTTGAAGCAACCTGAGCCACGGTGTAGAAATTCTTTCTTGATTTTGCATTCGGAGTCATTCTGACGGAAAGAGTTGAAAGTGCAACATCAAAGAATGTATCTGCAATGTTGAATGTCAGGAAGAGTATAAAGCTCCATATGAAATTGAACATAATTGATGAAGAAGGCACAACAAAGAGTAGTACCGATGCGAGTGTAAAAGGGATTGCCGAAGCCCTCATAAATGTTCTTGCGTTACCTTTTTTTGATCGGTTGCCGTCAAGCATAGCACCGATAATTGGTGCAATAAATATATTCACAACTGTTGTTACCGACTTCATTGAAACAACTTGCTTTGGGTCAAGTCCCATATAGTCATACATAAATTGGTCGGTATATGTGCCGACAGAATCCTGTCCCATACAGTTTCCGAATACGCCCGAAACATAGCCCACCTGTTCTTTTAATGCTACATCAGGATTGTTTTTGAATTGATTGAATTTTTCTTTAAATTTTCCCATTTTAACTTCTCCTTATATCTCAATTGTTTTTTCTAATGCTTCCGACTGTACACCGTAAGCGGTTTCAGCCTTGATTTTAATCGAGTACATACCATTTTCGAGAAAACCGATATTTGTTTTTAGTCTGTCTTCCGAATTATAAAGATAATATGACGGAAGAGTTTTTCCGTTTGCGACTTCTTTTCCGTTTTTATCAGAAACAGATACTCTGTAAATAAATACGGGCATACCGTCTGTACTCTTAGCAGCAGGATATTCAATATAACCGTCTTTTATTGTGATTTCCTCATTATCGGAAAAAACAGGTGGCTTGCTTCTGAGCCGTTGTTTTTCTTCGGTATATTCTCTGTTGTTTTTATCGGCAGGATTTGAGAGATAATGCTCACACAGTATTTTTTCTGCTTCACAATCTATGCCCAGAAGGTGCAGATTATTGTCTTTGTCAATTTCAACAGTCCAGAAATTACCGCAGTCACTTCGGTTTTCGGGGTGAATTTTTCGTTCACCATCCACCGTAAGCTCCGTATATTTCAGAGAACCCGTACCGACTGCCGTATACTCATTCTGCCACAGAGACCGAGGGTCATTTATAGGATAATGCGAATGACCTGAAAAATCAACCACGTTCGGATAGTTTTTCAGTATCGGAGTAAAAAAATCGTGCCCCCAACCGTCAATATCACCGCTTCCGTAAACGGTGTATTTGACGTGTTCGTGATGCATCAGAAAAACAGGCTTATCGGGAGTATCCGCAACAGCTTTATCAAGCTCTTTTATAAGCCATTTCTTCTGCATCGGTGTATAATATATTTCGGGCAGTTTACAGGTTGAAAGCCCGATAAAATGATATCCGCCGATAACCGTATGAAAATCGGTCGGCTGATTTGTCAGGGAATTATAATATGTCAGGGATTTCTTCCCCATACTTATTGAATCATGCCCCTTTGCAACAACACATAAAACCTCAGTGTCTTTTTCCGTTGCATAATCATAAATAAGCTTAAAGGCATCAAATTCCTCTTTTCTGCCCTTATCGGTGATATCACCTGCAATAAGAAAAGCATCAAGGTTTTTATAAAATTCATCTTTTTCTGCAAATGCAAAAGAGATGTCAACTGCCTTTTTCAGTCTTCTGTATCCAGACGCGCCGATGCCCTCAATATGTGAGTCGCTGCATACTGTAAAACGCATAACGGGAATAAATTTATCGTTCATAATATCATCCTATTGAAAATAAATACTCAGGGCAAAAAGTGTCTGCGCAGGAAAATAAGTATAAGTCACTGCGTGACGGAGAATCTCCGGCAGTTCCATTCCGCCCGATTTGAGCCCCAACATTATATCTGATGCAATAAAAAGACTTGCACCGAGAATCATGCACAATCCAAAGGAGAGATTACCGGCTCTGATTGCAATAATACCTTTTGTGACACCACAGACAAAGAAAAACAGAAGAATCAAACCATAGATAAGAATGGGGATTTCAAGCTTTCCTAAGTCAATTTTTACTTTTATAATGAAAACTATGGGAATGAACATAATCATCGTCAGAATAAGAACGGGGACTATATAATCAATTGCCCTCATTTCACCGACAAGAAGGAATGTGACGCTGTAAACAATATGTCCGAGTGCAAAGAACAGAATTCCGACAGGAAAATATCTGTCTTCTTTATAGCTCAGGAAAAAGTCGCCGAGAATACCGAAAATAAGTGCAGTAAGTATCAGGAGTGAATAAAGCGTTACTCTGTAAAGGGCAACTGCCGATAAAACACCCGTGGCAAGATACATAAATGCACAAAGCATTTTTATTTTAAATCCGTATTTAGATGAAAGCCCTGTTTTTTGTGTTATTACAGGCATCAGGGCAGAAAATGCAGCAAAAATCAAAGGTAATGTTTTCATATTTATCTTATTTATGATTGAAAATTCTTTCGGCAGTATAAGTGCCGTCTGCTTTTATGTCAAGAAGTGTACAGCCCTGTATCCACTCATTTTCGGGCGATTCAAACTTGGTTTCCATGTTGTAAACACCGTAGCCCGAGGATTGAATGTAGGATAAGAGAATATCCTCATACATAACACCGAAATCGTTTACATGATCATGACCGAAGTAAACAGCCTGCGTACTGCCTTTTTCAAGCATAGAATCAACAAGACCTGAATCAAAGCCCGATTCGCAAACACCTTCTCTTTTTTCTCCGTAAAGGAAATCACTTTCGGCATATTCCTTTTCCGCCTGATAAGGAGGAATGTGTATAACTGTTATGGATTTGAAGTTGCCGTATTCAGCCTCAAGTGCATCGTGCTTGTCCTTATACCACTGTACCTGAGAGGTTTTTACACCGTCATAGACTTCGCCCTCTTTTGTAACACCGTATTCTGCTTTGCTTTCGTCGGTCATATAACTGCCTGAGTCCATAAAGAAAAAAACTTCTCTGAGTGTGCCGTCAGAATTCAGAATATTGATTGTGTAGTTGCCGTTGCCGTCAACATTTTCTTTGCCGTTTCTCATAAGGCAATTCTCATAAGAAGAGAAAATTTCAACATTTTCCTCTCTTGAAACAGCAAGGAAACCTTCACCCTCGTGGTTACCGAGCACTGCTGCCCAATAAACACCGAGAGCTTCCATAAGCTCAGCGAATTCGGTTGTTCGCTTTTTATTGAAGCCTGATGAAATGTTGTCACCGCCGAAAATAACAAGGTCGGGCTTTTTCTCGGTTATATTCTTCACTATGTATGAAACAGTATGATTATCTTTATCTTTTTTCCCGTTCAGGTGAGTATCTGTAAACATCAGCACCCTGAAATCTTCGTCTCTGTTCTTTTTTATTGTGACGCTGTCTTCATCTTCTCTGACGATTTCCACATCATTTTTTATTTTTTCAACTGATGCGATATCAAAGGATATGCCCTGTGAATTTTTATAAATCAAAAAGCCGCTTGCACCAATTATCACTAGAAGCACAATCGCAAGGATAAACTTTATACTTTTTTTCATATATACCAATCCTTTATATTTACTCAATTATATGATAACATCTAATTTATTATATTTCCTTAAATATTTTGATTGATTTAACAGGTTTTCTTGACTTTTTTGATATAGAATGATATTATCGGAAATGAAGGAAGGTGCAGATTTTGAACCAGATCAAATTTGACCCGTCTGAAAAATTATATTTTCATCACGGTATGAGCAAAAGGATTGAGGAAACGGGGACTTCATGGCCTCATTATCATTCTCTTTATGAGATATATTTTCTTGAGGAGGGTAACTGCACCTATATTATAGACAACAAAGTTTATAATGTTCAGTCGGGTGATATTGTAATAATTCCTGACGGTATAATTCACCATACAAAATACGATAACATAAAACATTCAAGAATACTTATCAATTGCACATGTGAGTACGTACCGGTTTTTGTACAGTCAAGTATTTCTACAGGCAACTACCTTTACAGAAATCCGTTTATATCTGATGAGATAAGAAATATACTCGGAAAAATAGAAAACGAATATAATTTCAAAGACATTTTGTCTGATGAAATAATCGCCTGTTATACTCATTCATTGTTTTATCTGCTTATACGTAACACCGAATCGTGCATTGATATTGATGACGGTAACAAGATTATTGAGAAAGCTGTAGCATATATAAAAGAGAATTTTGCTTCGGATATAACCCTGTCCTCTCTGGCAAAGATGTTTTCAGTCAGTCCCGAGCATTTTTCCAGACTGTTCAAAAAAGAAACGGGGTTAGGCTTTTCAAAATATCTCAACTCTCTGAGATTGCAGCATGCCGAACAGCTTCTCAGAAGCCCTGACGGACCGAATATAACGGGGATTGCTGAAATCTGCGGATTTGAGGACAGTAATTATTTTTCTAAAAAGTTCAAGGAAGTTTACGGCACATCACCTAAAAAGGTACAGCAGAAAATATAAAAAAGATGTAAAAATATATTTGAAATGAGATGGTATAATGAAAACCTTAAAACCTGACCTCTGCAGTGCAGAGTGTATAAAAAAAACCGAAAAGCCCGTTCTTACAAAAGATGATATTCCTTATGAAGCTTCACTGATTTTTAATGCAGGTGTTGCTAAATACAAAGGCAGATATGTTATGGTCTTCCGTAACGATTACGGACCTACGGAAAAAACTTATCCCAAGGTACGCTTTAATACTTCTCTCGGTTTTGCCGTAAGTGATGACGGAATAAACTGGAAGGTCAGCGAAAAGCCTCTTTTTGACAATAAAAATCTTTTGCCCGAGGACGAAATAAAAAGGCTTTATGATCCGAGAATTACTGTTATAGACGGTAAACCTTATCTCTGTATGGCTATGGATACCCGTCACGGTGTGCGGGGCTGTATTGCTGAAATTGATGATAATTTTGAAAAAATAAATATTATCAGTGCTTCTGCTCCCGATAACCGCAACATGGTACTCTTCCCTGAAAAAATAAATGGTAAGTATGTCCGTCTTGAAAGACCGTTCCCCGTTTATTCAAGAGGCGGCAAGGACAGATTTGATCTCTGGCTTTCAACTTCCCCTGATCTCGTTTTCTGGGGTGAAACTGAGCTTGTTCTTGCTGTTGAAGATGTTCCTTATGCTAATGATAAAATCGGTCCCGCAGCACCGCCTGTAAAAACGGACAAGGGCTGGCTTACAATTTTCCATGCAGTAGACAAAGATGAAACAAGAGAAAAGAACGGCTGGGAAACATCATGGAAAAAAAGATACTGTGCAGGGATTATGCTTCTTGATCTTAATGACCCGACAAAAATTGTCGGTATGAGCAAGCTTCCCCTTATTGCTCCCGAAACTTATCACGAAACGCAGACAGGCTTCCGTCAGCACGTAATTTTCCCCGGAGGTATGATTCTTGAAGATGACGGAGAAGTGAAAATCTACTACGGTGCATCAGATACAGTTGAATGTCTTGCTACAGCAAGGGTTGAAGACTTGCTTGCACTTTGTACGGAGAATCGCAAATAGAAATAAAAACAAGTTTTGTTTTTCGTACTTATAAAGGGTGGGGGCTATTTTGTTGCTCCTAAAGAAAGATAATTCCACCTAAAAAAAATTCAAGAGTTTATTATACATAATATTGTTTATTAAATCATTATACTTGAATTGTTAAACATAAAAATGTTAATATGTATCTGTGAATAAAATCGGAAGAAGTGAGCAGATTGAAAGACAATAAGATACACATAGCATACGGTTTTCATGTTAATTGCTACCATTCATATCGTGGTGATACAAATGATAATCTCGGTTTTGGCTCGGATATAAGAATTATAAGAAAAATTCTTGACGTGCTGACCGAATTCAATGAAAAAGGGATTCCTGTAAAAGGCACATGGGACACGGAGAATTTCTTCTCTTTGCAAAAGATTCTTCCTGAATACGCACCTGATATTATTGAAAAAATGAAAGAGCGTGTTACAAAATTCGGTGATGAAAACATCATAATGGGCTACAATAACGGTGCACTTTCTGCTATGACTGAAGATGAATTCTGTGAAAGCATCAATCTCGCAATCACAAATAAAGAGGGTAGCGGACTCGTTGATATCTTTGGTAAATGTGAAAAAATTGTCCGTCCTCAGGAAGTTATGTTTACTCCTTCTCAGGTAAGTCTTTATAATAAACTCGGTATCCAGGCTCTTTGCCTATATTACAGCTGTGTGCCCTTTGATGCATTCAGGACTATAATTCCTCAGCTTGACGATGAAAAGGCGTTTAACCCTCTTACATACACTTATAGGGGTGAAAGCATGACCGTTATCCCCACATACAGCAATTCAGATGTCTGTGATGCGGGATGTCTTCGTGCATGGGTAAAGGAGCTTCATGATAAACAGGAAAGAGGCGTTATCAATAAAGATTTATTCCTCTTTATCAACATGGATGCCGATGCGATTTTCTGGGAAACAATTGACCTGAAGAAATTTACGGGTAAAATTGCAAACACAGACGGTATTCACGGTCTTGTTGAAGAGGTTGCAGATTTGCCTTATGTTGTTTTTGATACCCCGGGCGGATATATTAAAAATCATCCTCCCGTAGGTAAAATCACTTTTACACATGATACGGCAGACGGTAATTTCACAGGTTATGCTTCATGGGCTGAAAAGCCTTTCAACAGACAGATATGGACAAAGCTTGAAAGAGCAAGAGCTATGGCAAAAGTCACGGCAAAACGTGATTCACTTTCACCATCTTTCAATGACAGAGTTCTTCTTCTTTCAACAACTCATTTCGGTCTTGCCACCCCTGTCCTCAATATTCAGAGAGAGAAAACTGCCCTTGAATTCGGCAGGAAAGTTATAGAAAAAGAACTTGCATCGATGCCTGAAATGGAGAAAATTACTGTATATAATACAAGTGATTCACTCATTCAATGTGTTCAGATTGAAATTAAGAAAAAAATTTCTGATATTGCCTGCCTTACAATCAATTCGAAATATCTTGATACTTTTACAGCTGTACCCACATCTGATGATTGTACTTCAGCATTTTTGATGCTGAAATTCAAGCGAAAACTTAAAAAGTATGAACTTGTAATCGGTTTTGACGGTAAAAAAGAGACTTCTGAGTTTAAGAATCTTCTTGAAACGGACAGGGTATCTTTAATGTTTTCTGACAGCGGAAAGGTTTCATTTGCTCAGACAGACGGCAGACTTATCGGCAGAGGAGACTTCCTCCGATCATTCATCACATACGATGACAGAAAGTATGAATTCAGAAATAACGAAGTTTCTGCGCTGAATGTTGCAGGTGAGGGTGAAGGTGTCCGTATAAAGGGAGAAATCCATTTACCCTATGAATTAAAAGAGGGGACATTCACTTTTGACTTCTTCAAAACGGGATTTTCTGATGCGATTTATGTAAGAACAACCGTGAATTATCCTTATACTGCAGAAACAACTTCCATTTCAACCGAGAATTCGGCACTCGGCCGATATACCGATATGAAATGGGAAGAGGCAGTGCCTTTCCAGATTACCCCTGATTTTGATGGAAATATTTCCGTTATAAAGAGAAATTTTATGGACGATATTTCTTCATACAGAACGCAGAGCTTTCCCGAAAGTGACAGAAAGAATCAGAGTGTTGCATCATTCAATCATCAACTTACAGGCGGATTTACGGGACTTTACGATGAAAAAGGCGGTCTGATTGTTGCGAATGCAAGACAGGTGCTCGGTTCAATGGCACATTGTCCCATGCGACTTGAAAAAAATAAAACCGTGAGAATGAATCCTTTCGGCACTTATTACGGTAAACAGAGGCATCATAACGGCAGAGCAAAGGATGAGATTCTTGGTGTGTATACACTTGTTGCATCTCAGGGGAAGAGTATAGCTCCTGCATATAACGGATGTAGTGAAACAGCCGTGCTTGGTCTTTATCCGTTGTCGGCAGAGGGATTGTCAGAAAAGGAACGAACAGAGCTTTGTGCATTCACTGACGGTGCTGTGTTAACGGCTCCGGAGGATTGTGATATTGCACCCTTTATTAAAGATAATACATCTGTAAGAGAGGGTACAGCAGATGGAATTGATGAAAAAGACCTGAAAAACCCCGTTATGACAGGTATTTCGGGAAATCTCATCAATTACATCACTAAAGGTGTAAAGGCAATAGGGCATATTGTCGTAACTCAGTTGAAAGCAAAGAAATAAACAGTAATTTGTACAACAAAACAGCAGACTGCATTTTTGCAATCTGCTGTATTTTTTATGTTGTTTCTCTGATTGTTTTCTCCAAATCAAGAAGGAGTGTATGTTTACCGTTGTCGACAGAAACGGATTCGGGTTTTCTCGGTGCTTTGCAGAATTTACAGTCATATCTGTTAAATTCTGTTTTTACATCTTCACCGTTTACTTTAAATTCACCGTTATATGATGCTGAAACAGAACCGAAATATGTGTTGTAATTAACACTTCCGTTGCTGAAAATAATCTTATTGCTTCTTATTCTTTCCTTGAATGCTTCAAATGTTTCTTTATCTGCATCTGAAAGCTCCGTTATATAAATATGATATTCTCCGCCATAACGACATAAATCAAATTCGCCTTTGATTTTGTAGTTATCGGTAAGTTTTCTGTTCTTGTAAATGGCATTGACCGAGTCTTCGTTGAATGGCTTGAATTCGGGCTTGTCATCACAGATAAGTGCCACATATACGCCGTTTTTCCTTGCAAATGCAATATTGTCCTGCATTTCAAATTCATCATAGAAACATTTCGGCATATATGCGTGAGTCATATCTGCAATATGTGCTTCGCCAAGACGCTTTTTTGTCGGGAGTTTGTAAATTGTTATGTTTACACTTTCGTTCTGTACACTCATAGGGCGTCTGCCGTTACCGATCCAGTATCCCGGTGATGACCCGTATCTGCCGTTGCCGTTCCCTGCAGGGTGTGTAGTGAAAAGAGTAAGTGCTTCACCGATATTTGCAGTCCATTCGTGGTCCTGTGCACCACACATATCCACATCTTTTGCAACGGATGTTGACAAAGAATAATGTGCTGTACGGTAGGTGTATACATTTCCTCTTCCTGTTGCAATTCCGTGGGGCATAATATTATGTTTTGCTGCGAATTTTTCCCAATTTATCGGTCTGAACACTGTAAGATTGAGAAATCTGAAATATCCGAGGAATGAACTTCTGTACATCTTGTTGTTTTTAAGATATGCAAGAGTGTTGATTATAACCTCAGGATTTGTGAAAGTTTCAGCACCCCACTGAGCCATAATCTGATGAGGTTTCTGACCGATAAGATTTTCATTTTTCATATCTTCAGGTGAGAGTCCGCACCCCATTTTTACATCAAAAGTTTCATCGGAAAGTGCAATTTCTTTTATAACATCAGGAATCCTGTAAATCCCTTTTTTTACAATATCAGTAAAACATACTACGATATGATTCGGTTTCTTTGCAAGTGTGTCACGGATCTGTATTTTTTCTTTTTCCGAAAGATAAGGGTTGCTGAGAATCTTTTCGGCACCGTCATTTCCCCATAAAACATTCATAGCTGTTGCTATGCTGTTACCGTAGTAATTACCTGCCTTATTATTGCCGTACATTCTCGAGCTTGTGGCAACAAGACGGTTGTTTACGCTGTTGAGTGCAACATCAAGCCAAAGAATATCCATAATAATTTTCATACGGTTTACGATTGTTTCGTCCTGACAGTAAGCAATGATATTTGCCATAGGGGAGATATCTTCTGCAAGATAGTTGTTGCTCAGGTATTCCGAAAAACCGTAACTGAAACGTTGACGCATCCACGCTTCGATTCTTTTTTTTGCTTTCTGCATATGCTCTTTGCCCGTCATGCCGTTGTTTGAGAATGTTTCATTCTGCCACTCCTGACCGGCAAGATATTCACTTGCAGCAAAAAGAATCTGATGATTTTCCGACCAGTAACACATACTGTCGTCACCGGGTTCATCCATAAAATATTTGAAACCAAGAAATGTCTTTTTTATAAGCTCACGGCATCTGTCGGAAAGTTTATCATAGCAGTCTTTATAAATTTTGAAAAGCATCTGTGCTCTGAAATCGGAGCAGTCAAACCGATGTCCCATATATTCGGACTGCTTTGAAAGCATATTGTAAATTTCTTCTTCGGTAAATTCCGGAGCATCTTTGTCATCTGTCAGGAAAAGATACGCATCTTCAAAAGTCTTTCCGTCAACCGTTGCCGAATAATAGTCAAAATCCTTGTCATCAGGCAATTCCTGAGCAGGTTTCATGCTTATATAGTAAATTGTTTCAATAATTGTTACAAGAAGAATAAGACCAACCAAAGCCGATATTATATAAACTGCAATCATTCTGAAGTCACCTCGTCGGTTTTTTCAATAAGACCTCTTTCTTTTGCGATCTTAATGGATACCTCCTGCATAATTTCATCAGTAAGGGGATATTTTCTCATTGAAAGGTATGTGATAAAATGTCCCAGGGCAGGGAGCAGGAAAATTGATGCAAGAATGCAGTAATAGAATCTGTAATTTACGAAAACATTTTCAGGCACAACTGCATCTGCACCACTGCCTGAAAAACCGCAGAATGCCATAATTCCCATTGTGATAAGTCCTACACCGCTTGATGCGACTTTATTTACAAAAGTAAGTGCTGCACCGATTGTGCCGGGAATGAATTTTCCGCTCTGAAGATATTCATAATCTGTAAGATCACCGACCATGGCATTTTCAAGGTTTGTTGAAATGCCGAGTGTGCTCATATAGAAACCGAAAATAAGGATAACCATTATAACAGAGAATGTGATTCCCGAATAAGCGTATTCAGGGTCTGCAGGGAGGAGAATCATTGTCACAAAAAAACCTGCAACGGAAACCAGGGTCTGAATAATTGAAACCTTGTGATAAACCTTTGCAGAACCTTTCTTTGATGCAAAATACATACCGATAACAAGCACGGGAGCGCCAAGCACGACACCGTTAAGAATGTCAAAAGCAGAAGTCAGTCCTCTGTTCATAATAATATTTGCAAAAAGATAAATTGAAAGACTTGCTCTGACTGATTTGGCAATAGAATCCGAGCAGGTAGCCCACAGAAGGCTTCTCAGTGGCTTGCTTCGTTTTATAAGATGGAAAAACTCTGTGATTTTTGTTTCTTCTCGCTTTCTCTGATTCATTGAGTAATATGTGGGGTTATCTCTGTTGCTTATGGCCTTGGATGCACCGAGTACAAAGACTATAGAGACAACAGACATTACTACGATTGAAATTCTCCATACAAAAGGCTCCTGCATATTGCCGATGAGATTGCTTGTGACAACAACGGAAACAAAGGCAGATACAAGGGCATCAGAGACTGTCTGACCGAGAGCATAGAGAGGTCTCTGTTTCGGATCCTGAGTGATTATAGCCTGTCCTGCTCTTGTGGCTGTCATAAGGATTGTGTTGCCGACAATTACAACTGCATAGCAAAGTCCCAGTAATACATAGGATAACTCGAGAGGGATATCGGGATTAACAGGATAGAAAAATATAATCATTGCCGGCACCAGAGACAGAAGAGCACCGAGAATCATAAACAGTCTGAATTTGCCGGGTTTGTTGTATTTATCAAACATATTGGCAATAAGCGGGTCTGTTATAGCATCAAGAATACGGATAGGAAGATGAATTGATGCAAACATAATTCCTAACTGCAGAACATTCTGGGTATAGTAAGACCATTTGCCCATCATTATTGTGATTGCAGCACCGCCTGCATAGTTAAGTGAAAACAGAAGCACACGCCATGCATCATTTTTTCTCGGGTCAGAGCCGTCATTTCTGTATGTATTAATCATCTGTTTCAGTTTTTTCATTTTAAGCCATCCTTTCAAGGGATTCGATGGTAACCTCGTATTTTGTGTTTCCGTCTGATATAAATCTTTCCAGTTCTTCCATCATATAATATGCCATTCGCTGAGGCTCATTGCCGGTGCTGCCTGCAATATGAGGAGTCAGAATTGCATTCGGACACCAGAAAAGGGGATTTATGTAGGGGACGAATTCACGCTTGAGAACATCTCCGACAAAAGTTCTTGAAGGGTGCAGCAGAAGTGAGAGTGCAAGAGAATATTCCGCAACCTGAGCACCTCTGCCCGTATTTATGAATGTAGAGCGTTTTTTCATCAATCTGAAAAGCTTATAATTGAACACATTCTCAAGCTCTTTTTTGTTTGCAAGGTGATTGCTGATAACATCACACTCACTGAAAATTGTTTCAAGGCTTACAAGCTTTACCCCGTATTCATC
>JAZTWP010000013.1:0-38449 GCA_045636025.1 Acutalibacteraceae bacterium | reverse complement strand
GCTCACAGAACGACATGGCTACGATCCGACTTATCGTAGGGAAGTTTCATTGCGGAAAGAGTACGGAATCCGAGTCCCTGATTTGCATCTCCATGAAGCGGGTCGATACCATAGTTGAGCATTTCTCTTGACTTTCTGCCGTCGGGAAGTGCTCCAACCCAGTATCCGTAAAGAAGATGAGTAGAGGGAGTGCTGAAATCGGGACGGAATGAATTCCCGATATAGTTTTTCTTTGATGCAATGATATCTGCAATTTTTGCAGTTACTTCAACGGCTTCTTTGTCTGCAATGTCGTTATTGTTGCCGTATTTGGGGCAGGAGAGAAGGAATTTATGAAGTTCTTCATATCCTTCAAAATTATTTTTAAGTGCATCTATGAGCTTGTCTGCATCTTCGGGACGCTCTCTGAGAAGACAATCGATAGCAACAAAGCTGTCTGCAATAACGCTTGTGCCGTGGATAAGACAGCCGCTGCCGTTGTATGGGGTACCCTGATCAACTGTATCTCTTGCATCATAACCTGTTTCAATACCGCCCATAACTGCGCTGAGGAAAGGAACAGGAAGAAGTGAAAGAGCCTTTGAACAACCGTTTGCCGCATCTGTCATAAGTGTGGCATATTCTTCAGCATTTGCATAGAACTTTTCTCTTATATTCTGAAGTTTTTCGATAGCTGAAGAATTGTCTTCCTTGCCGATTTTCTTTCCTGTGATTTCAGAATAGCCGCCTGTGAGTGTGAGTTCAAGAATTTTACCGAGATTGAACCAGCTGTTTGTTGTGTTGCCTGAATCCTTACCCATAATGAGAGGTTCCTGACAGCCTGCGATTGAGTAATCTGCAAGGTCTTTTCTCTTTACACCGTTCTTTGCAAGTACTTCAAACATTGCATCGTCGTTGAAAAGTGACGGAGTAAGACAACCGGGAGTGAAGAAGAATCTTCCCATTTCGCTGTAAATGCTGTCGGGAGTATTCTTGTGAAGTTTTACCGAGAGAATAGGCTGAGGCATATTCATATCGTAATATGCGTCAAACATAGCAAATGATGTTTCATTTGTAAGGTCATTGCCGTCTGCATCTCTGCCGCCGAGGATAAGATTCTGAGAAATTGCCCAGCTTCTGTCCGCAACGTTATAGAAAATAAGAAGATGCTTCAGAAGTGCTGCTGTGTCTTCTCTTGAAAGGTTTTCCATTGCTCTGTAAGGCTCAAAGATTCTGTCTGCATTACCTACTGAGAATGCAAAAGGGTTGGGTGCCTGCTCAAGACACATAACCTGCCAGAGGAGAATAAAACTCTGCATTGCTTCAAAAAGTGTTTCTGCACCCTTTGCAGGCACTTTTTTAAGAGCTTCTGCAATATTCATCATTCTGCACTTTATATCTTCATCTGAAGTGCTTTCGGCCTTTTTAAGAGCAAGTGCACTGTATCTGTCTGAAAGGATAACAACAGCTTCAAGAGCTGCTTTCATAGCCTTGCGGTGAGAATTCTGTTTTTCGTTGCCTTCTTTTTTATCGATTTCTGCGATAAGATGATTTACACCGTATTTTATTGCAGGTCTGAAATCGGGGATAACGTGACCTGTGACCTGTTCAATGAAGAAAGTAACTTCATCTGTGTATTCTGTATATTTTTCGTAGACAGATGAAAGTTCTTTTACAAAAGGAGTTTCTTTATCGTATGCACGCATATTCTCAATGCGTTCTTTAGTGAACTCTTCATCTACATCAATATCATTGTAAACAGCTGTGGGGTCGCAGTAGCCTGAGAAAGTTTCGACTCTGAATGTGGGATTGATAAGAGCATAGCTTCTTGCAAATGCGTCACGCTGTGTACCTGCAAAAACTGCATAATCGCTGATTGACAGAGGAAGTCTCTCAGCAATGATTTTAAGCTGCTGACCTGCTTTTTCTACAGTGGGAAGGTCTTTGAACTGCTCGTCGGTATCTCTTCTGAATTCTTTGATTCTGAACCAGCCGTCAAGCTTTTTAAGACTTCTTTCTTCCTTGAAAAGTTCTTTTGCCAGATAGGTGAGATGTTCGTGAGTGCCGATTTTCATACTTTTTCTCTCCTTATGTTTTAATGACTCTGATTTCTTTTTTTTGCATCAGTTCAACAAATTTATTTATTGTTTCTTTTGAAACATAACCGTCTGTAACGGTATATTCTCTGCCTGTTTTTTTCCATTTTTCTTTCCCGTATTCGTGATAGGGAAGAATTTCAACATCAAATTCGCCACGGAGTGAAGTGAAGAATTTCAGGAATCCGTCTATTGATTTGTCATCGTCATTGAAACCGTGAATAAACGGAATTCTGATGTGAATATATTTTTCTTCTGCAATTTTTCTGATGTTGTCTTCAATAATCTGAAGATTCGCTCCGCAGATTTCTTTAAGCTTCTCAGCATCAGGTGATTTGTAGTCAACAATCACGGTGTCGCATTTTTCTGCAACTTTAAGGAACCCTTTTGTTGATGCATTTGACTCTGTGCAGAAGTTTACTTCAGGAATGCTGTTTATGATTTCAATAACGGCATCAGACTGAAGAGTACATTCACCGCCCGTGAATGTAACTCCGCCATTGTCAAAAAACATCGGAGCAGAAGACCTGATTTCGCGAATAATTTCTTCTGTTGTGTATTCATTGCCTTTACTCTCCATACCTTCGGGGTTTGAACACCAGGGACATATCATATTGCATCCTGAAAGATGATATACAAGTCTGTTTCCGGGACCATCCTGAGAATAATTGAAACCTTTTTCAAAAATATTTATCTTCATGATTTTGCTTTTTTATCGATTTTGAAGTCGGGAAGCTGTGCCATTATGATTGCAACAAACATAACTGCAAAACCGATGAATTCCCTGTCTGTGGGAATGTTACCTCTGATAACCCAGTCTGCAAGTCCTGAGAAAACTGATTCAAGACTCATAAGAAGGGGAGCGAGAATGTGATTGCAACGCTTCTGACCGATAATCTGAAGTGTGAATGCTGCACCGCCTGAGAATACACCTGAATAAATAAGGTTGAATGCATTTGCCTTGATGATTTCCATATCAGGCTTTTCAAACATAAGCATAAGAATGGTTGCAATAACAGCAGTTATACCGAACTGGAAGAATGAAAGCTTTACACCGTCTACCTTGTCTGAAACTGAGTCAACCGTGATAATCTGAGCACCGTAACCGATAGCACAGATTATAAGCATAATATCTGCTGCAGACATTGAAAGTCCTTCGCCGGGAGTGATTGAAATGAAGTAAAGACCAACTGCTCCTACTGCTACGCTGAGCCATGCCATAACACCGACTTTCTTTTTGAAGAAGAGACCGAATATGGGAACAAAAATTATATAGAGTGCTGTAAGGAAAGCGGCTCTGCCTGTTGATACATCTTTGCCCTGCATATCAATGCCGAATTGCTGGAAGATACAGCCTACTGTAAGTGCAATGCCGCATATGATACCTGTTCTGACAAGAAGTTTGTTTTCTTTTACCCAATGGCTTATGCCGTTGTATTTTTTCTTGTTGAGTCTTGCTTTTTTTGTGTTGTTCTGAAAAAGTACAACAACACCGATAGAGAGAAAAGCAAGTGTGCATCTTATACTCTGGAATGTGAATGAGCCTACGTCTCCGCCTTCACTCTGTGCTACGAATGAGATGCCCCATATAAGAGCCGCAAGTACGATAAGAAGGGGGCTGATAATTTTTTGTATCTTTAATTTTTTGTCCATTTTTTTACCTCAGATAATTTACCGTTTTTATTATTTTTCCGTCTTTTTTATAAACACGGGGGATTCTTCTTGAAACACCGCAGATAACTTCATAATTGAAGCTCTTTGATTTTTCACCGATTTCTTCGACTGATACTGAAAGCTTACCGTCTGAGCCGAAGAGTATAACTTCATCGGTTACTTCACATTCAATATCTGTGACGTCAATCATAAACATATCCATACACACTCTGCCGACTATGGGGGCATAACTGCCGTTTACAATAACTCTGCCGCAGCCTGAAAGTGCACGGGGGTATCCGTCTGCATAACCTGCAGAAACCGTTGCAATGCGTCTTTTTTCAGTTGTTGTGTAAGTATGCCCATAGCTGATTCCCGTATCAGGTTCAACATCTTTTATACTGATGATATGACTTTTGTATGTCATTGCGGGAATAAGGCTGATTCTGTCTTTGTCAACTTCATCAGAAGGATACATTCCGTAAAGTGCAATACCCATTCTGACCATATCGAAATGCTCATTGAATTCTGAAATTCCGGCTGAGTTACAGATGTGCTGTATGGGAAAGTAGATTCCTTCTTTTTCGCAATCGGAAATGAAATTTCTGAAAAGCTCTGTCTGTTTATCAGAAACTGATTTGTCTTCCATATCGGCACATGCATAGTGGGAGAAAATTCCCTCAAGTTCGATATTAGGCAAAGAACTGATTTCTTTGATTGCTTCTGCAGATTCATTAGTGGGGAAAAAACCGATACGTGTCATTCCTGTGTCAATGGCTATATGCAGTTTTGCTGTTTTTCCGAGTTTTTTTGCGACTTCGCTGATTTTTCTTGCTCTGTTTTTATTGAATACCGTCAGTCTTACGTTACTGGATATAAGTTCTTCATAATCGTCTGAATGAGTGTATGAGAGAACAAGTATATTGTTTTCAATTCCTGAATTTCTCAGCTCCATGGCTTCATCTGCTGATGCTACTGCAAAGAAATCAACATTATCTGCAAGTAATTCGGCAACAGTAACAGCACCGTGACCGTAACCGTCAGCTTTGACGACAGCACAGATCATTGTTTTTCCGCCTACCTGCTTTTTGATTTCATCCAGATTGTGATACATTGCGTCAATGTCTATTTCAGCAAATGTTCTGAGATATCTGTTCAATTTTATCACCTTAATTATATAATAAAAAGATTTCTTTTAAATATAAAATATCTAAAAGAAATCATAATATATTTTTTGTTATTTTGCAATAGAATTTATGTTAAAAGATAGGATTTTATGCTCTCTGCAGAAGAAAAATTCTCTTTTTTTATGACTTGTGCCGAGGTGACAGGTTTGTCGGATAAAAATATGATTTCATCTGCAAGATAAAAAGCTTCTTCGGGGCTGTGTGTGATGATAAATGCTGTTTTTCCCTGAACGGTTTGTCTGATAAGCTCAAGGATATTTTCTGATGTTTTTACATCAAGACCATAAAGCGGCTCATCTATAAAAAATATATCACCGTCGAAAGCTGCTGCACGTGCAATCGCAACACGTCTTGCCATACCTCCGCTGAGGGCAGAAGCTTTTTTGTTTTTGTCATCATAAAGTTTTGTATTTTTCAGAGCGGAATTTATTTTTTGTTCATCATCTGTAACGAATCTGAGATTCTCATAAATACTCATATGAGGAAGTAATCTGTTTTCCTGAAAAATGAATGATTTCTTCATTTTTTCTGTTCCTGAAACAGAGCCGCTGTCGCATTTCAGCATACCTGATATGAGTCTTAAAAGGGTTGTTTTGCCGACACCTGAAGCACCCATTATACAGTATATTCTGCCTTTTGCAAGAGATATTCCGAGATTCTGAATTATTTTTTCGTCACCGTATGAAAATGTAGCATTATCAATCTTTATCATCTGCAGTACCTCGTTTCAGAATAAGAACTATAATCTTTTCGAGTATAATACTCAGCACAATAACAACTGCTGTCCAGGCAAACATTCGGGGAGTTTCAAGATAAATTTTTGATTCATAAATTCCGTTGCCGATTGAAAGCTTAGGGTTGCAGATAACTTCAGCCGCAATTCCTGCTTTCCACGCAAGGCCTATAGCTGTTGTTGCAGCAGAAATAAAATACGGCTTTACAGACGGAATATAGATATTTCTGATTTTTTTGCCTGCAGATACACCGAATGCAGCTGACATTTCCAGAAGCTGTCTGTCTGTTTCTTTTATGCCGGTTTTTATATTTGAATATACAAACGGAAAGACCATCAGCGCAGTTGAGAATGACGGTACATTGCCTGTTTTAAGCCATACAAGAGCAAGAATGATGAATGAAGCAACCGGTGTTGCTTTTATTATGCTTGTAATTGGAGAAAGAAGTTCATTCACAAATTCCGAAAATGCTGATAATGTGCCTGTGATGCATCCGAGAATCACACCTGCAGCAAAACCTGTCATAATTCTTCCTACTGAAAGAAGTACAGAAAGAATAAAGTCTTCAGTTATAATGAGTTTGCAAAGCTCTGTAAATGTTTCTGCAGGTGAGGGCAGAAGCACGGAAAGCCCGACTATGGCAGAAAGAATCTGCCATATGCCGAGCCAAATAATTGATATTATTAATTTTTTACCGATTTTTTTAAGAATTGATGTCGACATAGAAATCTTCACCGGGCATCTGTCCGCCGATTATATCTGCATTCTGTTCAAAAAGCACCTGATAGCAGCTTGAAAGAGTTGACTTCATCTCTTCACCGGTGTAACAAACAATGTTCGCATTGGGAATAGCTTTCTTTGCTACAGCAGCAGCCATAATATCGTGGTTTTCAATGAGTGTTGCAGCGTCTTCAATGTTGTTGTTTACATAGTTTACAGATTCGCTGTAATCAGCAATAAATTTCTTTACAGCTTCTTTGTTTGCTTCATAGAAATCTGCGTTAACTGCGATACAGCCCATTGCGAGAGTGCAGTCGCCTGTCTTTTCCCATTCTTCAGTAATATTGATTGCAACTGTGAAAGATGGGTCTTTTGTTGAAATCTGAGAAACAAAGGGTTCGGGAAGAAGAACAGCGTCATAACCGCCTGCAAGAGCCTTTGTGACAGATTCTGTATGTTCTGTTACATATTCAATTGTTACATCTGTACCGATCACAAGACCGTTTGATTCAAGAACATAATTGAGTGCATATTCGGGAAGCTGACTCTGACCGGATGCAAGAATTGTCTTGCCTTTGAGGTCTGCAACTGATGAAACTGCACCGTCTTTTGTAACAATGTAAAGAACACCGAGAGTATTTACTGCAATAACTTTAACTTTACCCTGAGATTTCTGGTAAATTGAAGCTGCCGCATTTGTGGGAAGCGCAGCAATATCAAATTCGCCTTTCATAAGGTTAGGGCCTACTGTTGAAGCGTCTGTTGCAAGAGTAATATTGTAATTATTCTGTGTTTCGCCTTTTTCATTTTTTGACCACAGATAAGCACCACCCATACCTGTGGGGCCTTTAAGAAGAGCTAGATTTATTGTTGCTTTTTCTTCTGCTGTATCAGAAACGATTTCAGCATCAGTTGTGGGTTCGTCTGAAGTTTTTGTGTCTGCACAACCTGCAAATGCTGTAAGAATCATTACAAGTGCAAGTAAGAGTGCAAAAAGTTTTGTTTTTTTCATTTGTGTTCACTCCTGTGAAATAGTTATATATTTTCAAGTGCCTCATAATTTTTTATGATGATATTCTTACCTGAACGGCTTATTATATCATCATTCTCAAGACACTCAAAAGCCCTGTAAACTGAGGCTCTGCCCATATTGAGCGCTTCTGCAACAGTAGTGATGTTGTAGGGAAGTACAGCCTGCGTTTTTTCTTTGTCAGTACATTGAATAATAAATGAAGCAATCTTCTGAATCGCTTCAGACTTTGTATATGTGCTGATTTTTTTGTTCAGAAAATGTATTTTTTCTGAAAGAATTCTGATGTAATTTTCAGAAACTTCAGGAAATTCAGAGAAAATGCTTTTTACATTTTCTTTATCAATAATTGCAAGGGTGACTTTTTCAAGAGCTTTGATTTCTGTGAGATAATTCTCTTTTTCGTAGAAAAGAGTTGCCATACCGAAAATATCACCTTTGGAGAGGATATTCATAAGAATTTCTGAATTTCCGCTTTTTTTGATAACTGAAACTTTACCTTTGATTATGATAACAAGACTTCTTGTATATTTGTTTTCTGAAAAAATAATTTCGTTTTTTTCTGTAGCAGAAAGTGTCATATATTTTTCTGCAATTGTTTCAACATCTGACTCATTGAGTCCTGAAAAAACAGGGCATTCGCAAAGTGCTGATAAAACTGATTTTTTCATAAAAATGCTCCGAATCTGTATCATTTGATACATAATAGCACATAAAACAAAAAAAAGCAACACATAACAAAAAAAATCAGACGAATGTATTTAATGTACATCCGTCTGACAAATTATTCGAGTTTTGATGCTATTCTGAGAATTGTTCTTGCATCAGGAGCAAGGACCTTTCCGTCCCCGTTCATATCTGCTGCAGATTTTGCTTTTTCAGAAAGTGACTCAAGTCCTGCAGCACATCTGAGGGCTAAACGGGCATCTGATGCATTTACCGTGCCGTTGCCGTCAACGTCACCTCTTTTTCTGTTCTGGGGCTCGGTGTTGTAACCGAGGTTTTTTATAAGTGCGGGATAGTTTATGTAACAGATGTTAAGGTCTGTATAGTTTGCGTCTATTCCGCTTACACTGCCGTATTCTGTGTACTGCCACATACCGTATTCACCGCTGTACTGACATTTATCACGCCAGTCTGCAATCCAGAGTGCATTTTTTACAAAAAGTGCAGGAGTGTAGTAATCTTCTGCCCACACGGTGCTGCAATAAACACCGGAGTAGATATTTTCATCATCCATTACATCAAAAAATGCTTTTGTCATATTGAAAATGAGTGTTTTTCCTGTTTGCTGAACAACCTTGTCTTCCATATCAATATAAACAGGCATATCAAACTGCAGGTCATGCTTTCTTATTTCGTTTACAACATAACGTGCTTCTTCTTTTGCTTCTTCTACAGTTGTTGCTGCTGAATAGAAATAGCAACCTACGTGAAGCCCTGCTTTTTTTGCACCGTTATAGTATTCATAGAATTTTTCATCTGTATGAATAACTTTTGTTGCAGTGCCTCTGAATGCGATTCTAATGATTACACCCTGAATATCTGCTGCTGCAATTTTGTTCCAGTCTATATTTCCCTGCCATTTAGAAACATCAATGACATTCCATTTTACGGCAAATTCTGATGTATCAGCGTGTGAATCATCGTAGCTGAAAACATAATCAAGATGTACCCAGCCTGTTTTTCCTTCATATTCAGTACGTCCCCAATCACCGCTTATTGCTGTGATTGTAATGATTGTACCAAGGGGAATTTTGCAGTAAGAAACAGCAGAAGTTGACGGCTCAGCTCTGAAATTAAGGGCTGATGCAGTTGTCATATATTTGCCGGGTGTATGCTCTGCGATTATGCTGTAATCGGGTGTTGCATAGGCATAAATTTTGCTGAGAGTTACTGAGTACATTTTTTTTCTCACATAGCCGTCTTCATCACCGATAATTGCAGTTACAAATTCATCATCAGAAGAGAGCACAATGCCGCATAATTCGGGTCTGCCGTTTTTTGAGAGAAATATTATGTCGCCCTCTGCAGGAAGATGCTCGTCCGGATTGTGGATTTTTACCTGCTGTTCATAGAATTTATAAAGTTTCTCAACATCGGCAATTCTTGAAATTACATCTTCGGGCGCTGATGCTTCGTTTGCGCACCAGCCGAGGAATGCAGCACTAGAGTTTGAATAAGTGCCCGAAACTGCAGAATCATATTTTGATTTACCTTCAGTTTCGCAGTATCCTATCTGAGTTTTTGCAACAGCAATGATATCCTGCTTCAGGTCACCGGTATTTACATGGTCATTTTTGAATGCGGAACCGATAATGGTTATGGAAGAAGCCAAAAAAAATGTTGCAAGAAAGATACAAAAAATCTTTTTCATCAGTTGATCCTTTCACAGAATTCTGTTAATAGAAGAACTTTCTTGAAAGCCATTCACGGAGTTTGTAATTCTTTTCAACTGCAATGAAAAACAGCAGAAGAATCAGACATGAAGAGCCGATGATAAATGTTACATAAGTAGCTATGATGTTCTGTGCGTAAAGATTTACTATGAGGCATATGTATGCACACAAAACTGTGAGCACAGAGAAAAGAGCAATGGCTGAATGTGTTTTTGTTCTTGATTTTGAGAAAAACGCATTAAGAATAGCAATGCACGCAAAAGCCCCTATATCAAGAGGAATTGCAAGCTTCCAGAACCAGCCGTTCTGAGCGGAATTATAATAGTAGAATATAAATATATATGCCGCAGTTGCAAGCGCATCGATAAGAAGTATCAGATACGGGAATTTTCGCTTCATTATAAACGGGAATACAAAGAGGAACCAGAATATAGCTGATGATGAACCTACATACACGCTCCAGGGGATTTCGGGTGTAAAAATGAGGTTTGTTATAACGCACACAACATTGGGAATAAGAAGCAATACAGAAAAGATGATTGCTGCATATTTATTTTTTGATGTGGTGGGAATATTGATTCTCTCAGGGAATGCGGGGGCAGAATTTTCGTTATCTATGATGTTTGGATTGATAACAGGTGTGTCGCAGAGCGGACATTTTTTAATGCTGTTGTCAAGTTCAACACCGCAGTTTACACAATATGACATATTTTCTCTCCTTTTTTTGCAATGTTGCATTTATTATTGCTTATTGCTCTCTATTTTAACTGGGATTCCTTCTTTTATAAGGAATCTGAAAAATTCTCTTTCAACATCTGTTTCTTTATACATATTAGAGAATGTTATAGCCATTTTATTGCCGATTGATGCGGCGCCGACTCTTGCACCGTTGAGTCTTCCGGGACTGGGCATAAGAATAATGTTGTCTATATGCTCCATCATTTCATCGGGCACTTTTGCAACACCGAGGTTTGTGAAGACAGATGTTGTTGTTTTTTCAGCACCGATAACAAATACAAGTCCCACTGCAAGGTCTTTGACGAATAACGGAAGAAATCTCATAAAAGGATTCTTTTCCATTGCAAGGTTTGCAGCAAACATAACAGAAAGATGCTTTGGATTGTTTGTGAGTCTGAGGCTGAGTGAAAGATGTCTTAAAACTTCTTCAAAGGTATAATCACCCCAGGTAGGGTCAATTCTGATGTTATAGTTGACAGAGAAGTTTCTCAGCGTCTTAGACGGAAACTGATTTCTTGAATTTACGGGAATCTGCATACATACATCTTTCTGCTTTATGTTTTCGCTTTTCTGAAACTGTAGATGAAGATACATAAGTATTGCAGAAAGGTATTCAGTTATTGTTACACCGTATTCTTTTGCTTTTGATTTGAGTTTATCAACAGGGAGATATCCTGTTGTGACAATTGAAGTATGCTTTGGCATACGTGTACCTTTTTTGTGGTATGTCTTGAACAGAGGCAATTTTTCCGAGCCTGTTTTTGATGCATATTTTATGAATGAATCTTCAATTTCTTCAGCTTTCGGCTCTTCGTTTATATCAAGCACCATACCGCCTGCGGGTATGTCATATCCTTTCAGACGCAGATATTCTGCAGTTATTGTGCTCAGGAAAACACATGCACCGTAACCGTCTGTAAGAGCGTGGAATATTTCAAGAGATATTCTGTTCTTATAATAGAATATTCTGAACATATATCTGTTGTCCTCATTGTATTTGATTCTCAGGCAAGGATTGTTCGCATCGGGAATCACAACAGGAGGTTCGGGATTCTTTTCTATGTAGTGCCAGAAAAATCCGTTACGGAGTCTTACCGCCATGGTAGGAAATCTCGGCAGACATTTTTTTGCTGCTTCAAACAGAATATCGGGATCAACCTCTTCTTTAAGGTTGATAGATGCTCTGATAACATTTGACCAGGTCTGAGTATTCTGACCGGGAAAAACAGTACCTGCATTATCAAGTTTGAACCAGGTTTTATTCTTTATGTTTCTTTTTATTTTCTGCATTGTTTATATGTTCTCAGAATGATTTTTCAATTTCATCAACAAGTTCATCAATAAGCTTGTCCTCTGAAACTTTTCTGAGAATTTCCCCTTTTTTGAAAATTAAGCCGCAACCGTCTCCGCCTGCAATACCGATATCTGCTTCTCTTGCTTCACCGGGACCGTTTACAATACAGCCCATAATTGCAACGGTAAGTTCCTTATCGCAGTTTTTAAGTCTTTCTTCTGCCTCTGCAGCAAGTCTGATAAGGTCAATTTTTGTTCTGCCGCAAGTGGGACATGAAACAAATTTTATACCCTTGTTACGGAGTCCGAGAGCTTTGAGAAGGTCATATGCTGCGTGGATTTCTTTATCAGGATCGGCAGTGAGGGAAATTCTGATTGTGTCACCGATACCGCTGAGAAGAAGAGCTCCGAGACCTGCTGAAGATTTTATTATACCCATTCTCTCTGTACCTGCTTCGGTAATTCCGATATGGAGAGGATAGTTACATTGTGAACCGACAATTGAATAGGCCTCAAAAGACTTCATAACGTCTGATGATTTGAGTGAAAGCACTATGTTATCAAAATCAAACTTTTCAAGAAGTGACGCGTGATACATAGCACTTTCCGCAAGAGCTGCAGGTGTGGGAGAGCCGTGCTTGGCAAGAATCTCTTTTTCAAGAGAGCCTGAGTTTACACCTATTCTGATGGGAATATTCTTCTCTCTGCATTTGTCCGCAACAGCCTTTACTCTGTCGTCAGAACCTATATTGCCGGGATTTATTCTGATTTTATCAATTCCTGCTTCTGCGCATTCAAGAGCGATTCTGTAATCAAAATGAATGTCTGCAACAACAGGAATGGAAAGATTTTCTTTGAGTTTATAAACAGTTTTTACACAATCAAGGTCAGGTACGGCTGTTCTGATGATTTCACAGCCTGCATTCTGCAATCTCAATGCCTGTTCAACGCAGGCATCAGCATCTGAAGCAAGTGTGTTGAGCATTGACTGTACTGCAACGGGATTGTTGCCGCCGATTGTGATATTGCCGATTTTAACTTCCTTTGCATTTCTTCTTGTGTACATAGAAATCACCCTTGTATAGCGGATTTAGTTTACAATGAGATTTTTAATATCATTGCATGTGATAAATACCATAAGCATTATCAGTATTGAAAGACCAATTGCGTGAATGTATCCTTCATATTTTGCAGGAATCTTCTTTCTGATGATTGCCTCAATTCCGATAAAGAATAATCTGCCGCCGTCAAGTGCAGGGACAGGAAGAAGGTTGAAAACACCTACATTGATTGAAATGAGTGCCATAATATAGATAATATTTTCAAAACCAACACCCGTTGCAACAGCTTCAGACGTGGTCTGTGCAATGATAGATACCGTACCTACGGGACCTGAGAGGTCATTTATTCCGTAGTGTCCCGTAATGAGGTCAAAAAGAGTCAGCCATATAAGTCTTGCAATTGAAACAGTATCTTTTACCGCAGTAGAGATAACATTGAAAAATGTTTTTTCAACACCAACGATAATGAAGTCATAAATGATGATATTATGACTGTTGCCGGCATCTTTTGTTTCAAAATGCACATCTTCGAGTAAAACTTTTTCACCGTTTCTCTCTACCGTAAAATCATAAATACCGTCTTCATCTCTCTGGAGTGCATAGCTTATATCTCTGCTTGAATAGATGTTTGTACCGTTGATTTTTTTTATTGTGTCACCGGCTTCAAGACCATATTGTACAGATGTTGCGTTTTCATAGAAACTGTGAATCTGCGGTGTCCCGATGAGGTCTTCCATAGATGTAAGGACTATAACAAAAATAAATCCGAGAATCAGATTCATAATTGCGCCTGCAGCAACTATGATAAATTTTTTCCACCATTTTTTGTTGCAGAAAGCTCTTTCATCGTCAGAAGATTCATCTTCACCCTCCATACTTACATAACCGCCTATAGGGAAGCATCTGAGGGCATATTTTGTTTCACCTTTCTGCTTTTTGAAAATAGCAGGTCCCATTCCGAGTGCAAATTCATTTACTTTAACTTTAAAAAGTTTTGCAGTAAGAAAATGACCGAGCTCATGAATGCCTATAATGAGTCCGAAGAAAAGTATTGCCATAAGAATAGGCCATACCTTATTCCAGACTGCAGAAATATTTATAGCTAATGGTAATAAATTCAAGAAAATGTCAATCCTTTCAATTGATTGAATCAATAACCGCTTCTCTGACTATTTTATCAGAATTATCAATATCGTCAACGGTAAATGTATCCATAACAGGAGCAGCGGCTGCACCTTTGAGGATAAGGTCGGGAATATCATTGAATCTGATTTTCCCCTCACGGAAGAGTCTGTTTACTTCTTCGTTTGCAGAATTTACTGCAGAGGGCATAAGACCGCCCTGGTTTATTGCATTTCTGCATATGTCTATGCAGCGGAATGTTTCGTAATCGGGTTTGTAGAATGTAAGTTTACCCATTTCTGCAAAGTCAATCTCGCCAACGGGAGATTCAAATCTTTCAGGGTAGGTGAGTGCATACTGTATGGGTATTCTCATATCGGGAAGACCGAGCTGAGCGATAACAGAATTATCGTCATACTGCACCATTGAGTGTACAATACTTTCTCTGTGCACAACAATGTCTATCATGTCGGGAGAAACACCGAAAAGCCATACAGCTTCAATAAGTTCAAGACCTTTGTTGAACATTGTTGCAGAGTCAATTGTGATTTTTGCACCCATACTCCAGTTTGGATGTTTGAGTGCATCGACAGCAGTCATATTCTGCATGTCTTCTTTTGTTTTACCGAAGAACGGACCGCCTGAAGCTGTAAGAATGATCTTTTTGAGTGCTTTGTTGGAAGGTTTCCCCTCAAGACACTGGAAAATTGCAGAATGCTCACTGTCTACGGGAAGAATTGAAACGTTATTCTTCTTTGCGGCATCCATAACAAGTTGACCGCCCGCAACAAGGGATTCTTTGTTTGCAAGAGCGAGTGTTTTTCCTGCATTTATAACTGCAAGAGTCGGTCTGAGACCTGCCATACCTACAATGGAGTTAATGACTGTATCAGCATCTGTATCTGCGGCACATTCAATAATACCGTCCATACCAGAGAGGACTTTTATGTCTGTATCCGCGAGGGCAGTTCTGAGTGCTTTTGCACCGTTTTCATCAAACAATGCCACTTTTTCAGGTTTCATAAGTCTTGCCTGTTCTTCAAGAATCTTATGGTTTGAATGAGCAGTCAGTGCTGTGACTTTGTATCCGTGTTTAAGAGCAACGTCTATTGACTGAGTACCGATTGAACCTGTTGAACCGAGAATAGCTATTTTTTTCATTATTATCAACCTCAGATGTTAATAAAATATATTGCGGCATAAAGTGCCGGGAGAACGAAGAGACAACTGTCTATTCTGTCCATTACGCCGCCGTGGCCGGGGAAAATGTTTCCGAAATCTTTGATTCCGTGATTTCTTTTTATAAGTGATGCGGAGAGGTCACCGAACATACTTACAACAGAAAGTACTATGCTTATAATTATAATCTGCCACAGTGCTATTGTATGCATTGTGAAGAAGTATTTGTCAAAAATAATGAACATTACCGAGCTTGCAATTATATTGCCGATAACACCGCCTACAGCACCTTCAATTGTCTTGTTTGGGCTTACATTGGGACAGAGTTTGTGTTTGCCGAGGAATCTGCCTGAGAAGTATGCAAAAGTGTCTGTCATCCATGCACAGAACATTGCAAAGAGTATAAAGAATACACCTGAAGCTTTTGTGTATTTTTCGCTGTCAGCAATATAAACGTCACGCAGAAGAACAAAAACTGAAAGTGAGCAGGGAATTGCAAGTGTAGCAAAAAGGGCTGTTATAACATCGTTGAATTTTGTCTTTTTGTGCATAGGCACCATTATTATAAAGTATGCCAGAGCGTAGATGATAGCAACGGGCATAAACGGAATTTTAATGTCAAAGTGAAAAATGAACGGAACAGCAGCGGCTGTCAGACAGCTTATTGCAAGAAGTACTTTATTTTTTCCGCCTGTTGCATTGATTACTTCATAAACTGCAATTGCTGCAAAAATGCCTACAATAAGGGGTAATGCAAATGTGTGAAGTAATACAAAACAGGGCACAAGAATCACAATTATTGCTGCCAATGCTGTTATAATGCGAGTTTTCATAATATATTACCTTTCATTAACAACACTTTCAGCGGAACCGAAAAAACAGTTCCGCTGAAAAGCTGAATTATACACCGCCGAAACGACGATTTCTTTGCTCGTAAGCTCTCAGAGCATCGTTGAAATGCTCTTCTGTAAAGTCGGGCCAGAGTACATCTGAGAACCAGAGTTCGGAATATGCACCCTGCCAGGTGAGGAAGTTAGATGTTCTGAATTCACCGCTGGGACGGATGATGAGATCCGGATCAGGCTGACCTTGTGTATAAAGATAGTCTGAAATCATATTTTCATCAATATTTTCGGGATTAATTTCGCCCTTTACGGCTTTTTTTGCAATTTCTTTCACAGCGGAAGCGATTTCGTGTCTGCCTCCGTAATTGATTGCAATATTGAGTGTTATGCGTTTTTTGTCTTTTGTGAGCTGCTCCGTGTAGTCCATAAGATTAAGAAGTTCCTGAGAAATACCGCTTCTGTCTCCTATGAATCTTAGTCTGATGCCTTTTTCTTCATTTTCTCTGATTCTGTCAATTACCTCATTTAGATAATCACCGAAGAGTGCCATAATTGCGTTCACTTCAGCTTCGGGACGTTTCCAGTTTTCTGTTGAGAAAGCGTAGAATGTTGCAACTTCAATACCAAGGTCACCGGCATATTCACCGATTCTTCTGAAGGTTTTTGCACCTTCCTTGTGGCCTTCACTTCGGGGCAGACCTCTGTTCTTTGCCCATCTTCCGTTACCGTCCATTATGAAACCAACATGGCGGGGGAGAACAGAAAATTCGGGCAGACATTTATTGTCAGCCATTATCAGATCTCCATGATCTCAGCTGATTTTGCTTTTTCAATTTCTTCAATCTGCTTAACAAAATCGTCTGTGATCTTCTGAATCTTGTCTTCACCGGATTTCTGATCGTCTTCTGTAATTTCGTTTGCTTTTTTAGCAGCCTTTATCTTGTCAATAGAGTCACGTCTGATCTGACGTACAGCAACTTTTGAATCTTCTGCAATCTTAGAAATATCCTTTGTGAGCTGCTTTCTTCTTTCCTCTGTGAGAGGGGGGAAGTTAAGACGGATAACAATACCGTCGTTCTGAGGATTGATGCCGAGATCTGACTGCTGGATAGCTTTACAGATAAGAGTGAGAGCTGATTTGTCCCAGGGCTGGATAACAAGAGTTCTTGCATCAGCATTTGAAACGCTTGCCATCTGGTTGATGGGAGTGGGAGTGCCGTAGTAGTCAGCCTGTATTTTATCAAGTACCTTAGCGCTTGCTCTGCCTGCTCTGATTGAGTCATATTCAGCGTGAAGTGCGTTGATAGTCTTTGTCATTCTGGTTTTGGTGCTTTCATAAAGTTCTTTAAGTTCCATGAGATAACCTCCGTAAATTATTGATTATGTATCAGTCTATAACAAGAGTGCCGATATCTTCGCCTGTAACAGCTCTGAAGATATTTTCGGGATCCTGAAGATTGAAAACAAGAATGGGGATATTGTTGTCTTTGCAAAGAGCTGCTGCTGTGCTGTCCATAACACCGTAGCCTTTTTCAACAACTTCTGCGTGTGTGAGAGTGTTGAACTTCACAGCGTCATCAAACTTGTTGGGGTCTTTATCATAAACACCGTCAACGTTTGTAGCCTTGAGCATAACATCAGCATTGATTTCTGCTGCTCTGAGTGATGCTGCTGTATCTGTGCTGAAGTAGGGTGAACCTGTTCCGCAACCGAAGATAACAACTCTGCCTTTTTCAAAATGTCTTACAGCTTTGTTTCTGATGTAAGGCTCAGCAATCTGTCTCATTTCAATTGCAGTCTGAACTCTTACATTAACACCCATTGCTTCAAGGGTATCTGCAACTGCAAGAGCGTTCATTGTTGTTGCGAGCATACCGATGTGGTCCGCTCTTGTTCTGTCCATGCTGCCGCTTGATCTGCCTCTCCAGAAATTGCCGCCACCTACAACGATACCGATCTGTACACCGATGTCTGTACATTTTTTTATAACTTTGCAAACACTTGCAACAGTATCAAAATCAATACCATGTTTCTTTTCGCCGGCAAGAACTTCACCGCTGAGTTTTAAGAGAATTCTGTTGAATTTTTTGTCCATATAAAAGAATACCTCCGTGTTTTGTCATCTGTTTCATTTATTTTACATTATTTTTTTGTTTATGTAAAGTATTATAATAAAAATTGTTGACTAAATTAGAAAAAAAGTATATAATTACATTCGGAATATCGTAACTACGATTATTGAAAGGACATGATTGAAAAATGGCAATTATTGAAGATAAACTCCCGTTGACAATAGATGAGATTCTTGAAGCATACGGTATCGGCGGAAAAATGACAAGTTGGAGTATGATTCACGCTGGTCATATTAACCGTACATATGTTATAGAATTTGAAGGCGGAGAAAAAAGACTTCTCCAGATGATTAATGTTGCAGTTTTCAAAAAGCCTGTTGAGCTTATGGATAATGCAATGCGTGTTACAGACCATCTTCGCAAAAAGATTGCAGAAGAAGGCGGTGACCCCAACAGAGAAACACTTTCTGTTTACTTTACTCTTGACGGTAAGAATTGTTTCTTTGATTCAGTCGGTGAATGCTGGAGATTCTATAACTTTGTTGACAATGCTTTCTCTTATGACAGTATTGAAAACGATGAGATTTTCTACACGGCAGGTGCTGCATTCGGTAAATTCCAGTCACAGCTTGCTGATTTCCCCGGTGAAACTCTTTTTGACACAATTCCTTTCTTCCACGATACATACAAGAGATTCCTCAATCTCAAAGCTTCTGCAGAGAAGAATGCATCAGGCAGAAAAGAAAATGTACTTCCCGAACTTGAGTTTGCTTTTGCAAGAGAAGATGACACAAAGGTGATTGTTGATCTTATCGCAAAGGGCGAAATCCCCGTGCGTGTTACACATAACGATACAAAGCTTAACAATATTATGTTTGATAAAGACACAAACGAAGCTGTATGTATTGTAGACCTTGACACTGTTATGCCCGGCTCTGCACTTTATGACTTCGGTGACGCTATCCGCTTCGGTGCAAGCACAGCTGCCGAAGATGAAAAAGACCTCTCAAAGGTTTCAATGGATATCAACCTTTACGAAAAGTATGTAAAGGGTTATCTTTCAACAGCAGGTAAGAGCCTTAATGAAAAGGAAATTGAATACCTTCCATTTTCAGCAAAGCTTCTTACACTTGAATGCGGTATGAGATTCCTTGCAGATTACATTGACGGTGACGTATACTTCGGCACAAAGTATCCTGAACATAACCTTGACAGATGCCGTACACAGTTCAAACTCGTTGCTGATATGGAAAGCAAGATGGATGAAATGATGAGAGTTACTCAAGAGGCTTACAAGGCTCTGTAAGGAGACAATAATGAAAAAAAGTGAAATAGCCAAAGGGCTTGATATAAAAGCTTCTTCTGTTTTCATTGTTACCGCAATTGCTCTTATTCTGAATTCTATTATCAGCAATGTAAGCAGAATAGACGGGATTTCTGCCGTGGTTGAAAATGTATGTTCATGTGTTGCTGTTGTGTCTGTAATTTTTTACTATGTAATGCAGATAAGAGGTTTTACAATTGTCAACAAGGCATGTAAACTCTGTGAGAAGAATGAAAACTATTATATGGGCAGAAATCTTACAATTTTATCTGTCATATGCATAGTTGCAACTGTGATTCTTACAGCTTTTGCAATGGTTTCAGCTTATGCCATTGCACAGTATAATGTTGCAGAAATGCTCACTCCGTCAGAAATTCAGTCAAGAAACAATATTGTTGCTATAACTGCCGTTATAAACATTGCAATGCAGTTTTTCTCAGTTTCAACACCGTTTATTTTCTATCTTTGGAAAATATACAAGCTTTCGACACCTAATAAACTTCTCAACAACCTGACACTTCTTACTTGTCTTGTTTTGGTTGTACAGCTTGTTATCGGTATACTCAATTCTATATATGTAGTAAGAGGCACAGGAAACAATTTCCTTCCTGATTTTACAAGTATTCTTCATACAATAAAATATGTTGTTCTTCTTGTATTCTTTATATACAGAAAACAGTATCTTGTTTCAGCAGAAACCGAAGAATGATAAAAATAATCTCCGTATCAGATGATACGGAGAATTTTTTTGCCATATTATCAGCCTAGATTTTTCATGAATTCAAAAGCTTCTTTGCTTGACTGCATTGCATCAACTGTCCAGTTGTTGTCCTGCTCAAACATAATGTAGGGAATGCCCATTTCTTTTGCTGTTTCATAGCAAGCATTAAGGTTTACTACACCTTTGCCGAGCTCTGTGAATGCCCAGGGATGTTCCTGATTTTCAACAGGATTGTAATCCTTGAAGTGGAGAACCTTGACTCTGCCTTGCATTTTCTTGAGATATTCTTCGGGTTTTTCACCTGCAATGTGAAGCCACGCAACGTCGGGAATAAACCAGAGAAGGTCAGAATCGAGTTCAAGCATTCTGTCAAGAATTGATTTGTCACCGAATCTCTTCAGGTCAAAATCGTGATTGTGGTATGCAAGATGAACTCCACGTTCTCTCATTTTCTTTGCAACTGGAATAAGGTCTGCAAAGAATTTTTCAATGCCTTCTTCAGTTCTTTCATATTCACCGGGCATTGCACCGATACCGAGACAGTCACAGCCGAGATTGATGTGTTCATCTATAACAGCATCTGTTTCTTTTATCATTCTTTCAAATGATGTGTGTGTAACACATACATTCATACCGTATTTTTTTACGGTATCGGCAAGTTCATTCCAGTCAACCTTGCCGATGCCTGAAATCTGTATATCCTTTACACCCCATGACGCAAGCTCAGCGAGAGTCTTGTCTATGTCTTCAATAGTTTTGCAGTAGTCACGGATAGTATAAGTCTGAATACCAACTTTAATCATTGTGAAATCTCCTTAGAAAAGACCTGCAAAAAGGTTTTTGATGTAATCGATGATTTTCTTGAGTGTATTAACGATCATATCATAAAGACTTACTTTATCTGTTGACTGACCGTATTTGCCTGTATCGTTATCAGCAGTAAGAGGAACGATTTCGTCTTCTGAAACGCTGATGAGGAACTGGGGATATATTGCATTGTCGCTTACTGTGGGCTGTTCTTCTGATGCAAAGATGAATCTGATAAGTTCCCACTGGGCAGGTGTATGATCTGCGTGCATAAGATCTTTTACAAACCATGTGTATTCGGGGAATGCTGCAGTTGAAGCATCGATCATATTGTCAGGAGAAATGTGGTTGTGACCGCAATCTGCAGCCTGAACATAATTTTCACCGAGAGTTGTGTTTGCATCTGCACAAGTTGCACCGAATGATGTGTAAACAGTATCAATAACCATATCACCGATATTGAGCTGACTTACGCATACGGGAGGAATTGTGCTGCCGTATTTTGAAATAATTGCAAGGTTGCCACCGTTTTCGATAACACCATTGAGAATTTCTTCGTTGTTTGCCTGAACTTCATTGTGATAGTAATCGATTTTAGCAACGAATTCATCTGTTACATTGTCTCCGATAAGAAGTTCTTTTGCAGCATCATACATATTGTAGGGAACAACTGACCAGATGCCTGCCATTCTTGCAAATGTTGTTTTGAGACCAAGCTCAAAAACATCATCAATGATGGCATAGTTGAGTTCTTCAGCAAATTCAAGAACACCGTCAAGCATACCTGACTGATTGAGAATGTCAATAAGTGTTGAAAGGAGAGTTGCAGAGAAATCGTCACCGAGCATTGTCTTAAGGAATGTGACCATACCTGCAGAATTGAATGCAATCTGACCGCTGAAAGGTTCACCGCAAGTTGAAACACCATTGAATGCACCTGAGAGAATAATAACATCTTCAATATCTTCATAGCCGTAATCATGAAGATATGTAGTAACTACGCAAGAACCCATGCTAAAACCTACAAGGTTTACTTTGTCTGCGCCTGTTGCATCTTTTACAAGTTTTACAAGGTCATTAAGCTGAGATGCAACTGTCTGCATATCCATACGCCAGTCATAGCTGAAATATGTGATTTCTGCTGCATCAAAACCAAGATTGGGAGTGTCAATTGCCATTTTACCTGAAAGGATTGTTTCAGCATCAGGCATTGTGTATGCAGATGTTGTGGGGTAAACGGGGTTGCCGTTTTCGTCACAAGCCATACCGTCAAAAATTGTAACGAGCGCGTTGCAGAGCGGTTCGCTGACAGCTTCATAATCACCGCTGACAAGTGACTTTATAAGAGGAAGTGCAGCTTCTGAAACACCGCTTACAATAGCATCAGTTGCGGGAGGAAATACAGTTTCGCCTGTTTCTGTATTTACTGTGTTTGAAGAGCCGATACCATCAACAAAAATAACGGGTGTGACTTCTTCATTTGCAAATGCCATTACAGACATTGCAGATATCAGGATTATAACTGACATCATAATTGATATGAATTTTTTCATAAGGAACGCTCCTTTATATTTATTCAAGTTTATTATAGCATTCGAGGAATATTTTTCAAGTATTAATAATGAAAAATATAAAATAAAAAATATCTTGCATATTTCAGGAAATAATAGTATAATTGATCTGTATATTTTTACGGAGGATTTATTTATAATGGAAAAACAGAAATATTATATAACCACAGCCATTGCATATACATCTAGAAAGCCTCACATCGGCAACTCTTATGAGATTGTTCTTACAGATGCTATTGCCCGTTTTAAGAGACTTCAGGGCTATGATGTTTTCTTTCAGACTGGTACCGATGAGCACGGTCAGAAGATTGAGGAATATGCAAAAGAAGCAGGCATTACACCCAAAGAGTATGTTGACAAAGTTGCTGGCGAAATTAAAGACATCTGCGACATGCTTAACACTACTTATGATAAATTCATAAGAACAACCGATAAACAACACGAAGAATCAGTACAGAAGATATTTAAAAAACTAATTGATAAAGGTGATGTTTACAAGAGTGAGTATGAAGGTCTTTACTGCACTCCTTGTGAATCTTTCTGGACACAGGCTCAGCTTGTTGACGGTAAATGTCCCGACTGCGGCAGAGAAGTAAAACCTGCTAAGGAAGAAGCTTATTTCTTCAAAATGAGCAAATATCAGAAACAGCTTGAGGAGTATATTGAAACTAATCCCAACTTTATTTATCCTGAAAGCCGTAAAAAGGAAATGCTCAATAACTTTATAAAACCCGGACTTCAGGATTTATGTATTTCTCGTTCCACATTTAAATGGGGAATTCC
Source organism: Acutalibacteraceae bacterium (assembly GCA_045636025.1). Taxonomy (GTDB): domain Bacteria; phylum Bacillota; class Clostridia; order Oscillospirales; family Acutalibacteraceae; genus UBA1081. The sequence continues at coordinate 15,135 of JAZTWP010000013.1, read as the reverse complement.
TTTCCCCGGAGATGAAAAACATGTAATCTATGTTTGGGTTGATGCTCTGCTCAACTATATTACAGGTTTGGGATATGATCCGGAACATAACTCAGAAATGTATAAAAAATACTGGCCTGCAAATGTGCATATAATCGGTAAGGACATTATCAGATTCCATACAATTTACTGGCCCATTATGCTTATGGCACTCGGTGAGGAGCTTCCGAAACAGGTTTACGGTCATCCCTGGCTTCTCTTCGGCGAAGACAAGATGAGTAAGTCAAAGGGTAATGTTATCTATGCTGATGAGCTTGTCGCAAGATTCGGCGTTGATGCAGTAAGATACTATCTTCTTTCAGAAATGCCTCACGCACAGGATGGTTCAATCTCTTATGATACAATGATTGAAAGATATAACTCAGACCTTGCAAATACAATCGGTAACCTTGTAAACAGAACTGTTGCAATGGCAAACAAGTACTTTGACGGTGTTCTCGCATGTAACACAGCATCAGAAGAGCTTGATGACGGCTTCAAGGCTGATATTCTCGGTGCACTTCCCAAGATGGAAAAGGCATTCGATGACTTCAGAATTGCTGATGCACTCGATGCAGTACTTACAATTGCTAAGAGAAGCAACAAATACATTGACGAAACTGCTCCCTGGGCACTTGCAAAGGACGAAGAAAAGAAAGACAGACTTTCAACGGTTCTTTACAACCTTATCGAGAGTATAAGAATTATTGCAGTTGAACTTTCAGCATTTATGCCTGAAACATCAAAGGCAATTCTTTCACAGATTAATACAGATATTGACACATATGAGAGCATTAAGGAATTCGGTGCAATTCCCGCAGGTCATAAGGTCGGCACAGCAACACCTCTCTTTGCAAGAATCGATGTTGAAAAGATAACAGCAGAGATTCAGGCAGAAATGGAAGCTAAGGCAAAGGCTGCTCAGCAGGATAGCAGAAAAGCTGAAATTGCAAAGGAAATTGAAGGCGTTGCAAAAATCGGCATTGATGATTTTGCAAAGGTAGACCTCAGAGTTGCACAGATTACAGATTGTGTTCCCGTAAAACGAGCAAAAAAATTATTACAGCTTACACTTAATGACGGTACAGAAAATCCCAGAACTGTTGCATCAGGTATTGCACTCTGGTATAAACCCGAACAGCTTATCGGCAAAAAAGTTATAGTTGTTTCAAATCTGAAACCCGCTACACTCTGCGGTGTTGAAAGCTGCGGTATGATCCTTGCAGCTGATGCAGCAGAAGACGACGTAAGAGTTATCTTTGTTGATGACCTTCCCGTAGGAGCAAAAATCAGATAATGAAAAATATTTTCGATTCACACGCTCATTACAATGATGAGCAATTTGATATCGACCGTGATTCTTTGCTCGCTTCCTTGCCGGATGCGGGCATTGTCGGTATTATAAACTGCGGTACAGATGTGGCATCATCTCTCGCTTCACTTGAAATGGCAGAGAAATATCCGTTTGTTTATGCTGCATGCGGTTATCATCCCGAATCTGCACTTGAATTCACAGATGACAGACTTGCTGAAATTGAGAAAATGCTCTCGCACGAAAAGTGTGTGGCAGTCGGTGAAATCGGTCTTGAATATCATTATGATTTTGTACCGAAAGATGTGCAGAAAGATGTTTTTGAAAAGCATCTTCAGCTTGCAGTAAAGTATGATATGCCCGTTATAGTGCATGACAGAGAAGCTCACGCAGATACAATGGAACTTCTTATGAAATATAAGCCTAAGGGAGTCCTGCATTGTTATTCAGGCAGCACAGAGATGGCTAAGGAAGTGCTGAAACTCGGTATGTATATAGGTCTCGGCGGTGCGGTTACATTCAAGAATGCCGTGAAACCTGTTGAGGTCGCAGAAATGATACCGCTAGACAGATTATTGCTTGAAACAGATTGTCCTTATATGGCTCCCGTACCAATGAGAGGAAAGAGAAATAATTCTGCATATATAGAGTATGTTGCAGAAAAAATTGCAGGTGTCAGAGGTATTTCTGCTGAAGAATTACTTTACATTACTGCAGAAAATACGAAAAGGTTATTTGAGATAGAATGATTGTGCGTCTGTCCCGGGGAGAGGTGCACTGCGAAGGAGGAAGAGAATGATTAAAAAATTCTATTCGGGCAATGCGCCGGAGCTTGAAAAGTATAAGCAGATGTGTCTCGATGAAGGTGCTATTGACCCTGAACTTTACACAAAATACAGCGTAAACAGAGGACTTCGTGACGTTAACGGTAAAGGTGTTCTTACCGGTCTTACAGAGATATCTGAGATTCAGTCAAAAAAGACTGTCAACGGTGTGGATATACCTTGTGAAGGTCTGCTTTTCTTCCGCGGATACAATGTTAAAGATATTATTGAAGATATGGCAAAACGAGGAAGATTCGGTTTTGAAGAAACAATCTATATTCTTCTTTTCGGTTCTCTGCCCAATGAGTCACAGCTTGACGAATTCAAGACTGTTCTTGCAAATTATCGTGAACTGCCCGTATCATTTGTTCGTGACTTTATCATGAAGGCGCCATCAGGTGATATTATGAATTCACTTGCAAGAAGTGTTCTTGCGCTCTATTCTTATGATGAAAAACCAGATGATACATCAATCGGTAATGTTTTAAGACAGTGTGTTCGTCTTATTTCGCTGTTTCCGTTACTTTCTGTTTACGGTTTCCAGGCATACAACTACTATATCAAGGGTAATCCCAGCTTTTTTATTCATGAGCCCAAGGAAGAATACTCAATAGCTGAAAATATTCTTTATATGCTGCGTCTTGACGGTCAGTTCACACCTCTTGAAGCTGAACTTCTTGACCTTGCACTTATTCTTCATGCTGAACACGGCGGAGGAAACAATTCTACATTCACAACTCATGTTGTAACTTCATCAGGTACAGATACTTATTCTGCTATTGCTGCGGCTCTCGGCTCACTTAAAGGTCCCCGTCACGGTGGTGCAAACATCAAAGTGCGCAATATGTTCAAGGATATAAAAGCCAATATAAAGAACTGGGACGATGATGAGGAAATCAAGGCATATCTTCTTAAAATCCTCAATAAAGAAGCTTTTGACAACAGTGGTCTTATCTACGGAATGGGTCATGCGGTATATTCACTTTCAGACCCCAGAGCTGAAGTCTTCAAAGGCTTTGTTGAAAAACTTGCTGTTGAAAAAGGTCTGGAATCCGAATACAGACTTTATACAAATGTTGAGCGTCTTGCTCCCGATGCTATTGCGGAAAAAAGAAAGATTTACAAAGGTGTCAGCGCAAATGTTGACTTCTATTCGGGTTTTGTTTATGAAATGCTCGGTATTCCCGAGGAGCTTTATACTCCTATTTTTGCTGTTGCAAGAATCGCAGGCTGGAGTGCTCACAGACTTGAAGAAATCATAAACTCAGGCAAAATCATCCGTCCTGCATATATGAATGTTCAGGACAGAAGAGATTATGTCTCTTACGAAGAAAGATAATTTCAGATACAACCTGTATTCTGCAGGTTGTATTTTCTTTATAATTTCTTTACCAAAAATATTTTTATTTATACTTGTTTCAGGTGTAGTTTTAGTGTAAAATAAAATAAAACGTATAAAATAACCAATGAGGTGTTTTTTTTGGATAAAACTCAGAAAAGATGGTCGTTTATTGTAAACGTGCTGTATTTCGGAATGATTATAGCGGCATTTCTGCTGTTTATGAAATATGCATTCAGCGTTGTATTTCCGTTTATTGCCGCACTTCTTGTAGCAGCATTGCTTCAGAGACCACTTAAGTTCATTACGGGAAAAGTTAAATTTGCTTCCAAGGGTGTTGTGAGTGCGCTTCTTTCTGTTTTTGTGTATGCGGTGATTCTCGGTCTGTTTGCTCTGATTGGTGTAAGAGTTATTTCTGCTGCAAAAGACTATATAACAGGCTTTATTGACAGATGCTCTACATCAGGAGATATTTTTGATGTTATAAAAACAGGTTATCTTGATCTTGAAATTGCGTCAATGCTTCCTGCAGAAGCAAACAATGCTATCACCAGAGGTATTGATTCGCTCAGAGAATTTATTGTAAGCGGTGATATAGTTTCAACAATCACAAGTAATCTCTCAAAGCTTATAACTCCCATCGGCAGTGCTATTTCAAAAGTGCCTAACGCTCTTATCGGATTTATTGTTTCAGTTGTTGCTGCTTGTTTTATGACAGCAACATTTGATGATATAAAAAGTTTTGTGCTCAGACAGTTCTCTGAAGAAAATCAGAAAAAACTCATAAGGGCAAAAAGAATTGTTATTTCTTCCGTGGGCAAAATGGTCAAAGCCTATACGTCAATCATCATTATCACTACTGCTGAATTGTTTATAGGTCTCGGAATACTTAAACTTCTCAAGATTTTTGACGGTTCAAATATTATCTGGCTCTGTCTTATAATAGCTTTCATTGATATTATTCCCGTTCTCGGTACAGGCACAGTAATGCTTCCCTGGAGTGTATATTCATTTATAACCGGCAATATTGCAATGGGTATTGGTCTTCTTGTTATATATGCGCTTATAACAGTTATACGACAGGTAATAGAGCCTAAACTTGTGGCTGGTCAGGTTGGCATTTCACCCGTTGTGACAATTATGGCAATGTTCCTCGGTGTAAAGATTTTCGGAGCGATGGGTATTTTCATTCTTCCGTTTATCGTAATTATTATCAATCTTCTCAACGAAGAAGGAATAATTCATCTTTTCAAAAACAAAAAACATGAAAATGCAGAGCAGGGTGTGTAAACCCTGCTTTTTCTTTATAATATCTTTACTTTTTTTGTTGTGTAATTATGTTGATTTTTTATCTATTACGATGTAAAATATAAAAAGTATGAGTATTGCATTTATGTGCAGTTCAATAAATTTTTCTGAATGAGTGATGAAAATGAATAAAGAAATTTTTGATAAAACATCGTCAAGACCTCTGAGATTCAATAACGGTAAATTAAGAGTTATGCACGTAACGGATACACATCTGGGGGCTGATAATCAGGAAATGTCAATGTGGCTTATTGAAAATGCCCTTGACAGAGAAAAGCCTGATGTTGTTGTTGTAACAGGCGATACAATTTCATCTGATTGCGGCAGAGATGAAGTCTTTGAAAGAACAAGAAGATTTATGAATCTTTTTGATAAGAGAAATATTCCCGTTGCACTTACATTCGGTAATCACGATTCTGAATCGGGAATTCTCACAAGACAGGAGCTTATGGCTTGTTATAATGAATTCTCCTGCAGCATTTCTGTTGATGAAGGCGATATAATGGACGGCTGCGGTACTTACAATGTGCCTGTGCTTGCAACAGATGGTGATGAAGTTAAATTCAACCTCTGGATATTTGACTCAGGTGATTATGATGATGAGGGGAAGTATGCGAATACATCTGAAGAAAAAGTAGCCTGGTATGAAGAAAAGAGCAAGGCTTACGAGGATATGTACGGAAAAAAGGTTTATTCACTTGCTTTTCAGCACATTATCGTGCCTGAAGTTTATGATGCTCTCAAAACTGTAAAAATCTGCACACCTTATACATACAAGGGAATTTATCAGTATGATAAAAATTACAGATTTGACCCCAAAGGCATAAATTTCGGTCTCTTCCACGAGAAACCTTGTTGCGGTGCAATCAATCACGGTCAGTTTGATGCTCTTGTCCGCCGTGGTGACTGTCTTGCGGTTTTCTCTGGTCACGACCATACAAATGCTTTCGGTGTCAGACACAAGGGAATAGATATTGTCAATTCTCTCAGTACACGTTATCAGGATGACTGTTTCTCAACTCAGTATGGTTACAGAATGATTGAAGTAAATGAGAATGATACAGCATCATACACTTCAAGAGTTGTTCGCTGGTATGATGTTTTCAAACTCAAAACGCTTCCTGCATACAAAAATGCAGATGAACTTTCACAGAAAACAGTAAAGAGTGTTGCTGTTAAGAGCCTCAGAGAGCGTTTCCTTCATACTTCAGGTCATCTTATTGTAAGAGTTTTCGGTATGAGAAAAGTCAGATATATAGACTGAGCTGAAATAAAGGAGAGGCAATGAAAAAGAAAATAATGACAGCATTTATTGTTTTTGTGATATTGTTTATTGTCGGTTTTATATATGCTCTCAGTGTCAATGCTTATATGGTCAGTTCTACTGAAGATAAGATAATTACCGCAGAAGAATCGGCAGAGCTTACAGATGTTGACTGTATTCTTGTGTTGGGGGCAGGTGTTGACGGAACAACTCTCAGCCATATGCTTGAAGATCGTGTAAAAACGGGCATCAATTTGTATGAACTCGGCTCAGCACCTAAAATTCTTATGAGCGGTGATCACGGCAGAGATGACTATGATGAAGTCAATGCAATGAAAAGCTATGCGAAAGAACAGGGAGTGCCGTCTGAAGACATCTTTATGGACCACGCAGGTTTTTCAACATACGAATCAATGTACAGAGCAAGAGATGTTTTTCAGGCTAAAAAAATAATTATTATTTCTCAGGAATATCATCTTCACAGAGCAATTTACATTGCAGAATATCTTGGTCTTGAAGCATACGGTGTTGACAGTCAGCTCAGACCCTATGCAGCAGATACAAATATCTATAACACCATCAGAGAATTTCTGGCAAGAAACAAAGAGTTTATCTATGTAAGACTCAATCCTGAACCGACTTATCTCGGTGAAGCAATTCCCATAAGCGGTAACGGTGATGAAACGAATGACAAGGTATAAAAAATGCAGGGAGAACTTACTCTCCCTGCGTTATTTTTTATCTACCTATGAAAAGGTCTGCGTAAATTGGATAATGGTCTGAAACAAACTTACCGTTGATACCTGCAGTTACAACTTTATATGAGGTGACTCCGAAACCGGGGCACTCATTGATCATAATGTAATCAAGGATTCTTCCTTCATTTGCGGCAGGTTCAAGATTGTGGAATGTAAGATAATCCATTGTGTCGGGAGCAATTTTTTTTGTATCCCAGAGGATTTTTGAATCTGCAATCTTCTTGTAAAGGTCTGTTCCTTCTTTGATGTTCATATCTGCAGTAAATACAACCGGAATGTTTTTGTACTGCTGCACTTTGTCAAGAATAAGATCAATACTGTGTGACTGAGCTTCTGTACCTTTGTGGTCAAAATGAGCATTTATGTGCATATACAAAGTGCCGGTTTCTTTTTCTTCAAGAATTGCCCAGGTACAGATTCTGTTCATACTTGCATCCCAGCCTTTAGAAGGTTTTTCAGGAGTTTCTGAAAGCCAGAATGTTTCTGAATCATAAACTTCATATTTATCTTTGAGATAGAAAATTGCAGAGTATTCGCCGCTGTTTCCGCCGTTTGCTCTGCCTACTCCGACATAATCATAAAGGTCACCGAGTTCGTTTTTAAGATATCTCATCCATGTGGGAGTTGCCTCCTGCACACCGAATGAGTCAGGCATTCCCTTTTTTATTGTTTCAATGACCTCATCGTTTCTTGTGCTTCTTTTTATCATTCCGAGGCTTGTGCATCTTATGTTGAATGACATTACACGTATTGCATCAGCAGGTTTTTCCGCAAAGTCAACAACCTGAGCAGGCTGATTCTCTGCGCTGACATTCTTGTGAATGCTTTCGCTGATAAGGGGGTGTATTACGGCTGTGAATAAAATTACAATAGCCGCAACTGCTGAAACTATAATTAAAAAAAGTTTTTTCTTGCTCATATCTCTGCACCTTAGACTTGATTATTTGAAAGAAATATCTGCATAAACTGGGAAGTGGTCAGAAACATATCTTCCGTCAATACCTGCAGTAACAACTCTGTATACGTTTGCATCAAACTTGTCATTGATCATAACATAGTCGAGAATTGACTGTGTGAAAAGAGGCTTTCTGTCGTGATATGTGAGATAATCCATTGTGTCTTCTGCAAATTTTTTTGTATCTGACAGCACACCTTTTTCAATCAGAGTATTGTAATAAACAGAATTTTCATTGAAGTTCATATCTGCTGTGTAAACAACGGGATATTCTGAAAATTCTTCTGCTTTTTCTGCAATCATATTGATACTGTTGTATCTTATTTCGTCATTGGCAAAATCAAAATGAGCGTTCATATGAACATATTCTGCACCTGTTTCAATGTTTTTAAGAATAGCCCATGTGCAGATTCTGTAACAGTCTGCCCCCCAGCCTATTGAAGGTATGTCGGGAGTTTCTGAAAGCCAGAAAGTACCGCTGTCTGTAACTGTGTAAACATCTTTGAGATAGAAAATCGCTGCGAATTCACCTTCGTCAACACCGTTGTCTCTGCCAACACCCACATAGTCATAATCTTCAAGATTTGCTGTAAGATATGCCATCCATTCTGGAGTTGCTTCCTGAAGACCTACTGAATCAGGATGACCGTTTTCGATTGTTTTTTCAACATCTTCATATCTGTCTTCAGCTGTACGGTTGCCGAGGTCACCGTATCTGATATTGAAAGACATAATACGGATTGAGTCTTCATCTTTTTCTTCAAAATCAGCAATAACAGAGGGCTTTGTGAAAAAATCTGCAATGCCTGTTATTGTGTTACCTACGCCTGCAATGAATGTTGAGAATGTTGCAACAAAAGACATTATCAACGCTATGAATGACTGAAAAATTTCCATTTTCGTTTCTCCTTACGATGAATAGTATTTATTGTATAATACATCATAAAAGAATAATAATCAAGCATAATGCAAAAATTTTACCTTAAAATGTAAATAAACTCAGCATATTAAACATTGATTTTTAATCTGCTTTATGGTAAAATTTTTGATTGGAAATTTGAATTGAGAGGTAAAATATGGCTGATCTTAGAACAGAAATAAACAGAAGACGAACTTTTGCTATAATCTCCCATCCTGACGCAGGTAAAACCACACTTACAGAAAAGTTCCTGCTTTACGGTGGTGCAATTCAGTCAGCTGGCTCTGTTAAGGGCAAGGCAAGTGACAAACACGCAGTATCAGACTGGATGGATATTGAAAAACAGAGAGGTATTTCTATCACTTCATCTGTTCTTCAGTTTGAATATGACGGATTCTGCATAAATATTCTTGATACACCGGGGCATCAGGATTTCTCTGAAGATACTTACCGTACACTTATGGCTGCAGACAGCGCAGTAATGGTTATTGACGCTGCTAAAGGTATTGAACCTCAGACAAGAAAGCTTTTCAAAGTCTGTGCAATGAGAAATATTCCAATTTTCACATTCATCAACAAGATGGACCGTGAAGCAAGAGACCCTTATGAACTTCTTGATGAACTTGAAACAGAGTTCGGAATCGGCACATATGCAATGAACTGGCCCATCAGTTGCGGCAGTAATTTCCGCGGTGTTTATGACAGAGAAAAGCGTCATATTCTTGCATTCAATGAATTCCACGCAGGCAGAAGAAGAATTGAAGGTATTGAATGTGATATTTCTGATACAGCAAAGCTTGATGAACTCATTGGTGAAGACCTCAGAACAACTCTCGTTGATAATATAGAACTTCTTGATATCGCAAGTAATGATTTTGATATGGAAAAAGTAAGAAACGGTAAGCTTACACCCGTTTTCTTCGGTTCTGCTCTTAACAACTTCGGTGTTGAACCTTTCCTTCAGAGTTTCCTTGAAATGACATCTGCACCTCTTTCTCATAAAACAGCGGAATGTGTGGTTGATCCCTTTGATGAACATTTTTCTGCATTTGTTTTCAAGATTCAGGCTAATATGAATAAGGCTCACCGTGACAGAATTGCATTTATGAGAATCTGCTCAGGAAAGTTTGAAAGAGGTAAGGACTATCTTCACGTCCAGGAGAATAAGATTATCAAACTTTCACAGCCTCAGCAGATGATGGCTCAAGAAAGAGAAATCATCAATGAAGCTTATGCAGGTGATATTATCGGTGTATTTGATCCCGGTATTTTCTCAATCGGTGACACAATCTGTGACAGAGATATGAAAGTCAAATACAAGGGTATTATGACTTTTGCACCTGAACATTTTGCTGAAGTTGAGCAGATAGACTCAATGAAGCGTAAGCAGTTTGCAAAAGGTATGAATCAGATTGCTCAGGAAGGTGCCATCCAGATTTTCTTCCTTCCCGAAACTGGTATGGAACGTGTTATCGTCGGTGTTGTCGGTATGCTTCAGTATGAAGTTCTTGAACACAGAATGGAATCTGAATACGGTGTAAAATTCCGCAGAAGAAACCTTAATTATCAAGTTATCAAGAGAATTGTTTCTTCTCCCGTACCGCCAAAAGATCTTGACCTTACAAACTCAATCTGGGTACAGGATGTAAAAGGAAGAGATCTTCTTATCTTTGCAGGTTCATGGTGTGTTGATTGGGCACTTTCTCACAATAAAGGTCTTGAACTTGACGACTTTGAAGATCTTGAGGTTCTTGAATAATTTCATAAAATTTCTTAATGAGGCTGTGTGTAAAAACATTGCCTCTTTTTTTGTTGATTTAGACAAGTTGACACCTCTTTATAAAAATGATAAAATTAAAAAAATGAGGTGAGAAAATGGCTCAACCGGATAAACAACAAGATATGGTGCTGGAAAATTCAGATCTCTCTAATTTTCAGTTTCATGACAGACGTTATGTAGGTAATAAAGAAACATTTGCATATCTTTTGAATGATATTTCAAATGCTTTCAATATTAACGGTTATAAAGACAGATTTATATGGGACGTTGTTAAGATTGACTTCAAAATCAACGCCGCTGCAAACATTTTCACAGGTGCGTGGGATATAATCAATGACCCGCTTATCGGCACACTTGTTGACAGAACAAGAACACGCTGGGGAAAATTCAGACCTTATATGCTGTTTTTTCAGATCCCTCTTACACTTATCGGTACTCTTTATTGGTTTATGCCATATCTGTTTCCCGATTCAGCAGGTACATATATTCCCAAACTGATTTTTTACTTCGCTTTTAATGTCATAACCGAAACAGCAGGTACATTTACTTCTGTTGCAAAGACTGGTTATATGACAACCATTACACCGCATCCGAATGACCGAGCGCGACTGATTACAATGGCTGAATTATGGACCGGTTATATGGGCGAAGATTTACCCGGTATTATAATGGGACTTCTTATTGACCTTGTTAATAATGGTGTTATACCGATGAAATTGCAGACTGCATTCCTCGGAATGGGATTATTTACAAATATTGCATCCTGCATATTTACTTTCTATTTCTTTACTGTATCAAGAGAAAGAGTACCGCAGTCACTTGATATTCCGGATATCAGGCAAGGATTCAGGGCAGTTATAACAAACTATCCTATTTTGCTTATGATACTTGCGGATTTCTTGGGGATTTTCAGTATAAGTACAAGCACTCAGAACTACTTTATAGATGTTCATGGGTCTGCAACATTGCTTACAATTCTGAATCTTCCCACAGGTATGATAGGTAGTATCAGTTATGCTTTTGTGAAGCCTATGCGTGCTAAATTTTCATCAAAAGCTCTTTGGGTCGGTGAAGACCTGTATACCCGTTTCTGGTGGCTGTTGTTATTTGCATTCGGCAGCATAAACAATAACTATACAAAGACACTTCCTATGTGTATTGCATTCGGAATTCAGGCATTTTTTGATAAATGGGCTTTCGGTACAAGAAAAGTTATCAATGCTGAGCTTTACAATGAAGCAATGGATTATTGTGAATGGAAAAACGGTTGCAGAATGGAAGCTACAACAGGTATTGCAAAAGATATGATTCTGAAAGTAAGGAATGTCGTGAACAGCTCTGTACAGAATCTAATGCTCAGCAGAATAGGTTACATACAGGGAAAAACAATCGGTACGCAGTCCGATTCAACAAAATGGTGGATTTTTGCAATGTGTACAGGTATTCCGCAGATTACAGGTATACTGTCAGTTGTTCCCAAATTTCTTTATCCTCTTACAAGAGAAAAAAGAGAAAGAATGTATAATGATCTTCTTGAAAGACGTCATAATGCAATTACAGCTATTGAAAGCAGTAATCAGTAATGATTGGTAAACATTGGATGTTTATTAAAAATCAAATAAGACTATAATAAAAATGTCCTCCGTATACATAACTTGTATACGGAGGATTTTGCTTAATGCAGTGGGGAAAAGTTGAGATATGCGGAATTAATACAGCGGAGCTTAAAGTGCTCAGGGAAAGTGAAAAAATTGAACTTCTCAGAAAAATAAGAAGCGGTGATAAAAAAGCAAGAGAGGAGCTTATAAACGGCAATCTCAGACTTGTGTTGTCTGTTATACAGCGTTTTGTGAACAGGGGAGAAAATCTTGATGATCTTTTTCAGGTCGGGTGTATAGGGCTTATAAAGTCAATTGATAATTTTGATGTGGAACAAGGGGTTCGTTTTTCAACTTATGCAGTTCCTATGATTATAGGTGAAATAAGACGTTATCTCAGGGATAATAATGCTGTCAGAGTAAGCCGTTCAATGAAAGATACAGCTTATCACGCAATGCAGATAAGAGAAAAAATTCAAAATGAGCAGAACAGAGATGTGACAATTGAAGAAATTGCAGCTGCAATGGATAAACCCAAGGAACAGGTCGTTCTTGCACTTGAGGCAATTGTTGAACCGGTTTCGCTTTATGAACCTGTTTATTCAGACGGCGGAGATACTATTTATGTAATGGATCAGATAGGTGATATGTCAAGCGAAAAGGATTGGATAGATGAAATTCTAATAAAAGAATCCATAAAAAATCTGTCACCGAGAGAAAAGAATATTCTGAATATGCGTTTTATGCGAGGGATGACACAGATGGAAGTTGCAACTGAAGTGGGTATTTCTCAGGCTCAGGTTTCAAGACTTGAAAAGAGCGCCATAAGAAAAATCAAAAATAATGAATGAACCTTTGATTTTGTCTTGAAATAACAGTTTTTCTGATATATAATATCACTGAAAGAAGTGATACTTTATGGATAAACTGAAAATTGCAATTGCAGGTTGCGGAAATGTCAGTAAAAGACATTTTGAAGCCGCATTCAACAACGAAAACAGCACTGTTGTTGCTTGTTGTGATATAGTTCCTGAAAAGGCTGACGAAAAGGCTTTGAAATATTCAGCAAAGGCATTTTATTCGTTTGATGATATGCTTGAAAATGCAGATTTTGATGTTCTTCATATCTGTACACCGCATTATCTTCATTGTGAAATGTCAATAAAAGCTATGGAAAAAGGTCACCACGTTTTCTGTGAAAAACCTCTTGCAATTCATTATGAAGATGCTCTCAGAATGTGTGATTGTGCAAAGAAAAATAACGTTTATCTTGCTGCTTGTTTCCAGAATAGATATAATATGTCTTCACAGTATCTCAAGGAGCTTATAGAAAACAGAAAATTCGGCAGAATTATTGCTGTCAAGGCGGATGTTACCTGGGATAGGGATGAAGAATATTATTCTGATGATTGGCACGGCACACTCGATAAAGAGGGTGGCGGTGTTATAATAAATCAGTGTATTCACACTCTTGACCTTATTCAATGGCTCGTCGGCAGTGCACCTGTTTCTGTTGACGGCAGTATTTCACAGAAGAGACTCAAAGGCAAAGTTGAAACTGAAGATACAGCAGATGCTCTTATCAGATTTGCAGACGGTACAGAGGCTCTTTTTTACGGTACTTTGTGTTATAAAACAAATTCCTCAGTTTTTCTTGAAATTCTTTTTGAAAAAGGAAAAGCCGTTATGTATGATGACCTTGTGATTACCGATGCTGACGGTAACAGAGAAGTGATTGCTCTTAAAAAAGCAGGCGGTGAAAAAAATTATTGGGGAACAAGTCATAAAGTGATTATAGATGATTTTTATGATTGTATTCTCTCCGGAAAAGAATTTTTAGTCAATTGTGAATCAGGCAGTATTGCTGTGAAAATCGTTGATGAGTTATATAAAAGCGCAAGAAATAAAATCTGAATTATAATATTACCATCGGTGATTTTGCCGATGGTTTTTCCTTTACTTTATTATATATTTTACTTGAATAATATAAGACGTTATGTTATAATAAACTGAATGATTTTTTTTGGAGATGAAAACAATGAAATATCTTGTTGTTTTATATGACGGAATGGCAGATTACCCAGTTCCTGCTTTAGACGGAAAAACTCCTATGGAGCTTGCCAAAAAGCCTTTATTAGATAAGCTTGCACGTTTCGGCAAGGTTGGTACTGTTAAAACTGTTGCAGAGGGCTTAAAACCCGGTAGCGATATTGCAAATATGAGTGTTCTCGGCTACAACCCCAAGGAATGCTACACAGGTCGTTCCCCTCTTGAAGCGGTAAGCATCGGCGTTGATATGAAAGATACTGATATCATTTTCCGCACAAATCTCGTAACCCTTTCCGACGAGGAAAATTATGAGGATAAAACAATGGTGGATTACAGCGCAGGTGATATTTCAACTGCAGAAGCGGCAGAAATTATCAAGAGCGTTCAGGAGCATTTCGGCAATGAAAAATTTGCTTTCTACAGCGGTGTTGCTTACAGACATTGCCTTGTTTGGAACAACGGCACACTTGACCTTGGCAAAATGACTCCTCCCCATGACATTTCAGGTAAGGTTATCGGCGAGCATCTTTCAGATAGCGAAAATGCAAAAGATCTTATTCAGATGATGAAAGAAAGCTATGATTTTCTTATGGAGCACCCCGTAAATAAAGAGAGAATGGCAAAGGGTGAACGCCCTGCAAACTCCATTTGGCTCTGGGGCGAGGGAACAAAACCCGCTCTCCCCAATTTCAAAGAGAAATATGGTGTTGACGGTTCAATCATTTCCGCAGTCGACCTTCTTAAAGGTATTGCAAAATGCGCCGGTATGGGTTCTCCCGAGGTTGAGGGCGCAACGGGCTACATAGACACAAACTTTGAGGGCAAGGCAGACTGTGCTATCGAAGAGCTTAAAGCAAAGGATTTTGTTTATATTCACATTGAAGCTCCTGATGAATGCGGCCACAGAAACGAGCCCGAAAACAAGGTAAGAGCAATTGAACTCATTGATGAAAAGGTTCTCGCAAGAGTTCTTCCCGAGCTTGATAAATATGATGACTACAAGGTTATGGT
>JAZTWP010000012.1:0-5163 GCA_045636025.1 Acutalibacteraceae bacterium | reverse complement strand
TGTCTATCTGCAAAATATAAAATCATATGAATACCTCTCTATATCTGATTTTGAATGAGGGTGCATATTCTTCTGCTACCCAATCAGAATACGAATAGCCGATCTGATTAAGTCCGGGTGACAAATAGAAGTCTTCCCAATCGTTGCCTAAAGCTCCGAGTGACGGAACAGCGGTGTCATTGAGATAAACTTCACCGTCTTTGCAGTCAGCTGTAACAACATCGTTAGAGCTAAACTTATTCGGTATATCTTCCCAAGTGTCACAGTTATTCTTTACGAATTTAGCCCAATACAAGCCGTTATATGACAGTGTAGGCTTCGTACCGTACTGACCGAACAAAACGGTTATTTGAGTCGCTTTAGTGTCTGCAATACTGTTGTTATTGAATGTCTTTTTAATACCACCGATATTAAATTCAACCTTTTTGCCCGTTTTGATAATAGTCGAAGTTTTTACGGTGGTTAATTTGCTTGTATTGTTTCCGAAATACTTGTTGTTGAGTGACAAGTCTATTGACATTGTTTCAACTGTCTTTCCGTTGACAAAAAAGCGTAAATTAGCCGCTTTACCGCTTGCCCCTTTATAGACACTGACTCCGGCTAAAATCTTGCTGCCATTTGTAATGAGCACCTGAAACAGTCCCATTTCCTGAGTTGCAGAACTGCTTGAGCCTATAGACATTTTTTGACGGTAACTGAATGTGAAGTTTTTTGCACCTACCTCACCTGCGGCATCAGCCGGAATAGTTCTTGTTATTGACGGTCCGTGCCATTTTGAGCCTGTGCCAAATGTTGCGGGCTTTAAATACCAAGAGCCGGGAACAGGGGCAGTATAAGTGCTGATTTCAAGGTCTTTGCAGTTTGTTTCTTCGATAATGCCAACCCTGTTGTCTTCATTATCTGTACGCTTTACCCTGAATTTAATATCTTCAAGTACATCTGTGTCAATATTGAGACTTTTCACTGTAACGGTGAGCTTTACTGTGTAGCTGTTGTTGTTGCTCCACACTGCACTCTCTTTTTTTACTATTGCTTCATTCCAATCGCCTGAGCCGAATTTTATACCTACTTTCAAGCCGTAACCCTTGCCGAGAGAAACTGCATTTTGCAAGCCTAAGTCTGATACACTCACCCAACCTGTGACCTGACCGCTTTTTCCGACTCTGCTTTTAGAATTTGTGATTCGCACTCTGCCGTTTTTAACAGAATAATCCCACAGATAATATGTACCTGATCTTGTGCCACTGCTTGAAGAAGTAGTCGATGAAGCGTAGAGCTTTGTGTTGCTCAATACAACTTTTTCACCTGCTGCTACTTTCACTGTGCCTGAGTTTGTTGTCCCGGCAAGAGAAGCAGCAATAGTAACCTCAACATTGATACGGTCTGCAGCTCTGCCTGATGTTTTGGCTGTTACCTTATAATCAATATAAGGCTTTGCTTCTTTGCTTGATTTCGTCAAGAGCGTTCCCGAAGTTGAGGGGGCTGTTGTTGTTTCATAGTGAGCAACAGCTGATGAAACGCTGCCTGCGGGTGCAACATCACTTCCTGATGTTATACCGCTGTTCATAGCCCAATTAGTCTGTGCTATAGTTCCCCACGCTGTCTCAGTGTCAAACTTTTGATTAACTAAAGTCTGTGACTTTGCATAATCTTCTGAGTCTGTTTCGTCCGGGTTGCCAAGCTGAATGATTTTTTCTTCTTCGTTGAAGAAAGCAACATAGCCGCAATCACCGTCACCTGTCAAAGCTGCTGAGCTTTCATCCTCGTTGTAAAACTCTGCTTCAAGTGTGGGGTAGCTCTTATATGTACCGTTATAGTCAATCAAAAAGCTGCCCGCTATAGGTGTTGCTTCGTATTCGACAACCGAATACTTGAACGGATCAGCACAGAAAAGCTCAAATTCGCCTTTGACCGCATTTCTGCCCGGTGGTACAGCTCCAATGTCTGAGGGTGTACCTGTGAAAAATTTGTCGGGTTCGTCATTGAATATCAGCTCTGCTTCTTCAACATTAAGTATGGCTGCAAGTTGATTATATGCTTCTCTGAAGGCTTCGTTGCTTTCAGATATGAGTTGATATGTCACTGTGATGATTCGTGCCGGATAACGCTTATTTTGAAGCGTTGAGCCGTCTCTGATACCTGTTTCATAGGTTGCAAGCTCCGAGGATAAAGCTTCTCTGCCTGAAACATTAAGTGTCCTATATCCGGGTATCAGATTTTCGATATATTCCCCGTTTATCATAAGGGCTTCAGAGGGCAGAATGTTACCCTCTGAAACCTTTGCTGTAATGTCTCTGAATTCGTACATTCTGCCTTAAACCCTTCCTAATTTTCTATTTTCTCTCAATTCTTTCTTGTTGAGTTCATCTTGCATATAGTCTGCTTCGGCTTTTGCGAACTCTCTGCCGTCAATGTTAAGAGGTACTTCAATTCTGAATTGTGCATTATGGTTGTATTCATAATCGCTTGACAATTCACCGTTGAAGCCACCTGCAAGAACAGGTGTAGCCACTTGAGGAATAGCAACAAATTCTTCTGCAATTCGCCAAGCCTTAGAAAGCATTGATTCAAGACCTTCAATATAGCCTTCGCCCCAATAAGCACCGAGACTGTCTGCTACTCTTGAGGGTGAGTGAATTTTAGCTTTAGCTCTTACTGCCTTATCAGCTGCCGCTGCCATTTGTGCCGCTGCACTTCTGATTGCACCGAGCTGTGACCTCATACCATTTGCAAAACCAATACTGATATAAGCACCTGCACTGTATGCACCGCTATA
Source organism: Acutalibacteraceae bacterium (assembly GCA_045636025.1). GTDB lineage: Bacteria > Bacillota > Clostridia > Oscillospirales > Acutalibacteraceae > UBA1081. Next base: position 2,387 of record JAZTWP010000012.1, on the reverse strand, counting down.
TCCTGAGCGAAGTGCTGAATTGACCTGATTTGAACCTGTAGAAGCAGCCGAAACGGCCATTACCATACCGCTTTGAATACCCATAGCAAAGCCTGTGCCGGTCTTTTTGCCTGCACTCTCAGCTTCTCTTGCTGTATTATCAAAAGCATTTTTAAGGCTGTTCATAGCTGATTTAGCTTTATCGCCAAGTGCTGACAAACCGCTTTCAACAGCATCAACAGAATCATTCATACTCTTGAGTGATTTCTGCGTTGTCTTTGCGTTCTTTGCAATAGTCTTCATACTTGAGTTGACACCCTTGAGGGCTGCAACCATAAGAAGCGTACCTGCCGCACCTGTTATCATAGCAGCACCGAAAACAACCATACCTGCACTTGCTACAAGAACCGAGCCACTAAGTACAAGAATACCTGCACCTGCGACTAATGCACCTGCACCCAATGCAAGAAGCCCTGCACTAAGCATAAGCATTGCCGCTGAAGCAGCTGCACCGTGAGCTATTGTCTGAGGTAAAGCGAGATTCAAGAGGGCAAGACCACCTGCCGCAAGTGCCATACTTGCCGCTGCCAAAGCAACACCTACTGCGAGGGCTGCAATTCCGGCTGCAAGAACAATGATACCCACTGACAGAGCCGCTATACCTACACCGGCTGCAACTAAGCCTGCTGCCAATACAACAGCTGCAACACCTGCCGCTGCTGCACCTACTGCAAATGCAAGCATACCTGCACCGAGAACTGCAATAGCTGCTGCACCTGACATTCCGTAGGTTGTTATCTGTGGCAAGATAGCCGCAATCATACTCAAAGCTGTAGCTGCAAGAAGTGTACCTGTGCCGAGTAAAAGCATACCCGCACCGGCAAGAAGAACTGCTGTGCCGATCAGAAGCAAGCCTGCACCTAAAATAATGCAAGCTGCACCGGCAAGACCTGCACCAACAGCAAAGACCATTAATGCACCGCCCAATGCTGTTATTGCTAAAGCTCCCTGTAAACCTGAAGCGGCAATTATCGGCAATACTGTTGCAACGATTGTCAGAGCATTTGCAGCCAACAGTGCCGAAACACCGATAAGAGCAAAGCCTGCACCAACCATTAAGACAGCCGCACCGAAGGCAATGAAGCCAACTGCACCTGCTGTTAATGCTGTACCAAGAGCCGCCGCACCTACTGCAAGAAGGGCAATAGCTGCAACCATACCGACCATAACACCGATAGCTGCACCGCCTGCATTTGCAAGGGCTATTGACGAAACAGCCAACAGGGCAAAGCCTGCACTAATAAGAAGCACAGCTGCACCCATAGCAAGAAATGCCATTGCAACAGGCATAAGCTGACCTGACATCGGGGCAAGTGACTTGAGAAGCACAGCCATACCGACACCAAGACCGGCAACACCTATTACAAGACCTGCCATAACTCCAATAGCAAGACCGCCTGCGTTTGCAAGAGCGATAGCTGACTGTGCAAGTAAAGCAAAGCCCGCCGCTACAAGAAGAACACCGACACCCATTAAGGCAAATGCTTTTGCAGAATTGAGCATCTGAGCACCGCTTGTTGCACTGACTGAGCCGACAGATTCCTGAGCCTTTGAAACACCGAATAACTTTGAAGCCAAGCCGCCGCCGACTTTTGAAGCAAGGTTGCTTATACCGCTTGCAAAAGATGTAAGCCCCGGAACTACTGAGCTGACAACCTTGAAGCCCTTATATGCACCAACTAAGGCTACAACATAAGGAAGGGCTTTGCCGATTGCATCGCCGTGTTCTTCAAGGAAATTCGCAACAGTTTTAATTGCACCCGCAACATCAGTACATATTGACTTAAAGCTATCAAGTGAACTTTGACTGCCGTCAAAGCTTCCTGTAACGCTCTGAATACCGCCAACAATGGCATCAAAAGCCCCTTTGAGTTCTGTTCCCACACCTGAAAAAGAAGAAGTGAACGCTTCCCAATATTTAATTGCAGTGTCAATCCAACCTGTGAGCTTATCGGCAATAGCTTGTCCGTCAATGCCGCCAAGCTTATCAATTAAGCCGCTTACAGCCTTAATGCCGTACTGTGAAAGCACATCAAAAGCGGGCATAAGCTTATTGCCCATTGTTTCAGTCAAGCCGTCCATAGCCTGATCTACGCTCTTGTATTCAGTAGCAAGTTTTGAAAAGCCTTTGCTGTTGCCGACTTTTTCAACAGCTGCAAAGAAGTCTTTTGTTGCAACTTCACCGTCTTGCACCGCTGTTACAAGTTCAGAAGTAGTCATTGCCATTTCCTTTGCAACAGCTGCCATACCTGCCGGGGTCTGTTCAAGCATCAGCTTGAAGTCTTGCCAAGCAACAGAGGGCTTTGCAGCCATTTGAACACCCTGCTGCGACAATGTTTTCATTGCCT
>JAZTWP010000011.1:0-9549 GCA_045636025.1 Acutalibacteraceae bacterium | reverse complement strand
ACCTGTTTTTCAATGGCCTGTGCAGCCGCTTTACTCTTGGCCTTGTAGCCGTTTGTCTGAACAAATACCTCAAAGCCATCCCCGCCGCCTGCATTGTTGTGTACCTCAACAGCAAGATCAGGCTTAAAAGTGTTTGCCTCTTTTATTTCCTCTGTCAGAGGGTCATTTTCATCCTTTGTGCGGCTGATGCCCACATTAAAGCCGTTTGCCTCAAGTATTCGTTTAAGCTCAAGGGCAATAGTGAGGTTTGCCGCTGCTTCTTTCACCTTACTGACAGCGCCGGGGTCAGAGCCGCCATGCCCAACGCCAATAAACACTTTGTGCGCCATGAGTTATGCACCAACCTTTTTTATAGTGTTTACCTTGAATACCTTGCTTTCAATGAGTGCCTTTACTGCATCGGTGATGTCATAGCCTGCCTGAATCAGCATACTTTCCACATAACGAAAACGAATTGTGCCGTCAGGGTCAGCCTGCTTATACATCTGTTCAGCGGCCTCCACAAGCTCTGTGATGAACAGCTCAAGGCGTTTTTCGTTCTTCTCACTCATGTTTGCTTTGAGCCAACTGACAAGCCATTTGCCAAGCCACGCAGCGCCAAAGGCCAACAGCGCAGCAATAACCTTGATAACAATGTTTATTATCTCATCCATATGTGCAGCTCCTTTCAATTGTTGTTTGTCCCGATGCCAACCACAGACGCAATTATTGCATTTGGGTCAGCTCTGTCCCTCATGTCTGCCGGTAACTCTTTTATGATCTGAATGGGCAGCTTTATGAGGTTTTCTGCTTTGCTTTTCCAGTAATAACAACCGCTGCTTATAGCTATTTGCGCTATCCACGCCACAATGACCATTGACAGGTCAATTGTGACATCCGGCAATACTGATAACACGATTAGCAGCAGCAAAACAATGTAATCAGCAATAAGCAGCTTCTTGCTGAACGCAAGCTTTTGCGGCTGCTGTTTACCGTGCATTTACATCACCGCCTTTCGGTTTTTGGGCATGAAAAAAGCACCATGCATTTTTGCACAGTGCTTTTCAAACAACTTTTTCGATTTCTTCAATTCTCACATCTTCGGTGTATGTGTCACCGTCTTTGTCAACGTCAGCAAGGAACAGTTTGCCATCTTCAAAGATTTCAACAATATATGCTTTGTTGCCATCTTTCAGCAGCACTCTATCATATTGTTTTATCTTCATTTAGTCACCGCCCTTTTTGTTACATAGATGCTTGTGAGCCTCTTCTTTTCACCGTCTTGAATCCATGCCGTCAAAACGTTTGCTTTTTTGCCGTTCAGCCCGGTAAGCTCCATAATATACTCATAGCGCATACCGTAACCCTTATCGCCCTTTTCAACAAACTTGCTTTCGTCAATGTGATCCATTACATTGCGTTTCAGTAAATCTGCGTGAGCGGCAGTGTAGCCAAGAGCGGCCTCAAATGCTGCCGCTTTGTCAGGCGCTATATCTGGGTTTAATGCATACCCGGATAGCTTAACATCCGACAACACTATTTTACTACTTTTCTCAGCTTTTTCAATAGTTTGGGCAGCTTTTATATACTCTGTTTTGAAACTCTCAAAGTCTTTTGTTTTGTCAAGGCCGAAGTATTTAGCCCTCTCTTTGAGTGTTTCAAGCTCGGCCTCACCCAGTGCCCACTTTGCCCTTTGGAGCGCTTCACAGCGGCAATTGCAATCCTCTGCCGGGTCACCAAAATCACCGGGGTACATTGCTTTCATGCCGCCAACCTCAAAGGGTTCATCAAGCTCCCTGATCTGACCGTCAAGCTTTCTGTGTGTATCTCTTGTGCCGCCGTCCAGTGTTGAGTTCCACTGTTTCACAATGTCAGCGCCCTTACTTTTAGCTGTGACCCTTGCATTGTGCCTTGCCGCCTGCTGTATTCTGTGTGATTCTGTCTGAACAATTGTTTTTGCCCGTGCCATCGGTGCTTTTGCTGTGCTGCTGATGTTCCTGGCAATCTCATTGTAAGACATACCACCGGCAATGCCTCTGCTTATCTCAGAGCTGATTGTCTTTTTCAGTTTGTTGACATCAACGCCAAGCGATTCATACAAGCTGCCGTTTATCTTTGAGTCAGTCAAAACAGCTTTTACAGCTTCCTCAGGGTCAATGGGCATTATTAAGGGCACACCCTGACCAAAGAGATCATAAGCCGTGCCCACAAATGCGTCAGTATATGAGGCTGACAAAAACTGCTGTATGGTTGTGTATTCGTCAGAGTGGAGCTTTTCAAGCACACCCTTGACCTGTTCTTTGAGCGCTTTTTGATATTCAAGCCTGTATATTCTGCTCTGTGTCAACTCATCTGACTGCAGAATACGAATTTTCTTGTCAATATCATTGAGCGCCCTTGTGTAATGCTTTTCAAGTTGTTCAAGCACAGCTTTTTCGCTGTCAAGCTGTGCCTGAATAACTTCTTTTTGACGTTTATTCAATTACATCACCGTCATCCTCGGGCACAATAGCGTCAATGGCGCTCTGTGCCTTGTATGGTGTGCTTTCCTCAGGGTCAGGCAGCTTGTCTTTGATGTCCTCGAAATCAATGTCAAGCTGTTCACAGATGAGCTGCATGAGCGTTTCATTGTCAAGCTGTGCGGCAACATTAAGCAGCGTTGTAATCTCGGTTTGCTTGCGCTGTGCATCGGTAAGCTCGATCTGTGCATTTTCCTGTTCGTTTGTGGGTATCTCACGGTCAAATGCAAAGTAAACATCACTCTGCTGATAATCCGTGCCGTTGCGCTCATTGATCTCAGCAAGCACGATTTTGAGCAGCTTGCGCATAAACTGTTTAAGCCGCTTTTCCATCTTGTTTGCCTTGAGGTCAAGCAGAGAATATGCCGCCTTGATAGCAAGGTTTGTAGTGGCATTGGTGTCCTTGAGGCCGGATGTATTAAGAGCCATACCAAAGCGGTATATGTTCTTTTCATCAAGCTCAAGCTTTGTCTGCCTTGCCTCATATGGGATATCAATGGTACGAATTTCAACGTCACCGTCATCGGGCACACCAATGAGCTTTTTTGTCTTGGTGTTAAAATGCAGCTCATCCAGATTATCTCCCTCAAAGCCTTTGACAACATACAACACCTCATTAGAATCCTGTATGTTGTTTGACAGGCCACAGCTCATCAGATCATAGTCATCTATCAGCGCCTTGATGGGCCTGAGTGTGCTGTGCTGCTTTTTGCAAGTGTCAAAGCGCACAAAGGGGATAAAACCAAAGCTCTCATAGTATGTGGCATTGTCTTTGCCCTTTTTATAAAGGGTGTGCGGCTTGGGGTTAATAGGCTCGGCAGGGTCAAGGTCAATCTTGCCGTCATCTTCCTGACGGTAAAAATATGTTTCAGCGCTGTCCCACGCCTGAATACGCTTGATTTTCTTGCCATCCTTGTCAATGCGGTCAACATACCAAAACAGCACATGATCTTGTTTATCACTGGCAAATCTGGCCTCAACCTCAACAACGCCAAGGCTGTCAGCGCATTGAAATGCAGTCCTGTCATCAGCGTTTTTGTATGCGTAAACATACTCAAAACCTTTGACAAGACCGCCCGTTAAAACATCTGCAAGCTCAGAGTCAAAATCCTCATTGTCATTGAAATACAAATCAAGCTCGGCCTGTAATGCCGGGTCATCTGATTTTACAAAGCCGTCTTTGTTTGACAGCACATATTGCACTGTCTGGTCAACGTTCTCGGTGAAAAACGGATGACTGATTTTGATGTTTGACTTGTGTTTGTCCTCTTTCAGCTCACCATTGCCGTCAACGTAAAACACACGATAGTTTTTTATATCGTGGTCACCCTCGTAGTATCTGACACCAACTTTTGCAAGGCTCTTTTTTGTGCTCGCTGCGTCAGCGTCAATAAATGATTTTATTTCTTCTACTGTAAGCATTTAATCACCACGCTTTTTAACTGTTGTCCCTGTTTGCCGCAAGCAATGCCGCCATGAAAAAGCCAAACATTGCCGCTGTTGGCAGCATCCATATCAGGTGTAATGCGTTAATCATTGTGATCACGCCGTTTTCACATAGAACACAATGTTGTGTTCGGACAACCACGCTTTTACCTCGTCTAAGGTTTTGCCAACAATGTTGGTAGGCAAGGATATACAAAGATAATTGGTGCCTGCATACGTTTTAGTGTTATACACAGCCGTTGAGTTGATTAGGGATGCGTTGTTTATGTCCATTGACAGGTAGAACACATCCGAGAATATAACATCCAAAGACTGCACAACCATTTCAAAGTGGGTATTTCCATTCGTTCCGCTTGGATTGTTACCAAAATTCGGAATGCTAACGCTACTTGTTTCGTCAATCACAACTTCTTGGTATCCACTCGGCAACGCTGCAGACGGTCTATATTCTGCTTCTTCACCTGTAAACGCTATCAACGGACTATTGGTAAGGCTTGGGAAGAAACTATGCTCTATAAGATCAAGCAAGCCTGCTACACCATCACTATTTCTAACAACGGGCACGAAATCACGAACTAACACACCATCTGTCCACATCTTTAAGCCATACACTCGCATGATGGACATAAGACCTTCTTCATGGTTAGCAAACACATACCAGGACAAATCCCCCCATCCTGCTCCGTCTACCATGCCAGCTGTGTCACCAATCACCGAACCGTTTAAGGTAATAGTTCCATCTTTTGCGTAATGTACTGTGTACGGTCTGCAATAGCCAGTTGTTGATGTGGTTTTCCACAGCAAGCCTTTTTGTGACGTGTAGTCAACAGACTGCGCAACTACATTGCCATCACTATGAAGGTATAACTTTGCGACACTTGTGCTTTTCGCACCACCAAAATACTGCTCATAATTAACCGCCTTTTCCCTTGGGAATTGGCAAAGGATTTCATATTCGGCATTCACGCCGCCGGAAATCTGAGTGTCGATGTATTGTCTACCATCTGACTGCACAAAAGATACAGCAGTATATTCCTCCCAAACAGGAGCTTGTGAGCCAATATATTCGTCACACCAAACAAGTCTGTTCACTATGAATGCTCGGATTTGCTGAATGTTATTGTTGTTCTTATTAGGGATTGCGGTAAATGCACCGTTAGCAGTTGTGCTTGCGTAATCTTCCGAAACAAGCCACGGTTCAGCAATATCGGTAAACCGTTCAAAGCGATTTACGATGTGTGCAAAACTAAAAACACCGTCTCGCAAAACTTTCCATCGGTTATTGATTTCATCAGCAAAGCAATTGGTCAGTCGGATGTACAACAGATTACCAGAACCGTCCTTAAAATCCTGATACTCTTCAGGCGCATAATCCGAAGATACAAAACTTGCACCGTTCCACCACAGTCCCCAAGTGGAGTCCATGTCATACATGGTAGGATACCACTTTTGACCATCATAGGTCATATACAACTGATTTTTACCGAAAGCATCCAAACCACACGTCAGCAACCCAAACAGATAATAGTCAATCAAGCTCGGTACATCGAAATAGTTTCCTATACCATTGACAAATTCATCATCGGTGCTATTCATCACAAACGAAATCACTTCGTTCCATCTGGTTTTAATTGTCACAGGTACTGTGTCATGTATTTCGTCCGACCAATCTGTACCGTCAATGGTTGCAGCAGCACGGAACAAAGAGCGATTATCGGCGTTTGACTCTCCGCAAAGAATGCAGTGAGTGTCCAAATCATCGTCCATGTTAGCCATCCACTTGTCTTTCGGAATGTTCAGCGTGTATCGCCCCTGATACACACCATCTGCATACACCTTAACTGGAAATCCGTCAACTGCACCGACATTAGGGCTTGTTTTCAACAGTTCGGGTAGTTCGTCAAAGTTCGCACGGGAACGAACCATATCACCCCACAGACGGGCAGAAACCACGTTTCTGGCGTGGGTTAAGTCAATCCAGTTTGCTTTGAAACAGAACTTGTTCTGCTTACCCCAACCCTTAAAGTTGACTTTCATCTTTTCCGTGCAGTTTTCATCCGTAAAAAGTTTGACCGTCTGATTTTTCTTAGGGTGACTCATTGAGCTGTTGCCCTGCGCTTTTGTTTCGCAATACCCAGAAATGTCCATAGTCTTGGATATATAGCGAAAAGGCATCACAACGTCAGTTTTTGTTTGCGGTAACGCTTCGCCGAAGAACACTTTAGGAATATCATCTTCCGCAGGCTCAGGGTCAACAACAGTACCGCCGCCAGTGGGAATGTTTGCAATCAGCGATGCCATACCGTCAATTGATGTGCCGGATGGAACGGACACACCTTTTTCGGTAATTGCCGAAGCTATGGCTGTTTTGGCGTTTTTTATTCTGTCTATCTCTGTTTGTATGCTTGTAAAATATGCGCTCACAAACAACACTCCTTAAATTGCCGCAAGAGCATTTTCAATATCGTTGGTCAAGCTCACAGTGCCGCCGCTACTATAGCCCGCAGGAATGGTCACGCTGGTAGAGGTCAGACCGTCAATGGTATCACTTACGTTTCCATTGTTCGGCATCGCACCATTTACAACAGAACCCGCCTTATTCACAAACTTAGAGCCAGTCAATACAGTATCAGCGGTGGCAGTAACGCCAGTCACATCTTGGTACTCATCGGGAATAGGATTTACTGTAACTTGGTTGAGGAACACAGTTATATTCGGATTATCACCGTAAATTCCCCCTCGACCCGTAATATCTTGTCTGCTCTTTGTGGGTGTCACTTCCTTGCTCATATGTTGTACTTGAGCATAGATGCTGCCATCATGGTAACCAGTTTCGGGCCACCAAGTATCGTTGTCCACGGTTAGTGAAACAACATCCACGACCTCCGAAGAATGATCTGCCATTGTGCCATTGACCGTATTACCTTCTGCATCAACAAACTTACTGCCCGTCAACACTTTGTTTGCCGTAGCCGTTACACCCGAAACATCCTGATACTCGTCGGGAATGGGGTTCACAGTCACCTCAGACAGCACTTTGCCAGCAGCAGGCGTGATCTTCTGGGTGGACTTTGTGGGCGTGACGGTCTTTGCTTCGAGCGAGATTTTAACCGTACCCGTTCCGCTGTGATACCCTTTAGGAATGGTATACGAAACAATTGTCGCATCAAGAGTCTTAGACACAGCACCGTTGTTTGTCATCGTACCAGTAATAATAGTACCGTCTGCCGCAACAATAATCTTACCCGTAAGCACGTCAGTTGCTTCGGCGTTAACGCTAGTTACGTCCTGATACGCATCAGGAATAGGTGACACAGTAACGGAAGAAAGTGCGTAATATCCGCTATCAGGAGTAATAGACTGCTGCTTTTTGGTAGGGGTAGCCGTTTTAGCCTGCGTTTTATAACTTTCAGCTTCACCCGTTGTATCTGTCATAGCCTTTATCGTGCCGCTGCCGTTATGATAGCCAGCGGGAATTGTATATGTAGTGCCCTCAAGGATTTCAACAGACACAGCACCTCGGTTTATGAGACCTTCAATCGATGCAGCAAGCACATCAAGGTTATCTGTGTTTGTTGCCATTCCCAATTCCACGAGTTTTGCTCTGATTTTGGTTTTATTGGCTTGTATTCTGCTGATTTCAGTTGAAATGCTCATTTCGTTCTCCTTTCTCCACTCATATAGTTTTGAGTATGATCTCTATATTACCAACAGTAGTGGCTACTGCTGCTGCTGTAATTGGAAGTGTATTATCTGGTTCAGGTTCATGTGCCGTGTTCACTCGCAACACACCATTTTCCAGAGTTAAAGTTTCATCGGTTGTAAATTCTGTACCACTTTTAACTCCAATGTTTTCTCTTGCCTGTGCCCGCTGTTCCTCTGTAAGCTCTTGCGCATTGTATCTGACCGCATCGGGGTAAAAACCCACACTTTTGCCCTCGGGTGTTTCAAACTCTACAGTGTCAACGCCGTTATATGTAACACCATTAACAGATATGTTTTCTGCCATTGTGTCACCTCCTTATTTTATGGTCAAAACACCCTGGGTAAGTGTGAAAGTCGGGTCAGTGTGTGTGCCTGTGACCTTTTTACCGTTCACATAAGCTGTTTCGCCCTGCTTGATGTCCTCTGCCGCTGCTGTTGCATCAGCGGTTTTGATATGAGTTGAGGGAATAGCTTTGACAATCACATTGCCGCTCATCAGTTTGCCGATTGTTTCAAGTGTTTGGTCTGCCTCAGCGGGTATGACTTCATAAACGCCCGTGTATGGGTCAGCCTCAACAGCGTCCGGGACAATGTACATACTCCGAAAAATGGCAGGGATTTTCTGAGGCAAAACACCGAATTTAACAGGCAACCTCTGGTAAAGAACATTAAATTTGACAGGAATGAGCATCAAATCACACCATCCTTGTCAACATCCTCCACAGTTTCATAAAAAGGCTCTGTTGCCATAGCCTTGCCTGTGTTCAGGCGAACTCTGGCCTGCACTTTCACTTTGTGTTCACTGCTAAGAGCCAGTGTTTCTTCCTGTGTCAGATCAACAGTCAGCCTTTTTTCCTCGCATTGGCAATCTCCAAGCTCTTTGCAATGTATTACAACACCATTCTGTGACAGCGTTACCTGTGCTGCAGCAATCATGTCTGTATCAAATGGCGTTATGAACTCCAGTGTCGGCGTTGTTCCTCTTACAATCATTTTTTCACCCTCTTTACATCAACCATTTTTTACCCGCAATGTACTTTTCAAGGCTGTATCTCATTGCGTCCATCAAATGGTTAAAATCATCTATCGGCACATTCAGCTTTGTCCCAAATTTATCTGTGTCCCAAGTGTAATTGCTTATTTCAGTGAGGAAATTCACGCACTTAGGATGAATGATAATTTCAAGGTCTTGAATCCACTGTATGCCGTTTTTTATACTGTCTTTGCCTTTTTGTGCGCCTTTAACACGCAGGCCAAGCGATTTAAGCTCATCAATAGATTTAGGCTCTGCTGAATCCGCTGTGATGCGTTCTTTGCCATAACCCATGCCGTTGATGGTGTCTGCAATTCTTTTGTTTGACAGACCCTTTTCGTACATTTCATCAAAAACAAAGAGCTGCTTGTTTTCCTGATCAAGCAGCCCACAAAAAAGCGTTGACGGGTCATTGGTATAACCAAAGTCAAGACCAAACACAGACACAATGCCCGGCTTGCTTCTCACAGCATCAACGTCAAACGCTTCCTCTTTCCAATTTTCATATACAAGGCCATCGACAATGCCCCAACCACCAAGACCGGCAACAGCATAGCGCCGGGGATTGCGCTTCTTCATATCCTCAAACACTTTGATGTCAGCAGCGTCAAGCCATTCATTGCACATATAGTTTGTAGTCATGGCAAGCGTGTTATCATCGGGGTTATCAAAAAAGCGCCTCTTTAACCAATGTCGCTCGTTCCAGGGGTTAAACGTTATTGTCCACTGCTTGAAAAGGCCGTCAGGCACTTCACCACGAATGGATTCATCAAGGATGTTGAAATCATCCTCTTTCATAACCTCATATGCTTCCTCAAGCCATGCCCAACAAAGCACGCCCACGTCCACTGTGATTGAGGTTACTTT
>JAZTWP010000010.1:0-30224 GCA_045636025.1 Acutalibacteraceae bacterium | reverse complement strand
CGGAAATGTTTGAAGAAATTAAAATCGAGCTTGTAGGGGCGTTGATCCAACGCCCGATTGTGAGCAAAGCGAACAATAACGGCTCTGCCGTTTTATTTTCCTTCGGAAAATGCATATTCGTGACGGGCGATGAATCATCGCCCCTACGTTATATCAATTAATTTCTGCGAATAAATTATTGTTTATTCGTCATCAGATACGGACTCAATGCGCCTGCGACCGCATAAGCCGGCATTGTCTGGAGCCACACTTTACCGGGACCTGTTACAACAGTATTGAAAAGTCCTTCTCCACCGAAGAGCACATTCTTGACTCCGGGCACGGTTACAATATCCATACTGCAGGTGCCTTCCATAGCGGCAAGATAACCTGTATCAACAACAATTGACTGACCGGGTGCAAGGTCATATTCAATGCAATGACCGTCAATTTCAACAAAGGCTGTACCCATTCCGCTCAGACGCTGCATAATGAAGCCTTCACCGCCGAAGATTCCCGCACCGAGTCTTTTCTGAAAATGAACAGACAATTCAACCCCTGCTTCACCTGCAAGAAAACTGCGTTTCTGCACAATCATAGGTCTGTCTGGAGTTATCTGCAATGCTCTGATTGAACCGGGGAATGAAGACGCAAATGCAATCTGTCCCGGCCCTCCCATTGCGGTATATTTATTCATAAAAAGCTTTTCGCCTGCAAACATTCTGCCGAGTGCTTTACCGATACCGCCGTTGCTTGTTGTTTCCATTTTCATATTCGGTGACATCCAGCTCATTGAACCGCTTTCGGTAAAAATCACTTCACCGGGATTAACATCACAGATTACTACGGGCAAAGAATCGCCTACTATATTATATCTCATAAAATCAGTCCTTTCGGTTATTTATATATTAATAATATAAAATCTGATTCATAAATTCAATACTTGCATACATATATATTATATGATATTATAAAATTTGGTGATATAAATGAACATCTGTATTTACGGCTCAGCCAGTAATGACATAGAAAAAATATATGTTGAAAAAACTGAAGAACTTGCAAAAAAACTTGCAAAAAAAGGCCATTCACTTGTTTTCGGAGCAGGTGCAAACGGTCTGATGGGTGCCGCGGCACGTGGTTTCTATTCAGAAAAAGCAAAAATCGTTGGCGTTGTGCCGAAGTTTTTCAACGTTGACGGTATCCTCTTTGAAAACTGCGATGAAATGATACGCACAGACACAATGCGTCAGAGAAAGCAGATAATGGATGACCTTGCCGAAGCTTTCATCACTACTCCCGGCGGAATCGGCACTTATGAAGAATTCTTTGAAATCATCACGCTCAAACAGCTCGGTCAGAGCAAAAAACCGCTTGTGCTTTTCAACATAAACGGCTATTTTGAACCTCTTCGTGCAATGCTCGAAAACTGCGTAAAAGGCGGTTTTATGCCCGAAGCAACACTTGATCTGTGTTTCTTCTCAGACTCAATGGATGATATCATAGATTATATTGAAAATTACTCCGCAGAAGATTTCAACATTCTGAAATACAGAAGCATTAAACAATAATTTATTCGCAGAAATTAAAATAAAGCTTGTAGGGGCGTTAATCTAACGCCCGCTGCGTAGCAGAACGGCTTTGCCGTTAATTTTCCTTACGGAAAAGCACTTTCGTGCCGGGCGATGAATCATCGCCCCTACGATATATCAATTAATTTCTGCTTCGCTAAATTATTGTCCGTCACGGTGAAATATCCGTGATTTTTTCTTTTTATATATTGATTCCTTTGACATTGTGATGTATAATTATTAGATGTAAAAATATAAAATCAACTTACAAAGCCGTAAGGCGTGAAAGGAAGTTTTAATTATGGCTTTACCTATCGCAGTTCAGTTCTATTCAGTAAGAGATGAGGCAGAAAAAGACTTTTTCGGCACTCTTAAAAAGATCAAAGATCTCGGATATGACGGTGTTGAATTTGCAGGTCTTTTTGACAATGCTCCCGAAAAAATCAGAGATTACTGTAACGAAATCGGTCTTACTCCCGTTTCTGCACACGTACCTCTTGACGATATGATTGCTGATGCAAAAGGTACTCTTGAAGCATACAAAACAATCGGCTGTAAATATGTTGCAGTTCCTTATATAACAGAAGAAAGACGTCCCGGCGCAGAAAAATGGGATGAAACAGTTGCAGCCATCAAAGAAATCGGTACTGCAGCAAAAGAAATGGGACTTATGCTCCTTTATCACAACCACGACTTTGAATTCGTTAAAATCGACGGCGAATACGGTCTTGACGTGCTTTACAACACAGTTCCCGCAGATCTTCTTCAGACAGAACTTGACACATGCTGGGTAAATGTCGGCGGTGAAGTGCCTGCAGAATACATTCTCAAGTATACAGGCAGAGCGCCCGTTGTTCACCTCAAGGACTTCGTTATGAAGGGTAAAGACAAGCCCCAGAAGCTTTATGAGCTCATCGGTATTGAAGATGACACAGAAAGTGCATCAGAAGATGATTTCAGCTTCAAACCCGTTGGTTACGGCGTTCAGGACTTCCCTGCTATTCTTGAATCTGCAGAAAAAGCAGGTGCTGCGTGGGTTGTTGTTGAGCAGGATTCTCCCGATAAGGGCAACACTCCCCTCAATGCTGTCAAAATGAGTATTGAATACCTTAAGAAACTCGGCTGGTAAGGAGAACAATATGGAGCAGAAAACTTGCAGAATCGGCTGTATCGGTATGGGCGGCAGAGGCAGAGGCATGATGGATATGCTTCTGAGCGTTCCCGGTGTTATTGTACCTGCAGTCTGCGACCTTGTTGAAGAAAGAGTAGACGAAGGTCTTGAAATTGTTAAGAAAAAGAACAACGGTGAATATGAAGTTCACGGTTATTCAGACTATAAAACAATGTTCGAGATGGAAGACCTTGACGGTGTTTACATTGCTACAACATGGATTACACATATCCAGATTGCAATTGACGCTATGAAGGCAGGGCTTCACACAGGTCTTGAAGTAGGCGGTGCAGCATCGGTTGACGAATGCTTCAGACTTGTAAGAACAAGCGAAGAAACCGGCAAATTCTGTATGCTTATGGAAAACTGCTGTTATGACCGCAAGGAAATGGCTGCACTCAACATGGCAAAACAAGGCATCTTCGGTGAAATCATTCACTGCGAAGGCGGTTACAGACACGACCTCCGTGATGAAATCGTTCTCGGCAGAGAAAATATTCACGGCAGACTCGCAAACTTTATGCACCGTAACGGTGAACTTTATCCCACACACGAAATCGGTCCAATCGCCAAGATTCTGAATATTAACAGAGGCAACAGATTTGTTTCTCTTGTTTCAATGTCTTCAAAATCAAAAGGACTCAACGAGTGGATAAAGAACAACAAAGGCACAGATTATGACCTTTACGGTTATGACTGGGCTTGCGGTGATATCACAACAACAATCATCAAGTGTGCAAACGGTGAAACAATCACAATCAACCACGACTGTTGTCTTCCCAGACCTTATTCAAGAGAATTTATGGTTCAGGGCACAAAGGGTGTTATGAAAGAGCTTGAATCTGCTGTAGGCGATGATGCGGTTATTTACATTGAAGGAATATCAGAAAAACCCCACGACTGGGAATACTTCAATGAAAAGTACAGACCGAAGTTCGAGCATCCTCTCTGGAAGGATGACGACACAGTAAACTTCGTAGGCGGTCACGGAGGCATGGACTATCTTATCCTTGCAGCATTTGCGGAAAGTGTTCAGCTTGATGCAAAGCCACCCATTGATGTTTACGACACAGCTGCCTGGATGGTTATCACAGCTCTTTCAGAAGAAAGTGTTGCAAAAGGCGGAGCTCCCGTTGCATTCCCCGACTTCACAGACGGCAAATGGATTGACAGAGAACCCTACAGAAGAGGCAGATATTGTCTTGACGAAATCTGCACAGACATTTATGAAGGAGAAGAATAATGTATTACATAGGTATTGACGGCGGCGGCACAAAAACAGCTTACGCACTTTTTGACGAAAACAAAAATATGCTCTCAATGGTTAAAACAAAGGGAAGCAATCACGAAAATCTTGAAGGTTCATTCGATGAAGCAACAGATATCATTATGGAAGGCGTAAACAACCTTCTTAAAGAAAACAACCTCACAGTTGATGATATCGAAGGCGTTCTTATGGGTCTTGCAGGTATTGACCATCCTTTCCAGCACGATGCTACTGCAGAGCTTCTCACAAAGAAGGGTCTTAAGAATTTCAGAATCTACAACGACGGTTTCATCGTTACAAAGGCAGGTTCACCCGACGGCAAGGGCATCGGCTACAACTGCGGTACAGGTACTTGCTGTAACTCAATCGACTCAGACGGAAATATGCTCCAGGTAGGCGGTTTCGGTATCCTTTCAGGCGATGCTGGTAACGGCTACTGGATTGCAGAGCAGACTTTCGCAGCTATCTATTCACACATCTGCCTTAAGGCAAACGAAACAATGATGGCTGATATCTTCTGTACAAAAGTAGGCATCAACGCAACTGCAGAAGACTATCTCCCCTGCGTTACAAAGTTTGAAGAAACCGAAAGAGAACAGTATTGTATGTATCTCACAGACACATTCTTTGAAGCTGCAAACAAGGGCGACAAGGTTGCTCTTGAAATCACAGAAGCAATGGCTGAAAAGGGCTCAGATTACATCTGTGCTCACCTCAAGATGCAGAACTTCGCAGAAGAAACAGTCAATGTTGTTCTTTCAGGCTCAATGAACGTTAAAATGCCCAACGAAATCTACCTTGCTGAACTCAAAGAAAAGTGTGAAGCAAAGTCAGGCAGAAAGCTCAACTTCATCAAACTCGAAGCAGCACCCGTAACAGGTTGCATCAACTGGCTTCTTGAAGATAAATAATCAGAAGGAGAAATAATTATGAAAGAAATTAACGTAACCGTAATCGGTTCAGGTTCTACATACTGCCCCGAGCTTGTTGACGGATTCCTTCAGAGACAGGATTCACTCAAGCTCAAAAGACTTGTCCTTATGGACATTGACGAAAGAAAAAGAACAATCGTAGGCAATCTCTGCGTACGTATGATTAAGAATGCAGGCATCGACTGTGAAGTTGTTATGACAGACAATCTTGACGAAGCTCTCAAAGGCGCAGACTTCGTTGTTACACAGATCCGTGTAGGTAAGCTTCATTGCCGTTATCTTGACGAGCAGATTCCCGTTAAGTACGACCTTATCGGTCAGGAAACAACAGGTATCGGTGGCTTCTTCAAGGCTCTCAGAACAATCCCCGTTATCGGCAACATCTGTAAGAAGATTGAAGAAATCTGTCCCGATGCATGGCTTATCAACTTCACAAATCCCTCAGGTATCGTTACAGACTACGTTCTTAACAACACAAACGTTAAGTGTATCGGTCTTTGCAACGTGCCCATTGATATGATTGACGATGCTAAGGAAGCTGTAGGCGAAGATGCTGACATCACATACCTTGGACTTAACCACCTTAGCTGGATCACATCAGTTATGAAAGACGGCGAAGAAAAGCTTTACGACCTCTTCGATGAAGGCTATGCACCCAAGGTTATGGCAAACATCAAGGACGACGGTTTCGACATCGGCTGTCTTAAAGCTGTCGGTGGTATCCCCTCATCATATCTTCAGTACTACTACTGCCGTGATGCAAAGCTCGATCACCTTATGACAGACGAAAAGAGCCGTGCACAGATCTGTATGGAAATTGAAGAAGACCTCCTCAAGCTCTACCAGAATGAAGAAATCGTTACAAAGCCCGCACTTCTTGACAAGCGTGGCGGTCACAAGTATTCACTTGCTGCTTGCTCACTTATCGATTCTATCGCAAACGATAAGAACGATGTTCACGTTGTTAACATTCTCAACAAGGGCACACTTCCCTTCATGAATGACGACGATGTTGTTGAAATCGCAGCTCAGATCGGTGCAGACGGTGCAAAGCCCGTACCCGTAAGAAAGACCTGGTCAAGACATATGGAAGGTCTTATGAAGGTTGTCAAGGAGTATGAAAAGTACACAGTTATCGCTGCAAGAGACGGCGACGACGATGCAGCTATGAACGCTCTTATGATTCATCCCCTCGTTGGTGACTACAAGAGAGCACACGCTTGCTACTACGAAATGAAGCAGGCTCATATGGACTTCCTTCCCCAGTTCTTTAAGAAATAATTCAAAATTCATAATGCACAATGCATAATTTAAGCAGTCACTACCTCTCAGGCGGTGACTGCTTGATTTTATTCAATTACTTCAAACGTCTGTAACATCTGTGAAAAACGAACTCCGTGACCTTCCTGTGCTTCACCGAAATATCGGGCTGTTATCTGAAATGTTCCGTCTTTTTCATCACTGAAAAAACTGATATTTCCGCATACGGAATCCCATTCATCACCCTCATAAAAGTCAAAACATAAGGCTTCTGTTCCGTACAAATCATAAATCTCTGACACACTTGCTGTTTTTCCGCTCATTTCATTCATTACCGAAACAGCCAGCTCCTGCGGTTTCATATCAGAAATATGTCTGATTTCAATTTCACGGTCAGGCAGATTATCGTCTGAAATATACCGTATATAAGTAACATCGTGTTCTTTTATCTCAGTATAAATTTCAGGGTCATAATAAATTATAAAACCGGGAACAGAATAACTGCCGTTTTCTGCTGTTGAAGCCTCCTGCACGGCAGGAATGTGTGAAACTATCTCGGATTCACCCTCAACATACACGGTAATATTCTTTGGCGGAAACAATCGCTCTACTATTTCAATCACATTTTCTTTAATCGCAGAAAATGCAGCTACACCGGGCGGTGTCTGAAAAAATACCAAGGCAAACACAACTGCAATTGCTGCTGCAATCCAACCGTATCGTGCAAACCTGACTTTTTTGCCTGACAAGGCTGCATCTTCAATATACTCATCATTGATATTGCCTACTGCATCTATAATCTTATTAACATTCATATATAAAAAAACTCCTTTTCAAGTTTTGCTTTCAGTTCATTACGAATGCGCAACAACATCATCTTCACTTTGCTTTTTGATATACCGTTTTCTGCTGCAATTTCGTTTATTGAACAGAAATACCAATATCTGCGGACAAAAACTTTGCGTTGCTCATCTGAAAGCTGTGAAAGGAAATCATTGATAATGCCCGTGAGCACAACTTCGTCAATATGCCTTTCAACATCATCTGCAGAAACAAG
Source organism: Acutalibacteraceae bacterium (assembly GCA_045636025.1). Lineage (GTDB taxonomy): Bacteria > Bacillota > Clostridia > Oscillospirales > Acutalibacteraceae > UBA1081. The sequence goes on along the minus strand of JAZTWP010000010.1, from coordinate 22,987 downwards.
GCATTCTGCAAGTTCTTCTGAAACTTCATTTATTCTGCCGCCTCGTTTTTCAGCTTTTTTGCTTCGATACCTATCAAGAGCAAGGCATCTTGTGATTTTGCCGAGAAAAGCGGAAAATCTTGCAGGCTTTTGCGGAGGAATGCAGTTCCATACTTTAAGATATGTATCATTGACGCATTCTTCGCTGTCTTCGTTATTATTCAGAATATTCATAGCCACAGAATAACAATAATTGCCGTATTTTGTTTTTGTCTGCTCTACAGCATTTTCAGATCTTTCAAGATAAAGCTGAATAATTTGATTGTCTGTCATAAAGCTCTCCTTTCATTTGCTGATAAGGCCTTTCAACAATAAAGACGTAATCGGGACACAAACGGTCACAAAAAAATTTAATAAAAGCCACGGATTTTGCTCCGTGACTTGACAAATTCGCAAAATTAGTATAGAATGTAATCAAGAGGTAACCGTAAAAAGCGGTTAGCTTATAGGATTATTATTTTTGATAACTGTCCTGTCTGCCAACAGGGCGGTTATTTTTTTATGGACTTAATTGCTTCAGATAATGCAACTACAATAAGTAATACAATAATCAAAGTTGTTAGATCCATCTGCAACACCTCCTTTCGGAGAGTGTGCTAACCGCTTCTGTCGCCTCTTGACTACGATTTTATTATATAAATTGTGTCGTTTTTTGTCAACAGACTTTATTGACACACCGTTGTTCTTTGTGTTATCATAAACCTATCAAAATCAAAGGAGCGTTACTATGTCACTTCTTACATACAACAAAGATAAATTCTATCTTGATGACAAGGAATTTACCATAATTTCAGGTGCGATGCACTATTTCCGTATTCCCCGTGAATACTGGTATGACAGACTTCTGAAACTCAAGGAATGCGGTTTCAACACAGTTGAAACATACACCTGCTGGAATCTTCACGAGCCCGAAGAAGGAGTTTTCGATTTCTCAGGCATGCTCGACCTCGAAGCATACATCGAAATCGCTCAGGAATTAGGTCTTTATGTTATTCTCAGACCCGGTCCGTACATCTGTGCTGAATGGGAATTCGGCGGACTTCCCGCATGGCTTCTTAATTATAAAGACATGGAAATCCGTTGCAACGACGACCTTTACATTGAAAAAGTTGACCGTTATATGAAAGAACTTCTCGGCAGAATCAGAAAATATCTTTCCACCAACGGCGGAAACATCATCATGATGCAGATTGAGAATGAATACGGTTCATACGGTAACGACCACGAATATATGCAGAGAATAGCCGACATTTACAAGGAAAACGGCATTGACTGTATGCTCTTCACATCAGACGGAGCAACATACTTCATGCTCGGCGGCGGAACTCTGCCCGACTACCCCTGCGTTGCAAACTTCGGTTCAAGACCTGACGAAAACTTCAAGGTGCTTGATGATTTCAGACCCAATCAGCCGAGAATGTGCGGTGAATACTGGTGCGGATGGTTCGACCATTGGTATGACAATCACCACACACGTGAGCCCGAAGAACTTGCAGGTCTTTTCAATGATATGCTTGAAGCAGGCGCTTCACTCAACTTCTATATGTTCCACGGTGGCACAAACTTCGGCTTCATGAACGGTGCAAACTACTACGAGCACTATGACCCCACAATCACAAGTTACGACTACAACGCACTTCTCTCAGAAGCAGGTGACATCACTCCCGCTTATCTTGCAGTAAGAAAGATTGTTGAAAAGTTTAATGGCGAAGAACTTCCCCCTCTTACAGTAAAGAATTCAGAGAAAAAAGCATACGGCAAACTTGACCTTACAGAAAGAGCTTCAATTTTTGAATCACTTCCCTATATTTCAAAGCCTGTTCACACAGCAGCACCGAAGTTTATGGAAGACATCGGTCAGTATTACGGCTTCACAATGTATTCAACAGAGCTTGAAGGTCCCCGTGAAGACTGGGAGCTTGGCTTCAATGCCGTTCACGACAGAGCAGTTGTCTATGTTGACGGTGAATTCAAGGGAATTTACGAACGTACAAGACGTGACGACAAACTCAGAATCCCCCTTGCAAAGGGCGAAAAGAAAAAGCTCGATATCCTCTGCGAAAATATGGGCAGAGTCAATTACGGCACACATATGCCTGACCGTAAAGGTCTTCGCGGAATCCGTTTCGGCGGTCAGTATCACTTCGGATGGGATATGTATGCACTTCCTATGAAAGACCTTTCAGCAGTACCTTTCAAAGAGGAAACAGGTGACGTCAAGGTTGCTTCATTCATGAGAGGTTATCTTGATATCGACGGTAAACCCTGCGATACATTCATAAGACTTGACGGTTTCCACAAGGGTATTGTTATCGTTAACGGCTTCAATCTCGGCAGATACTATAACGATGCAGGTCCTCAGAAGACACTTTATGTTCCCGCACCCATGCTTAAAGAGGGTAAGAACGAAGTTATCGTCTTTGAAACAGATTCTGCAGAAAGCATTACAGTTGAGTTTGTTGATGTACCGGAACTTGGGTAACAATAATTTATCAGGATATTTGCAGGAATTAATTGATATATCGTAGTGGCGATGAATCATCGCTACTACAAGTTTATTTATGAATTCTGAGATAAATTCTTGTCAGCATCCAATCAGTCACCCCTCGGTGGCTGATTTTTTATTATAAATTTGTTAATAAATATGTATATTTTTTTAATTTTCCTCTTTCTTTTTTATAAAATATATGATAAAATATGCTGTGTATACTAAAATGATGAGAGGATATGCTATGTCTTCACCCCTTGCAGACAGAATAAGACCGATGACTCTTGAAGAAGCAGTCGGTCAGAGGCATCTGCTTTCAGAAGGTGCACCGCTTCGCAACATAATAGAATCGGGAATTATCCCCAATCTGATTTTTTACGGCCCCAGCGGTACGGGTAAGACAACCGTTGCAAACATCATTGCGGCTTCCACAAACAAAAAGCTCTGCAGACTCAACGGCACAAATGCTTCAATTGCAGATATCCGTGATGTTGTGGCGCAGATTGATACTGTGGCAGCACCGAACGGCATTCTGCTTTATCTTGATGAAATTCAGTATTTCAACAAAAAGCAGCAGCAATCACTTCTTGAGTATATTGAAAACGGTTCAATCACTCTCATTGCTTCCACAACAGAAAACCCCTATTTTTACATATACAGTGCCGTTCTCAGCCGTTGTACGGTTTTTGAGTTCAAAACGGTCTCTCCCACAGACATTATCCCTGCTATCGAACGAGCTTTCAGATATATGGGTGAAGATATGAAGTGCGGTCTTGATATTGAAGACGGTGTTATAAATCATATCGCTTATGCCTGCGGCGGTGATGTGAGAAAGTCAATCAACACGGTTGAACTTCTCTGTCTCAGCGCTTCTCTTCCTAAAGAGGGAGAAAACAGAAAAATCACCCTTGAAAATGCAAAACTGTTATCGCAGAAAACTGCCCTCAGATATGATAAAGACGGTGATGAGCATTACGATATGCTCTCCGCTTTTCAGAAATCAATGAGAGGCTCAGACCCTGATGCTGCAATTCATTATCTTGCAAGAATTCTTGCGGCAGGCGACTTGCCCTCTGCCTGCAGAAGACTTATGGTCTGTGCGGCGGAAGATGTGGGGCTCGCTTATCCGATGATTCTGCCGATTGTAAAATCAGCAGTTGATATTGCTCTTCAGGTTGGTCTTCCCGAAGCGAGAATACCTCTTGCAGATGCGGTTATACTTGTCTGCAACTCTCCTAAATCGGCAACGGGTCACGATGCTATCAATATGGCTATGGCAGACCTTGAAAACGGCAGATACGGACCGGTTCCCCGTCAGCTTCAGAATAAGCATTTTGACGGTGACGATGTAAAGAACAAAGGTCAGTTCTACAAATATCCCCATGATTATCCCAATCATTGGACACCGCAGCAATATTTACCCGATATTCTTAAAGACACAGTTTATTACACCTATGGTGACAACAAAAATGAACAGGCAGCAAAAGAATACTGGGATAAAATAAAAAACAACGGAGGAAAAAAATGAAATTTTCCGTAAGTACATACAGTTATTGCCGACTTATAAATTCAGGCGAAAAAACTCTTGAAGAATGCATAACTCTTGCAAAAGAATCAGGGTTTGACGGCATTGAATTTGTTGACCTGGGAGACATTCCGGAAGGTCTTTCCAAAAAGGAATATGCGGCAAAACTCAGAGCAGAATGCGAAAAGCAGGGTGTTGAACCCGTCAGCTATACAATAGGCGCAGACTTTCTTCACGGCTCAGACGGTGATACAGACAAGGAAATTGCCCGTCTTAAAGAAGAAGTTGAAGTAGGCGCAGCACTTGGCGTAAAGCTTATGCGTCACGATGCAACAAGAGGTTACGACAGTAAAGACAGAGGCTTCAAAGGCTTTGACGATGCACTTCCCGTAATCATCAAAGGTTGTCGTGAAGTTACGGAATACGCAAAGACATTCGGCATTAAAACAATGGTTGAAAATCACGGTTATTTCTGTCAGGAAAGCACCCGTGTTGAAAAAATAGTAAACGGTGTTGCAAACGACAACTTCGGTCTTCTTGTGGATATCGGCAACTTTATGTGTGCAGATGAAAATCCCGTAGAAGCAGTAGGCAGAGTTGCTCCCTACGCATTCCACGTTCACGCAAAGGATTTCCACAAAAAGAGCGGCAATGCTCCGTTTTTCCTCGACGGTTTTTTCAGAACACGAGGCGGCACTTATTTAAGAGGTGCGATAATCGGCCACGGTGATGTTCCCGTTTATCAGTGCATTTCAACTCTTAAAGAAAACGGTTACGACGGTTATGTAACAGTTGAATTTGAGGGTATGGAAGACCAGATAACAGGCACACAGTACGGTCTTAACACATTGAAAAGAATTGTAAAAACTTTCGGATAAACTGCCCAACGCGGTTTCAAATAAATCAACTTAAGAAATAAATCACAAGGAGTGTTTCTCTAATGAAAAAAATTATTGCACTTGTACTCAGTATGATTCTCTGTGTATCAATGATGGTTCCTGCTGTTGCACTTGACCTTGGTGGTCTTCTCGGCGGAGGCTCTTCAGAAGAAGGCGGAAGTCTTGATATCGGCACAATCCTCAATTCAGACATCGTTCAGAGTCTTCTTTCAAACGAAGGTATTATGGACGTTACAGCAATCGTTCTTCAGATCGTTGCTACAATGAACGAGGAAACTCTTGCTGAAATGGGTAAGGAACAGGTTGAAAATATGCTTCAGACAATTGTTGATGAACTTGGCTGGCAGCTTTCAACAATCACAGGCAACAAGGATCTTGTTATCAATTATGATCCTCTCAAGGTTATGGGCAATCTCTTCGATTTTGACGAAGAACAGCTCACACAGAAGGATCCTGAAGACGAACCCGAGCATCCCGATGAAATGGTTATCGGTATGGGCGACGTAGACGGTGACGGCAGAGTTACTGCTTCAGACGCAAGACTCATTCTCCGTGCTGCAGCTCAGATTGTAACGCTTACAATGGAACAGGAAGCTAACGCAGACGTTGACAACGACGGCAAAGTTACTGCTTTTGATGCAAGAATAGTACTCAGAGTTTCTGCAGGTCTTGAAACACTCGAAGCTTAATTTATAAAAACTCAGTCAGGTGCAGCAATGCACCTGATTTTTTTATACTTTTTAATTAAATTTCAAGAATATAAGGTATAATTAAAATGAAAAGATTCAAATTGAGTTGAAAAAACAGCTCATATGATGTATAATAATTATTTGAATACAAGTTTTTTTCGGAAGTGAATTTATATGAATTATAACGGAATAGGCTGTCCCGTATGCGGACAGATTTTTGAAGAAAATGATGATGTTGTTGTATGCCCCATATGCGGTACACCTCATCACAGAAACTGCTGGAACGAAAACGGCAGTTGCATAAATGAAGCAAAACATTCAGAAGGCTTTATCTGGCAGCAAATGAATACAGAAGTGCCCGTAATGAAAAATCCCTCTGCAGACAAAAAGGTTTGCCCCGTCTGCGGTCACGAAAATGACAAATTCGAACCGGTGTGTACAAATTGCGGTGAAAGACTCAAAAGAATACAGATTCAGCAGTATCCGCAGTCAGAAGGAAATTGGAACGATTCTCCCTCTTATCAGTACAATCCTCAGCACAATGTTTACTCTCAGGATGCAAAAACAGTTTTTGGTGAAAACACAAAAATTGATGATATCCCCGTAACAGATGTGGCTGAATTTGTGCAGAAAGATTCCAACAAATACATCGGCAAATTCATCACAATGGAGCAGAACAACACAAAGTTCAGCTGGAACTGGTCTGCTGCACTTGCAGGTGTTTACTGGTGTTTTTACCGCAAAATGATGGGGCTCGGTGTTGCAATTCTTGCAATCATCTTCTCTCTGAACCTTGTGGCAGGCACAGTTATTGCCTATGCTTATGAAAAATACAAGCCCGATGTTTATGCTGAGTATGAAGAAATTATTGAAGAATTCAACGAAATGATGGAAAATTACCCTGCAAGTGCTAATTATAACACTTCAATGAGATATCTCGCATCACCTATCACAAGAACATCAACAATAATAAGTGCGGCATTGTCACTTCTTGCGTCTGTCACACTCGGATTCTTTGGCAATTATTTCTACAAAAAGAAAGTTATAAAAGACATTCACACAATAAGACGTCTTGCGACGGACAATATGGTTTACCATATTTATCTTAAGCAGAAAGGTAATGTTTCAGTTGTCAATCTGCTTATGCCGATGCTTATCAATTCGCTTCTTAATATGTTTATATCGTTCTTTTAATTTGAAACACCTTTGGTGTTTGAACTATCGTGCCGGGCGATGAATCATCGCCCCTACTATACACCAATTAATTTCTGCTTCACTGAATTATCGTTTATTTTCGGAGAAATTTATGGAAAATTATCCTCTTAAAAAAAATCAGGACATAGAAATTGAAATAACAGGCATCACAACAGAAGGCAGCGGAGTCGGTCACTATGACGGCATTGCTGTCTTTGTGCCCAATACGGCAACGGGTGATGTTATCAATTGCCATATCATAAAAACAAAGAAAAATTATGCCATAGGCAAGATAAATCACATTCTCAAAGCGGCTGAATCAAGAATCATACCCGACTGCGATGTTTATTCACGTTGCGGAGGTTGTGTTTTCCGCCATATCAACTATACAGCCGAATGCGAAATGAAAAAGCAGAGAGTTGTTGACGCTTTTGCAAGACTCGGTCACATTGAGATTTCTCCCGAAGAAATTATTAAATCAGGCAGAGAAAACCGTTACCGCAACAAGGCTCAGTATCCCGTAAGACTCGAAAACGGAAAGCTGAGCATAGGATTTTTTGCGCAGAATTCCCACAGAGTCATCGACTGCGGTGACTGTATGCTCCAACCAAAGGAATTTGCAAAAATTGTTTCCGCTTTCAGAAAATGGATAGAGAAAAACAATATTTCAGTTTATAACGAAGAGACTCACAAGGGTCTTTTCAGACACATTTACATAAGAAAAGCTTTTGAAACAAATCAGATTATGGTCTGCGCTGTTATCAACGGACATAATCTGCCGAAGAAAGATGACCTTATTGTTTCGCTTCTTAAATGCACAGACAATATTGTCTCTATCACCGTAAATGAAAACACAAACGACAGCAATGTTATCCTCGGCAAGAAGTGTTACACAATCTGGGGCAGTGACTTCATTGAAGACATTCTCTGCGGTGTGAAAGTGCGCATTTCTCCCCTTTCATTCTATCAGATAAACCGTGACCAGGCAGAAAAGCTTTATTGCAAAGCTGCAGAATATGCAGAGCTTACGGAAAATGATACACTCCTCGACCTTTACTGCGGTGCAGGTACAATAGGTCTTTCAATGGCAAAGAAAGTGAAGAATCTCATCGGTGTTGAGATAATCCCCGAAGCCATTGAAGATGCAAAAATCAATGCTGAAATAAACGGCATAAACAATGCGGAATTCATCTGCGGTGATGCTCCCAAAGCTGCAAAAATCCTTGCAGAAAGAGGAATAAAACCCGATGTCATCATTGTTGACCCTCCGAGAAAAGGCTGTGCGCCCGAACTTCTTGACACAATCGACGAAATGGATCCAAAAAGACTCGTGTATATCTCCTGTGATCCCGCAACACTTGCAAGAGACTGCGCAATCCTTAAAGAAAAAGGCTTTGAGGTTCAGAAAGTCACTCCCGTTGATATGTTCCCGAAAACAAGTCACGTGGAGACAGTTGTTAAATTAACAAAAAACAGTTGCGAGTGAATAACTATGAACAACGAACTGAAAAGAACATACACACCATTCAACGAATGGAAAGAAAAATCAAAGCAGACCGAATACACTAAGCCGACTCCCCTTCTCAATCCCGATGGTACACTTAATGCAAAGGGCTGGGCAAGGCACAATGTCTTTGAATATGACAGAAACAAAGTCAGAAAAGGTCTTATCAGCCGTAAGGAGTGGGATTTTTACACCATAACCGACGGCAGAATGCAGTTGCTTGTAAGCTTTGCAAATATAAACATAGGCGGTTATGTGGGTTGTAAACTCACAGACCTCCACACGGGTGAAATAATTGCTGATGCAGTTTCATATTTTGCAGGCGGAAACAAACACGTGCCACCTGCAAAAGGTGATGTACCCAATCGTTTTGCAGGTAAAATCGGCAAGGCAACTTTTGATTTCAACACAATGGAAACAGAGAGAACGCTGTACTTCAACAAGCCTCATAACGGCAAAACAGTTGAATGCGACATCACAATGGACATTCTTCCCGATATGGAAAACATCACAACAGTTCTTCCGTTTGATGAAGACAATACACGTTATTTTATGACTACTAAGCAGGCTTGTATGCCCACAGAAGGCTATTTCCGTTTCGGTGATTATGAATACCGCTTCAACAAAGACACTTCTTTCTGCGCTATGGACTGGGGCAGAGTAAACACCGTTCACAAAATGGTCTGGTACTGGGGCAGTGGCAGTATGTATCACACAGACGAAAAGGGTGAAAAACACCTTCTCGGATTTGAAATCACCTGGGCAATCGGCAACGAGAGCAATGCCACGGAAACCTGCATTTTCTATGACGGAAAAGTGCATAAATTCGGTGCTGTTGATGTGGAAAAATTCCCTAAAGACCGTTTTATGGAACCGTGGAAATTCGTTTCGGAAGACGGCAGATTCAACATGACGATGATGCCAACCTTTGACAATCACAGTGATGTTGATTTCAAGGTAGGCAGAATGAACTGTCATCAGATTTACGGTATATGGAACGGCGATGTGACACTTGATGACGGAACAAAAATTGAAATAAAAGACTTGTTCGCATTCTGCGAATATGTTGAAAACAGATGGTAAAAGATCAGTAAAATTACCGGAATGACAAGACGTGAACGTCAGGTTAGGATATTAACGAAATTAATCGGAGGAATAGCTATGCAATATCGTAATGACAGATACGGAAATAAATTGTCCATACTCGGCTACGGCTGTATGCGTTTTTCGCAAAAAGGCGGAAAAATTGATATGGAAAAAGCCGAAAAGGAGATTATGGCGGCTTACGAAGCAGGTGTTAACTACTTCGATACCGCTTATATATACCGTGGCAGTGAGGCTGTTCTCGGTGAAGTTCTCGAAAAAAACGGCATCCGTGACAAGGTCAACATTGCAACAAAACTTCCTCATTACATGATAAAGTCAAGAGACGATGCTGAAAAATATTTTCAGGAGGAACTGAGGAGACTGAGAACAGACCATGTTGACTACTATCTTATGCATATGCTCACCGATGTCAAAACCTGGGAACGTCTCAAAAGCATCGGCATTGACACATGGATAAAAGAAAAAATGGAGTCGGGTGCAATCCGTCAGATAGGTTTTTCTTACCATGGAAATTCAGATATGTTCTGCAAGCTCATTGATGCAAATGACTGGGATTTCTGTCTTATTCAGTATAATTATCTCGACGAAAATTCTCAGGCAGGCAGAAAAGGTCTGCATTATGCAGCTGCAAAAGGGTTTCCCGTTATGATCATGGAACCTCTTCGTGGCGGTAAGCTTGTAAACAATCTTCCCGACAAGGCAAAAAAGCTGTTTGAAGATTACCCTATTAAGCGTACACCTGCAGAATGGGCTTTCCGTTGGTTGTGGAATCAGCCCGAAGTTACCTGTGTTCTTTCGGGCATGAACTCACTCGAAATGGTTAATGAAAATGTCAGAAATGCATCAACTGCCGCCTCCGGTGAATTTACCGAAAAGGAAGAAAACTTACTGCAAGAAGTTGTCAGAGCAATCAACGAAAAAATGAAAGTCGGCTGTACAGGCTGCGGATACTGTATGCCATGTCCGAAAAATGTTGATATCCCCGGTACTTTTTCTGCATACAACAAACGTTACTCCGAGGGCAAACATGCTGCGTGGCACGAATATCTGATGTGTACGGTCATGCGTAAAGATGCAACTTCTGCATCAAACTGCGTGGGATGCGGTCTTTGCGAAAAGCACTGTCCGCAGAATATCAATATCCGTCAGGAGCTTAAAAATGCAAGTAAAGTTCTTGAAGATCCTATATACAAACTTGCAAAAATATTTATACCGCTCTTTGTAAAGTATTAAAATAAGGAGAAAAAATATGAACGGAATGACAAGACGTGAACGTCAGGTTACGGATATTAACGAAATCATAAAAATTCTCGACAAAGCAAAGGTTCTGCATCTGGGACTTGTTGACGGTGACGAGCCCTATGTTGTGCCGATGAATTACGGCTACATAATGGAAAACGAAAAGCTCACTATTTATCTTCACGGAGCACCTCAGGGCAGAAAAATAGACCTTATGAAACAGAATCCCAAGGTCTTTTTTGAAATGGACTGTGACATCACACCATTTGAAGGCGATGTTGCCTGCAGACACGGCATTACATATTCATCAATCATGGGCCGAGGCACTGCAACTATAGTTGAAGATGCCGAAGAAAAGAAGCACGGTCTTGTTGTACTTATGAAAACACAGACCGGCAGGGATGATTTTTCTTTCGATGACAAAATCGTAAAAGTTGTCAGCGTGATAAGAATTGATGTTGCTGAATATACAGCAAAACACCGCCCCATGCCGAAAAGATAAACAAAAATCAGTCACAGGAAAGGACTTATTCATATGACAAGAGAAGAAGCAAGAAGACGAGCCGAAGAGCTTGTCAGCAAAATGACAGTAGCAGAAAAAGCATCACAGCTCAGATTTGATTCTCCTGCAATCGAAAGACTCGGTGTTCCCGAATACAACTGGTGGAATGAAGCACTCCACGGTGTTGCAAGAGCAGGTGTGGCAACAATGTTCCCTCAGGCAATCGGTCTTGCCGCAACATTTGATGCAGATATGCTCCGTGAAATCGGTGATGTTATATCAACCGAAGGCAGAGCAAAATATAATATGCAGAGCACAAGAGGTGACAGAGATATTTACAAAGGACTTACATTCTGGTCACCCAATGTAAATATTTTCCGTGATCCCCGTTGGGGCAGAGGTCACGAAACATACGGTGAAGACCCCTATCTTACATCAAGACTCGGTGTGAACTTCGTCAAGGGTATTCAGGGCGACGGTGAATATCTCAAGGCTGCGGCTTGTGCAAAACACTTTGCGGTACATTCAGGTCCCGAACCCGAAAGACACACTTTCAACGCTATCGCATCAAGAAAAGATATGGAAGAAACTTATCTTCCCGCTTTTGAGGCTTGCGTAAAAGAAGCAAATGTTGAAGCTGTTATGGGTGCTTACAACAGAACAAACGATGAACCCTGCTGTGCTCACGAAGTTCTTATGAACGAATATCTCCGTGGTAAATGGGGCTTTAAGGGACATTATGTTTCAGACTGCTGGGCAATCAAGGATTTCCACGAAAATCATAAAGTTACAACAGAACCCAAATACTCAGTAAAACTTGCTCTTGAAAAGGGCTGCGACGTTAACTGCGGTTGTACATACGAAAGAATTATGGAAGCTTATGATGACGGCATACTTGATGAAAAGTATATTACTCAGTCATGTGTAAGACTTTTCACAACACGCTTCCTTCTCGGTCTTTTCGACAAATCAGAGCTTGATGAAATTCCTTACGATGTTGTTGAGTGCAAAGAGCACATCAATCTTTCACACAAGGCGGCAAAAGAGAGTATCGTTATGCTCAAGAATGACGGTATTCTTCCACTTACAAAGAGCGACACAAAGACAATCGGTGTTATCGGCCCCAATGCAAACAACAGAACATCTCTTATCGGTAACTATCACGGCACATCATCAAGATACATAACAGTTCTTGAAGCAATTCAGGACTATATGGGTGAGGATGCAAGAGTTCTCTATTCAGAGGGTTCACACATGTGGATGGACACGGTTGAATTCCTTTCAAAGCACGACAAACCCGACCTTCTTGCTGAATGTTCAGCAGTATGTGAACGCAGCGATGTTGTTCTTCTCGTTGTGGGTCTTGATGAAATCCTTGAAGGTGAAGAGGGAGATGCAGGCCCCGGCGATAAGGTCACACTTGAACTTCCCAAGCCTCAGAGAATGCTTATGGATCACGTTCTCGCTCAGGGCAAACCCGTTATCGTGCTGAATATGGCAGGCAGTTCAATCGATCTCCGTGTTGCTCAGGATAAGGCTGCCGCAATTCTTCAGTGCTGGTATCCCGGCGCAAGAGGCGGCAAGGACATTGCAGAAATTATCTTCGGTGAAGTTTCTCCCTCAGGTAAGCTTCCCGTTACATTCTATAACTCAATCGATGAACTTCCCGACATTCACGATTACTCAATGAAAAACAGAACATACCGTTATTTTGAGGGTACACCTCTTTATCCTTTCGGTTACGGTCTCACATACGGCAACTGCGTTGCTACAGATATCAGCGTAAATATTGCCCACAACAACGGTTTTGACGGTGCAGAAGTTACTGTAAAAGTAAAGAATACAGGTGCTGTTGCAACTGAAGATGCTGTTCAGGTTTACATCAAAGATGAAGATTCAGCTTTTGCAGTTAAAAACTACAGCCTTTGTGCATTCGGCAGAGTGAAGCTTGATGCAGGTGAAGAAAAGGAAGTTACTCTCAAAATCGAAAAGAGAGAATTCACTTCAGTTGACGAAGACGGAAACAGAGATATCTTTGCAAAGAACTTCACAGTATTTGCAGGTTTCAGCCAGCCTGATGCAAGAAGTGAAGAACTTACAGGTAATAAGTGTGTAAGCACAAAAGTTGAAATATAAACAATACTAATAAAAAAGAACAACACATCTGTGTTGTTCTTTATATTTTATCTGATTATTTACCAAGGAGGCAATCGAAGAAGTTTACATCAAAACCGTCTTCTTTAAGGTCGCTGTAAACGCCGATATTACCAAAGAATGCGACTAATTTGCCGATTGTTCTCACAAGCTTATTGAACATTGTCATAAGTGCGTTTTCTTCGTACTTGTGACCGCCGTCTTTTGTTGTCTTTGTGATTGTGAATGAATTGAATGATTCATCTGCGCCCACTTCGTATGATTCAACCGTGATTGAGTCTTCTGTGAATGAAAGAATGTTATAAGTGGGTTCAAGTGTGAGATAGTCGAAACCTATAAGGTCTTCATTGAGTCCGAGTTCATCTTCTTCTCTGGGACGGTTGATTGAGCAGGAAACCATATAGATTGAACCTGCAGGGTCAACCATTTCTGATGCAAGAGGAGCTGCAGTCTTGTTGTTGTAAAGCACGTTTGAAACTGTGTAGAAGTGGCTGTGACCGAGAAGTACAAGGTCAATGCCGTATTCGTCAACGATAGGTGCCCACATCATACGGATGAGTGCGTTTTCGCTTTCACGGTGAGGAATTCTGCCGCTGTAAAGGTCATGATGAGCAACAAGGACTTTCCACTTTACATCCGGATTTGCATTTACAGCCTTTTCTACGAATGCTGCGTGGTCTTCACCTGATGCGTTGTTTGTGTCAGCCATAAGGAAAAGAACATCGCCTTTTACAAACCAGTAGTTATCACCTACATAAGATGAAACCTGAGCCTCTGTGTACTCATTGGGTACGTTTGCAAATGTCTTGTATTCAACACCTTTTCTGTCGTGGTTGCCGATTGATGTTGCAAGAGAAATTGACTTAAGAAGAGGTGTTGCAGCAAGTGCCTTATATTCAGATTCAAGACCATCACTTGCCTGGTCACCTGCTGAAATGAGAAGGTTAATATTATTCTCTTTGATGAATGCATCTGAAAGTGCATTGTGAAGACCGAAAGATGTATCATAAAGAGAAGTTGTGTTTTCTTCTGAATCGTTTGTGATGTGGATATCTGTCATATAAACAGCTTTGAATTCATTCTCTGCAGATGTTTTGAATGAATAAACTGCTGATTCATAATCACCGCTGACAGCTTTGTAATAATATGTTGTGTTGTACTCAAGACCTGTAACTGTAACGTGGTTTACATAGTCGCCGTCTGAAGCTTTTTCTGTTGTGCCTGTGAATGTTTCTGCATCAAGCATAAGAATGTTTGTGCTGAGAGTCACTGCAGGAGTGTTTTCAGCATCTGTGTACCAGGTGAAGTTTCTTTCTGTTTCGTCTGAGCCGACAAACATAACAAGACCTGCTTTTGTATCAGCAGATTCCCAGACTGCATCCCAGACAAAATTGCCTGCTGCGAAAGACGGAATCATTGCTGTTACAAGCATTACTGATGCAACAAAAAATGCAATAAGGCTTTTTGTAATTTTTTTCATACTGATTACCCCTTTTCTTGATTTATACATCTAATTATAGTTAAATTAAGGAAAAAGTCAATAAAAGTTCCGAATTAAAAAATTGGCGGTAGAAATTCACCCTGATTTGTGATATAATCAGACTCAACTTGTGGTTGATTTCTCCCCGAATCAACCTGCAGTATGTTGATTATCAGCTACAGACATCGTATACTTTAATCAGAAGGAGGCATTAATATGGAACAGGTTAAAATCGGAAAATTTATCTCCGAATGCAGAAAAAATGTCGGTCTCACACAAAAGCAACTTGCAGAAAAACTCTGCATCACAGACAGAGCCGTATCAAAATGGGAAACGGGCAAAACTCTTCCCGATTCGGCAATAATGCTTGAATTGTGCCTTATTCTGAAAATTACGGTCAATGATTTATTGAGCGGGGAGGTTGTTTCAATGGATAACTACAACAAAGAACTTGAGAAAAAATTGCTTGAAATGGTGGAGCAGAAAGAAAAAGCAGACAAAAGACTCCTTAATATGGAAATTATTGTGGGCGTTATATGTATTGTGTTTATGCTTACTCTTGCACTGCTTGCATCACTTGTTCAGACGGAAGAATGGATAAGAATTCTGATTGTTTTCGGTGGTATGGTGCCGTTGCTTATTGCAACTCCCTTTATGCTGAAAATTGAGCAGATGGCAGGATATTATGAATGTGCAGAGTGCGGTCACAGATATATACCCACATTCAAGGCAATAAACCTTGCACCCCATATGGGCAGAACAAGAAAAATGAAATGCCCCGAATGCGGAAAGAAATCCTGGCAGAAAAAAGTTTTAAGCAAAGAAAAATAAAGAAAAAAGGTCGGAAAAGAGGCACACTTCGTAAGGAAGTGTGCCTCAGTTATATTCGCCAAAGGCGAGTTATATTGTCCTGCGGACAATTATTGTTGAAGTAAGAAGTAATAGGTAATAGTGAATAGGTGTGGAGGGGCTTTGCCCCTTACCCCATTATAATCGGGTGCGGGTGTCCCGCCATAACTTCTTCACTCTTACTTCTTACCTATTACTTAAACAATAATTTATCGCAGATAAATTATTGTTTACAATCAGAGGTGTGTTTTTATGTTAAAACAGCGTGGTGCAGGTGTGCTTATGCACATCAGCTCAATCCCGTCACAGTACGGTGTCGGTGTTTTCGGCAAAGAGTGTTTTGATTTTGTTGATACTCTTGCAGATATGAAATTTTCTTACTGGCAGGTATTGCCTTTCAATCCTATAGATGATGCAAATTCTCCTTACTGCTCAGCATCTGCATTTGCAGGTAACATTCTCTTCATTGACCCCAATGGTCTTGCAGAAATGGGACTTTGCACAGAGGAAGAAATAAAATCAAACATCTACGACGGCTCACCTTACACAGCAGAGTTTGATTTTGCGAAAAAGGCAAGACTCTCTCTTCTTAAAAAGGCATTTTCAAGAATCGATGCTGAGTTTGCTCAGAAAGTCAAGGACTTTGAAAATGAAAACAAGTGGCTGACACAGTTTTCATACTTTATGGCAATCAAAGAGGCAAACGATTTCAGACCCTGGTGGGAATGGGACGAAGACTTTGCACGTTTTGACCTTTTCAAGCGCCGTCACAGACACGATTATGCAGAGCGTTCCGCTTTCTGGAAATTCAGCCAGTATGTGTTCTTTATGCAGTGGAAAAAGCTCAAGGATTACGCAAATTCCAAGGGTATAAAAATCATCGGTGATATGCCGATTTATGTTGCGATGGACAGCGTTGATGTATGGGCAAATCTTCCTATGTTTATGATTGACGACAAAAAGCTCAAACCCGAAAAAGTTGCAGGTGTGCCTCCCGATTATTTCAGCGAGGACGGTCAGCTCTGGGGCAATCCTATTTATAACTGGGACGCAATGGAGAAAGACGGTTACAAATGGTGGCTTGAGAGAATCGGCAATGCTCTGAGCACTTACGATGTTGTCAGAATCGACCATTTCAGAGCCTTTGCAAGCTACTGGGAAGTGCCTGCTGATGCTGAAACTGCAAAAACAGGCGAGTGGAAAGACGGTCCCGGAATGAAACTCTTCAAAAAAGTCTTCCGCAAATTCCCCGATGCTCCCATTATTGCAGAAGACCTCGGTGTTTTCGGCGAAGATGTTGTAAAACTTCTTGAAGACACTCAGTTCCCCGGAATGAAAGTTGTTCAGTTCGGTTTTGACCCCGGCAGCGATTCGTCACATATGCCTCACAATGCGCAGAAGAATTCTGTCAACTATGTGGGCACTCATGATAACAACACGCTACTCGGCTGGCTCTGGGAGGCAAGTGAAGATGAACGCAGATTCGCTCTTGACTATGTCGGTTTTGAGGGCGATAACTGGGGTGACGGCGGTTATTATTCAAAGAGCTGCCGTAAGATAATTGAAACTGTATGGAGAAGCGCATCAAATACAGCAATTATTGCATTCCAGGATATGTGCGGTTTCGGTTCAGATGCAAGAATGAATATTCCCGGTGTGCCCGAAAAGAACTGGAGATTCAGAACAACAGCCGAAACCATAAATAATATGGATAAGGCATATTTCAGAAAAATCAATTCTCTTTTCAGAAGAGGGTAAAATTGATGCACCTGCCGTAAGGCAGGTGCATCAGCTATATTATTTCTTCTTAACTTTTCCGTATTTCTGAAGTGCAAGGTAAAGCTTTGCCGTAACCTCTGCATCTGCATCTGCTCTGTGAAAAACTTCACTCGTAATGCCGAAATAATCACAGAGAGTACACAGCTTGTTATTCTGAAGCCCTGCAAAGGGTTCACATCTGTATTTTGCATATTTCAGAGTGTCAAAAACATCATTATCAATAAGTATGCATTGCTCGTTTGCGTGATGACCCATAATTCTGCAGTCAAATCTCAGCGCATTGTGTCCCACAAGAATGTGACCCTTTGAGAAATTTCTGAATCTTGTCAGCACCTTGTCAATTGGGTCAGCACCTGCAACCATTTCATTTGTTATTCCCGTAATGGCTGTAATTTCTGCAGGAATGGAAGTCTTCGGCTTCACAAATTCCTGAAATGAATCTGCAATTTTACCGCTTATTACTTTAACCGCACCTATTTCAATTATGTCTGATTCGGTTTCAAGTCCCGTTGTTTCAATATCAAATGCAACAAAACTTGAGAAATCTGCATTCCTGACCTCTTTTGCAGGAAAAAAGTTTTCTGTTGTTCCGAAAAAATCAAGCATTGTCAAAAACTTCTTCCTTCTTTATTTTGCCGTAAACACTCTGAATGCTTGTGTATCTGCTGCCTGAGAGTCTTAATGTTTTGTCGCAGAAGTCGGCAGCTTTTTTGCAGTTATCGGGCAATGCGTGAACAAAAACATATTCTGCATTGCTGATATTGTGCTTTTCTTTATTCATAAATGTCTTTACGGGGGCGGCAGGGAGTGAAAACCACAACGGTGTACATATAATAACCTTGTCATATGATGCAATATCGGTTTCATAGGGAAAAACAGTTGTATCCTTGTCAGAAAAAGATATTTTCAGGCAGTTTATCATTCCGTTATAGCCTGCAACATTTTCAGTTGTGTCAAGGCAAAGAAAATCTGCATTGTTTTCTCTTATTTTTTCAAGAGCGATTTTCTCCGTATTGCCCTTTCGTGAGTAGTAAACAACAAGAGTTTTCATTATATCCCTCCGCATTTCTTTTTTATCATTATATATAACATAAATGAATTTATATTTACAAAAAGGAAAAATAAACGTTGAAATTTATGATAATATTTCATTCGGCAGGTGATAATAATGAATGCATTCCAAAATGAAAAGATAAATCAGAGCGTATTTCTTGATGTGTCCGAAATTCCTTTTGACGCAATAAACAGAGAATATTGCAAAGCCGACCTCTGCGGACAATACGGCAGAAGCTGGAATTGTCCTCCCGCTGTGGGTACATTTGAGGAGTGCCGAGCAAAAGCTCAGAGTTTCAGCAAAGCATTCGTTTTTACACATTGCGGAAAAATAACGGATTTTGAAAATATGCAGGAAATGGACAGTCTTCGTGATGAAACAACTGAGATTCTTTTTGAAATCACTTCTTCACTGAATACAGAAGGAATCAGGAATCTGCCTCTCGGTTGCGGAAGCTGTAATGTGTGTGAAAAGTGCACTTATCCCGATTCTCCCTGCCGTTTTCCAAAAAAAGCCGTGCCGCCCGTTGAAAGCTTCGGCATAGATGTGGGGAAACTTGCAAAAGACAATGGACTTACTTATTATGCAGGTGACGGAATTGTCACGTTTTTTTGCATTATTCTTTATGATTAATGACGATTGAAAAATAATTTCGCTTATGATAAAATTAATGCATTATGTTTATGGAGTTGTAATATGAAAAAATTGAATAAAATCACCCCCATCCCGAAATCACACGAAATCGTATGGTGGGTATGCAGAGGAATCTATGTGGCATTTTCTGTTTACGGAATCCTCAACGGCTCAGTCACAATGTTTCTTATGGGGCTTTTTGCAACAGCATTTTCACATCTGTGGGATATGTTTCAGCTTTTCGGCGGTAAATCATTCATAACACGAGTTGATTATTTTTCTCAGACATTCCTGAATACATTTATCGCATACAGCCTGGGAGTTTATCTTCTCAACACAAGAACAAACATCCATTTCTTTGACATTCTGTCACATTCATATTCAGGATTCATCGCAACATGGTTTGCATATGATTTTGCAGTTGTTTTTCAGGGTAAGAAGAGACATCTCAGCCCTGCGCTTGCATCATTCTTCTCACTGTGCTTCTCAATGTTCATTGCAGTTGCCTGGGAGCTTTATGAATTCACAATGGACAGAGTTTACGGCTATGTGCTCCAGAATTCATCACTCATTTCAGAAATCGGACTCAAAGACACAATGGAAGATCTTGTCTGCTGCGTAGTCGGTTCTGTAATCGGTATGTTTGCCGTTGCATTTTACAGAAACGGAATCATCGGCGGCAAAAACAGAAAACAGCTCAGAGCAGAAGTTGTTGCTCGTTCAAAGCAGGACAGAAAAGAAGAACTCGAATATCTCGGAATCGAATAAAACAAAAAGGGTACAGAGTTTGAATCTGTACCCTTTGATATTTTCAGGATCTTAAAAAAGACAAAAAAACAACCACCCTTTTGGGTGGTTACTTTTGTTTCGGCATCGCCCTATTTTTCCGGGCCGCTTCCAGCCAAGTATTTTCGGCACTGTAGAGCTTAACTACTGTGTTCGGGAGGGGAACAGGTGGGACCTCTACGCCATAGACACCGAATATTCTGTTTTGTCTGTCCAGTTTTCCCTGACGACATTGCATATTATAGCACAGAATTTTCATTTGTCAACCCCTTTTTTCAAATTTTTTTAATTTTTTTTAATTTTTTTGAAAAAGGGGTATTTTCTCATTCTTTTACAAGAACTCTGACGATTTCACCCACATAGATATCGTGGTAATCGTTTGCTTTATAACAATCGTTTATTGTGCTGTCATAAAAGTTCTCGGGCTGAAGAATCGTCTTTGCACTCTTTTTGCAAAGGAACACCATTTCAGCTTCGCCGCAGAAAACAAAATCACCGTCTGTTTCAGGTGTAAGACCTGTTTCGCTGAACTTGTCGTAATCTCTTCCGCTCTGTCTGCCGAAGAAGGTAAGCTCTTCTCTGTTTTTGCCGCCGAAGAAGCTGAGTGTGAAGTAATCACTCTTTTCGCAGAATTCGTGTGTGTATCTCTGAGGTCTGACAAATGCAAAGGCACAAGGTTTGCCCCAGAGTTCACCTGTTGCACCCCAGGAAACTGTCATACCGTTGAAATCTGATTTGTCTCCTGCTGTAAGAATAGCCCAGCCCTCTGAAAAAAGAGTAACGGGGTTTATGCAGAGTTCACTTATTGATATCTCTTTGAAATTCATTTTAATCACCTGCCGTTATTATATATATGAAATGTTGTTCTTGTCAAGAACCCGTGAAAAGAATGTTGAATTATTATTGATTAAATAGTATAATAACAAATAAATATATAATTACATATTATTACGGCAGGAATGTTATGAAAAAATTCAGATTCAGAAACGGAAGCTTTGCTTTTGGCAATGCCCCTATTGTAATGGGAATACTTAATGTCACACCCGACTCATTTTCAGACGGGGGTGTGTTTTTTGATGCTGACAAAGCGGTCGCACACGCATTGCAGATGAAAAAGGACGGTGCACATATTATAGATATAGGTGCTGTGTCCACAAGGCCGGGAAGTGATTACGTTTCACCCGAAGAAGAGTGGGAGAGACTTCGTCCCGTACTTGAAAGACTCAGCAAAGAGGATATTATCATTTCTGTTGATACTTTCAATCCCTCAACGGCAGAATCTGCACTTTCCTCAGGAGCACATATTATAAATGATGTAAGCGGAGTGTTCAATTCCGAAATGGCAGCCGTTGTCAGAAAGTATGATGCCGGCTGGATAATGACTCACACCTGCAATGTGCCATCGGGTACAAAAAAGGAATATCCGAACGGTGTTGTGAATGAGGTCAACAGTTTCTTTGATTCATTTATTGAAGATTGCATCAATGCGGGACTCAGCAAAGACCAACTCTGCATTGACCCGGGGTTCGGTTTTGCAAAGGATACGGCAGATAATGTTGAACTTCTCAGGAATCTTGAAAAAACCGTCCGTGAAGATGTTGCATACCTCACCGCTCTTTCAAGAAAACGATTCATCGGTGAATTGACAGACGCTTCGGAAACTTCAGACCGTCTCGCAGGTACACTCGCTGCGGATATCATTGCCCTGCAGAAAGGCTCCGACATTCTCAGAGTCCACGATGTGAGAGAAACTGTTCAGACAATCGCTATATATAATAGTATTAAATAAAATATATATAAAGGAACCACTATATATGGATAAGATAATAATCAAAGACCTTAAATTATATGCGTATCACGGAGTAAACCCCGAGGAAAAAGTTGAGGGGCAGAATTTTGTATTTGATATTGAGTGCTCGGCGGATTTGTCTGCTCCCTGCAAAACTGATGATGTGAATGATACTGTCAGCTATGCGCATATCATTAAACTTGTACGTAAAGTTTTTACGGCAGAGAAGTATGATCTTCTTGAAAAAGCTGCTCAGGTTGTTGCGGATGCAATTCTCGAAAATTTCGATAAAATAGAAAAGGTTATTGTCACCCTCAAGAAACCCGAAGCGCCAATGAAAGCAGATTTCGGATATGTTGCGGTGAAAATCAAAAGGGAGAGAGATTGATGAAAGCTGTCATCGGCATCGGCACTAATATAGGTAATAAACTTAATAATATAAAAGATTCCGTTTCGGCGCTCGGGCATCTTCCCGATACAAAGGTCGAAAAGATTTCATATGTTTATGAAACTGAACCGTGGGGATTTACCGATCAGGATAATTTCTATAATGTGTGTGTACTTGTTGAAACTGAACTTTCACCGGTAGCATT
This sequence comes from Acutalibacteraceae bacterium, assembly GCA_045636025.1. Taxonomy (GTDB): domain Bacteria; phylum Bacillota; class Clostridia; order Oscillospirales; family Acutalibacteraceae; genus UBA1081. Next base: position 684 of record JAZTWP010000010.1, on the reverse strand, counting down.
GCTCGGTGCCTGCCTCGGTATTGAAGCAGCATTCGGCAGAGAACGTCCTTTTAAGAATTCACCAAGGGTTCTGGATATGGATCTTCTTCTTTATGAAAACACTTCATTGAATGAAAAGGAACTTACTGTTCCGCATCCGCTTATAGGTGAAAGAGCCTTTGTTCTTGTACCGCTTAAAGATATTCTTCACGATCTTGTTTTTGATGAATATAATTATGCGGAATTCTATGAAAAATGTAATAAAAACGAAGTAAAAAAGGTTTTTGATATAAAAATCTGATGTTTTTACTTTCTTTTGAAATAAGTGTTGACACCTCAAAAACCTCGCAATATAGCCATTATTAGGATGAAAGAGGGGTGTAAACACACGGTGCCGTTTGAAAGAAGTCGGCAAAAAACAAAAAAAAGTGTTGACATTTAGAAATTGCTGTGGTATTATAAGCAAGCGCTCGAGAGAGAAACACAAAAACGAAACAAACTTGAGAGCAAAAACATGAACCTTGAAAATTAAACAACGACGAGATAAAAAAGGAACCCTGAGATTTTTTTTAGTAAGTTTTAATAAAAACTTGCGACAGTAAAATCTGGAAAACAGATTACAAAATGTCAGCAATGACGTAAGAGCGAAAGATTGCTCTAAAAATGATTTGAACAGCATAAGCTGTTGAGATACAATTTTTAGAG
>JAZTWP010000009.1:0-11461 GCA_045636025.1 Acutalibacteraceae bacterium | reverse complement strand
GATGGACGGTGCTATCCTCGTTATCGCTGCAACAGACGGCCTCATGGCTCAGACAAAAGAACATCTCCTTCTTGCTCGTCAGGTTGGTGTTCCCTACATCATCGTATTCATGAACAAATGTGACCAGGTTGACGAGGAAGAACTCCTCGAACTCGTTGAAATGGAAATCAGAGAAACTCTTGATGAATATGAATTCCCCGGCGATGATACACCCATCATCAAAGGTTCAGCTCTCAAAGCTCTTGAAGCTACTTCATCAGATGACGCAGCTTGCGCTCCCATCTGGGAACTCATGGATGCAGTAGATAGCTACATCCCCACTCCCGATCGTAAAGCAGACCTTCCCTTCCATATGCCCGTTGAAGACGTATTCACAATCACAGGTCGTGGTACAGTTGCTACAGGTAGAGTTGAAAGAGGTCAGCTCAAAGTTGGTGAAGAACTTGAAATCGTTGGTCTTTCAGAAGAAAGAAGAAAGACAGTTTGTACAGGTGTTGAAATGTTCCACAAACTTCTCGACTATGCAGAAGCAGGTGACAACATCGGTGCTCTCCTTCGTGGTATCCAGAGATCAGAAATCGAACGTGGTCAGGTTCTTGCTAAGCCAGGCACAATCAAGCCACACACAAAGTTCTCAGGTCAGGTTTACGTTTTGACAAAGGATGAAGGCGGCCGTCATACTCCTTTCTTCAACAACTACAGACCTCAGTTCTATTTCAGAACAACAGACGTTACAGGTACAATTTCTCTTCCAGCAGGTACAGAAATGTGTATGCCTGGTGACAACGTTGTTATGGACGTTGAACTCATCACTCCCATCGCTATCGAACAGGGTCTCCGTTTCGCTATCCGTGAAGGCGGCAGAACAGTTGGTTCAGGCGTTGTTACAGAAATCAACGAATAATTTCGTTAATTGAAGTAAATTTTCAGGGTGTCGGCTTTCCGACACCCTTTTTTTTGTACATAAAAAGAACGATTACAATGTAATTACAATGTAATCGCTCTTTTTTTTATTTATCTGCATCTGAAAAACTCAAACATAATCCGCAATAAAACGGTTATGATATCGTTACCGATAATGATATATTCTGTTTTGTTGTATAAGGAAATATTTGTATATTTAACCTCAGGATAAGAACTCAAATATGTAATTGAGATAGCCTTCCAGAACATCATTTGTAGTTGCGAAACACTCGTGCTTGGAGTTTGCGATATGTACAATTTCTGCGTCTGTGACTTTTCGTGCAAAAACATCCTGATATGATGAAATTACCTTAGCATCCTGTTCAGGCTGGAAAATCAGGACTTTTGCACTGATTCTTGCACAGTTGCTGTCATCGAGTAACAGGTCAGTGAGTTTGAGTGCTTCATTCACCCAGTTGAATGTGGGACCTGCAGTTCTGTAATGCGGGTCTTTTCTCTTTTTATTGAGATAATATTCAAAACGAGCTTTGCTTGTGTCCGAACTTTTTTCGTATGTAGCATTTGGTTTGAATTTGCACATAAAGGGCACAGATACATTTTTAAGACCTAATGAACTTGTTGCATTCATCAGAACTTTTGCCATAGGCACGGGAGCACCTGTCTGTGCGCATATCATGGGAGAGGAAAGAATGACTTTATCAAAAACATCGGTGTAAACCTGAATGTATCTTGCGGCAATTCCTCCGCCCATTGAGTGACCGAAAAGATATAACGGAAGTCCGTTTCCTCGGGGAATAACAATATCATTGACAAAGAGATTAAGGTCGTCTATGTAGTCAGAAAACTTGTTGAGTCTTACTGTTTCTGTTTTGCCGGGTAATCTTGAGGAATAACCGTGCCCTCTGTGGTCAAGGGCAAAGGTGTTGTAGCCGTTGTTAATGAAATAGTAAGCCATCTCACGGAATTTCTCGGCTGATTCGGTAAAACCGTGAGAAAGAACAACATTTCCTATCGGATTTTCTGCTCTGTGAATTTCAAAATGGATTTTGTTGCCGTCTTTTGTGTTAAAATAGCCGTCTTCACGGATTTTTTCAAGAAACGGCTCAACGATTTCTGTCATTTCTTCGGCATAATTTGTTTCATTGATAAGAGTAATGAGATTTTTCATAATACACCTCCGGGGGAGATTAAACAATAATTTAGCGAAGCTAAATTATTGTTTCAATTCGTAATTCGTAATTCGCAATGCGTAATTTCGGAAAGGGCTTCGCCCTTTAACCCATTTTATAATCAAGCCTGTTTGTATCGTCAGTGTAGGGAACGATGCCCACATCGTTCCGCAAAGTCTGATGACGGCTTAGGACGGACCGATCAGGGGATCGGTCCCTACAAGGATTGTGCAAATCAATTCATTGTGCAAACATTCGCTAAATTATTGTTTTCAGTATATCACACGAAAAATGAAATTGCAATCTGTTTGCATAATTGACAAAAATTGCATTTAGTATTATTATATAAGATAGATTTTTATTCCTTTGGAGGGAAGAATATGTCTGATTATCTTCGAGTGGCTTGTGTTGTGCCTGAAGTCAGGGTTGGCGATACACAGTTCAATGAAAAAGAAATTATAAGACTTGCACTTGAGGCTGCCGAGGAGGGTGCTGATATTGCAGTTTTCCCCGAGCTTTCAGTAACGGGTTACAGCTGCGGTGATCTTTTTTATCAGAGCAGACTCCTTGTAAGTGCTGAAGAATCTGTTCTGCGCATTGCTGATGCGCTCTGCAACACAGATATTCTTGTTTCTGTAGGTGCACCCGTTGAAATATGCGGTAAACTTTATGATTGTGCCGTGCTTCTCTGGTGCGGTCAGTTTATGGGTATTGTTCCGAAGAGTTTTGTGGGTTCCTATGCCCTCAGATGCTTCTCTTCTGCTGATGAAATCAAGGTTGGTGAAACTGTTTTCTGCGGTGAAGATGTGCCTGTTGGTAACAACCTTATTTTTGACTACAAGGGTGTTAAGATTGCAGCAGAAATCGGTGAAGATCTGTTTGCGCCTCTTCCCGAGAGTACACTTCTTGCCTTGGGCGGTGCAGAAGTAATCATAAATTCCGCTGCATCTTACGAAACAGCTGAAGGCAGAATGAAGAGAAGAGAAAATGTGCGCATGCAGTCTGAAAAATGTATCTGTGCATACTGTTTTGCATCTGCAGGTGCAACAGAATCAACTCAGGACTTCGTTTATTCAGGTCACAGCGTGATTGCTCAGAACGGCAGAGTAATAAATGAAAATGAAAAAACAGCCGATTGCGATTATATGGTAATTGCAGACATCGATGTGGGTATTATAAAAGCTGAAAGACGTATGAGCAAAAAGTTCGGATTTGCTGTTAACTCATACGGTGCTATGACAGATACAGAAACTGTTGTGATTGATGTTGACGGTGAACTTTATGCAGACGGTGAGTTTGCTTATATCTCAAAAACTCCTATGATTCCCGAAAATGAAGAGGAAAAGAGAAATGTCTGCCTTAATATTTTTGAAATGCAGACTGCAGGTCTTGTCAAGAGAATGAAAATCACAAACGGCAAACCCGTTATCGGTGTTTCAGGCGGTCTTGATTCAACTCTCGCTCTTCTTGTGTGCGTGAATGCCGTTAAAAAGCTCGGCAGAGAGGCAAGTGATGTTGTGGCACTTACACTTCCTTGTTTCGGCACAACAAAGAGAACAAAGGGCAATGCGTGGTCTCTTATGGAGCTTCTGGGTGTTTCTTCCCGTGAGATAGATATAAAAGAAGCCTGCACTCTTCAGTGCCGTGATATCGGTCACGATGCCGAAAAGCTTGATGTTACATTTGAAAACATTCAGGCAAGAGAAAGAACACAGATTCTTATGGATGTTGCCTGTCAGGAAGGCGGATTTGTTGTCGGTACGGGAGACCTGAGTGAGCTTGCTCTCGGCTGGTGCACATACAACGCTGACCATATGAGTATGTACGGTGTCAATGCGGACATTCCCAAGACTCTTATGAAAGAGATAATCACCGTGATTGCAGATACAGATGAGTTCGTACATTGCCGTGAGGTGCTTCTTGATGTTGTAGGTACACCGATAAGTCCCGAATTGCTTCCGCCCGATGAAAACGGCAATATAAAGCAGGAAACAGAGGATATTGTAGGTCCTTACAGGCTCCACGATTTCTTTATTTATTACTGCCTCAGATACGGCTTCACACCTGAAAAGATTTATAATATGGCTTGTATGGCGTTTGAAGACGAATTTGACAGCGAAACAATCCTCAAGTGGCTTAAAGGTTTTTACAGACGATTCTTCTCTCAGCAGTTCAAGAGAAGCTGTATGCCCGACGGTGTGAAAGTTCAGGAAATCGGACTTTCTCCCAGAGGTGACTGGAATATGCCCTCTGATGCATCTTCAGCATTATGGCTGGCAGAACTTGATAATATAAAGTAAAATAAAAAATCCCGTGTACAAACGGGATTTTTTTTGCTTTTATTTACCTTTTGATTTCAAACTGCTGATTGTCGGGGAGTGACGGATGAGTCAGCTCTTTTGCGATATCTTCAATCTGTGTGAAGAGTTTCTGCATCTTTTCTTTGCGCAGAGCTTTTATTCTGAGTGCGTTGCCGATTCTGCGGGGAAGTGATGCCACATCCTGAACGATTATGTAAACGGGTGAATCTTCTGCATAATTGCATTTTGAACCGTCAAACACGCCGAGATAAATCTTCATAACGTATTCGAGAAGATTATCTTTCTTTATCTGTTTAACAGCCTTTCTGTTTACACCTTTGCCGAAAGTCAGGAAGTTTATAAGTCTTGCGGCTCTGCCCACGGTGAGCTTTTTAAGGTATTTTACACCTGCTCTGATGGGTTTGTAATATTTCTCATCAAGATTGAATTTTTCATCAATAGAATTTACTCTAAGGAAGAATTCATCCTTATCGTCAATTGCCGCATCAAGAATACCCATAAGCACATTTTCCGTATGCTTTGTGATGTATGAGCTGTCGTAAGTCTGACCTCTGTATGAGAATGTGTCAATTGTGTCAATACTCATTGAGTATTTGTCATCGTCAATCGTAAGGTTTACGATGGGGGAGGGATGACCGCAGAGTGCACCGACATTTATCTGAATGAGTGAATTGCCGTTTTCTGAAGTGAATTTTGTGTTTCTCTGCATATGTGAATGACCGACAATTACAAAGTCAACACCTGCATCTGCAAGAATGCCTGCTCTTTCTTCCCAGTCGCCGATAAGCTGACCGCCGTTTATGAGCATTGAAATGTTGGGCAAAAGAAGATGATGCTCCATAACGATAACTGTTTCACCGTTTGCTTTTGCATCTTTTGCCTGCTTCACAATCCATTCGAGGTGCTCATCACAGTAACCTGCTTTGCCTTTGCCGTTTCTGTCGTCATTAAGACCGATAAGACGGATTCCGCCATCGAGTTTTACTGCATAAGATGCGGCACCAAGCTCGTTTACATAGATGTCATAAGCCTCTGATTCACCGTATTCTTTATAGAATTCACGAAGGTCTGTAACACCGAATGTTTCAACGTCATAGAATATCTCTTCGCCCTCGTAACGTCTTGATCTGCCGTCACAGCACCAGTCGTGAGTTGAATAAACAACAAAGACCTTTTTGTTTTTTGCGGTAAGACGCTCAATTTTTTCTCTTACTTCATAGTGAGAAACCTTTTCACCATCGTTTGAAAGGTCACCCGCAATGAAAACATAATCAAAATCGGAATCTGCAATCTTTTCAAAGGCTGAATCAATAATTGCACCTGATTCTTTAAGACACTTCTGGTCGGAGGACTGTCTTAAACGGTAGGCTGTACCGTCATCTGCAAGTGTTTCCGAAAAATGATGAAGGTCGGCTAATAAAGCGATTTTTTTCATATATTTTCCTCCCTGATTGATAAATATATTTTATCATATTGTAAATTTGATTACAAGAGTTTATTTTTTTATAAAACTCAATACGGTATAAATTAATTTGACAAATTGTACTATATATATTATAATATTAAGCAATATATTTTTGAAAGGAGATTAATCCTTGATGGATGACCCTTACCCCGCTAATTTTATGAATATGGCAGTAGCGGCTGCAACTGCTGACGGTGATACGTCGGCTGTGTCAATTATTCTTAAAATCCTTCTTCTTTTTGTTCTTATTCTTGTAAATGCATTTTTTGCAATGAGTGAAATTGCAATTATTTCTCTTAATGACAACAAGATAGACAAACTTGCTGAAGAGGGGCACAAAAAAGCTAAACAGATACAGAAATTAACTCAGAATTCGTCAAACTTTCTTTCGACAATTCAGATTGGTGTAACCCTTGCAGGTTTTCTTACCAGTGCATCGGCTGCAGATTCATTTGCGCCCATTCTCACACAGTCTGTTGTGAATGCATTTGAACCTCTTGCGGCATACGAAGGTGTTATTGAAACAGTTGCCCTGATTCTTATTACAATAATTGTTTCATATTTCTCACTTGTATTCGGTGAACTTGCTCCCAAAAAAATCGGTATGCAGAAATCTGAAAAAGTCGCATATAAAGTTGTGGGAATTCTTTTATTTATTATGAAGGCAACAAAGCCTTTTGTGAAAGTTCTTGCTTTTTCAACAAACAGCATTGTCAGACTTTTCGGCATTGACCCAAATGCGGACGAAGAGAACGTTACAGAAGAAGAAATTCTTATGATGGTTGACGTTGGTGAAGAAAAAGGTGTTATTGAAAATGCTCAGGCTGAGATGATCAATAATATCTTTGAGTTTGATGATATCGATGCAGGTGATATTATGACTCACCGTGTTGATATGACTGCTGTTGAGGCTGATGAGCCCGTTTCTGAAGTTGTCAAGGTGGCAATTGAGGACGGTTATTCCAGAATCCCCGTTTATGATGACGACCCTGATAATATTGTGGGGATTGTTTATATCAAAGACCTTCTTCCTTACATCGGTAAAGAAGTCCCCACAGACAAAACAATCAGAGAAGTTATGCGTGAGGCATACTTTGTTCCCGAAACAAAAAAATGCGGAGAGCTGTTTGCCGAAATGAGTGAAAAGCGTGTTCAGATTGCAATTGTTGTTGATGAATACGGCGGCACCGCAGGCCTTCTTACTCTTGAAGATATTGTTGAGTCAATCGTGGGCAGTATTCAGGATGAATACGACACAGAAGAGGAAGAAATTGCAAAAATCAACGATACAACTTTCACTGTTGACGGTACAACAGATCTCGATGAGATAAATGAGCTTGTGGGCGCAGATATCCCCGAGGGCGATTATGATACAATCGCAGGTTTCATCATCAGTGAGCTTGGTTACCTTCCCAAAGATGGTGATATGGACACCGTGGAGCTTGATAACCTTAAATTTACAATTATTGAAGTTGAGGATAAGCGAATCTCAAAAGTCAGAATCGATATCACTCCCAGAGATGAGAAAGAAGACGATTCAGATGATGAAAAGCGAACAAGACTCAATCACAAGGAAAAGAAAAACAGATCAGAAGACAAATAAAATCCCGGAGGGACGGACTTGAAATTTTTTGATGATGTATGTCAGGTAACATTTGCAGGCATTGACCGTGTTTTTAATGTGTCAAGCGTATTCTGTGAATTCAACCTCGGCGGAAATGATATAACCGTAAAATGGTACGGTGTAATAATAGCTTTCGGTTTTCTTCTTGCTGTGCTTTTTGGCGGAAGAATGGCTTTTAAGTGGAAGATGGATCTTAATAAGATGCTTGATGTTCTTATTTACGGTACTTTTTCCGCAATCATCGGCGCAAGACTGTATTACTGCATTTTTAACTGGGAACAATATAAAGCCAATCCCATAAAGATTTTTTATATCTGGGAAGGCGGTCTTGCAATTTACGGTGGTATAATTGCAGGTATTCTTGCGGCATTTGTTGTGTGTAAAGTTGAAAAACTCAACTTCGCCAACCTTCTCGATATGGCAGGTATGAGCCTTCTTATCGGTCAGGGTATCGGCAGATGGGGTAACTACGCAAATCAGGAAGCTTTCGGCTGCAATACAAACGGCAATTTCGGTATGATGAGCAGTAAGATTACATCATACATTCTTTCACATCAGTCATCACTTCCCGGTGTTGACCCGTATGCACCCGTACACCCCACATTCTTCTATGAATCAGTCTGGTGTCTGACAGGTTTTGTGCTTCTGTTCATTATGTGCAAAAAGTTCAGAAAGTTCAGCGGTCAGATTTTCCTTTCATACGGTATCTGGTACGGTCTGGGCAGAATGTTCATTGAAGGTCTCAGAACAGACAGTCTTTATATCGGTGACACAACACTTCGTGTTTCACAGTTGCTTTCAGGCGGAATTGTTGTAGTCTGCGCTGTGATAATGATAATAATGCTCGTGAGATATTCACAGAATCCCAAACCCATTGAAGGTGTTGATTATTACGTTGAGCCGGTTCCGTTCTTCAAGAAGAACAGAGAAAAGCTTGAAAAAGCAAAGGCTGAAGCTGAAAAAGTTCAGGAGGTAGCTGAAGATGTACACAAGGATTGATGGTAAAGAAGTTTCTGCAGCAGTAAGAGACGAAATCACAAAGCAGGTTGCTGCTCTTAAAGAAAGTGGAATTACTCCCGGTCTTGCAGTTATTATTGTAGGCAATGACCCTGCATCAAGAGTGTATGTTAACAACAAGAAAAAAGGCTGTGAGCAGACAGGTATGGCATCTTTTGAGTATGCAATGCCCTCGGAAACAACAACCGAGGAGCTTATTGCACTTATTGAAAAACTCAATAAAGATGAAAATGTTCACGGTATTCTCTGTCAGCTTCCCGTGCCCAAGCACATTGATGAAGAAAAGGTTCTTCTTGCAATTTCTCCCAAAAAGGACGTTGATGCATTCCATCCCGAAAACTGCGGCAAGGTTATGACCGGCGATTACAAATTTGCGCCCTGTACACCTGCAGGAATGGTTGAAATGCTCAAGTACTACAATATCCCCGTTGCGGGAAAACATTGCGTAATCATCGGCAGAAGCAATATTGTGGGTAAACCTATGGCAATGCTTATGCTTAAAGAGAATGCAACTGTCACAGTATGCCACTCAAGAACAGAAAACCTTGCAGAAATCACAAAGCAAGCAGATATTCTTGTTGCGGCTGTAGGCAGACCTAAATTTGTTACAGCAGATATGGTCAAAGACGGAGCAGTTGTGCTTGACGTCGGCATTAACAGAATGGAAGACGGCAAACTTTGCGGTGACGTTGATTTTGATGCAGTCTGCGAAAAGACTTCATACATCACTCCCGTGCCCGGCGGTGTTGGTCCCATGACAATTACAATGCTTCTTAAGAATACTCTTAAAGCTGCAGAAAAGTAATATTTATAATTCTGCATCTTTTTTTTTCTAGCCTCTTAAGGCGGAGCTGTATTTTTTACGGCTCCTTTTTTTGTTTTTATGAAAAATTTGTTTATCATACAAAAGCATAAATGAAAAATATGTGATAAAAATATAAACAACTTACTTTTTGAAGGAGTTGAAAATATGATTGACAGATTATCACTTATTCTTGTAATCGTCGGTGCTGTAAACTGGGGTTCAATAGGACTTTTTCAGTTTGACATAGTATCATGGCTTTTCGGCGGTCAGGATGCAATTCTCAGCCGTATAATCTATACACTCGTGGCTCTTGCAGGTATCTGGTGTATTTCTCTTCTTTTCAGAGAAAACGAAGTGCTTACAAAAGCAGCAGAAGAAAACGATGTAATGTAAACAGCGGCACAACAAAAAAGGGACGGTCAGAAGACCGTCCCTGTGTTTTACAAATGAAAAATATTATTCTGCTGCAGCTCTTGCTTTTTCAAGACATGCTGAGCAAAGAACACCCTTGTCACTTGTGGGGTTGAAGGGAACAATTGCCTCTCCGCCGCATTCTCTGCAAACTGATGTGTAGAACTTGCGTTCACCTGATTTGTTTGCTTTGCGTGCCTGACGGCATTCTTTACAGAACTTGGGTTCCTGGAAGCCTTTCTCTGCATAGAATTCCTGTTCGCCTGCTGTGAATGTGAATTCTTTTTCACAGCCTTTGCACACTAAAATTTTGTCTTCGTACATAATTGGTACCTCGCTTGAATTTTTTTTGTCCGGGACTCCGAGATTTCTTGCGCCGTACCGTTGAAAACAACGTTTGGAGTGTCGGGCATTTTTCTATAACCACCGTGTGTGACGGATAGTTCCGTTACAAAAAAGCCTTTTTCAGCTTTGACTTTGCTCTGAAAAGTGCATTGTCAACTGATTTTTCGGTCATACAGAGTTTTTCTGAAATTTCCTGATAACTGAAACCGGCAATATAATAGTCAACAACCTTTTTTTCTGTTTCTGAAAGAAGTGAAACATACTTCTCTATAAAGAATCTGTATTCTTCGTTTTCAATGTAGTCATCTTCTGTTGACACCGCAGGAGGTACAACAGAATCGTCAAGAGAAAGGGAGTTGTTAAGAGGACTGTTTGCTGCGCCTGATGCTTTTTTGCACACAGTCCTGAGTCTGTTTGTTATGCACACAGATGCATATGTTGCAAAAGAGCAGTTTCTGCCTTCGCTGTAACTTCTTACCGCAAGGATGAAACCCAGCATTCCTTCCTGAAACCAATCTTCACGGGTAAGGGAGTCTGCAAAAAAGTTTTTTGCAAGAAAAGAAACCGTCCGGCTGAATCTCGTTGCAAGTTCATCAAACGCTTTGTTCTGACCGTTTCTGATGAGTACAACAAGTTTTTCGTCTGACATTTCGGAAAAGTCAGCACAGTTTTTTGATTTCTCCATGCAAAACCTCTTATACTGAACCATTATATTAATGTGATTATAATATAATATTTGTGATTTGTCAACAATAAAATGTTGCAAAAGTAAAAAATATTTGTGAAAACAGAAGAAAAATAAACTACAAAATATATGCAAATGTCAAAATAATATAAAAAAACAAAAAAAATTAAAATAATTGTTGCAATTCTGATTTGTTTGTGATATAATACTGCCGTTATGAATGATTGAAAGAGGTGAATCGTAATGAAAGAGGGTATTCATCCTAACTATAAGCAGACTAAGATAAAGTGCGCTTGCGGTGCTGTATATGAAACAGGCTCATCAAAGGAAGATCTCCATGTTGATATCTGTTCAAAGTGCCATCCGTTCTTCACAGGTAAGCAGAAGCTTGTTGATACAGGCGGACGTGTTGACAGATTCAAGAAGCGTTATAATCTTGATAAGTAATTTTTATGCAATTACGAAACGGCACTGTTATTCGGTGCCGCTTTTTGTCGTTGTTCAGAAAATTAACCAGGCTGAAAAACTGAAATGATTAAAAGTTAAACAATAATTTATTGAAGCAGAAATTGATTGATATATCGTAGGGGCGATGATTCATCGCCCGGCACGAATGTGCATTTTCCGAAGGAAAATAAAACGGCAGAGCCGTTATTGTTCGCTTTGCTCACAATCGGGCGTTGGATCAACGCCCC
>JAZTWP010000008.1:0-31868 GCA_045636025.1 Acutalibacteraceae bacterium | reverse complement strand
AAAGAGTATAAGGACGTTGTTATCGGTGTCGGTGCCAACTATACCGGCTCAAAGATACTTGAGTATATCGGTTTCTGGTCAAGCTGTTTCCTCATTATGCATCATTATAAGTTGCCCTATCTTACTTTTTCGGTTATAGGTCTTCTTAATATGCCTCTCGGCTATGTTACAGCCCTTATCTGGTGGTATGTATGTGATAACCTCGGATTCCTTGAGAAGAAAAAGGAAAAGGTTATTTACCTTGTTTACGGACTGATGATGTTATTTGGTATATCGTCGCTGATTTTTGATTATTCAAAATTATTTGATCAGTCAAGTTCATTCATTACAATGCTTAACAGCTTTGAGGGTATGAATGCCACGGCGTGTTTCAAAACATTCGGTACGCACTTCCTGTATTCAGGTTGGGTAGGTGCAAGAAACATTTTCTGGCGTAAAAAGCTTCTTCCCAAATACGGAAGATATAAGTATTCACTTTACTGTGACGTTATCCCGAAGTGCGTAATGGTTTTCCTTATCGGCTGGCTTCCTGTTTACAATATTCCCGATGTTTCAACACGAGTATGGGTTGCAAACCTTCTCTTTGCTACATATAACGTATTCGGTTTCGGTAATGTTCTTGAAGAATGTACAAAGCGTATCAGCCCCAATCTTCAGGAAAGAATTCTTATCCGCAGCTATCCCGTTAAGATTTCTCATATTTTCAATTCAATTCTTGCAATCATTCTCCCTGCAATCGTAGGTATGCTTCGTCATAAATGGGCAGATATCAATTTCTACAGATTTGTTATCCCCATCACATTTACAATTTCTGCAGCATTTACAATGTATCTGTCGGGCAGAATCAAAGAGCGAATACCTCAGCCTCCCATTGAGAAAAAAGTTCAGATCAAGTTCTGGGACGGTATGCTTGGTGTTCTTAAAAACAAATACCTGCTTATAAAGACAATCGTTGATCTTATTGATGCTCTCGGTATCGGTATGTTGCCTTTTGCAACAATTCTTTATTTCTACACATTCCGTCTCAGCGGTCTGCCGTATTCACTTATTGTTGCACTTATTTCATTCGCAGGTACACCGCCTGATCTTCTTTCACCCTATTTCCTCAAGAGATTCTCATACAAGCAGATTATGATTTTCTATCAGATGAGCCGAGCTATCGGTAATGCTGTTATCGCAATTGCAATGTGGACTCTCGGTGATAACCTTGCACTTTGCGGTACAATCTGTATTATAGTTCTCTTCTTTATGGAAATGACAAAGACCGTTCCCACAACAGCAGGTCACGATATGGGTGTTCGTATCAACGACTATCAGATGTACCTTTCAGGTGAACGTCTTGAGAGCTTCGGCGGTATTTTCGGTTGGTTCACAGGACCTATCACATCATTCATCGGTCTTATTATTCCCATCTTCCTTCTTAAGTATGGTTTCAACAGTAACTGGGAAATCCTTTTCTTCGACGGTTCAAGAAGAAATATCGTTGTTATCCCCATTATTGTTGACGCAATCGGTTTCTTCCTGATGACAATTCCTTATCTCTTCTGGGATTATGATAACAAGAAGCAGAATCTTGTTATGGAAGTTCTCAAACGTCGTGCAGAAGTCACCGAAAAGAAGGCTGAAGAAGAGGGTATTTCAACTGCCGGCAGTTATAAAGGATAAGGGGTGATAAGTTCATGAGTAAAAAAGATACAAAAGAAAAGAAAGTTAAAGGCGAAGTACTTCAGGAAGATATTCATCTCGATATTCCAGAAGACGAAATATGGACTTATCAGGTACCCGGTCTTGCTGCTCCTCACATAAACAAGCCATTCAAGTATTATAATCTCAAAAAAGCAATCTTTGTTATTGTTATCATCATTGCCGTTTCACTTTCAATTTATTTCAGTGTTATGGCTCTTCAGAATGAGACTTTTGAATATGAACAGATTGCAAACGGTTATGAATTTACAAAATTCAGTAACACAGGTTATCTTGATGAGCTTGAGATTGACTATGCCTCAGATATCGAATATATCCCCGGTAATAATGATCCTAAAACAAACTTCTCTGTTGTTAAGGACAAATCAAAACCCATTGTGTCAGTAAGACAATTTGCTCTCAACTGTGACGATAAGATCAAAACTATCAAAATTGGTCCTGATGTTGAATTTGTTGATGAAAAGGCATTCTATTCATGCTGGGCACTTCAGAATATCGAGGTTGATGAAAACAATCCCAATTATTGTGATATAGACGGTGTTCTTTATAATAAGGATAAGACAGAGCTTCTTTGCTATCCTTGTGACCACGATGAATATCTCCGTCAGAAATACGGCTATGAAAAAGAGCTTTATACAGATGAGATAACACCCGAATATCAGAGAGATGTTCAGACTTACGTTGTACCGTCAACTGTAACAAGACTTGGTGTAATGTGTCTGAATTACGCAAATCTGAGAGAGATTTATCTTCCCGAAGGTCTTAAAACAATTGAAACACTTGCTGTTTTCAAACTTCATGAAAGAAAGAATGAATGGGAAACAACACCCTCACTCAGCAATGTGTATACATATAAGAATGATAATGTAACTGATACTCATTTTACAGATGTAAAAGCTCTCGGCGATGTTTATCTTTCACTTCCCGAAGGTCTTGAATTCATCGGCTCTGACTCATTCAGCTACAATCAGAATCTTCAGTATGTTTATATTCCTTCAAGTGTAAAAGAAATCGGTCATCACGCATTCTGGGATACCTGCTATAAAGAAGGTGGCGAAATCAAGGGCATTGCAGTTATGAATGTTGCAGTCAGCGAAGAAGATTTTGCCTCAAAAACAGTAGGCGATAACTGGATTCCTCAGTATGACTATATGCTTTTCAAAAAGAATATTGAAATAGACTACTCAGCACAGAGAGAAGCAGTGAAGTAAAAAGTAAAATAAAAAAACCACCGTCAGGTGGTTTTTTTTGATATATCCATTAATTTTTTAAGTCTGTGATTAACACCTGAACGTGAGAGTGGCTCTGTAAGACTTGCACCAAGTTCAGAAAGTGACATTTCAGGATTGTCTAGTCTGAGTAGTGCAAGTTCTTTTAGTTCAGGCGGAATATCATCGAGCATTCCTTTTGCTTTTAGTTTTTCAATTGCGTTAATCTGCTCTGCAGCGGCTTCACAGGTCTTTTTGATATTTGCTTTGTCGCAATTTACTTTTCTGTTTACCTTATTTCTTACATCTTTATAAATCTTTTCGTTGATAAGTGCAAGAACAGACTGATGAGCACCCATAACTGTCAGAATATCTTCAATATGTGAACTGTCTTTGAAATAAACAATGTTTACCCCGTTTCTGTCTGACTGTTTAGGGACAACGGGGAAGTCTTCAAAAGATTCCGCAAGGTCACGGCTTTTGCTCATAAAAGTCACATCAAACTCAAGATGATATTCTTTTTTCGGGTCGGTTATAATGCCGCAAGAAAGGAAAACTCCTCTTAAAAAAGCACCAAAACAGCATTCTTCATTTTCAATATTTGATGTCAGAAGACGCATTGAACGTTCTTTTCCCGTGTAACCAAGTTCATTGAGAATATCCAGTCTGTCATCAGGATCATTGACTGTTACAGTATACTTGCCTGACTTCGAAATAACTTCATCAGGCTCTGTCTGAACAAGATATCTTATTGCATTTTTGTACTTTTCTGCAACAAAGTCATAGTCCGTCATCAGACTTATGTCGTCTGTACCGAAAGCTCTGCCAAAATAAAGCAAGCCGTAAGCTTCCGCACGCTGACAGCAATCGTTTTCTGATTCAATTGTGCTGAGTTCTTTTTTTACATCTGATGAAAATGACATATCACGGAATTATCTTCACTTCAGGCTCAAGAGTGACGCCTGTTTCTTTTTTAACTGTGTTTTTAATGTGTTCCATAAGCTCAAGTATATCTGAAGCTGTGCCGCCGAATCTGTTGATAACAAATCCTGCGTGTTTTTCGCTTATCTGAGCACCGCCGATTGTATAACCTTTGAGATCGCATTGCTCAATAAGTGCCCCTGCAAAATAGCCTTCAGGACGCTTGAAAGTGCTTCCTGCGCTGGGGAATTCAATTGGCTGTTTGTCTTTACGTCTGCTCATAAGGTCATCCATAGCGGATTTGATTTCTGTTTTATCACCGTCTGAGAGTCTGAATTTTGCTGAAATGATGATGTTATCGGTATTTTCTGAAAAAAAGCTTTTTCTGTAACCGAGATTCAGATTTTTAACATCTGTTTCAACGATATTACCGTTTTTGTCAATATGAGTCACAGAAACAAGAACATCTTTCATTTCTCCGCCGTAAGCGCCTGCATTCATAAATACCGCACCGCCTACCGTACCCGGAATTCCGTATGCAAACTCAAGACCTGTAAGTGAATTTTCAAGCGCTGTAATGCAAAGCTTTGAAAGGGGAGTGCCTGCAGAACATTCAATGGTATCACAATTAACTGTGAGTTCGGGATCCATTGCAGTAGTCTTGATTACAACACCTTTGATTCCGCAGTCTCTTACAAGCAGATTGCTTCCGTTGCCCATAATGAAAAACGGGATATCATCGCATCTGCACTTGCAGATTACATCAGCAAGTGCTGTTTTATTCTTGGGAAATGCGATAATATCAGCATTGCCGCCGACCTTGAAGGAGGTCTGGCGGCTCATAGGTGAGTTAATAAGAATTTCACAATATTCTGATTTTATACTATCTGCAAAAGCTGATAAATCAATCATATAAAACTCTTTTCGTGTAAATTATTCAGTAAGGAGAGCAGCACCGATGATACCTGCATCGTTACCAAGCTCAGCACAGCAGATCTTTGTCTGCTTGTCAGCGTGAACGCTGTATCTCTGTGAAAAAATCATTTTTCTTACGGGACCGAGAAGGTTTTCTTTTTCATTGCCTACACCGCCGCCTACACAAAGAACTTCAGGCTGGAATGTGTTGATGATGTTTGACATACCACAAGCGAGGTAACCCATATATGTTGCTACAACTTTCTTAGCTGTTGCGTCATCAGCTCTCATACCGTCAAATGCTGTTCTTCCGTCAACTTTTTTGATGTCACCGTCAACAAGATCCCACATCTTAGAGAAAGGATCTTTTATCATAGCATCTTTAGTCTGCTGGATAAGAGCGGTTGCTGATGAATAGCGTTCCCAGCAGCCTTTTCTGCCGCAGTTACACTGCTCACCGTCATAAACGATAACTGTGTGACCCATTTCACCTGCTGCATAGTTGACACCGGTAACAAGTTTGCCGTCAACAACAATACCGCTGCCTACGCCTGTGCCGAGTGTGATTGCAATGAAGTCTTTTGCGCCTTTACCTGCACCTGCAACAGCTTCACCGAGAGCTGCACAGTTAGCATCGTTATCAAAATAAATATTCTTGCAACCTGTTCTTTCTTTAAGAAGAGCATAAGCGGGAACATTGTCAAAAGCAAGGTTGTTTGCAAATTCAATAATACCCTTAGCTTTATTCACTGAGCCGGGAGTACCAACACCGATTGATTCGATATCATCCATTGTAAGACCTGCTGAGTAAAGAGCATCTTTAACTGTCTTTGCAATATCGTCAAAGATTTCTTCTGCAGGGCGGGGTGCATTTGTCTTCTCCTTAGCTCTTGCGATAATTTTGTTGTTTTCATCTACAACGGCTGATACGATATTTGTACCGCCGAGATCGACACCGATTCTGTACATTTTATTGTCCTCCTGAAATTAAATATATTCTGTTTCGTCGTGGTTATTATCCCAGACTTCAATTTCCTGTTTGATGGGTTCAAATCCGTCCATTCCGAGACTCTGCATAAGTTCCTGTGCAGCAACATAACCCATCTTCTTTTGTCGGTTTGCAATAGCTGCAGTTTCGATGATTACAGAAAGGTTACGTCCGGGAGTAACTGGAACAACAGTAACGGGAACGGGTATACCCATAATATTGATAAAGTTTTCTTCAAGACCCATTCTGTCATATACCTTGGCAGAATCCCATGGTTCAAGTCTTATGACCATATCAATTTTTTCTGAAAGCTTAACTGATTCAAGACCGAAGAGTCTTCTCGCATTGATAATACCTACGCCTCTTACTTCGATAAAGTGACGGATATTATCAGGAGCCTGACCTACAACTGTTCTTGATGAAACTTTTCTGATTTCAACAGCGTCATCAGCAATAAGTCGATGACCTCTTTTTATAAGTTCAACAGCAGTTTCACTCTTACCGACACCGCTGTCACCGACAATAAGAACACCTTCACCGAGTACTTCAACAAGAACACCGTGACGTGTGATTCTGTCTGCAAGTTCAATTCCGAGATAAGCTATAATAGATGCCATATTCGCTGATGTGTCATCAGGAGTTCTGAGAACGGGCACTTCATATTTTTCTGCTTTTTCAAGGAATCCAGGAACTGGCTCAAGATTTCTTGTAATAATTACTGCTGCCGGACGAGTTGAAAAATATCTTTCAAGACAATGTTCACGTTTGCTTACAGATAAGCTGTTGAGATAGCTGTGCTCCGTAAAACCGATAAGCTGTATTCTCTCAGGATCAAAATAATCTTCATACCCTGTAAGAATCAGACCGGGACGCGTGATATCTTTGGAAGAAATATAAATATCGGCAGGTGGTTTAGGAGAGTAAAGAACCTCATAACCATTGTTGTTTATGATTTTTTCAAGTGCTACTGAATATTTCATACCAACAAAGCAACCTCCTTTATATATAATCATTATATATTATACTTAATTTTAATTATATTTCAATAGCTGAAGCAAAAAATCATAAAAAAATACGGGCAGGTTTTCTGCCCGTAAAAGTTTGTAGTTACTGAGGAAGGTAAATATCTTCCGATGTTAAGTTTCCCTGACCGTCAAAGTGTCTTGATGCAACAAGTTCATTATTATCAGAATATTCCATTGTGTAGTAATCAAGAAGATTATTTTCTCTGTCGAAATTACGCTCTGCAACTGTTAACCCGGCATCATTATACTCAAAAGTTGTATATTTCTTAAGGGTGGAATCTGCACCGTATGCGGAATATTTCACATTCTGATTTTTGTCATTGTATTCATAACAGAAATATTCAGATAAATTGTTGTCCTTGTCAAAAATCTCAATTTTTGTAAGAAGTTCAATGTTATTATAAGAATAAGTTGATGAATTCAGAACATTATTGTCGGCATCATATGTAGTGGAGGTCATATTTTTACCGTCTTCGTATACATTGACTGTTTTTTTCTCAAGATTATCTGCGGAATCGTAAACATATGATTCAACAGAAGATGTGATTCCCTGAGGTGTAAGATATTCTTTCTGCATAAGCTTGTCTGTTTCAGAGTAAGTCATCAGAGAATGCGAAATATTCTCAGTTTCTGTCCAGACAAAATTTTCAACAAGATTGCCGTCAGAATTATAGTAGTTGATGTTAAGATTACCGTCTGCATCGGTTTCTGTTTTTGTAATGAGATTTCCCGATGTCACAGGTATTGATTTGTCGATAGCAGCAATCACTTTGTCTGTGTCATCTGTTGTGGGTTCTTCGGAATTAGATTTTGAACACGATGCAAGAAGTAATGTTATAGCAACTGATGATATAAGGAGCGCAGCAATTGTTTTTACCAAAATATATCACCTCGTACAGAAAAAATTAAAGGAGTGCGGCAGCAGCCTTGTCAATGAAGATATGTACATTGTCGTGCTTCTGGAGGATAGAAGCGGGACAAGCGGGAGAAACTTCACCCTTGATCATGTCATGGATAGCCTGAGCTTTTGCATCGCCTTCAGCAATAAGGATGATTTCCTTTGCATTGATAATTGACTGAACACCCATTGTGATTGCATATCTGGGCACATCTTCTTCGTTATCAAAGTAAATCTTGTTAGCTTCAATTGTGCTGTCTGTAAGTTTTACTTTGTATGTACCTGCTGTGAATTCGTCTGCGGGTTCATTGAAACCGATATGACCGTTTCTGCCGATACCGAGAACCTGAATGTCAACACCGCCTGCAGCCCTGATTGATTCGTCGTATGCTGCACAGTATTCTTCAGCATTTTCTGGGTTACCGTCGGGTACGTGAACGTTTTCTTCCTTTATATCAATGTGGTTGAAAAGGTTTTCGTGCATAAATGTGTAGTAACTGTTTCTGTCTGTTGCAGGGATAGAGCAGTATTCATCAAGGTTGAATGTCTTTACATCTTTGAATGAAACTTCGCCTGCATTGTAAGCAGCAATAATCTTTTTATATGTAGCAACGGGAGATGCACCTGTTGCAAGACCAAGAATTGCAGAAGGATCGTTCTTTACTTTGTTGAGAATGATTTCAGATGCAGCATCTGCGATTTCCTGAGTGTTGTTAAAAATTCTGATATCCATTTTGTCCAACTCCATTTATAATATTTAATTGATATTACCATAATAAGATGTTTTTTTCAATAATAAATTTCATATTTAAGATTATTATTTCTCGTTTTGCTTTATAATTTCTTGAAAATATTATTTTTGGCAAGAAAAATTATTAAAATTGGTAAAATTTGCAAATTTCTATTGACAATATATGGCAATTCTGATATTATATGGTAGGATTTGGGAATAAGGAAAGAAATTGTAAAAAATATCAAAAAAACGATCGGATAAAGATCGAAAGCAAGAAAGGAACAGTAAAAATGACAAATCAGATTAAAGTTCTTCTGTCGCAGGACAGAAATGAATTCGGTACAGCTTGTGTAAAAGCTTTGGAAAATCAGGGATTGAATGTTTTGATGACAGCTAAAGACGGAAATCAGGTGTTGACTGCTATAGAAAAATACCTTCCGGATGTGGTTATAATGGATGCATTTATGCCGACTGTTGACGCTCTTGGGGTACTTAACAGAATGTCTTTGTTAAAATATCATAAGAAACCTGTTTTCTGTATTTTATCCGGTGTTTCAAATTCCGAGTTTGAACATCAGATTCTTTCTGCAGGTGCGGATTATTATTTTATAAAACCTGTTGATGCAGAAGTTGTTGCAGAAAGAGTTAAGTTTCTGATAACGGCAGGCAGCAGATGTCAGAATACTTCAAAAGATTTTTCTGAAAACGCCTCTGATCTTGAAGTTGTTGTCTCAGATATAATGCACCAGATAGGTGTGCCTGCGCATATCAAAGGATATCAGTATCTGAGAGCTGCAATAATTCTCTCCATAAATAATACAGAAATGATGAATTCTGTTACAAAAATGCTTTATCCCACAGTTGCAAAAAAGTTTTCAACTACAGCTTCAAGAGTAGAAAGAGCAATCCGTCACGCTATAGAAGTTGCATGGGACAGAGGTGATGTCGATGTGCTCAGCTCTTACTTCGGTTATACTATTCAGAACACCAGAGGTAAACCTACTAACAGTGAATTTATTGCAATGATCAGTGATAAACTCCGACTTAAACTTAAGATTTCCTGAATCAATAACAGAAGCGATTTTTTCGCTTCTGTTATTTTTATGTTGAAATGTTCAGTAATTTGTAATAATATAATTTCAGAGGTGATTTTTATGAAACTTATTGATTTTAGAAAAACCGATCTTGCTGAAGGTTTCTGGCGAAGCAAAACTGAACTTGTAAGTGAAGTCAGTGTTTTTAATGTTTATAAAAGGTTTAAGGAAACCGGCAGATTTGATGCGCTTGGTTGTAACTGGAAAAAAGGTGATGCAAATGAACCTCACATTTTCTGGGACTCTGACGTTGCAAAGTGGATTGAAAGCGTAGCTTTTATTCTTGAGAAAAAAGATGATAAAGAACTTGAAAAATATGCTTATGAAGCAATCGATATGATTGCTGAAAATCAGGAAGAATGCGGTTATTTCAATTCCTGTTATCAGGTGCACGACAAACCTCGTTGGACAGACAGAACTGACCACGAACTTTACTGTGCAGGTCATATGCTCGAGGCTGCTGTTGCATATTACAGATCTACTGGCAAAAGAAAACTTCTTGACGTAATGGAGAAGTATCTTGATTACATAAGACAGATTTTTATGGAAGAAAAGTCAGCATCGTTCATCACTCCCGGTCACGAAGAAATTGAACTTGCTCTTATAAAGCTTTATGAACTCACCGGTGACAAGAAACACCTTGATATGTGCTCATTTTTTGTTGACAGCAGAGGTAATGATACAGATGTTGAATATAACGGTGTCGCTCACACATATTCACAGAGTCATCTTCCCGTCAGAGAGCAGAAAACAGCAGAAGGACATTGCGTAAGAGCTTGTTATCTTTATACTGCAATGGCAGACCTTGCCCGTCATACAGGTGATAAGGCACTTCTTGACAGCTGTAAGGCTATTTTTGCAGATATTGCAGAAAAGAAAATGTACATTACAGGCGGAATCGGCT
The DNA here is from genome assembly GCA_045636025.1 of Acutalibacteraceae bacterium. Lineage (GTDB taxonomy): Bacteria > Bacillota > Clostridia > Oscillospirales > Acutalibacteraceae > UBA1081. Next base: position 21,478 of record JAZTWP010000008.1, on the reverse strand, counting down.
CAGCAGGCAGGGGAGAGGCGTTTACTATTCCTTATGACCTTCCTGACCTTACTGCATATTCAGAAAGCTGTGCTGCATTGTCTCTTGCCTGGTTTGCACAGAGAATGCTTCTTCTTGAAACTGATTCCGCATACGCGGATGTTATTGAAAGAGTGCTTTACAATAATGCACTTTCATCTATTTCCCTTGACGGCAAAGCATTTTTCTATGTTAACCCTCTCGCAATCAGAACACATCTTCTCAATAGAAACACTTCTCAGGAAGATACAAGGGAATGGCTTCCCGGCACGCAGAGAAAAGAAGTTTTTGATTGCTCATGCTGTCCTCCCAACATAACAAGATTTATCGCTTCAATAGCTGATTTTATATATACATACGATGATGACACATTGTTTGTTCATCAGTATATGTCAGGCACAACGAAAACAGATAATTTAACGGTTATTCAGAAAACAGGATATCCGAATAACGGTAATGTTGAGCTTACTGTAAACGGAATAAACAAAGTTGCTGTGCGTATTCCTTCCTGGTGTGATAAGTATGAGATTACCGTCAACGGAAAATCAATCAGTACTGATACAGAAAAAGGTTATGTTTATATCGATAACTGTGACGGTGCTGTAATTACTCTTAATATGGATATGACACCGTTTGTTGTATATCCCACATCAAAAATCCGTGACTGCATCGGCAGAGTTGCCGTACAGAGAGGCCCTGTTGTTTACTGTGCTGAAGGTGTAAAAAATGATTTCAATATAATGACTTTCAGACTTGACAGTAAAACTGTGTTTACAGAAGAATACTGTGAAAAGTGCGGACAGTATGTTATCATTGCAAAGGGCAGAACCCCTGTTGAATCAGATTCTCTTTATTCAAGAAACAGAGAAGAAACAGTTGAGGCTGTAATCAGACTTACACCTTACTATGCTTTTGCAAATCATGGTGAAAGCGATATGGAAGTGTTTATGTATTATTTTTGATTTATATTTTTTGTAAAAATGTTGAAAATCACGAAACGTTGTGATATAATACTTCTGCATTTTATTAAATAATTCATACGGAGGTAAGAATTAAAATGGCAAAGAAAATTATTTCAGTTATCATCGCTTGTATTCTTGCTGTCAGCACACTCAGCTGCGTAGCTTTCGCAAAAACAAGTGAAGAGGCAGACACACATCTTCAGTTTAATGAAAACGGTGAATTCAAGATTCTTCAGATTGCAGATATGCAGGATGGTTTCCCTATGAAGTTAATCACAAAGAATCTTATCAAGAAAGCTATTGAAACAGAAAATCCTGATCTTATTGTGCTTTCAGGTGACAATATCAACACAACAGCAGGTGAGTCACTTACTTACGCATCAGCAATCAATGAATTTATGAGTATTTTTGAGAGCTACGGTGTACCCGTTGCTGCTGTTTTCGGTAACCACGACGCTGAAGGTAAGAACACAAGAGCTCAGCAGATGGAAGTTTATGAAAAATATGATTGCTTTGTTGGCTGCGCAGGCGAAGATATGGGCAACTACACTTGCGGTACATATTATGTTCCCGTATATTCATCAACAGATGCCGATGAAATGCTTTTCAATATCTGGATGATTGACTCAGGTGACTACAACAAGGAAAATGATCTTGGCGGTTACGCAGCAGTTACTAAGTCACAGCTTGACTGGTACGTAAAAGCTGAAGCTGAACTTGCTGCAGCAAACGGCGGCGAAGTTGTTCCTTCAGTTGTATTCCAGCACATCGTAGTGCCTGAAATTTTCGATGCACTTGAACCTGCAGACGCAGAAACAGCAGAATGCTCAAGCGGTGACAAGTATTATAAGCTTCCCGAAGGCGCAAACGGTATTGTTCCCGAATATCCCTGTCCTCCTTACTACAACAACGGTGAGTTTGATGCATTCCACGATAACGGTAATGTTCTCGGCATGTTCTTCGGTCACGACCACTATAATACATACGAGGTTGAATACAAGGGTATTATGCTTTGTAACACTCCCGGTGCAGGTTTTGCATCATACAACGGTATTAATAACGGTGTAAGAACAATCACTATCAACGAAAATGATCTTACAACTTTTGAAACAGACGTTGTTACATATGTTGAACTTTTTGAAGGCGATGATGCAGGAATGGCTCTTTTTGAACTTGTTTCTGATTCAACAGATACATGGACAAAAATTGTTGCTTTCTTCAAGTATATTGTTTTCTCAGTAAAAAATTATCTTCCTTTCTGATTTTGATAATTTATTGAATTTGTATAAAAAGGTCCGTATTTTCTGCGGACCTTTTTTTATTTTAACGAGTTGTTTTTATTGATTATAATAATATAAATATGTTATAATTCTATCATGAGTAAAAAAAATTTTTGAGGTAATATATGGAAATAGATATTTTTGATTTTGATAAAACAATGATTCCCTTTGACAGCGGTTCGCTTTTCTGGGCATATTGTCTTCTTCATTATCCGTGGATAATTATTGTAGGTCCGTATCAGTTTTTTGCAGCTTTGCTTTATCTTCTCGGTATATGGGATCTTACAAAAATGAAAGGACCTTTCTTCTCATTTATCAGACTTATTCCCCTTGAAAAGGCTGTTAAAAAATTTTGGGACAGACACGAGAAAGAAGTCTTTGACTGGGCAAGAAAAGAAAACAGAGAGCGATACAGTGTTGTTATCAGTGCAAGTCCTGATTTTCTTATCAAAGAAATTGCAAGAAGAATAGGCTTCGATGACCTTATCTGTACTCTTCACGATAAAAAAGGGAATATTATCGGTAAAAATTGCCATGACAGAGAAAAGGTCAGACTTTTCAGAGAAAAATATCCTGATACAAAAGTTATAAATGTTTATTCTGACAGTATAAAGAATGATATGTACATTTTTTCTCTCGGTGAAAATTGTTTCAATACCATAAACGGTGAAAGAATCAGATTTGATTTTGAAACTCAGTATGGCAAAAAGCCTGAGCTTATATAATAATTTTACAAGAAGTCGTTTTCGCGGCTTCTTTTTTTTGATTGACTTTTTTTTGTTCGGAGTATATTATTGAATTATTAATTGAGGAGGTGTGCTCTGTGAATAAAAAGCTGATTGCGTTGATTACGGTAATTATGTGCATTATTTCATTTTCATCATGTGCAGGTGAAAAAGGTATTGATCTGCCTTTGCTTGATTTTTCAAAACCTCAGGTTGAAGTTATAAATGATATTGATGGTGATACAACGCTTGATGACACAATTAAATATGCTTCCGGAATGAATGATGTCTCTCAGTCTTATTATGGTAATACAGCGAGAACATCATATGTGATGAAAAATAAAGATCTGACTGTTATCCAATCTCTCAATAAAAAGAAAAACTATGCTTCTCTTTACAACAGTGAAGGGAAAAGTCTTTTTGCAAATACTTTCAATTCATCTTATATTGATTCAAAAGGCAATTTGTATGAAGATTCCAAATCAGCAACTGAGGGCAGAGTCAATACAACAAGAATTGGTGAGTATTACAGGGAATGTCACATCAGAGATTTTTCTTTCAATGATACCGTAAAAATTGACAAGACCTTTCATCTTTACGGAGACAGGCTTTATGTTCAGTTTTCTCTTTTGTCTGAAGAACCGGTTGATGATATTGTTTATTTCGATGCTTCCGTAAAAATATCAAAAGAAACAGTTGACGGTTTTGTGATTAAAGATGCAGATGGCGAGCATAATTCTACGGACCGCAATACAATGATGTATGTTAACAATACTGTTGAATATGTTGCTTTTGATGTAAAAGATGCCGGTGTTGCAGGTTTTGTTTTTCCTGCAGACAAAAATTACACAGTCGCCGTTATTGAATCACGGGATTATTATACTGTTACAGTTTATGAGGATGTTAATAATGCTTTTACCGTAAACAGTATCAATGGAGAAGGCGGATATGAGAATGATTATCTTACGATTGGTTTTCGGGTATATGTTGACAATACGCATTCATTCGATCTGATTGATAAAGAATCAAAGATTGAAAGAAAGCCGCTGACAGAACTTACAGTAAAAGGCGGTAATGCAGAAGGTAAATTTCTCGGCTATGATTCACTCAGCGGTGCATATCTTTTTTCGATGAAAGGTACAGATTTCAATTATGCATATCAGAATCCTGATTTGCAGTACAGTCTGCCTGTTTCTGTTACAAACGATTCGTATGAAAGAAATATTTACATAAGATCAAAAGGTGATAACGGCTGTCTTGAAGCTGCAGTAATTCTCGATGACACAGAAACCCTTGTGCCTGTGAATGTGCAGGTGTGTAAGAATTTTCAAGGTGACGGAGGAGAGCCTTTTTACAGTGCAGATGATACTCAATACGGAGACTGCATTTTTCCTGTTTGTCTGAAAGCAGATGAAAAAATTGATTTCACACTCCTGAATCTTTATCAGAACTGGGGTAAATATCCTCTCAAGCAGCTGTCTTCAATTGAATTTCATGTTTCATATTATCATTTGTCAACCGGTGTAACCGAATCCAACTGCATTGCGCCATATTTTGTTTTTGGTAAAGATGGTTGGACATTACCTGATTTCAGAACTGCCAGCGGTAAAATGTGGGAAACTCAACCACAGTTCAATTCTGAAGGTATTCTCAAATTTATGACTTACCGTGACGGTAAAAAAGATGTTTACAGCGAATATGCCCACAGCGAGATTGATAGTGTCGGGCATACATATTCAGATATAACAAACACCTTTATTGCAGACAGCGGCGATTATAAATATTCACTCCGTCATGTAGAATTCCCTCAGACAGACGAAAACAGAACATATTATACACTTGAAGTTGAGTTTCTTAATGATGTGACCTATGACAATTTTAAGAAAGATTTTGATCTTTTCTATTTCGACGGCAGAATGGTTCAGTTTGATAATGCAAGCTATGTTGCAGATAATGGTGAAATCAGATATGTTGAAGTCAATAAAGATAAAAAGGCGGAATACTATGTTCTTGGTGATAACAATCCTTATTGGGGATTCTACAATGTAAGTGATTCAACAGCCGATCAGCTTGCAAGCGGTTTCGGAACAAACTTTGCAATGATTATCAGGGACAGCAGTATAATAATCGGTGGAGAAGAGGCAGATATCCCCTTTGTTTTCAGAGACAGCTCTGCAGAAGATTTTACAACAGGTGCACTTACCCTTGATGAAGAAAAAATCGCTTTTGTGAAGGGTGATACAATATACATTGATATGATTCTTCTTCCCTGGGGTGACGGAACGGAAGAAACAGATTCAAATGTTCAGTATGTGCGTGAAGACAGTGCTGAAAAACCTGTTACAATTACTGCAATTACGGGTTCTGTTACTGAAGATACAATCTTACCTGTTATAAATTGCGAAAATAACACAGCAGAGTTCACTCTCAAAGGTGGCAGAAATAATATTGCTGTCAAAATGAACGGATTCTCAGAACTTAACTGCCCTGAGATACAAAAGAAAACAGAAAACGGTTGGGAAACGGTTGAACTTGCTTCTTCAAACGGTTATGACGGCTATTCTGTTTATTATAATGCAGACGGAACATACGGTTTTTCTTTTGTGTATACAGCAGAAAGCCCTGACATTGAGTATACATTCAGGGCTGTTCAGTACACAGATTGATAAGTCGTTTCTTGCAGATTTTAGCAATATTTTAACAAGATATAGTGTAAATAAAGAAAAATAGACAATGTGCACAATATATCTATAATCTTTTTATAAGTTTTACCAATCAACTTATTGTTGACAATAAATACTATTAATACTATAATCTATTTATCACAATAGTGTCGTGGTATGACTGCGTCAGTATGTGGCGCATACATAAAAAATTAAAGTCGTGTATGTGAAAATTTATGGAGGTTTTTTTATGAAACTCAAGAAAATTCTTGCTGTTGTTCTTGCACTCGTAATGGTTCTTTCATTCGCTGCTTGTACAAAGTCAGGCGATGAAGGCAGCTCAGATCCCGATAAGAATAACACAGCAGCTACTGGATCAGAAATCGTTATCGGTGTATCAGGTCCTCTCACAGGCAGCGCTGCTCAGTACGGTAACGCTGTTGTTAATGCAGCTCAGCTCGCAGTTGATGAAATCAACGCAGCAGGCGGCGTAAACGGCATCAAACTCAAGCTCGTTACAGCTGACGACGAAGCTGACTCAGGTGAAAAAGCAGTTAGTGCTTACAACTCTCTTAAAGACCAGGGTATGCAGATTTTCCTTGGTACAGTTACTTCAGGTTCAGCTCTTGCAGTTATCGAAAAGACTGCAGAAGACAATATGTTCCAGCTCACTCCTTCAGCTTCAGCTGACGATGTAATCAAGAACGACAACTGTTTCCAGATCTGTTTCACAGACTCAAACCAGGGTGTTGGTTCAGCTCAGTACATCGCTGACAACGCGATCGCAACTAAGGTTGGTATCATCTATGACTCATCAGATGCATACTCAACAGGTATCTACAACACATTCAAGGCTGAAGCTGCAAACAAGAATCTTGAAATTGTTGCAGAACAGGCTTTCACAAAGGACACAAACAAGGACTTCTCAGCTCAGATTCAGGCTTGTAAGTCAGCTGGCGCTGATCTTGTTTTCCTTCCCATCTACTACACAGAAGCTTCTCTTATCCTCAAGGCTGCTGACGCTGTTGACTACGCTCCCAAGTTCTTTGGTTGTGACGGTCTCGACGGTATCCTCGGTGTTGAAAACTTCGACACAGCTCTTGCAGAAGGCGTAATGCTCCTTACTCCCTTCGCAGCTGATGCTGAAGACGATGCTACAAAGAAGTTTGTAACTGCTTACAAGGCAAAGTATAACAATGAAACTCCCAACCAGTTTGCTGCTGACGCTTATGACGGTGTTTACATCATTGCTGAACTCATCAAGGCTAACAACATCACAGCAGACAAGAGTGCATCAGAAATCTGTGATGTTCTCAAGGCTGCTATCTGTGCAGACGGTTTTGCATACAAGGGACTTACAGGTGCCGGCAAAGACCTTACATGGGATAAGTCAGGTGCAGTTTCAAAGGCTCCTATGGCTGTTGAAATCAAAAACGGCGCATACGTTGCTCTTTAATTCTTAAATGATTTACGACCGACAGTTTTTACTGTCGGTTTTTTTCTTTTATTTTTGAATTATATATTGTATTTTACGGTTTTCTATGCTATAATTTACGAGTTATAATATACTTTCGGGCAATTATGCCAATTAAGTATGAAAGGATGTTCTTTATGGGTTTTTTAAGCCACCTCATTAATGGTATAAGCCTTGGCAGTATTTATGCTGTTATTGCTCTCGGATATACTATGGTTTACGGTATTGCAAAGATGCTTAACTTTGCGCATGGTGACGTTATCATGATCGGCGGTTATGTTGTATTTCTTACATCAGCCAAGTATCTTCAGCTTCCTCCCGTGCTCAGTGTACTTCTTGCAATGCTTGTCTGTACAATACTCGGTATGACAATTGAAAAAGTAGCATATAAACCGCTGAGAAAAGCAACCTCTCTTGCTGTTCTTATCACGGCTATCGGTGTCAGCTATTTCCTTCAGAATATTGCACTTATTATTTTCGGTGCAAACCCTGTTACTTTCTCTTCAGTTGTAAATATTCCCGCAATCAAGCTCTTTGACGGTCAGATTGTTATTTCAGGTGAAACTTCAGCTGCAATAATTATTTCAATACTTATAGTTGTATGCCTTTCACTTTTCATCAAGAAGACAAAGACCGGTAAAGCAATGCTTGCAGTATCTGAAGATAAGGGCGCAGCTCAGCTTATGGGTGTTAATGTCAACAAGACAATTTCAATAACATTCGCTATCGGCTCAGCTCTTGCTGCTGTTGCAGGTGCACTTTATTGTTCAGCATACCCCATTCTTCAGAACACAACAGGTGCTATGCCCGGTATCAAGGCATTCACTGCTGCTGTTTTCGGCGGTATCGGTTCAATTCCCGGTGCTATGATAGGTGGTATCCTTATCGGTATAATTGAAATTCTCGGCAAAGCTTATATTTCAACTCAGCTTGCTGACGCTATTGTTTTTGGCGTTCTTATTCTTATTCTCATGTTCAAGCCTACAGGTATCCTCGGCAAGAAGATGACTGAAAAGGTTTAATTTTGTGAAGGGAGAATATCAGAAATGTTAAAGAAATTAAAATTCAACAAACCCGACACAAAAAACAGTCTGATAACCTATGCGTTACTTGCTGTTACATTTGTAATCGTAACTATTCTTTTCAATGCAGGCAAATTGTCTTATATGATCAAAGACTTGCTTGTACCTCTTTGTGTTTACGCTATCCTTGCAGTATCTCTTAATCTTACTGTAGGTATTCTTGGTGAGCTCAGCCTCGGCCAGGCAGGCTTTATGTGTATCGGTGCTTATTCAGGTGCACTTTTCTCAATCCTTCTTCAGGATGCAATTCCTCAGGTATTTATCAGATTCCCCCTTGCAATGCTCATCGGTGGTATATTTGCTGCTATATTCGGCATATTAATCGGTGTCCCCGTACTCAGACTCCGTGGTGACTATCTTGCGATTGTTACACTTGCATTCGGTGAAATTATCAAGAATATCTGTGCGTCAATCTATCTCGGTCTTGATTCAGAAGGCTTCCACGTTTCACTCAAATCTTCAAGTGATCTCAATATGGCTGCAGACGGTAAGCTTCTTATAAGCGGTGCTCTTGGTCTTAACGGCACACCCAAAAGCTCCAATTTTACAATTGCTTTTGTTGTTCTCGTTATCACAACAATTATAGCTTACAACTTTGTAAATTCAAGAACAGGCCGTGCAGTTATGTCTATCCGTGATAACAGAATTGCAGCAGAATCAGTAGGTATCAATGTTACTAAGTACAAGCTTATAACATTTGCTCTTACTGCATTTTTCGCAGGTGTTGCAGGTTCACTTTATTCACACAACTTCTCAACACTCCAGGCTTCAAAGTTTGACTACAACCTTTCAATTCTTGTTCTTGTTTTTGTTGTTCTCGGTGGTATCGGTTCAATCAGGGGCAGTATTATTGCTTCAGTGCTTCTTACATTGATTCCCGAATTGCTCCGTAGTTCAATCGGTAAATACAGAATGCTCATTTATGCAATTATCCTTATAGTAATGATGATTGTCAACAACGGTGATTACTTTATCAAGCTTAAAGAGCAGTTCTCTCTTAAATTTTCTTCAAAACTCAAGAAAAATAAAAAGGAGGTAGTGTGAGATGGCATTACTTGAAGTTAAAAATCTCGGCATTACCTTCGGTGGTCTTAAAGCTGTTGATAATTTCAACCTCACTCTTGAAAAAGGAGCACTTTACGGTCTTATCGGTCCCAACGGTGCAGGTAAAACAACTGTATTCAACCTTCTTACAGGTGTTTACAAGCCCACAAGCGGCACTTTCTTCCTTGACGGTAAAGAACTCAAGGGTAAAAAGCCTGCTGATATAAATAAAGCAGGTATTGCACGTACATTCCAGAACATCCGTCTTTTCAAAGAACTTTCTGTTCTTGATAATGTTAAAGTCGGTCTTCATAACGGAATGAAATATTCAACTGTTTCAGGTATTTTCAGGCTTCCTTCATTCTTCAAGACAGAAAAGATGATGAATGAGAAAGCTCTTGAACTTCTTAAGGTTTTTGATCTTGATGTTCACGCAGACACACTTGCATCAAATCTTCCTTACGGTAAGCAGAGAAAGCTTGAAATCGCAAGAGCTATTGCTACAAATCCCAAGCTTCTTCTTCTTGACGAACCTGCAGCAGGTATGAACCCCAATGAAACAAATGAACTTATGGATACTATCAGATTTGTAAGAGATCATTTTGACCTTACAATTCTCGTTATTGAACACGATATGAGTCTTGTTTCAGGTATCTGTGAAGAGATTACAGTTCTCAATTTCGGTACAGAACTTGCAAAGGGTAAAACTGAAGAAGTTCTTAAGAATCCCGAAGTTGTCAAGGCTTATCTCGGTCAGTAAGGAGGCAGATTATAATGGCTATGCTTGAAGTTCGTGATCTGAATGTATTTTTCGGTGTCATTCAGGCGATAAAGAATGTATCATTTGATGTTAATCAGGGTGAAGTTGTTGCTCTTATTGGTGCAAACGGTGCAGGTAAGACAACTACACTCCATACAGTAACAGGTCTTCTCCCCGCTGCAAGCGGTACTATCACTCTTGACGGTAAAGACCTCGGTAAAGTACCCGCTCATAAGATTGTTTCAATGGGTATGGCTCATGTTCCCGAAGGAAGACGTGTTTTTGCTCAGCTTTCAGTTTATGACAATCTTAAACTCGGTGCTTTCACAAGAAAAGACAAGAAAGAAATTGAAGAATCTCTTGAGATGGTTTTTGAATTTTTCCCCAGACTTAAAGAAAGACGCAACCAGGTTGCAGGTACTCTTTCAGGCGGTGAGCAGCAGATGCTTGCTATGGGCAGAGCACTTATGAGTAAGCCCAGAATCATCCTTATGGATGAACCTTCAATGGGTCTTTCACCTCTTTATGTTACAGAAATTTTTGAAATCATAAAAAAAATCAAAAGCGAAGGCACAACTGTACTTCTTGTTGAACAGAATGCTAATATGGCTCTTCAGGTTGCTGACAGAGCTTATGTTCTTGAAACAGGTAAGATTATTATGGACGGTAAGGCAAGTGACCTTATGAATGATGAAAGAGTACGTAAAGCTTATCTCGGTGCTTAATTGAAATTTACTCCCGAAATTTTCGGTATAAAAAAAGCTTCTGCAAATTTGCAGAAGCTTTTTTCTTTGTAATTAAATTTTTGTAAGCGGTGCAACCTTTGCCATCAGCTTTTTTGTGCCGACTGAGTCAAAAGCAATTTCAAGTAGCATATCATTTCCCATTTTACTTGCAGAAATAATCATTCCGTCACCGAATTTTTTATGATTTACTCTTTCACCGATTTTGTAACCGGGTGTTGAAACGGGTTTTTGTGAAACAGAAGCAAATGATGAGGTGTAACTTTGCTTCGGTGCATATGTTTTTTCTGTCTGCTGTGATGATATTGTCTGCGGTTTCTTGACTAAGGTCAATTCTTCAGGAATTTCTGCTATAAAGCAAGAAGGCGGATTGTAAGAGGTCTGACCGTATATCATTCTTGTTTTTGCATTTGTCATTATAAGCTTTTCTTTCGCTCTTGTAATGCCTACATATGCAAGTCTGCGCTCTTCTTCCATATCAACCTGAGACATCATTGACTGCATACCCGGGAAGATGCCGTTTTCCATACCGGGAATATAAACAACCGGGAATTCAAGACCTTTTGCTGAATGAAGAGTCATAAGCACAACTGAATCACTGTCATTGTTGTAATTATCAATATCCGACATCAATGCAACGTCTTCAAGGAAAGAATCAAGTGTAGGCTCATCTGGGTTTTCCTGAATATAACGCTGAATGTTGGCACCCAATTCGTTTACGTTGGCATTTCTGTCATCAAATGTGTCAGGATCTTTTGCAAGATGATCAATATAATTAATTTTGTTCAGAAGTGTATTGAAAAGCTCTGTAGGCTCTGCAGAATCCTTCATGCTGTGAAGTGAATCAATCATCATTGTGAATTCACCAAGCTTTCCTGCGGCTCTGGAGAGGATAGGGTAGTCGCTTGCGTGGCTGATTACTTCATAAAGGCTGATTCCGAGCGCATCAGCAATTTTTGCAGCGTTATTTATTGTGCTGTCACCGATACCACGCTTAGGCTCATTGATAATTCTTCTGAGTCTTACCGTGTCATTGGGATTACAGATAACAGAAAGGTAAGCCACAATATCTTTTACTTCTTTTCTTTCATAGAAGCGGTGTCCGCCGATGATTCTGTAGGGGATACCTGATCGTACAAGTGCTCTTTCTATTGTTGCTGACTGTGCATTCATTCTGTAAAGTACTGCGTGGTCGCTCCAGGCCCTGCCTTTTGCTGATGAATCCATAATTGCAGAAGCAATATACATTCCTTCTCCTATGTCGTCCATAAGGGTGTTTATGAATATTTTTTCGCCTGTACCGTTATCTGTCCATAGAGTTTTTCCTTTTCTTTCTGAGTTGTTTGAGATAACAGCATTTGCGGCATCAAGAATTGTCTGTGTAGAGCGGTAATTCTGTTCAAGTCTAATTGTTTTTGCATTGTCATACTGGAATTCAAATCTCAGGATATTCTCAATTGTTGCGCCTCTGAATCTGTAAATACTCTGGTCGTCGTCACCTACAACGCAGATGTTTTTGTAACCGCCTGCAAGGAGTGATGTTAGTTTGTACTGTGCGTGGTTTGTATCCTGATACTCGTCTACCATAACGTATCTGAATTTGCTCTGATAATATTCTCTCACTTCTTTGTGTTCTGTGAGAAGCTTTACTGTGTTTACGATAATATCATCAAAGTCCATTGCATCTGCATTTTTAAGAAGCTCCTGATATTTTGCGTAAGCTTTGCCGATAACTGCTTTTCTCGGGTCTGCCTGATTCTCTGCAAGGTATTCTGCAGGGGTGATGAGAGAATCCTTTGCTCTGCTGATTTCACGCATAATGAGTTTTGAATCGATGTATTTGTCGTCGAAATTGAGAAGTCTCTGACATTCCTTGATAACTCTTTTTGAATCATCAGTATCATAAATTGTAAAATGTGAAGAGTAGCCGAGTCTTTCACCGTCACGACGAAGAATTCTCACACAGCAGGAATGAAATGTGCTTGCCCAGATATTGTTTCCGTTTTCTTCGCCAAGCATTTTTACAAGACGCTCTTTCAGCTCTTTTGCTGCTTTGTTAGTGAATGTGATTGCAAGAATTTCCCAGGGTTTAGGAGTGTTGTAACCCATAATCTTGTGAGCTTCATCACGAAGACTTTCATTGCCTTTATAATATTCATTTATAATTGCAAAATCTTCATCATTTAGAGGGAATCTGAAATTGTCATTTCCGTATGCTTCACCGTATGCAATGAGATATGCAATTCTGTTAACAAGAACGGTTGTTTTTCCGCTTCCTGCACCTGCAAGAATAAGAAGCGGACCTTTTGTTGTGGTAACTGCTTCAAACTGCTTGTCATTCATTCGTCCGAATTCTTTTTTTATTATTTTGTCTCTTAAAAACTTTGCGTCTGCTGTATTCATAATCTATCCTTTATATTAAAAAGTAATTTGTTGTACGGACATAATAAAAACACCGAAAAACTTTATAACTGCTGTGATTTCGGTGTTTGTATTGTTTCATATATGTGCTTTGCGGCAGGTTATCAGCCATCTAAAAGTTCTGCCTGAATTTTACCGTTTGCTGTTTCAAAGGGTATTCTCAGTGAGCCTTTGAAGCCTGTAAGCTCCTTGCAGATTTCTTCATTTTCAGAGAGAATATCTGTGAGAATTGCATTGAGCTTGTCTGAGAAAGTCTGAATTCCTGAAGAAATGTCAAGCACTCTTGAAAGTGTTTTTGCAGTTGCAGTATCTGCATCATCAGCCATTTTATCGATTTTATCGCATGTTTCTGAAATAAGAAGGTCTGCGTAACGACGCACATCTATCATTGCTGTGCCGACTTTTGCTTCTGCAGAGCGGTCTGCAAGAATTTCATTCTGAAGTTTTTCTTCATATTCATTTATGATATTTTCTTCTTTTGTTTTATAGCTTTCTTCAAGTGAAGCAATTTCAGATTCATGTTCTTTTTTTATATTTTCAATGAAAATTTCAGACTGAGCAAGTCTGTTTCTCAGCTCGGCATTCTGTTTTTCATAATTATCAATAGCGAGTCTGTAATTTTCTGCATCTGCCATAAGTTTGCTGATGTAGGCAATAACATCTTCTCTGTTGAAACCGCCGAAAGTTGCTTTTCTGAATATGTAATCTGAAGGCATATAAATGCTCCTTTGGTGAGATAATTTTATATATTATATCATTATTTATGCTATTGTGCAAGTGAAAAAATAAACATTGATAAAATAATGATATGTTGTTGATTTTTAAGTTATTATATAGTATAATTTTTTAAGATACGGAGGTAATATTATGGGTAAATCAGTTAAAACTTTGTTAAAAGTCGCAACAGGTGTTACTGCAACTTGTCTTGTAGTCGGTAATGCTGCATACGAGGTTATTCTTAACAGAAAATTCACCTCTTCAAATAATAAGTGCCGTGTTATCCAGCCGGATGAACTTCAGTATTACGGCAAGCCTGAAGATCAGGTTGATGCAGACTCATGGTTTGTTGCAATGAATCCTGATGATACATACCTTGTAGGCTCAACAGGCAAGAGAATGCATGCAAACATTCTTATGCAGGATGAATATACAGACAAATGGGCAATTGTCATTCACGGATACACAAGCAATCCCAGAGGTATGGCACCCCAGGGTTCTTTCTTCTATAAGAGCGGATTCAATGTTCTTATGCCTTCTCTTATAAGCTTCGGCGAAGATAAGCAGAAGTATTGTTCAATGGGTTATCATGACCGTTATTATGTGAAAGACTGGATCAACTACATTCTTTCAATTGATAAAGATGCAAAGATTGTTCTTCTCGGTGTTTCAATGGGCAGTGCAACAACAATGCTTGTTACAGGTGAAGAAGATCTTCCTTCAAACGTAAAGTGTGCAGTTGCTGATTGCGGTTATACTTCCTGCTGGGAAGAGTTTTCTCTTCAGTGTAAAGAGATGTATAAAGTACCTGCTTTTCCCGTAATGAATTTTGTAAACACAGTTTCAAAACTCAGAGGTAACTTTGATTTTAAGAAATGTTCACCCCTGCAGGCTGTTTCAAAGTCAGTAACACCTACATTGTTTATTCACGGTGAACTTGATACATTTGTACCTTATTGGATGATGGGTAAGCTGTTTGATGCGTGTACAGCAGAAAAAGAGAAGCTCTCTGTTCCCGGTGCATCACACGCAAATTCCTGCGATATTCATCCTGAAATCTATTTTCCCGCAATTGAAAAGTTCATTTCAAAATATCTGTAATAAAAAAATCCTCGGTTTTTGCCGAGGATTTGCTTTTTATCAGTCAAATGCAGTACTGATGCTTTTGATTCTGAAGTTTGTGATTTCTCTTTCAAGAGTATGTCTTCTGAGGCTCAGAACAAGACCAACCGCAATGTAAATACAAAGATTTGATGATCCGCCCGCGCTCAGGAAGGGAAGTGTGATGCCGATAACGGGAAGTAACTGCAGACACATTCCGATATTGACAATAACCTGAGATGCAATCATTGATGCTACACCTGCACTCAGCAGCATAACCATTCTGTCTTTTGAATCAATGCCTATTTTTGCAATTTTAATAACGACAACAATAAAAAGGATAAGAGTGAATATGCATCCTACGAGACCGAGCTCTTCACCGATTACGGAGAAAATCATGTCGTTTTCATTTTCGGGAACAATCTGTGTATATCTGCCATTGAATAATCCCTGACCGAAAACACCACCGTTTTTGATTGCGTTAAGCCCTTGCTGTTGCTGATAAATGATATCAGGGTATTCATCTGGTTTGAAAAGCGCATAAATTCTGCTTTTCTGAATTCCCGAAAAGATGTAATTCCAGATAAAAGGTGAAGCAGCCGCAACGAGAATTCCGCCTGCGATGAAGTATTTCATTTTTACTTCTGCAGTAAAGAGCATTGCAATGAAAATAAGTATAAAGATCAATGCACTTCCCATATCTCCTGTGACAAGAACAAGTAATGTGGGCACACCTGCGTGTATACATAATAAAATGATGTTTTTTAGTGAATCAAGATTATCTCTTACAGTGTCAATATGCACGGCAAATGTGATTATAAAGCCGATTTTAAGCAATTCTGACGGCTGAAAGAAAATTCCGAGATTGCCGAGTTTAATCCAGGTTTTAACATCTGGTCGTGATTCGGGACCAACACCGATACCGGGAATAAAAAGAAGCAACATCAATAACAGACAAGCTCCGGCGATTATAGGCCATAACCGTACTATAAAATTGTAATCAATTACGGAGATTATCAGTGATATCACCACGCCTGCCGCAACAGCTATAAGCATAACTTTTGCATCTCGAGTGAAATTTTCTTCGGCAGTCCTCGTTGCACTTGAAACAAACAAAACACCGAGCGCAGAAATGATAATACATAAAAATAATAAAATTTTATCAGTTTCCTTGATAAAGCTCCTTATTTGTGCTATAATTCTTTTCATGGATTTTATCTTCCTGTTTATATGTTGTATATATTATAACTTTACAACGTTATTTTTGCAAGTATTATTTATTAAGGCTGATTATAAATGAAAAAATATTTTTCAAAAAGTGAAAAAGATACGCTGAAGATCGCTGCTGAATTTGCATCCTGCCTCAGAGGCGGTGATGTTGTTGCATTCCGTGGCGGTATGGGTATGGGGAAAACTGTTTTTGTCCGTGGCTGCTCCGAAATTCTCGGAATTGATTGTGAAGTCAGCAGTCCGACTTTTGCAATTGTCAATGACTACGGTGGTAAGATAAATATATATCATTTTGATATGTACAGAGTCGAAAGCTGGGATTCTCTTTATTCAACAGGCTTTTTTGACTATCTTAACGATAACAGCATACTCTTTGTTGAGTGGAGTGAAAATATTGACGGTGCGCTCCCTGAAAACACAATCTGCGTTGAATTTTCACGTGGTGAGAATGATAATGAGAGAATTATTGGAATAAGCGATGGTGACGGCAGATGGTAATACTCGGTATAGACAGCTCAGCAACGGCAGCATCAGCAGCAGTTGTGAAAGACGGCAAGATTTTGTCAGAAATGTTTCTTAATGTAGGGCTTACACATTCTGTAACGCTTCTTTCTGCAATAAAAAATGTAGTAGAAGTATCAGGACTTACAGTAATGGATATTGATGCTGTGGCTGTTACAAACGGTCCCGGATCATTCACAGGTGTCAGAATAGGTGTTGCAACAGCAAAAGGTATAGCTGAGCCTGATTCAAAGAAATGTATCCCCGTATCAACTCTTGAAGCTATTGCATATCCTCTTACAGACAGTGATTGTATTGCTGTTTCTGTTATGGACGCAAGATGCAATCAGGTATATTGTGCATTGTTTGATTGTGAGAATTCTGAAATTACAAGAATTACTCAGGATGATGCAATATCCCTTGATGCGCTTTGTGAACTTCTCAATAAGTATAATCGTAAAAAAATAGTACTTATAGGTGACGGTGCTGATATATCATATAAATATCTCAGCGGAAAAGTTCAGAATCTTTTTGTTGCATCATCACGTATACAGTATCAGAGTGCTTCATCTGTTGCTTTAATAGCAGAAAAAAAGCTTGAAAACAATGATTCGGTAAAGGCTCCTTCAGAGCTTGTACCTTCATATCTCAGACTTTCTCAGGCTGAGAGAGAATTGAAAAAGAAAAAGGAGAACGAAAAATGAAAATAGCTATCGGTTCAGACCACGCAGGTTTCCCTCTTAAGGAAGAAATCAGAAATTATCTTGAAGAAAAGGGAATAGAGTACGTTGATTGCGGTGTGTATGATGCATCATCAGCAGATTATCCCATTCAGGCAAAAAATACTTGTGAAAAAATCGTATCAGGCGAATGTGTAAGAGGTATTCTTTGCTGCGGTACAGGCATCGGTATTTCAATGGCTGCCAATAAAGTAAAGGGAATCAGAGCAGCTTGCTGTTCAGATTATTTCAGTGCAAAGTATACAAGACTTCACAATGATGCGAATGTTCTTTGCCTTGGTGCAAGAGTTATCGGTGCAGGCGCAGCTCTCGAACTTGTTGATGTTTTCCTTAATACAGAATTTGAAGGCGGCAGACATCAGAGAAGAGTAGACCTCATCACTGCAATCGAAAATGAATAAGCAAAAATAGATAACAAAAAAGCCATATCCTGAGATATGGCTTAATTTTGTTCATTTGTAATGAATTAAACGGCTCTTGTTACCTTACCTGAACGAAGGCAACGGCTGCATACATGAATTCTCTTGGGTGTACCGTTTACAACAGCCTTAACTTTCATAACATTGGGCTTCCAGGTTCTGTTTGTTCTTCTGTGTGAGTGAGAAACCTTGATACCGAAAGCAACGTCTTTTCCGCAGATATCACATTTTGCCATGCGGAATGCACCTCCTTTTACGCGGATGAGTGTTGTTAAATAGCATAACACCTCATCTTGTAATTAAAACTTTATTTTACGCAGTATATAGTAACAGATTTATTTGTCAAATGCAAGACTTTTTATAAAAAAAATTCGAATTTTTATAATTTTTTTGAATTTTTTTTCATTAATATCTATTGCAAAATCTGAAAAGATGATATATAATTATATCGAACATTTGTACAATATCTTTTGAAAGGAAGATTATTATGGCAGACAGACAGAAAGCTCTTGAAACAGCTCTCTCTCAGATTGAGAAAAAATACGGTAAAGGCGCAGTTATGCGTCTTGGTGAAAGCACAGCAATGAATGTTGAAGCTATCCCCACAGGCTCACTTACTCTTGACGATGCAACAGGTATCGGCGGACTTCCCAAGGGAAGAATTGTTGAAATATACGGTCCCGAATCTTCAGGTAAAACAACTCTTGCGCTCCATGTAGTTGCAGAAGCTCAGAAAATGGGCGGTGAAGCAGCATTCGTTGACGCTGAGCACGCACTTGACCCTGTTTATGCAGCAGCTCTCGGTGTAGATGTTGATTCACTTCTCGTTGCACAGCCTGACAACGGCGAACAGGCTCTTGAAATTACAGAAGCTCTTGCACGTTCAGGCGCTATTGATATTATTATTGTTGACTCAGTTGCTGCTCTTGTTCCCAAAGCAGAAATTGAAGGTGATATGGGTGACTCTCACGTAGGTCTTCACGCAAGACTTATGTCTCAGGCTCTCCGTAAGCTTACCGGTGCAATTGCAAAGTCTAACACTCTTGTTATTTTCATTAACCAGCTTCGTGAAAAAGTCGGTGTTGTTTACGGCAATCCTGAAGTTACAACAGGCGGTCGTGCACTTAAATTCTACTCAACAATCAGAATTGATGTCAGAAAGTCAGAGCAGATTAAAGGCTCTGGCACAGATATTCTCGGTTCAAGAACAAAATGTAAGGTTGTAAAGAATAAAGTTGCACCTCCTTTCAAGACCGCAGAATTCGATATTATGTACGGTACAGGAATTTCCAAGACAGGTGAAATGGTTGATATTGGTGTAGCATATAATGTTATACAGAAGAGCGGGGCATGGTTCTCATACGGCGATATCCGTCTTGGTCAGGGCAGAGAAAATGTAAAAGCTTATTTTGAACAGAATCCTGAATTTGCTGCTGAGATTGAAGAGAAAATTCGCAACGCTATGAAGGGTGCTGAAGAAGAAAAAGCAGCAGCAAAGCCCGCTGTAAAGACTCCTGCAGGTCCTCGTTCCGTAGCTGCAGCAAAAGCAAGACTTGACGTAACTGTTGACGACGATGACGATTAATATTGAACCCGCAAAAGGCGGTAAATTATCGCTTCTGTGTGATGGTGAATATGTATTGACGGTTGATCCCGATACATGGTATTCTCTTGATTATACAAATGGTTGTGAAATAGATGATGATGAGTTTGAAAAACTCAAATTCCTGATTCAATCCAGAAAAGCATATGCTCAAGCTCTCAGATTTCTCACTCTGAGGGCTCATTCTGCTAAAGAACTGTTTACAAAACTTTCAAAAAAGCATACTCCTGAGTGTTGTGAATATGCAGTAGATAAGTGCAGAGATCTGGGATTCATTGATGATGACGATTTTGCACTGAGATATGCAACAGAATTGTATGAGAGAAAGGATTATGGCCCCTCAAGAATCAGAACAGAGCTTTTTGCAAAGGGAATAGACCGTGAAACTGCTGATAATGCTCTTTCACAGATTGAGTTTGATTGTAATGATGCAATTATAAATATTATTGAAAAAAAATACTCTTCCTGCCTTGACGATGAAAAGGGAATGAAGAGGATGATTGCAGGACTGATGCGTGCCGGATACAGCTATAGCGACATCAGAGCTGCTTTGCGCGATTATGATATACCGGAGGAATGTTGATATGAGTATCAATGTCGGATTTATTTCATTAGGATGCCCTAAAAATCAGGTGGATGCTGAGCTTATGCTCGGCAAAATAGAAAAAGCAGGTCTCAACATCGTAGATGTTGCTTATGAGGCTGATGTTGTTGTTATCAACACCTGCGGCTTTATCGAGGATGCAAAAAAAGAGGCAATTGACAATATTTTTGAAATGGTTGAACTTAAAAATGAGGGGACTATTTCGAAGATTCTTGTTACAGGCTGTCTTGCAGAAAGATATAAAGAAGAAATATTTGCCGAAATTCCTGAAGTAGACGGTGTATTGGGCCTGGGTGCAAATGCAGATATCGTTGAAGCAGTTAAAGCTGTTATGAATGGTGAAAAAGTCGGTATGTATCCTGAAAAGGAGAAAATGCCCCTCGGCGGTGACAGACTTCTTACAACACCTCAGCACTGGGCTTATCTTAAAATAGCAGACGGTTGTTCAAATTGTTGTACTTATTGTGCTATTCCTGCAATCAGAGGTGGTTTCCGCTCAAGACCTATGGAAGAAGTACTTGCCGAGGCTGAAAAACTCGCTGCAGACGGCACAAAAGAAATCATACTTATAGCTCAGGATACAACTCGTTATGGTCTTGACCTTTATGATGAACTTAAATTACCCGAACTCCTCAGAAAACTCAATGAGATTGACGGACTTGAATGGATAAGAATGCTTTATTGTTATCCTGACAGAATAACAGATGAACTTATCGATACTATGGCAGAGTGCGAGAAGGTTCTTCATTATATTGATCTTCCTTTACAGCATGCAGATGCACATGTGCTCAAAGCTATGAACCGCACAGGTGACAGAGCTTCTCTTGAAGCTCTTATTGATAAAATCAGAGAAAAAATCCCCGATATTGTTCTCCGTACAACATTTATAACAGGTTTCCCCGGAGAAGATGAGGAAGCATTCAATAATCTTTCAGAGTTTATTGATGATATTATGTTCGATCGTCTCGGTTGTTTTGCTTATTCCGAGGAAGAGGGTACTCCTGCTGCAACTATGGATAATCGGGTTGACGAGGAAGTCAGAAAGCACAGAGCTGATGTTATTATGGAACAGCAGTATGATATCTTCGATTATAAGCAGAAGAAACATATCGGAACAACAATAAAGTGTATAGTAGACGGCTATGACGCTTACACAGACAGTTATTTCGGCAGAACATGGAAAGATGCTCCTGAAATAGATTCAATAGCTTATTTTACCGGTAGCGGTGATTATAATCAGGGTGATATTGTAGATGTTGAAATCTTTGATATCAACGATTGCGATTTTATGGGAGAAATAGTTAAATGAAAATAAAAATGAATTTGCCGAATAAACTGACAATTCTGCGAATAGTTCTCACTCCTGTATTTCTCTTTGTATTTTTTGCAGA
>JAZTWP010000007.1:0-14917 GCA_045636025.1 Acutalibacteraceae bacterium | reverse complement strand
TATCCATGCAGACCTTATTGCAGGCTTGCCTTATGAAAATCTTGAGTCATTCAGAAATAGTTTCGATAAACTTTATTCCCTTAAACCTGATATGTTGAAGTCGGATCGTAGCCATGTCGTTCTGTGAGCCAAGGAGTTGAGCTCTTACATTGTCTTCCTAAGACCGCTTGGCCTCCGACTTTATCCATGCAGACCTTATTGCAGGCTTGCCTTATGAAAATCTTGAGTCATTCAGAAATAGTTTCGATAAACTTTATTCCCTTAAACCTGATATGTTGCAGTTGGGATTTTTAAAGCTTTTGCATGGCAGTGAATTGCGTGAAAAAAGCGATGATTTCGGGTGCAGATTTTCAGAAAAAGCACCGTACTCGGTTGTTTCTACCGATTGTCTTTCAGAAGCAGATATGCAGATAATCCACCATGCTGAAGATGCCGCAGACCGTCTTTACAACAGCGGAAGATTCAGAAAAACACTTGAGTTTCTTGTTGATGACTGCGGATTTTCACCCTTTGATATATTCGCATCTTTCGGTGAATTTACCTCAGATAAAAAGAACATTCCTCTTGACGAATACCTCGGATTGGTTTATAATTTTTTCGGCAGTAAAACAGATAATGTGAAGCTTCGTGATGCTCTTGTTTGCGACAGACTTTCCTCAAATTCTTCGGGAGTCCTGCCTGAAATTCTGAAAATCAAAGATGACAGACTAAGACGCATTAAAAAGCACTTTTACGAGAATATGCAGATAAAAGGCAAAGTAGGCTGTGCGATACTTTACAGCGAAAACAGAGTTGTTTACTGTGATTATAAAAAGAAAAACCCCGTAACGGGTAATTATGAGCTTTCATATATGGAGATAGACTTATGAGAATGAGAAAAAAGAAAAATCTCGCAGAAAAAATGGAATACGTTTCAGACATTCTGTCTGTACTTCATTCCGATGACCCTAATTATGTCACTTCTGCAGAGAAAAAAGAATATCTTGATTTTAAGGGTATTTTCGGCAACGACAACCCTATGCAGCTTGAAGTAGGATGCGGAAAAGGTCAGTTTGTGTGCGAATTAGCAAAGCGTAATCCCGATATCAATTACATTGCAGTTGAAGTGAATCCCAACGTAATTTATATGGCTGCAAAAAAGGTCAAGGACGAAGGACTTAAAAATGTGTATTTTATGCAGTGCCGTGCTGAGTATCTGCCCAAATACATACCCGATAACAGTATAGAGAGAATTTATCTCAATTTCTCTTGTCCTTTCCCCAAGAAGAAATATGCGCACCACAGACTTACAGACGGCAGATTCCTTGCTATTTACCGTCAGATGATGACAAAAGGTGCAGAAATTCATCAGAAAACAGATAATGTTATTCTGTTTGAATACTCCATCGAGCAGTTTTCACAGAACGGCTTTGCAATGAAAAATGTTTCACTCGATCTGCACAAAAGCGATTTTGAGGGTAATATCATGACAGAATACGAAAAACGCTTCACAGACCTTGGTCAGCCTATATACAGACTTGAAGCATACATAAAGGAGAAGTAATATGAAGTACGAAAATAATTGGGAATCAATAAATTCAAGACCCGTGCCTGAATGGTTTGAAGATGCGAAATTCGGTATTTTCATTCACTGGGGACTTTACAGTGTGCCTGCATACGCACCTAAAGGTCATTATTCAGAGTGGTACGGTTGTCATTGTGATGTGGAGAAAGAATCTCCCGTAGACAAGCAGTATTTTGAATATCATCAGAAAACATACGGTCCCGATTTCAAATATACAGACTTTGTGAATATGTTCAAGGCTGAGAATTTCAACGCAAAGGACTGGATTTCTCTCTTTGAAGACGCAGGTGCAAGATATATGAATCTTGTTTCAAAGCATCACGACGGTTTCTGCCTTTACAAATCAAAGTATGCATGGAACTGGAACAGCGTTGATGTAGGTCCTCACAGAGACTTCTGTAAAGAACTCAGCGAAGCTTGTGAAGGGACAAAGGTAAAATTCGGTGTTTATCATTCAGTATACGAGTGGTTCCATCCTCTTTATCTCAAGAATCCCGAAGAATACGCAACAGAGCATCTTATTCCTATGCTCAAGGAGCTTATTGAAAACTACAAGCCCAACACACTTTTTACAGACGGTGAATGGGAGCATCCCAGCTCAGTATGGCACTCAACAGAATTCCTTCAGTGGCTTTACAATGAGTCAAGCGTAAAGGATTACATCGTACCCAATGACCGTTGGGGAAGAGAAACAAGAGGTCGTCTCGGCGGAAATCTTACTACAGAATACGGTTTTGTAGGTTCACCCGATACGGATGTTGAAAACATTCAGGAGCTTGACAGAGTATCAGAAGAATGCAGAGGCATCGGTGCTTCATTCGGCTGGAACAAGTTTGAAACTGTTGACGATTATCTGTCACCCAAGGCTCTTATTGATATGTTTGTTGACCTTATTTCAAAGGGTCAGAACTTCCTTCTTAACATCGGACCCACAGACGACGGCAGAATTCCCGTTATTATGGAAGAAAGACTCCGCCAGATGGGTAAGTGGCTTAAGGTCAACGGTGAAGCAGTTTACGCAAGCCGCAGATATGTAAAAGAATCAAAAACAGAGAATGTCAAATACACAAGAAGTAAGGACAGCAGTAAGATATATGCATTCTTTATGAAGTATCCTATGGGTGCTGTTACTCTCGAAGATGTTGACTACAGCGAAAATATGAAAGTTTCACTTCTTGGCTACGATGGTGAAATCAAGGCTTCTGATGATAACGGTAAGCTTAAGATTGATTTCGGCTTCATTAATCCCGATGAAATGAAATCAGAATACGTTTATACAGTTAAAATTGAAAAGTAAGCATAAAAAAAAGTTCGGCAGAAGCCGAACTTTTTTTGTATGTTTTAGAGTTTCAGAATAACATTCTTTTTGTTGAGGAGATATGCCATACCTGTGAGAAGTGCTGTGACAGCGGCAATGATAACAATTGAAATGCCAACTGAAGCGGTATGGAAGAAATCTCCGAGTATTGATGTGAGAAGACCGATGAAACCGAATTCGATACAGTAGAGGAGAATGGGATTTTTGCCCCACCACATAAGAGGATCGAACTTGGATTTGTAGAAGTTAAAGCAGTCATAAATGATGAATGCAACAAGTGAAAGCACCATTGAAATGAGCACATATGAAGGGCTGATACTTCCTTTGTTTACGGGGAGGAAAGTGCTGAGTGCTCCTGCAAATGTATCTGATGCGGGGAGTGTTTTGAAAATTGCAATTGTAATGATTGCAACAGGTACGGCAAATATGCCCACAGCAGCAAGGAATTTTTTCTTGTCTTTGTAATAGATATCTGCAAAAGCTGTGTAAATGAGCATCATTGCACCGTATGCGATACCGCCCATCAGACCACCATCAGGTACAACGTCAATAAGCTGCATATTGTTTTCAAACAGGTCTCCGGCAAGGTTGCCTTCGTGGAATAATGCAAAAATTGTAAGAAGTACAGCACCGGCGATAAATCGTATTGCCCCCCCCCATTTATTGTTTATCGTAACAAAGGGAAGTGCCACAAGACCTGCAAAACCGATGTGGTGAAGAACAAGCCAGTAACCGTAAGAATCTGTTGTGTTGCCAAGGCAAAGCATAATGAAGTTAACGGTTGTGATAACAATACCTGAAACACCCATTACAAGAAGAATTGCCTGAAGTGCTGTTGAGAATACTTTTTTCACTTTTTTCAGTTTTGTGAAAACAAGAGTAAGAATACCGGATACCAGCACACCGATTGTGAGAATAATCATAGCGATGTTGAGAGGCTTTGAATCTCCGTCAAGAAGATTGTTTACACCGTTCATACAAACACCGATGCCAATGAGAGTAAGGTTTCTTTTTACAAAGTGAAGCACAGCTTTCTTTGAACCGTCTTTTTCAGCTCTTCTGCGGAAAGACTGCACATATGTAAGGCCGATTGCAAGAATAAACATAGGTGCAATCACGTCTGCAATTGCGTAGTTTGGAAGAATGTAAATTGCGTTTGCATCGGGAGCGTGTGAGCTTATGTTTGCAACAACACCCAGATTGTCAAAAAAGGCTATAAACTGAAATATAACCATACAGAATATAACCGTACCTCTGAATCTGTCAATACTGGGGATTCGTGATGTTTTTGTTAGGTTGTTTGACATATAATCACTTCCTTATTTCTTTTATAATAATATTATATCACAATTTTAATAAAATTTCAAGCGTATGAGTGTGCAAATTTGTGTAAAATGTGTGAGCTTGAAATAGCGTGTGACAATTGTTGACATACTAAATATTTATATGATATTATAATAAAAGATAATTATGCGAGGTGTATTTTATGGCAGTTAATTACAAAATTACAAATCCGTATGAAAGCGTAACACATCTTATTTCTGATAACGAAAATCACTATAAGACCAATCTTCATACACACTCAACATACAGTGATGCAAACGAAACAATGACAAAAATGATCGAAGCTTATTATGACTATGACTTCGATATTCTTGCTTTTGCCGAACACGGTATTCACGGTAAAGAGTGGGATCAGGAACCTTCTATAATTCCTCTTTATACATTTCAGAACCTCTGGCACGGTAAGAGAGTTCATCCTACAACAGCGGAATATCACGCTTTTCTTGACGGTACATATAAGACAGAAAAGAACGCAAGAACTAAAAAGAGAGGTATTATGTGTGTTCCCGATGCGATTGAAGCAAATATGTTCACACTTATGAAAAACCACGTTAACGGCTATTTTACCGATGATTCCTGCGAAGGCATCTGCGGTAAGGAAAACGATTTTGAAGAACCCATCAGAAAAATCGAAAAGAGCGGCGGACTTTCACATATCAACCATCCCACAGACTGGATAGGTGCCGGAAAGCATCCCGAACTTGCAAGAAAGCCTGAAATTGTAAAATTCTTTGCAGACATTCTCAGAAGATATAAGTCCTGTCTCGGTATTGAAGTTCTCAATATGTATGACAGACCTAACAGAAGTGACAGAATCCTCTGGGATGAGCTTCTTAAAGTACTTATTCCCGAAGGTGAAAGATGCGTATGGGGCTTCGGCAACAGCGATGCTCATCAGGGTGATCAGGCTGATACTGCATTTATGGATTTCATTCTTCCCGAATATTCACTCGGCAATCTCCGTAAGGCAATGGAAAACGGCACATTCTTTGCAATGGCAAGATATGCAAAGAATGAGCTTGGCGAAAACTTCGTAGGTAAGGGAATTCTTCCCCGATTTACAAAGATTGATGTTGACGACGAAAACGATACAATCACAGTTGCAGGTAACAACTGCAAGGCAATTGATTTTATTGCAGACGGTAAAGTTATCAAAACTGTTGAAGCTGATGAAAACGGCAATATGGAGCTTACAATCACACTTGCAGAGCACAGTGAAGACATCAGCTGTTATGTCAGAGCTCAGCTCAGAGGTGAGGGAGGTATCTGTATGTCACAGCCCTTCATCTGTGATGACGGTGATATGAAGAGATTCATCAGCAAGGATATTGCTCTGAAAGAGTATAAAGGCTTTGAGCTTTTCAAAAAGAAATTCGTTGATACAAGACTCGGCGTGCTTGCAAACAAGTTGTTTATCAAGAAACAGTATAACAATCATTATTTCTGATAATTAATAACAAAGGAGTGTTGTCATATGACAACACTCCTTTGTTATTGTTTAGTTATATGCTACTTGCGGATTACTTCCACAGTACCGTCGTAATATTTATATTCGTTGATGAGTGTGAAAATTGCATCCTGCTCATTTCCCATGCTCTGTGTATAAAGCTTATAATCCTCTTCATTAAAGAGTTCTGCATAATCCTCATCCACACTGAAAAGATACCAGTATGAATACATATCTGCAGGGATTGCATTTTTATCCATTCTGTTAATATAAATATTAGTCATACTATCCACGGTGCAGTCAAGGCTAATAACAATTCTGTCACCGTAAACGATAACTGTTTTTGCATACTCACTACCTGCCGGAATGTAAAGGAATGCAAAACCATCTATATAACAATACTCACTTCCGTCATCAAGTTCAATGAAATCAAATCTTTCTCTGAGGAAATCGGCTTTGATTCTGCCCTGTTTCTCTATAAAAGCATTCATTTCATCAGCAATTGCATTGAGTTCATCATCTGTCAGCTCCTCAAGGGGTTTGCCTGTAATTCTTTCAATCTCTGCAATGTAAGCATTTTCAGAAATCTCTGATGCTTCTTCTATAACCTGATTAAATGTGTCCATATCTGTTTTTGCAAAAGTAGATTTTTTTGCAAAAAGCTCAATGAATGTTTCGGCGTAGGGAATATCACCGAACTGTAAAGGATCCCAGCCGTACCATCTGTGATTGCCTATTGCATAAGACAAATCAAGCTTTTTAAGTTCTTTGTCCTTAGCAATCATCTCATCGTGAACGGTGTAATCGGGGTCTGTCACATAAGCATAAGGCTGTTCTGCCATAGCCTTTGCAACAGCTTCGGGATCTGCAAGAGAATCGTCAAGATCAAAGTCAAATATTGCACCCATTCCGTCATAAGTGTCAACGAAATAATATTCACCGTTTTCATCCATACGGGCTATTGTGCCGTCAATTCCAAAACCCTCAAAAAGAATAATCGCAAGGTCACGGTCTGCAAACTTTGCCGCATCGGTAATGTCACATAAATAATACAGGACATTATTTTCTTCATAATGCCACGGTGTTCCGTTAAACATTACCGGACTCGGCGCATAGCCCTTTACAACAACATTAAAATCAAAACCAAAGCCTCCGCAACAGAAACATCCGGGCATATAACCGTCAGGCTCCATAACGCTCTTGCCGTCATCCCTTGTGATAGTCATAACAGCGTAGATTCTGTCTTCCCTGATTTCCTCGGCAGGGTCAATACCTCTTAATTCTTTTGTAATCTCAGGCAGAATCACATAGCCGTCTATGATTGCTTCAAAGTTAACGGTATAGCCGTTACTGTTGACCGTCTTCTGAACTGTCCTTACATTATCTTCGGTTGCAATATCGGTGTCAATAACGGTTCTTATACGCATATCGTTGAGTTCAAGATCTTTCATAAGTCCTTCCGGCAACATAAACCTGTAAGCAGCACCGGTACCGATTGCAAAAATAACGGCAATCACAGCTGCAATCAGTGCGATTCTGAACTTTTTACCTTTATTCTTTGTTTTTGCGGAAAGAACAGGAATTTGTGTGATATTTGTATTTGTCTTTGCCTGAACTTTTGCTGAAATTACAGAATAAATTTTAGAATCTATTTCACAATCTGTGTTGATTTCTGAATTTTCGATTGCTGTGATTTCATCTTCGGTAAGTTCAGCAAAAAAGGATTCGAGTTTTTTTTCAGTCATTGAAAATTTCTCCTTTCATAATAAGATTCAGCTTTTCAATTGCTTTGAGATACCGTTTGTTCACGGCATTTTCGCTGAGTCCTAATTTGTTGCCGATTTCGGAATAGTTTTCACCGAAAAAGAATTTGCGGTAAATAATTGTGGAGTCCGGTTCTCCGAGTGAAAGAATGCTGTTCAGAATGATTTCTCTTTCTTCGCTTTTAAGTACCTCGTTTTCTGTGTGTAGCGCAGAATCTTCTGTGCGGTCACTGAGCATATTATCAATATTCTGCTGTCTGATGAATTTTCTTAAAACATCAACAGCACGTCTCTGCGCAAGAGTTATCAGAAAAGTTGTAAGCGAACCTTTTGACAAGTCAACAAGATGATGACTTCTGAAAAAATCGAGAAAAACATCACTTACGGCTTCTTCAACATCTTCAGATGAACACACGCAGGCAAGTTTACCCCATACCACTTTATACACAAGTGCCGCATACTGATTTGTAACAATCTGCATACCTGCATCAGAGTCAGTTTTCATAAGCCTGAGGATTTCTTCCTGAGTCATAGTTTCACTCCTTTTTTGATGTGAATTGCAATTCCGTTAATATATTCGTGATGAAATCAAAAAGTCTGCCTGAAAATAAAAAAAATCCCTATGTAAAAAATACACAGGGACGATAGGTTAAATAAATCCGAGTATTTCACCTGCATTGGTGTCAGGTTTTACCTTCGGCATAACTTTTTCAATAATGCCGTTTTCGTCAATTATGAATGTGGTGCGGACAACACCCATGCTGACTTTGCCGTAGAGCTTTTTCTCCTGCCACACACCGTATTTCTGAATTGCATCAAGATTCGGGTCTGCAAGAAGAATAAATGGGAGAGAATGTTTCTCGGCAAATTTCAGGTGAGAAGCAACGCTGTCTTTGCTGATACCGATTACTTCAACATTTTTTTCGGAAAACTGTCTGTACGCACCTGCAAAAGCACACGCCTGACGTGTGCAACCGGGAGTATTGTCTTTGGGATAAAAATAGAGTACAACTTTTTTGCCTCTGAAATCAGACAGTGAAACATTATTTCCGTTTTTGTCCTGCAATGTAAAATCAGGAGCTTTCATACCTTTTTCCAACATAAAAATCACCCCAATAAAATATCTGTAACGAGCATTACGCAGAAACCTGCGAGAAGTGCATATGTTGCACCTCTTTCTTTGCCGTGGGCGTGAGTTTCGGGAATCATTTCATCACTTACGACATATAGCATTGTGCCTCCCGCAAAGGCGAGAGCAAAGGGAAGAATTGCAGACGCAACGCTTACTGCAAAATAACCTATAAATGTGCCTATAACTTCAACAATACCCGTCAGAGCGGCAATGAAGAATGTTTTTGAGGGTTTTACTCCTGCCGCAAGCATCGGAGCTATAATAACCATACCCTCGGGAATATTCTGAAGAGCAATACCGCCTGCTATAGTGAGTGCCTGAGAAGTGTCTCCCGAACCGAAACCTACACCTGCAGCAATACCTTCGGGCAGATTGTGAATTGCAATTGCCGCCACAAAAAGAAGCACTTTGCTTAAGTTTGCATTCGGATGCGATTCAGTATCATTACCTGCAAGTCTGTGAAGATGCGGTACAAGTCTGTCAATAAGATTAAGACAAACGGCACCTGTAAAAATGCCTGCTATTGTAATAAGAAGTCCCCATTTGCCTCCGTATTCAACAGACGGGATGATAAGTCCCAGCACTGCTGCTGAAAGCATAACACCTGCCGCAAATGAAAGTACAATATCTGAGAATTTATGAGATATTTTTTTGAAAATAAATCCTGTTGCGGCACCTATAACGGTTGCACCGCCTACGCCAAGGGCTGTAAGTAATACAAGTTCCATTAAAATCCCTTTCTTATAATGTATTTATATATTCTTCTGCAAAATGTGCCGCTGTTGCACCGTCTGAAACGGCTGTTACAACTTGTCTGAGGTCTTTTGTTCGGACATCACCTGCGGCAAAAACACCGTCAATATCTGTCTTTGTTGATTCATCTGCAACTATATATCCGTTTTCGTCAAGTGTAACCGAATTTTTAAGAAATTCCGTTGCAGGTTTTCTTCCAATGCTGATAAAAACTCCGTCGCAATCATAACGGGAAGTTTCGCCGCTTATTTTATCTGTATTTTCTATACCGGTGACTTTTCCGTCAGAAATTATTTTTGTTATGTTGCTGTTCCATATGAATTCAATATTTTCAGCCTGAGTCAGGGGAGTGTGGTAGATTTTTGTTGCTCTTAATGTGTCTCTGCGGTGAACAAGATAAACTTTTTTTGCAATGCGTGAAAGATAAAGAGCATCTGCCGCTGCACTGTTTCCACCGCCTGCAACAGCGACAGTCTTGTCCTTGTAAAATCTGCCGTCGCAATGAGCACAGTAATGAACACCTTTTCCGATAAGTGCAGATTCTTCGGCAAGTCCCAATTCACGGGGATTTGCACCCGTTGCAATTATAACGGCTTTTGCATTGTATGTTCCGGATGAAGTGTGAATCTTCTTTGTTCTGCCGTTAAAATCGACAGCAGTTATTTCGTCATAAACTGTCACAGCTCCGAATTTCTCTGCTCCCTGCTGCATCTGCATGCCGAGAGTGAAACCGTCAACTCCGTCGGGAAAACCGGGATAATTGTCAATCGTGTCTGTCAGAGTCATCTGACCGCCTGCCGACATTTTTTCAATAACAAGAGTTTCAAGACTTGCACGGGCTGTGTAAAGTGCAGCTGTGTAACCTGCAGGGCCTCCGCCGAGAATTATAATGTCATAAATTTTATCCATAACGGTGTTCCTTTCTCTTTGTTTATATGTATTATATCACATCTTCAGGTAATTTCAGTAACCTTGTCACATTTTTTTGTTGATATCAAATATTTAAGATGATATAATAAAAAAACAAAAGGAGGGCTGAAAATGGGAATTTCAATGTTTGAATCTGTTTATGCAGAAACTTTTTCATTCTGGAAAGATATTTCACGGGAGGATAAAGAATTTATCTGCAATAATTCTCTTGCGCTGACTTATCCCAAGGGCACAAATATTCACGACGGCAACGGTTGTTCAGGTGTGATATTTGTCCGCTCAGGTTGTCTGAGAGTGTATATTATGTCTGAAGACGGCAAAGATGTGACTCTTTACAGACTATACAGCGGTGATATGTGTATGCTTTCCGCCTCCTGCGTTTTCAGCTCAATAACTTTTGATGTTTTTGTGGATGCTGAAGAAGACAGCGAATGTTACATAATCAGCGGTTGTGCTTTTTCAACCGTAACAGAGAATAACGATGCCGTAAGAATCTTTGCCCTTGAGACAGCAGTAAGCCGTTTTTCTGATGTAATGTGGGTAATGCAGCAAATCCTCTTTATGAGTATGGATAAAAGACTTGCAATTTTTCTTTCTGATGAATCTGCAAGAACAGGATCGGATAATATAGCATTGACTCACGAACAGATTGCCCGTTATATGGGGTCTGCCCGTGAGGTCGTTTCAAGAATGCTCAAATATTTTTCAGCTGATGGCATTGTGGAGCTTTCCCGTAAAGGTGTAAAAATAACCGATAAGAAAAAGCTTCGTCAGTTAACCCTCTAAAAGAGCAAGAATCTGATTCTTAGGTCTTGCGCCTGAAGACTGATTTATGATTTTGCCGTTTTCCATTACAACGAGTGTGGGAATACCCGAAACACCGAATTTATTTGCAAGTTCGGGTTCATCATCAACATTGATTTTGCCCACAAGATACTGCGGATTTTCATCTGCAATCTGTTCCACAAAGGGTGAAACCATACGGCAGGGATTGCACCAGTCGGCATAAAAATCTAGAAGAACTCTTTTGTCACTGTTTAATACTTCATTGAAATTGTTTTTGTTTATACTTAATACTGACATTGTAGTCATCCTTTCTTTTGTTTGTGTCTTTATTATATCCCTTTTCTTGTGAAAGTTCTGTGATAAAGTCACAAAAAAAGAGTGCTGACTTGTTATAATAAAAAAAGTGGTGAAAATATGCAGAATTTAACTTTTGAACAATTCAACAATCTTGAATTTTCTTTGTACGAAAACAATCCCGTTATAAAAAATCCCGCAAACAGCTTTGTTGTTGCGGATCCGTCTGTGCTCACACCCGAAAATTCACACGACGGCAGATGGCATCTGTTTGCACACACATTTTTCGGAGTTTATCATTATGTAAGCGAAAACGGTATTGATTTCAACAAAGTGAAAAAAATTGTACCCCGTGCCATGCGTCCCAATATAAATTATATTGACGGCAGATATTACCTGTTTTATGAGCATACTCAGGTTCTTATGAAAAATGCACTTACCGTTGTAGGCGGAAAATGGAAATCTGAGATTTATGTTACAGAGTCATATGATCTTGATAAATGGTCAGAGCCGAAACTTGTTCTCGGCAGCACAAGGCAGTTTGAGTGTGATGATAACGGTCAGGCATTGTCGAATCCGTATCTTGTAAAAACTGAAAACGGATACAGACTCTATTATTCCTGCGGTCAGACATTTATTAAAGACTGCGGTTTCTGTGAACCGACTCATATCAGCTTTGCCGAAAGTGATAAAATCAGCAGCGGTTATTATGCAAGAGTCAGCCCTGTAATAAGTCCTGATAAAGAAACAGAATATCTCAATCTCTGTTCAGGCTGTATCAAGGTTTATAAACTTGCTGATTGTTATATCGGTCTGCAGAACGGAATTTTTGAAAAAGACGGCAAAAGCCATTCTGCAATAATGCTTCTTAAATCTCAGGACGGTGTGGATTTTGAGTTTGTAAGATCGTTTCTTGTGCCGCAGAAGTGCGGAGATAACAACTGGATGGCACAGTTTGTGTATGCATCACATCTTGTGAAATACGGCAATAACCTCATAATGTATTTCAATGCAAGAAACACTGCAGATATGATTCACGGCAGAGAATCGATAGGAATTTTTTCTGCAGAGATAAAATAAATACAAATCTCCCTGAAAAATGATTTTCAGGGAGATTTTTCATATTCCGGGGAATAAAAAAACAAGCATAGAACGTTTTGTTCTATGCTTGTATCTGGTGGGAACAATAGGGCTCGAACCTATGACCCTCTGCTTGTAAGGCAGATGCTCTCCCAGCTGAGCTATGCTCCCAAGTTGGTGCGGATGACGGGACTTGAACCCACATGAACTTAGCGTTCACTAGAACCTGAATCTAGCGCGTCTGCCAATTCCGCCACATCCGCATACTAACCTGATTGCGGTTGGATTCGATGTTGCCAATTCCGCCACATCCGATTAAAATAAGAACCTCTTAAATTTTACACGGCAGAGGCATCCGAGGCGGGCAATCAAGCTGATCCGCTGTGCATTCACAGAATGCTTGAATATAATATCATTTTCTTTGTTCTTTGTCAAGTCTATAAATAAAATTTTTGCACTTGTTTTGCTTTTGAAACTGTGTTAATATTACCATATCAAAAAACTTTAGGAGGTTTTTTTTTGAACAGACAATCAGCTTTTACAGGTAGCGGAAAACTTCTCAAAGGTGCTCTTCATTGCCACACAACAAGATCAGACGGTGAATGTACACCCGAAGATACAATGAGAATCCATGCGGAAAATAACTATGATTTTCTTGCAATTACTGACCACAGTATATACAATTATAAAACATATTTACCCGAATCAGGAATCACAATTATTCCCGGTATTGAGATTGATGCAAAGTTCTTCCGCGGTTGCGGATTCCGCACATATCACACAGTATGTCTCGGTCCCGATGATGAAACAAACGGTTTTTCTCAGGACGAAGAATTTTATTGCGAAAATGTGAAAACTCAGGAAGATTTTCAGAAATATCTTGATATGGTTCACGCAAAGAACAATATAACATTCTATTGTCATCCCGAATGGAGCGGCACACCTCCCAGATATTTTGACAAGCTCAAGGGACTTTTTGCAATGGAAATCTGGAACTCAGGCGGAGCAGATGAGAACTTTATGGATACAAATGCTCTCTACTGGGACGATATGCTCGGTATGGGGCACAAGCTCTGGGGTGTTGCAGTTGACGACGGTCATCAGCCTCATCATCACGGCAAAGGCTGGGTTATGGTAAATGCAGAGAATGATGTAAAATCAATTCTCAATGCCATCAATGAAGGCAGATTCTATTCTTCCTGCGGTCCCGTTATCAAGGATTTTTATGTTGATAACGACAGAGTGTATATTGATACAGACGGTGAGGTTGCAAAAATCTGGTTCTGTGCAGATGCACATCCCAACAAGCAGTTTGAAAACACAGACCACGCAGAGGCTGACCTCAGGGATGATTATGAATATGTCCGTGCAGTTGTTATTGATAAAGACGGTAACAGAGCCTGGACAAATCCTATATTCCTTAAGTAAAACAAAAGCAGGCACATCGTTTGATGTGCCTGCTTGATTTTTTTTATCAGGACTCAACAACGAGACCTTCAGACTGTCTCTTTTCTGCAAGTTCAGAAATGATTTTTTCTTTTTCTTTACCTGCAATCTTATAGAAGAACATAGGAATTGAGCAAAGAAGCATACTGATACCGGGAATAATTGAAACGAGTGTGAACATTGCAAAACGAAGCTGGGGATCCAGATCTGTTGCAGCCATAACTGCTGAGGAAGACAGCATCTGTTCAGGCTTGAGACCTATTACCATATACATAATAACGATACCTGATGTTGCAAATGCGTTACCGATTTTATTGATGAATCCCTGACAAGCGGCACCGAGCGCATTGTCACGGAAGCCTGTTTTAAGTTCCATATAGTCAAGACAGTCACATATCATTGCAAAGCAGACTGTGTTGATAACACCGAGGGGGATACAAGAAATGATGATGAAGGGGATACAAGCGTAGAGATTCATTGTGAACCAGCCTACAATTGTTGTTACGATACTTGCAACAAAACCTGCAAGGCAGGAAACGATAACAAGCTTCTTGTAGTCAAACTTTTTCATAAGTTTTGGCATAAAGAGTGTTGCACCGAAAAGACCTACGATAGAGCTTATCTGGAAAATTGTTTTTACTGTTGAAATACTTGTTTCAACAGCAGCAATTCTTTCAGCTTCAGTTGCAAGTGTTGCAAGTTCGGGACCTATGTAGAATGAGTAACGTGCAACGTGGATAGCTGCAGCACCGATCATATATCTTCCGCTTGAAAGCACACCCATAAGGAGAACAAGAATAAGAGGTTTGCAAGTGAAGATACGCTTGAGCTGTGAGGGTTCACCGGGCTGGCGTACACGTGAAGGCATCTTTACTCTTTCTTTAACGCCGAAGCAAGCTCTTGCATAAAGAACAGAGCCTAATACAACTGTTACGATTGCCATAATGAGATATTTTCTCTTCTGAACTGTAAGAGGATCCATAGGTTCGGGAGATTTCTCAACAATTGCAGCAAGAACAAGACCTACAACAAGGAAAAGAACTTCAGGCACAGCTGAACC
>JAZTWP010000006.1:0-100496 GCA_045636025.1 Acutalibacteraceae bacterium | reverse complement strand
AGGGGCGATGATTCATCGCCCGGCACGAAAGTGCTTTTCCGTAAGGAAAATTAACGGCAAAGCCGTTCTGCTGCGCAGCGGGCGTTAGATTAACGCCCCTACAAGCTTTATTTTAATTTCTGCGAATAAATTATTGTTTACCAATCTCAAAATAAACCACCTTAATACCAAAAGATATCAAGGTGGTTTATTATTAATCATCCAAATTAAATTTCTGAATGTTATGTATTGCATTATCTTCAAGGTCGGTCGCGATTTTAGATAATACATCAGCAACATCATTTGCTGTTGTTGCAGCAGCCTTACTCATATCAGAATAAAAAAGTGCTAAGTCATCTACCTGTCTTATAAGTTTTTTATAAACTGATTGTTTTTCAGGATCTGCATTTCTCTGTACTGTCTTCAATGATGACGACAAACGATTTGCAATAATTTTTTCAGTCATAAATCTGTCTGACTGCTCACGCAATTTCGGAATATTTACTACGTATTCACCCTGCATGATTATTCGATCAATTTCATAGCTTCAACAGCACCCTTAAGTGTGTTCATTGCTAATTCGCCGGATTCTGTGATAGCTGTTTTGAACTGTTCGCCGAATTCATCAGCCTGCTGTAATGTTTCCTGGAGCATCTTGATGCTTGCGTCAGTCATTTCGCGTGCTTTTCTGACTGTTTTGATATTTGTTTCAACATTAGTTCTGAGACTTTCGTAGTTATCATCAGTACCGTCAATGAACTTTGTCATATTTGCCTTTAATGTCTCATACTGAGTGATTTTTGAATCGAGCTCACCGAGATAGCCTTGAAGTGCGATTATCTTAGCCTCATACTGAGCTTTTGAAATTTTAAATGTTGCCTGTGCCATAATTCATACCTCCAAACATTATATTTAATAATTAAGAAAGACCGGAAATTGCTTTAATAGCGCCTTTAACAATATTCTTACCTGAATCAAGAACTTCATTGATCTTTGAAAGAACGTTTGTTACAAGAGAAACAAGCTGGTTCATACCGTCAAGAATGCTGTTTGTGTTTGAAAGGATCTGGCTGCCGTACTTGTAGATTTCGTCTACAATTGTGCTGTCTGCATCGTCATGCACTTCCTGAAGAGCTTTACCTACATTCTCAAGAAGCTTATAAGTTTCTTCATTAAGCTGCATAACTTCCTTTTTCCATGATTCGGCTTCTGAACTACTGATAATGTTCAATGATTTTAATGCCATTTTTTTTCCTCCTAAAAGTTTATTGTTTTATATTTATTTACTCCTTGAGTTTTTCTTCAAGTTGTAAATTATATAACTGGTTTTTAATGTTTTTTATTTTGCTTATTGCTGCATCTGATGCCTGCATATAGACCTTCAACAACTCGCCACCCATACAATTATTGCATCGTTCCTTGTCGTTTTCAGCCTCTCTGATCAGACGCTCACAGTCATCTATACAGGATTGCAAAATATGAACTGTATTTGTATCCATACACTTCTCCTAAATCAATATAAATCCGACACCGTCATTTATGTCATAATCGGCAAGAGTTTTTTGCGGATTGAGAACAGCATCGGGAGCAGTTCTTATGAGCATTTCTTTTCCGGAAACACAATATCTTCCGTCGCACAGATCGTGAACACCGTTTGCCAGAATTCCGGCAAGAATGCCGATTTCCAGATCAGTAGGTACAAACAGATCATACTTTTCCTGTACGGACGGTACAAACAAACTGATAAGTATTTTATCCATTATTATTCCTCCTGTCATATAATTGGTGCTTCGTCGGGATCGACTTCAACAACAGTCAATTCACCGCAAGGCATTCGCATTTGGAATAATTCGTCACGATATTTCAGAATAAATCTGTCGTACTTCGGATTCGGTTTGTCCATCATACGGAAATCCATAGGCAGCGGATCGATAATACACTGTTTATCGTATCTTCCGCCAAATGCAAGAGAAAATTCCTGCTTGTTATAGGATTTCTTGAACTGAGAAATACCGATATCCTTATCATCAGGATAAAATCCTGCAGCGAAATAGATATTGTAACCCTTTGTG
Organism: Acutalibacteraceae bacterium; assembly: GCA_045636025.1. Lineage (GTDB taxonomy): Bacteria > Bacillota > Clostridia > Oscillospirales > Acutalibacteraceae > UBA1081. The sequence goes on along the minus strand of JAZTWP010000006.1, from coordinate 98,445 downwards.
CGTTCAAAGAATACCTGGAAAGTTGCCTCAAGATTCTGAACAACTTCAGTTCTCTCAAGTCTGCACATATCACCAAAGCTTTCAAATACAACCAGAAGCGGTGTTGTGTTTGCTCTGATGTACTTTTCAGCCTTTCTGACACGGTCTTTCAGAGTATTCGGTATTCCATTGTCAGCACAGAACTTATCTCTGTAAACATTACGCTGGGCAAGCTCCTGCATAAATCTGTCTTTAAGAAGATCCAGACCGTCGGGAGTTGTATCAAAGAATGAAATGCTGCCATTGAAAGTCTTGTTGATATAATCAGCAATATCATCATTATCAAAGATGCTGTCGTATGCTTTTTTGACTATCAGAAGCCCCATCTTGTTTAATTCGGCTGCACGGATAATATTTCTGAAAACAGGTTTAATACCGTCTGTATTACCGAAATACAAAGACATACTGTGAAGCTGCTGAAGCGGAATTGCAACAGGTTTCATATCTTTAAGAGAATAACCCAAAGGAATTCTTTCGCCGGTAAAATTATTGCAGAAGCTGTCATAAGTTTCATCGCCGTCAACCATAGGCAATGCCCTTAAGTAACCGGACGGTGCATACTTACCTGCAAATTCTTCAATTCTCTGTTTAAGCATCTTTGTGCGTTCCTGTTCGGAAAGCTCTGCTGAAAACATTGATGTGTGGAATTCGTAAACTTCACTGTTGATTACAACGGCACCTCTGCCCTTCACAATCGGGGTTGTGACATTCGTTCTGCAATCAAGAATATCAGAATAATCATACTTATCTTTTCCCTGAAGGGCAATTCTGTAATCAATTTCCTGACGGCTCTTGGAGTGAACTTCATTCAGGTGATTTACAGAAAGAATGAATCTGATACCGTAAGATGCGCATTCCTTCATATAGTCGCTCATTTCAACATAATATGAAGATCCGCGTCTGAAGTTATTGATATTGGTATAATTATCCATTATAAACAATATCAGCGGAAGCTGTCTGACTTTACGATAGCTCTCAAAATTAGTAACTTCTGCATCAGCAAACAGTTTTTTACGCTCTGCAACAATATCTTTGAGCATTGTAAGCAATCTGTCAAAGTCTGCTTCGTTATTTTCTGTAAGATAAACGCCGCAATGTGGAGCTTTTGCAAAATTCACAAGTGCGCCGCCTGACATATCAAGAATATAATAGTTGATATCGTCAGGTGAATATCTGCTTATCAGAGAGTAAAGCAAAGTATTCAGCAATACGCTCTTACCTGAACCGCTGCCACCGCAAAGAAGCATATGATGGAAGCTTTGCATATCAATTTTGTAGGGGAACTGACTCTGATGTGCAGGGTCATCAACCATACCGACAAGAGCTTCTATCTTACCTTCCTGTGCAGGATATTTTTCATCAAGTTTTTCATAATCTATCAGTTCGGGAAGAGGTTCACACCACAGTTTCTTAGCCTCAATACCTTCTCTCTTTGCCAGATCTGACAAATACTGAACGATTGAAACAATCTGCTTACCCTGAGCCTGAAGATTAGTGTTGACTTTCTTTTTAACATTCAGAACAACTTGTCCTACATTGTCAACAAACTGAACTGACTTATCTTCTTCAATAACAACTTCATCCTGAGGAATATAACCGGCACCGCACCATGCAGACTGACCCATTGCGAACAATTCGTTGTAACCAACCTGCAGATAGAAACGACCTGTATTTTTGATTTCTGCCGCTTCAGGACGCTTGAGCATTTCCATACTGTCGCCCTTGTCAGCAACTCGCAGACAAATTCTGAACTTTGTATTACTCCAGATCTGGTCATTAACAACACCGCTGGGTTTCTGAGTAGCAAGAATCAGATGAACACCTAAGCTTCGGCCGATACGGGCTGTACTGATAAGTTCGTCCATAAATTCGGGCTGCTGCTTCTTCAATTCAGCAAACTCGTCAGAGATAATAAACAGATGAGGCAACGGCTCTGAAACCTTTTTGTTACGGTACAATTTCTGATAATCATAGATATCCATTGTACCTTCGTTGGTTTCACTTTTTGCCTTTTTGAACAATGCCTGTCTACGTTTAAGTTCGCTGTTGATTGACATAAGTGAACGGTTGATTGCCGCACCGTCAAGGTTTGTGATTGTACCCACAACGTGGGGCAGATGAATGCCTCGTTTTTCATCAACAAAAGCGTCTGCCAGACCGCCGCCCTTATAGTCAATCAGAATAAATGCTACTTCGTCAGGGCTGTAGTTTACAGCCATTGAAAGAATATATGTAATAATAAACTCAGATTTACCTGAACCTGTACCACCTGCAACCAATCCGTGAGGACCCTGCTTTTTCTCGTGCAGGTCAAGGGTAAAGAGCTTACCGTCTGTTCCGATACCGATAGGTGCCGCAAGTGATTTTACGGGGTTATTATCTGACCATCTTTTAAGAGGATTAAGGTGCTCAACACGACCGACATTGAACATTTCAAGGAAAGTAAGCATTGTCGGTAAAGCAAACTGAGCTTCTGAATCAATACGAAGCTTTGTTTTCATAACCTGCCTCATACTGAACTCTACTTCTTCTTTTTTAACAGGGTCAATTGTAAATTCCTGATCTTCCACTCCGGGATTGATCATATCCCTGAAAATATTTCTGCCGTCAAGAGAAATCATCTTTGTACATTCTTTAGGAGCACCGTTGAATGCAGTAATAACAGAAACAGCACAGTACTCTTCTGCCTGAACAACATTTTTTAATATTTCTATTCTTTCGTACAGTTCTTTGTTGGTTGCAATAACAACATATGAAGGCAGATTTTTTAGTTTTTCTTTCTTGCGTGAACTGTATCCGTCTTCAAACAATCCGTCAAGTTCATTATTGAAGAACTTGCTCAATTGCTGAGCATCAGAACGTGATGTTGCAAAGAATCTTACAGTCTGCTCATTATTCCAGTTATGAGGAAGATATTTGACAAACTCAAACATTTTTTCTTCCTCTGCACTGCAAAGAACAACTATCTTTGTTTCATCATATGCATGAGTCAATGCCAACTGAACAATAAGATTGTAAAGAAGAGCCATCGTACGGTTATAATCACCGACAACTGCTGTGATATAATCATTTTTAAGGGACATCATAATAGGAACGCCCTCAACAATTGCAGGCTTTTCAGCAACCTTATACATCTCATCCACAAGATAGTCACGTTCAAGTTCGAACTTCTTGGGATTGTATTTTCTTGTGGCAACCATCGGAATATTACCGAAGCCTACTCTTACGTCAAGAAAATCTTCATCAAATTTTCTGCGTTCCCAAAGTCTTTTCTTATCATGAGAGAAATTGAGCATTCTTGCAAGCGGAGGATATATATCTGTTAAAAGATTTCTTTCCGCATCAATTTCATTATTTATTTCAGTAGTAACATAATCCAGATACTCTTTGTATTTTTCATCTCTCATTGCCTCATATTCTTTTCTGTCTTTCTCGGTAAGTCCCTGAGTAATAGCGGGAAGAACCAAAGAAGTAACGGCAGAAAACATATTTCCTGTTGCGATTGCACGTCCGCCCGAAAGCAAGGGATTGCCCATACGCAACAACAGAGGCATTTTATTTGCACTCATGGACATGGGAGGCATTTCAATTTCAATTTCTTTCTGTTCTATCTTGAAATTCTTTCGGGGTTTTCTGTCAAAAAGCCCCTCTTTGCCTCTGGATACATACTGAAAATATTCTATTTCATTTTCTCGCTCTATTCGTCTTATTTTTGGTGAGGTGTTCTGAATACGGTTGTTGGCATTATTTATACCGATATAACCCACACCCATAATGATATACAAACCCATTATGTATATCACATCACCTGTTTTGACAAGAGCTTCTTTTACGCTTACACCGTTAAGGAATACACCGTTGCTGCTGTCCAGGTCAACAATAAACCAGTTACCGTTGCTCCAATGAAGCATTGCGTGATCTCTTGATACAAAAGGATTGGGATAACAAATATCACAATTTGCCAGACGACCGATATGAATATCTGAATGTTTCTCAATATAATAGGGAAGGTATACATTATCACCTTCACGCACAAATTCGGAATAAAGAGTGTACTTTTTATCACCGACAGCAAACATAATCAGCGTACAGTCACCGAGAAGCACTTTCTTGCTGTATTCTCTGTCGTTAAAAACAAACTGACCGTTTCTTCCTGCAATCGCATACCAAGCATCGTTTTCTGCAATTACAGAAATGGGAACAGAGTCCCCGTCTGCTGTAGCTTCAAAAACAAATCGGCCTTCCTTCTCTACAGGCAGCCAGATAGAACGCATAAAGCGCCCTTTTTCAAGAAGAACAACATGTATAGGATAAGAATTGTTTTCTTTATTCATCCCAAAAAACACTCCCATATCATACAAAAAAACAAACCTGTTTTTGTCTGAAATTCAATCACATAATTACATTTTTCCGTCTTCAGAATCCGATTTACTATTCTGACGACAAAATATTACAAGTGAATATTCTTAGTATAACATCTATATAATTTTTTTTCAATAGGAAATTTTATTTATTAATGATAAACAATAAAATTATTAATTATAAGAAAAAACTCCGCCGAAGCGGAGTTTATGGAGCTTGTGATCCGGCTCGAACGGACGACCTGCGCATTACGAATGCGCTGCACTACCGACTGTGCTACACAAGCATAGGTGTATTATAATAAATTAAAATTTATTTTTCAATAGTTTTTATCCAAATTTATTGCGCCCTGCTTCTTTTAATAGTATAATACATACGGAGTGATAATATGAACAAAAAGAAGCTTTTTGCCCTGAGAACAATATTTATAACACTTACCGTTGCCGTCATGGCTGTGATTTTTCTTCTCTCGGCAGACAATGCTGATGAATCAAACAAAAAAAGTGACTTTATAGCTGACTCATTCGTTTACAGATTCCTTGAAAATTTTGATCTGACAGATGAGCAGATTGAAATAATTCTTGACAAATGCATCGGAATAATAAGAAACACCGCACATTTCCTTGAATATGCGGCGCTCGGTTTTTTCCTTTATGCTACGGGACTTTCTTTTTACATCAGAAACAAAATTACTATACCCGCTTCATTCCTGACTGGTGCACTTTATGCCGTCAGCGATGAGATTCATCAGTATTTTATTCCGGGAAGAAGCTGTCAGTTTACAGACATTCTCATCGACTCTTCGGGTGCCCTCTGCGGAGTGCTGTTTTTGTTTGTGATTGTGTGGATTTATAACAGAAGAAAATCTCAGAAAGCCAAGTGAATATTTTCTATTATACGGGAAGGTGTTGCAGACAGCTTTCCGTATTTTTTTACAAGTTCATCGGCAACTGCTCCGTGAATATATGCCGCTGTGCACACAGCAGTAAACACATCGTCACACTGAGAAATAAGACCTGCCGCAAGACCTGTCAGCACATCTCCGCTGCCTCCCCTTGACATAGAGGGATTGCCCGTTGTGTTTATATAAACTCTTCCGTCTTTGTCAGCAACAACAGTATTCGCACCCTTGAGAAGCACAGTAACTGAATATTTCTTCGCAAATTCGGTTGCTGTGCCGATTCTGTCACTCTGAATCTCAGAAATACTCTTACCCGTAAGTCTTGACATTTCTCCGGGGTGAGGAGTAATCACAACATCACACTCTGCCTCTGCGAGAATATCCGTATCCTTTGCAATGCAGTTTAATGCGTCCGCATCAAGAATCAGAGTGCCTTTTGTATTTTTTATCAGAAATTTCACAAGCTCTTTTGTGTCATTGTCAATACCTATACCGCAGCCGACAGCAACCACATTGCACACATCAAGCTTTTTATAAAGAGTTTTTGCATCTGTTTTCATTCTGCCGTTTTCGTTACAGTAAACGGGCAGCATAAGAGGCTCATTGAGTTTTGAAGCAACAACATCATAGATGCAATCAGGGAAGCAGGCTGTTACAAGTCCTGCACCGATTTCAACCAGAGCCTGATTGCAAAGATAAACACAGCCTGTCATATTTCTGCTGCCGCAGACTGTAAGCACATTGCCGAAAGTGCCTTTATGACTGCTATACGGTCTGTCCTTAATATTTCCGATAGCCTCATTTTTTGTAAAGACAGTATATTTTTCTGCAAATGGTGAAAGGCAATCATCACCGACACCGATATCCATAACCATTGTTTCTCCGCACATTTCGGCAACGGGGCTGAAAACGTGCACGGGCTTATACGCAATCATAGTGAGTGTCTTATCAGAGAAAAAATATTCCTCACCGTTGTAATTGCCGTCTGCAGAGAGTCCCGACGGAATATCAATTGCATATTTTACTGCATCTGTATTTTTATTTGCAATAGCGACAACACTCTTTGCGTTGCCTGAAAGTTCACCTTTGAAACCGATACCGAAAACAGCATCTGCAATCACATCTGCACTTTCAATATGAAAAGCACAGGTTTCAGGCTCTTTTGTAAAATTGCAGATTTCAACGGGGAATTTTTTCATTTCATTATACACAGACACACAGATTTCATCTGTCGGCTCAGAATAAACAAGTATTGCCAACACCTTTCTGAAGCCGTATTGCCACAGTTTTCCTGCAATAACAAAACCGTCTCCGCCATTTCGACCCTTTCCGCAGAGAATAACAATCTTTTTGTCTTTATCCTCTTGTGAAATCACATCTGCACACTTTGTACCTGCAGTTTTCATAAGAGTCAGCCAATCTGCACCGTTTGCAACAGCAGTTTCCTCTGCTTTGCGCATATTTTCTGCGCTGAGAACAAACATAAAAATACCCCTTTGCAATGATTTGTTTTTATTGTAACACATAAAGCGAAAAAACGGAATAAAAATATACAAAAAAGTGTTGTGTTTTATAAATCTTTATTGTATAATAAATTATGTATTATTAGTTGTGCTCCAACAGAGCACCGAAGGAAGAGGTGACCTTAATGACAGATAAAACTATCAAGTTTAAGATTCAGGGTGACAAGGATTCTCAGCTCAAAGCAATGCTCAGCAGTGTTTATGATGCTCTTGAAGAAAAAGGCTATAACCCCGTAAGTCAGATAGTGGGATATATTTTATCAGAAGACCCCGCATACATCACAACATACAACAATGCGAGAAACACAATTATGAAAATTGACCGCTATGAGCTTTTGCAGGCACTCATCAAGGATTACCTCGATGTGGACGGTTAATTCCCGTCATTATCAAGGAAAGGATTGAGTTTTAATGGCAGAAAAAAAGGGACCTAAGTTCCTTACTTACAAGGGTTACCCCTTAGTTCGCTGCGGTAAGACGATTTATTACGGCAATATGAGCGATCCGTTTGTTGTTATGCTTCAGATCTGCTCAACAAAAACAGTGGGAGAACTTGAGGTTGCAAGCAGAGTTACAGTTCAGCTTCTCAACACAGACCCCGATGTAAGACCAAGAGAAAGAATCGTTAAAAAGAGCGAAAAACAAGGTCTTTATCAGGCAATGGATATTGCATCCATCTGGCTTGACAGAGCACTTTCACAGTAAAAAAATTACCACTATCGGAGTTCCGATAGTGGTCTTTTTTTAGTTTATTCCGACTTCGCCGAACTTACCGAAAACGTTTTCCATAAGTTCACGAAGCTTTTTGTGTTCTGGGAATGCAAGTTCAGGATCAGCAAGAAGAATATCTTCCGCCTGTTTCTGAGCAGCATAAAGAATCTTTGTGTCAGTCACAATGTTTGCAAGTCTCAATTCAGGCAGACCGTGCTGTCTTGAACCGAGAAAATCACCGGGACCTCGCTGTTTAAGGTCTTCTTCTGCAATCACAAAGCCGTCTGTTGTTTTACACATAACATCAAGACGCTTCAGACTTTCATCATTCTGTGCATCCGAAACGAGTACACAGGTTGATTTGAACTGCCCTCTGCCGATTCTTCCTCTGAGCTGATGAAGCTGAGAAAGACCGAATCTTTCTGCATTCTCAATCATCATCACAGCTGCATTGGGCACATCTATGCCGACTTCAACAACAACCGTTGAAACAAGAATCTGAATTCTGCCATCTGCAAAATCACGCATTACTTCGTCTTTCTGTTTCGGTTTCATTTTGCCGTGAAGAAGTCCCACGGTGCAATCGGTAAACACTTTCTTCTGAAGATAAGCCGCATATTCCTGAGCAGGTACAAGGTCTGTTTCCCCTTCTTCCACAAGAGGACAGATAACGTATGCCTGACGTCCCTCATCAATATGCTTTTTTATAAATTTATAAATGCGTTCACGGTAATCCGTGCCCACACAATATGTTTCAATGGGCTGTCTTCCTTTTGGAAGTTCATCGATAATTGAAATATCAAGGTCACCGTAGATAATAAGGCCGAGAGTTCTCGGAATCGGTGTCGCAGACATAACAAGAGTATGGGGATTGATGCCTTTTTTTGCAAGTGCAGTTCTCTGATTTACACCGAAACGGTGCTGCTCGTCCGTTATAACAAAACCAAGTCTCTTGAACTGAACATCTTCACTTATAATTGCGTGAGTACCCACAACAAGGTCAATACTGCCGTCTGCAAGACCGTCTTTTATATGTTTTTTCTGCGATGCCTTGACTGAGCCTGTGAGAAGAGCAATATTGATTCTTCCGCCAAAAAGCTTTGCAAGAGATTTACAATGCTGCTCTGCAAGGACTTCGGTAGGCACCATAAGTGCACTCTGATAACCGTTTGACACAGCATTATAAATAAGTGCTGCCGCAACAGTTGTTTTACCCGAGCCTACATCACCCTGCAGAAGTCTGTTCATCGGCTTTGAATCTTTCATATCCTGTGCACATTCGCTGATACATCTTTTCTGTGCATTTGTGGGTGAATACGGCAACCAGGAATAAAACTCCTGAGTCCTGTCATTTACAATTCTGACAGAAGTACTGCTTCTGCTTCTGGCTCTAAGATAGAGAAGTCCCAGCTGCATACCAAGAAGCTCTTCAAAAATCAATCTGCGTCTTGCAAGTCTGAGTTTTTCATCACTTTCGGGAAAATGCATATTGCGCACTGCTTCTTCAATATCCATAAGACGATATTTCTGTATAAGATATTCAGGCAAAGTTTCTTCAAATGCACCTCTGAATGCAGACAAGGCACTTGCAACAACAGTTTCAATCTTTCTTGTTGTGAGTTTTTCTGTCTGACGGTAAATGGGGTGTATTTTTTCATTATCGCTGACTTTTACAAATCTGGGAGACAACATTTCTCTGCCGCCCACAATATTCTGATTTATCTTGCCGAAAAACAGGTATTCATTGTCTGTAAAAAGCTGATTGACAACATATTTGTTGTTAAAAAAAGTCAGCATAAGAATACCTTCTCCGTCTGTTGCCACAGCTTTGAAGATCATTGTGCCGTTTCTTGTTTTCATTCCCTCAGGCGCATTGGTTATTCTTGCTCTTATACAGCAGTTTTCTCCGAAAGGCGCAGACATAATGGGAGTAACCTTGCTCCAATCCTCATAATCACGGGGATAATTTGCAAGAAGATCTCCGATTGTGAAAATGCCGAGCTTATTAAAAAGCCCGGCAACAACTTCGCCTACACCTTTTATATATTTAATATCGGTGGAAAAGTCCATAATCAGATATCAAACAAATCTGTTGAAAGGTATCTTTCTCCCGTATCGGGAAGAAGAACAACAATATTCTTATCTGCATTTTCAGGTCTGTTTGCAATAACTGATGCAGCAAAAAGTGCCGCACCTGATGAAACACCAACAAGAAGACCTTCTGTTTTGGCAGCAGTTCTTGCAGCATTGTAAGCCTGCTGAGTTGTAACATCAATGATTTCATCAATAAGAGAAGTATCAAGCACTTCAGGTATGAAATTTGCACCTATACCCTGAATTGCGTGAGGAGCCGCAGCTTTACCCTTGAGCACAGGAGAATCAGCAGGCTCAACAGCAATGATTTTTACGTTATCATTGAATGCTTTGAGAGTAGACGCAACACCTGTAAGTGTACCGCCAGTGCCGACACCAGCCACAAAATAATCAATCTGACCGTATGTGTCGTGAAGAATCTCCTGAGCAGTTGTTGTTTTGTGAATATTTGCATTTGCCTTATTCTCAAACTGCATAGGAATCCAGGCGTTTTCTGTGTTTTCAGCAATTTCCTTTGCCTTGTCAATTGCGCCCTGCATACCCTGTTCTTTAGGAGTGAGAACAAGCTCTGCACCGAGTGCTTTCAGCATCTTCATTCTTTCTTCACTCATATTTTCGGGCATTGTGAGAATGAGCTTATACCCCTTGATTACAGATGCAAAAGCAAGAGCAATACCTGTATTACCGCTTGTGGGTTCAATAATTGTGCCGCCCTCTGCGATAAGACCGTTTCTCTCAGCATCTTCAATCATTGCAATGCCGATTCTGTCTTTTGCGGAGCCTAAAGGATTGAAATACTCAAGCTTTGCAAGAATATTTCCGCCCACACCTGCAGCAGAAGCAAATCTGCTGAGTTTAACCATGGGAGTTTTACCCACAAGGTCAAGAAGACTTTCTGCTATATATTCCTTCGGTCTGAAACCGAAACCGTAAGTAAATTCTGCCATAATATCAATTCACCTTACATACCGATATAATTTTTTGCGTTGTTGAATGCAATATCCTCAACCATAGCTGTGAGGACTTCTTCATCCCAGGGGTATTCACCGTTTTCAACCCAACCGCCGATGAGTTCACAGAGTATTCTTCTGAAATATTCGTGACGGGGATATGAAAGGAATGAACGTGAATCTGTAACCATACCTACAAACTTACCGAGCATACCGAGATTTGCAAGAGCCTTCATCTGAGTCTGCATACCGTCGATATTATCGTTGAACCACCATGCTGAGCCGAACTGAATCTTTGACTCTGCATCTGAATTCTGGAAATTACCGAGCATTGTGCCGAGCACGTAGTTATCCTTGGGATTGAGTGTGAAGAGAATTGTCTTGGGAAGCATACCCTCTTCTGCAAGTGAGTCAAGAAGACGTGAAAGACCGTGAGCAATTTCTCTGTCACCGATTGAGTCATAACCCGTGTCGGGACCCAGATTATTAAACATCTTTGTGTTGTTGTTTCTCATTGCACCGATGTGGATTTCCATTGCCCAGCCTTTTTTGTAATACTCTTTTGCAAGGAAACGGAAAAGCTCTGTCTTGTATTTGTCTGCTTCTGTTTCTGTGAGAGTTTCGCCGTTTCTTCCCTTTGCAAAAATCTCTTCAAGCTCTTCTTCTGTTGCTCTGATATAGGGAGCATAGAGGAATGCGTGGTCAGTTGCCTTACAGCCCATTTCTTCAAAGAAATTGATTCTGCTGACGAGCACTTCCTTAAGCTTTGCATAGCTGTCAATTGTTGTGCCTGCTGTTTTTTCCATAGCCTCAAGCCAGGGAATAAATGAGGGAAGATCGATATAAAGAGTCTTGTCAGGACGGAAAGCAGGAAGCACTTTGAAACTTACTGTTTCATCTTCTGCAATCAGTTTATGATATTCAAGTGTATCTGCAGGGTCATCTGTTGTGCAGACAGCCGCAACGTTTGATTTTGCAATAAGGTCACGGGGTCTGAAACCGCCCTCTTTGATTTTTGCATTTGCCTTTTCCCAGATTTCATCTGCTGTCTTGGGAGAAAGAGGTGTGTCAATGCCAAAATAACGCTGAAGCTCAAGATGAGTCCAATGATAAAGCGGATTGCCGATACAATAATTCATTACACTTGCCCACTTCACAAACTTTTCATAGTTTGAAGCATCACCTGTGATGTATTTTTCATCAATACCGCAGCTTCTCATACCTCTCCACTTATAATGATCACCGCCGAGCCAGAGCTGAGTTATATCTGCAGGCTCTTTGTTTTCATAAATCTCCTTGGGAGAAAGATGACAATGCCAGTCATAAATAGGCATTGCATTACAAGCCTTGAAAAGTGTTTTTGCTGTTTCAGTTGAAAGAAGAAAATCTTCAGCCATAAATTTTTTCATATCATACCATCCTTTGAGACACAATGATTTATCGGAATATTACCGATAATAGTTAAAAGGTATAAGTGAACAATTAATAAATTGTTTTTATTATAACACAAAAAATATAAATATACAATAAACAAAAATTTCTCTTTGGCAAAATTTTTTTTGCATAGACTTGTGAACGAATCAAAAAATACCTTCAAAGGAGCTGATTTTTTGAAAACCATACGCCTTGCAAAAAGAACATGGATAAGAATATTATCTTTTTCTCTTGCTCTTACAACAGCGCTGGCAGTCTGGGGAATTTTTCAGACAGTCATAACAACAAGGTATGCCCGTGAGTTGACAGTTGCACATCAGCGCACCGTTGCATCACTGGCATCATACATTGACACGCTGGAAAATGACCTGAGAAAAATGCAATATGCCAACACAGCAACAATGACATCGGGACTATCTTTATCTCTGAGCAAAGCATCTCAGGGTGCAAAAAACTGCCTTTCAGAGCTTGATTCGGGCACAGCACAACTCGGAAATATCAATAAGTTTCTCACTCAGGCGGCAGACCTTGTTCAATCTGTGACAAAAAAATCCGTGTCAGGTGAACCGCTGACCGACGAAGACAGAGAAAATATTGAAAAGCTGTATAAGTATGCAGGTGAACTTTCCAGCCAGATAAGCTATATCGAACAGGTTATGCTGTCAGGTGAAGTTGACTTTGAAAATGCCGTTTCAACTCTGGGCAATCTCACAGACAAAGGCGATTTATCTGTTTCATATTCCGATTCGGTGACGGATGCGGAAAAATCATTCGAGGATTATCCGTCCCTTATCTATGACGGTCCTTTTGCAGATAACATCGTCAACAAGGATTCAGGCTTCCTTAAAGACCAAAAGCAGATTTCGGAAGCCGAAGCAAAAAAACGTGCCTCTGTCTTTTCGGGCATTGAAGAATCAAAACTCATCAAAGCCGAGGACGAAAAAAGCAAAACGGAAGCTTATGTTTTCTATTGTGAAAACACATCTGTTGCCGTCACAAAAAACGGTGGTTTTCTGCTTTATCTTATAACAGATAAATTTGCAGGAGAAACAAAAATCGAACCCGTAGAAGCAATTTCAAAGGCTCGTTCATACCTTGAAAAACACGGATATCCGTCTGTGAAAGAAAGCTATTATTTCACATCAGACGGCATATGCACCATCAATTTTGCCCATACTCAGGACGGAGTAATATGTTATTCTGACCTTATCAAAGTCAGCGTTTCGCTTGATAAGGGCGAAATCACTGCTGTTGACTGCACAGGCTATCTTATGAATCATAAATCAAGAACTGTGCCCGGAAAAGTCATCAGCATCAATGCCGCAAAAGAGAAGCTCAGCACTGTCCTTACCGTTAAAAGCTCGGAAACTGCTTTTATTCCTATGACAAACGGCAAAGAGGTCTATGCTTACGAATTCCTCTGCAGCGACAAAAACCAGAACGACGTGCTGATTTATATTGACGCAGAAACAGGCAATGAAGCCGATATCAAACTGCTTCTTTATTCAGACGGCGGAACACTTACACGATAAAAAAGGAGAAAACAAAATGAAAAAAGCAATTATTTCAATTTTAGGCATCATCACAGCGGCAACACTTCTTTTTGCAGGTTGCAGCAAAGAAAAAGACAAAATCGAAAATGACATTGAATCTGTGCGTCCCACAACAACAGTAAAAGCCACAGAAAAAACAACTGAAAACAAGACAACTGCAGTTACAACAACAAAGGCGGGTGCACCCGAATCAACAAGCGAAAAGTCAGCACTCGGTGAAGCTGTAGGTGATGCGGCAGAGGGTGCAGGTGACATTGCTGAGGATATCGGCAATGCCGCAGAAAATGCAGGCGACCGTATCAGAGATACAGAAAACAAAATGAATAACAGATAAAAAAAATTCAGCTGTAAAACAAAAATGTTTTACAGCTGATTATGCAACATATCAGAATTTAAGGAAGTTCTCAATCACTGATACAATCTGTTCAAAGAGTCTCTTTATACCAGCAATGAATTCAGAAACCGCACCGAAAAGAGCATTGCCTTTCAATCCGCTTTCAACCTGAATATTTCCGCTGTCAGTTGCCTTTGAACCGTCAAAATCAGAACTGAACTGTGAAAGCCAGGAAATCATACCGTCGGGATAAGTGAGAACAACAGTTTCGTCTGCACCGTTTACTGTTGTCATATCGGGATAATCTCCGTTATCGACAGAGAACATATCATAGCTTACAGAGAACCATGCGTGATGACCGCTTGAAGTCTTTGAACCGTCAGAATATCTTACTGTTGAAAGAGTTGAAAGTCTGCAGTTTTCAGGCACATTGTTTGTAGCCTTGATTGAGTTCCACATAGGAACAACAGAACCTGTATAATTGATAAGGGGATCTGTTTTGCCTGATGTGAGCCAGAGAGGAATATCAGAAATAAGTTCAAATTCAGCATCTGAAGGAGTCCACGCAGGACAGATGGGAAAAATTGCCGCAAACATATCGGGATATGCGACAGCCATTTTAAGAGTCATCTTTCCGCCCATTGAATAACCGCCTATGTAGATTCTTGAAATGTCAATATTGTCTGCATTTGCTTCAATGAATGAATCGATAGCTGCTCTGAGGGGATAGATAAGAGCATCATCCCAGAACATAAGCTTTTCTTCAGGTGATCTGGGAGCAAAAATGAATGCACCCTGAGCTTCACCGAAACGTGACTGGAATTCTGCTGAAGACCAGTAACCTATCTGACTTTTTTCAACCTGTTTACCGGGATAACCGCCGTCACCCATACCGTGAAGCCAGATAACAAGGGGGTATTTCTGAGTATCATCTTCCTGGACGGGAGAGAAATAGTGATAATCGATTGCGTAGCCGTTTGTCTTAGGACCTTCACCCTGAACAAACTGTGCTGTAAGAGCATCAATTCCGTCTGCAACTGTAACTACGTCTGTCTGAGCTGAAACTGCTATACCGAGAGAGCACACAAGCATAACAACCGCAATAATTAAAGACAAAGCTTTTTTCATTTGACACCAACCTCCGTTGATTTAATAAAATCATTATAATATACAAATATTAACAAATCAACAACAAATGAAAAAAATGCTCATAAAATAGTTCAAGGGATTAGTACCGAAGTACTAATCCCAAAAAACTTAATTTGCAATTAAATGCTCAAGCGAATGCTTGATTGATTAATTAAAAGAGTCAGAAATTATTCTTCGTCCTTTTTTCTTGTTGCTACGAAAGCAACTGCAGCAAGAGCCATAACACCAGCGATAGCAGCTACGCCAACTTCACCTGTCTGGGGGATCTTGTCTGTTGTTTCAACTTCTGAAACAAATTCTGTTGTTGTTTCGGGAGCCTTTGTTGTTGTTTCGGGAGCAACGAACTTCTTAACAACTACTTCAGCAGCAGCGGGTTCGTCTGTACCAGCCCATGAATTGTACTTAACAGAAACAGTTGTGTCTGCGTCCTTGAGAACTTTGAAAGTAAGAACAGCAAGACCTGAGTCAGCTTCAGCACCGTCCATGTAAACGATTGACCATGTTACAACACCGTCAGCAACCTTGTCACCAGCAGCCATGTCTGCCTCGATGTCTTCTGTCTTAGCGATCTTAACGAACTCAAGAGCTTCAGCATCATATGCGAACTCAAGGTCAGCAGCTTCGAGACCTGTCATACCTGTAGCAGCAACTGTGATTGTGATTTCGTCGCCTACGTTCTTGTACTCTGTAGCTGTAAGAGTAACTACGGGAGCAGCAGCGAAAGCTGTAAGAGCGAAAGCTGCTACCATTGCAAGTGCCATTGCACATGCGAGCATTTTCTTTGCAAGTTTCATTTTTAGAACCTTCCTTTAATTTTTTCTATATACAGAGCCTTGAGACTCGGTACACCATAGTGAATTGCAGGGTTATACCCGCAAAATACATTGTTATTATATACTATGACTCTCGATAAGTCAAGCATAAAATGAAAAAAATTTGACTAAAATGCCGTTTGAAGCATTTTTCCGCTTTAGCATTTTACACAATTTTTTCGTCATTTTCGGCATTCTTCAGCCGTTTTCAGGCAATCTTCAGCGTTCTGCAAGAAGTTCTTTATCTCTTGCAAGTGACTTTTCAAAGGCAGTTTTCACAACTGAATCAAGATCTGATTCTCTCAGCGAAGTCACACCCTGAATTGTTGTTCCTCCTGGTGAACAGACTTTGTTTACCCATTCATCAACCTCTCCGCCGCACTCTTTAAGAAGCTTTGCAGAGCCAAGTACAGTCTGAACAGCCACTTCACGGGCAGTTTCCGCATCAAGTCCATTGGCGGCACCTGCTTTGGCAAGTGCACCTATAAACATAAATGCATATGCAGGCACACAGCCTCCGAGCACACCGAAAACAGAAAACAACTCTTCGGGAAGATGCTTTGCCTCACCGTAAGATGAACAGATTCTGCCAACAACGGCAATTTCCTCTTCACTCACAAGGCTGTTTCCCGTATAGGCAGAAATTGCTTCGCCCACTTCCGCATTTAGGTTGGGGAAAATACGTGCAACACGGGCATCATAACCGAGAAGGGCAGAAATGCTCTCTGTTGTCTTGCCTGCGGCAATGGAAACAACAAGAGGATTATTTTTTTTCAGACTATCTGCAATTGCAGGTAAAAGTGAGGGAAAAACCTGAGGTTTTGTACAAAGGACAACAATATCGCAGTTTTCAGCAATCTGCTTTTCGTCTTCTACAACATTGATTTCAAATTTTTTACAAAAATCAACAATCTTTGCCCTATCTATATCATAAACATAAATATTGTTTTTATCAAAAACATTTTTTTCTGCAACATTGCGGATAATTGGTTTTGCCATATTGCCGCAACCGATAAAACCGATTGTTTTCATATATTACGTCTCCCTGTGAACTTAAATGTAGAATTTAACTAAGTTAAATTGTATCATATTATGAAATTTTGTTCAACAGAATTCTTGAACATTATGAGAAAAACATATATAATGATTAATAAGGCGGTGATAAGATGATTCTTGCTGTAGATATAGGAAATACTAACATTACAATAGGTATATATAATGAAGATTCACTTATACTTGTGCTCAGAGCGGCAACAGACAGAGCAAAAACACCCGATCAGTATGCAGTTGAATTATCCTCAATGCTTCACATTCACAATGCAGACGGATTCAGCTTCACAGGTGCAATAATAAGCTCCGTTGTTCCCGAACTGACATCAGCAATCAAAGATGCAATAAAGACAGTTACGGGTCAGACAGCTCTGCTTATCGGTCCCGGTGTAAAAACAGGACTCAATATCCGCATTGACAATCCTGCTCAGCTCGGTGCAGATCTTGTTGCAGGCGCAGTTGGTGCACTCGGTAAATATGAGCTCCCCTGC
This sequence comes from Acutalibacteraceae bacterium, assembly GCA_045636025.1. GTDB lineage: Bacteria > Bacillota > Clostridia > Oscillospirales > Acutalibacteraceae > UBA1081. Next base: position 81,042 of record JAZTWP010000006.1, on the reverse strand, counting down.
CTTGTTCTTGATATGGGAACTGCAAATAAAATAAGCGTTCTTGACTCAAAAGGCAATTACAGAGGTTGTACAATATCCGCAGGTGTCAAAATTTCACTTAACGCATTGTCTTCAGGCACATCTCAGCTTCCCGCAATATCTCTTGAAGCTCCTCACAGCGCTATCGGAACAAACACGATTGACAGTATGCAGTCAGGAACGGTTCTCGGTGCAGCAGCAATGATAGAAGGTCTTTGTGCAAGACTTGAAGATGACCTCGGTGAAGAAGTAAAGACAATTGTCGCAACCGGCGGAATTTCAGGCGATATCATAAGATACTGCCGTCTTGATATAATCCACGATCCCGACCTTATCCTCGACGGACTTAAATTCATATTCGATAAAAACATAATTTAACATTACATTATAATATATACATCACTCGTTAATAATTTTGCGCTGTATCTTCGGAACAGCAGCAAGGAGGAAATATATATGTCAAAAGTAAGGAAAAACTCAAACCACAAAAAAATTGTCAATCTGACGATAACAGCTTTACTTACAGCTATAATCGCAGTTATGGCATTCACTCCCATCGGCTTTCTGAGAATCGGACCTCTTGAACTGACTCTTTTAATGGTACCCGTCATCATCGGTGCAGTTACACAAGGTGCAGTTACAGGCGCATTCCTTGGTGCAGTTTTCGGAATTGTCAGTTTCATTCAGTGCTTTACCGGAAGTGCACTCGGTGCAATTCTTGTGAGCGAAAGCATTTTCAAAACTTTTATTGTCTGCTATGTTCCCAGAGTGCTCGCAGGTTTCCTTTGCGGTTTTATTTATAAGGCTTGTGCAAAAAAGGACAAGAAACAGAGCTGGTCACTTCTTGTGGCAGGCATCTCAGGTTCTCTTTTCAACACACTTCTGTTCCTCGGATTCCTCGCTCTTCTGTTTATGAATTTCACATTCACACCCGAGCAGGCAGCATCACTCGGCGGTCTTGATACAGTGCTTAACACCGTTATCGCAATTGCAGCAGGAATCAACGCTCCCGTTGAACTTGTTGTCTGCGCAATCATCGGTACTGCTGTGGGCAAAGCAGTTCACGCAGCAACTGCAAAAATCAAATAAACTGTCAGACATTGCATCTTTCTACAAGTTGCAATGTTTTTTTTAGTGTGAAAGTGCACATATAAATAATAAAGAATATCCTTTTTTTCTACATCATTATCATCTTTTTTACCTTGCATTTCCCATAAAATAGGATATAATATAAAATGGCGGTAAATTGATACCGTAAAGAAGTATATAAAACCTTACAGGAGGTACACATATGAAAGTACAGTTCACAGAAACCATTCTGCGTGACGCTCAGCAGTCTCTCATTGCTACGAGAATGCCTTTTGAGACTTTCAAGCCCGTTCTTGAAAAGCTCAACAAAGCAGGCTATTACTCACTTGAGTGCTGGGGCGGCGCAACATTTGACTCTTGCCTTCGTTATCTCAGTGAAGATCCGTGGGAAAGACTCAGAAACATCAAAGCTGCATGTCCCGACACAAAGCTTCAGATGCTTCTCAGAGGTCAGAACCTTCTCGGATACAAACACTACCCCGATGATGTTGTAAGACTTTTTGTAAGAAAGAGCGTTGAAAACGGCATTGACGTTATCAGAATCTTTGACGCACTCAACGACCTTCGTAACATTCAGGTTGCAGTTGACGAAACACTTAAAGCAGGCGCTATCGCTTCAGGTACAATCTGCTACACAACAAGCCCCGTTCACACACTTGAAAAGTTTGTTGAAATCGCAAAAGAACTTGAAAAGATGGGTGTTCAGTCAATCTGTATCAAGGATATGGCAGGTGTTATGAGTCCCAAGGAAGCATATGACCTTGTCAAGGCTATCAAGGCAGAAGTAAAACTTCCCCTTGTTCTCCACACACATTCAACAACAGGTCTCGGCTTTATGACTCTTCTCAAGGCTGTTGAAGCAGGTGCAGATATCATTGATACTGCTCTTTCAAGCTTCTCAGGCGGTACAAGTCAGCCCGCAACAGAAACAATGGCTTATGTTCTCCGTCAGTACGGCTATGATGTAGCTCTTGATGACAAACTTCTTATGGAAGTAAACAAGTTCTTCAAGGATTACAGAGCTGAATGCCTTGATTCAAAGCTTCTCAATCCCGTTGTTATGGCAACAGATACAGACGCTCTTAACTATCAGATTCCCGGCGGTATGCTTTCAAACCTTGTTGCTCAGCTCACTCAGATGAAGAAGCTCGACAAGCTTGATGAAGTTCTTGCAGAAACTCCCAGAGTAAGAGCAGACCTCGGTTATCCTCCCCTTGTTACTCCCATGAGCCAGATGGTTGGTGTTCAGGCAACATCAAACGTTCTCGCAGGTGAAAGATACAAGAACATTTCAAAGGAAGTTCAGGCTTACATCAAGGGCGAATACGGTAAGGCTCCCGGCACAATCGATGCTGACCTTATCAAGAAAGTTCTCGGTGACGAAAAGCCCGTTACTTGCCGTTTCGCAGATACACTTGCAGACGGTCTTCCCGAAGCAAGAGAGTATCTCGGCAAGAGAGCTACTTGTGATGAAGATGTTCTCTCATACATTGCATTCCCCCAGCAGGCTGAAGCTTTCTTCGAAAAGAGAGAAGAAAAGAGAAGACGTACATTCAGCTATTCAATCAAGAGCTTATAAAAGGAGTGCAGAGAATGAGATTTACACTTCTTGAAGCAACAGAACAGATAACAGAGCTTACAATTCCTGAAACACTCGGCACATCAGGTGTCGGTTTCGTAATTGTTCTTGTTGTTCTTGCTTTCATTGCCGGTCTCATTATGATGATTTCAAAAATCTTCACAAAGGCAACAGCAAAAACAAAAGACTCTGCAAACGAAGCACCTGTTTCAGAAAAAGCATCTGCTCCCGTTGCAAACACAGCTCCCGCTGCTGCACCCGCAGCTCCCGCAACTCCCGGATACCTTCGTCTTGAAGGCGTTTCAGAAGCAAATGCGGCAGTCATTATGGCTCTTGTAAGCCATCAGACAGGCATTCCCCTCAACAGACTTGCATTCCATTCAATCAAATGTTTACAGGATTCTGTTGAACTTGTGGATGTTGACGAACCCACAGCAGCAGTTATTATGGCAATTGTCAGTGACGCAAGCGGTATTCCGCTTGAAAGACTCGATTTTTCATCAATCAGACTTATAAAGGAGAACTAAAAAATGAAATATGTAGTTACATTAAACGGAAAAAATTACGAAGTTGAAGTTACAGAATCAGAAGCAGTTATCACTAACATCACAGAGGCTCCCGTAGCAGCAGCTGCACCCGTTGCAGTAGCAGCTCCCGTAGCAGCAGCTCCTGTTGCAGCACCCGCAGCAGCTCCCGAAGCTCCTGCAGCACCCGCAGCTCCCGTAGTTGCAGGCGAAGGCAACAAGGTTCTTTCTCCCATGCCCGGCACAATCCTCAACGTTAACGTTACAGCTGGTCAGGCAGTAAAGAAGGGTGACCTTATGTTCATTCTTGAAGCTATGAAGATGGAAAACGAAATCGTTGCTCCCGAAGACGGTGTTGTTAAACAGATCATTGCTCAGAAGGGCGCAACAGTTGACACAGACGAAGTTCTCGCTGTCATCTGAGGTTAGAAAATGGAAAAAATATTAGAATCCCTGGTCGAACTTTTTGAGTCATCAGGTATCGGCGCATTTTTCGGTGAAAATGCAACAGCAAGCCCCAAGAACATCATAATGATTCTTGTTGCTCTTGTATTCCTTTACCTTGCAATCGGCAAAAAGTTCGAACCACTTCTCCTTGTACCGATTTCTTTCGGCATTCTTCTTGCGAACCTCCCCGGTTCAGAAATTATGCTTGACTCAATCGGTCTTTCAGACCCCACAATAATGGAAGCAATTGAATCAGGTGCACAGGCAGCCGGTCACTGGTATGATTCGGGTGTACTGCGACTGCTGTATATAGGCGTTAAGAGCAGCATCTTCCCCTGTCTTATCTTTATGGGTGTCGGTGCAATGACAGACTTCGGTCCTCTTCTTTCCAACCCCGTAAGCCTTCTTCTCGGTGCCGCAGCTCAGCTCGGTATCTACGTTGCATTCATTCTTGCAATTGCGCTCGGCTTCTCACCTCAGGAAGCAGCATCAATTGCTATCATCGGTGGTGCAGACGGCCCCACAGCAATCTTCCTTACAAGTAAGCTTGCTTCTCACCTTCTCGCTCCCATTGCCGTTGCAGCATATTCATATATGGCTCTGATTCCTGTTATTCAGCCCCCCATTATGAATGCGCTCACAACAAAGAAAGAACGCGCTGTAAAGATGACACAGCTCCGCAAGGTAACAAAGATTGAAAAAATCATCTTCCCCATTGCAGTTCTTATCATCACGGCAGTTCTTCTTCCCAGCGTAATACCCCTTCTCGGTATGTTTATGCTCGGTAATCTTTTCAAAGAATGTGCCGTTACAGACAGACTTTCAGACACAGCTCAGAATTCACTTATGAACATTGTTACAATTCTCCTCGGTGTCTGCGTAGGTGCAACAGCAAACGGTGAAACATTCCTTACAACTCAGACTCTTATGATTGTAGGAATCGGTCTCCTTGCATTCTGCTTCTCAACAGTTGGCGGTGTGCTCTTCGGCAAACTCCTTTACGTGCTCACAAAGGGTAAGATCAATCCCCTTATCGGTGCAGCAGGTGTTTCTGCCGTTCCCATGGCAGCCCGTGTTGCTCAGAAGGTAGGCGCAAAGACAGACTCAACAAACTTCCTTCTTATGCACGCTATGGGTCCCAACGTTGCAGGTGTTATCGGTTCAGCAGTTGCTGCCGGTTACCTCCTTTCAATGTTCAGCTGAGTTAATGAATAAAATAATATTCTTTGACCTTGACGGAACAATCACAGATTCAGGTGAAGGCATAATCAGAAGTCTTGAATATGCCTTCAGCGAACTTGGTTTCGAAGTTCCCGATATAACAACTCTCAGAAAGTTCATAGGACCTCCCCTTGCAGTATCATTCAGAGAATTTATGGGATTTGATGACAAAACTGCAGACAGAGCAATAAAAAAATACAGAGAACGATATATCGTTAAAGGTATTTTTGAAAACACTCCTTACGACGGAATTTATGAGCTTCTGAAAGAACTCAAAACAAAGGGTTACCGTCTTGCAATTGCAACAACGAAACCCGAACATATGGCAAAAACGGTTACAGACCATTTCGGATTGACAGAATTCTTTGAAACGGTTTCAGGTGCAACAGCCGACACCGACACAAAGGAAGACGTAATCAGAAAAGCCTGCAGAAGATTGGACATCCCTGAAAACGAACGGGAAAACATTCTTATGGCAGGCGACAGAAAATACGATATTATCGGCGCTCACGAATGCGGTATGAAATGTATCGCAGTAAGATACGGATTTGCTCCCGAGGGTGAATTCGAAGAATACGGAGCTGACTATATCGCAGAAACGGTTGAAGATCTCAAAAACTTTTTGCTCACATAAAAAAGACCTGTTCTCTTCGGAGAACAGGTCTTTTATCTTATGCATCTTTCTTTGCTCTGTAATTTTTACTTGCATCAACCCAAGACTTGATTATCTCAGGATTTTCAAAAATCTCATTGCATCTCTTGATAAAGGGGATAACATCGCCGAAGTCGAGTGCTCTGTGGTCAAATGCAATACAGATGGGCAGAATCTTTCTGAAATCGGGTGTTTTTACACCGCAACTGTCGGTTGCACACACTACTTTGTCCTGAATTGCACCTATTCCGAAGGCTGCAACCTGAGGCGGAATGATTTCAAGAAGTGAAACGCTGCCTGTAAGACTTCTGTCAAGTGAGCCGAGGTTTGACACGGTAACTGTGCCCTGCTCGATATCATAGCCTGTGAGTCTGTCTTTTTCACTCATTGAATAATATCTCTTCTTATCCTTACCTGAGAGAAGCTTTATTTTATGTCTGCCTGTCTTTGCACCGAAAAGTCTGCCGAGCGCTTTTGCAATTCTTCCCTTTTTAAGCTCATTGATTGTGTTTGCAAATGATGCTTCATACATTGCCTCTTCAAGAATTGTGTTTTCCATTCTTCTTCTGACATCGGCAATTTTTTCATTTATCTCATCAAGATTCATTTTTTCAAATCCTCTTACATTGACTGTCATCATTCTGCCGTCAGACATAACCATAGGAATTGAAATATTAATTTCTTCAAAAGTATCAATTCTGCCTCTTACAAGAAAACTGTTATACTCAAGATGTGCATTCATTGCAGGAGCAGCTTTGAGTCCCTCTGCAATAACTTTAAGCATAAGAGTATTTACTGTTATCTTCTCACTCTTGCTTCTGCCGAGATTGATTTTCTTCACCTGAGTCATTATATCTGTCACATCAGCTTCATAATTGTATGTAACGTGAGGAATGTTCTTCCAGCTCTCTGATGTCATATTTGCAACTATCTTTCTCTGAAGTCCGAAATGTTCTGTGTTAGTAATGTTAAGCATTATATATTCTCCTTATAATAAAATACATTTTTTTGAGGTCAGTTTTCCGACCTGAAAACAGAATACTGCAAAAATTCGCAGATTTCTATATATTTACAGTTGCGATACCCGTCAGTTGCGTAAAATTTACCGTTGCAACCGCAAGTTGCGTATTGATTTTTGCCACATTTATATGTATAATGTGTATTAAAGGAAGTGAACACTAATGAGTCTTATGCTTGGTACAAAACTTGCAGATTTAAGAAAACGTCACGGCTATTCGCAGGAAGCTCTGGCAGAAAAGATGGGTGTAAGCCGTCAGGCAGTTTCCAAATGGGAACGAGGAGAATCCACACCCGATACATATACGCTCATTGAACTTGCAAAACTTTATGATGCAAGTCTTGATGAACTCGTTGGCCACGAGAAATCAAACAAAGAAAATGAAGAAGAGCCAAAGGTACATAAAACCGAAAAAAAAGCAGAAGCCTCTGCTCCCTCATACAAGAGTCTTTCATCAAAGCTTCTTAAATTTCCGTTTCCTCTTGTGGTTGCAGCAGTTTATGTACTGCTGGGTATCACTCAAAAATTATGGCACCCCTTATGGCTCATATTTCTAATGATTCCTGCATATTACCATATTGCAATCGGACTCAGAGCAAAAACAAAAAAAGGACTTCTTCTGGGAATGCCTGTTTTTGAAGCTTCACTTGTAATGTTTCTTCTTCTTGGATTTTATGTATCAGCCTGGAACTGGGCATGGATACTCTTCATAGGCGCACTCTGTTATTACTGGGGCGTTGCAGTATACGTTAAAAAGAATAAAGAATAAAAAAATTGACCGGATGGTTTTCACCATCCGGTCTTATCAATTATTCGTAAAGAGGATATGCAGTTGTGAGTTTTTCAACCTCTGCCTTAACGTAATCCTTCTTGTTTTCAAAGTCTGTTGCAACAAGGTGAATACATTCTGCAATCTTATCCATTTCCTTAACACCAAAACCTCTTGTTGTAACTGCAGGAGTACCGATTCTGATACCGCTTGTTACGAAAGGCTTTTCGGGATCATTGGGAATAGCATTCTTGTTTACAGTAATGCGTACTTCGTCAAGTCTGTGTTCAAGCTCTTTACCTGTGATACCTGCTGAGCGGAGGTCACAAAGCATAAGGTGATTGTCTGTACCGCCTGAAACAAGGTTAATGCCTCTTGAAACAAGACCTGAAGCCAGAGCCTTTGCATTCTCAGCAACTCTCTGCTGATATTCTTTGAATTCAGGTTTCATTGCTTCACCGAAACATACAGCCTTAGCAGCGATAACGTGCATAAGAGGACCACCCTGACAGCCGGGGAAGATACCCTTATTAAGAGCAAGACCGAATTCTTCTTTTGCAAGAATAAGACCTCCTCTGGGACCTCTGAGAGTCTTATGAGTTGTTGAAGTAACAATATCTGCATAGGGCACGGGAGAGGGATGAACACCTGCAGCGATAAGACCTGCAATATGAGCCATATCAACCATAAAGATTGCGCCTACTGATTTTGCAATTGCACCGATTCTTTCAAAATCGATTGTTCTGGGATAAGCTGAAGCACCTGCAACAATCATCTTGGGCTGTGCTTCCTTAGCGATTCTTTCAAGCTCATCATAGTCAATGAAACCTTCGTCGTTTACACCGTAAGAAACGAAGTTGAAGTACTTACCTGACATATTAACGGGTGAACCGTGTGAAAGATGGCCGCCGTGTGCAAGACTCATACCGAGAATTGTATCACCGTGGTTAAGAAGAGCAAAGTAAGTAGCAATATTTGCCTGAGTACCTGAATGGGGCTGTACGTTTGAATATTCTGCACCAAAAAGCTCCTTTGCTCTTTCGTTTGCAATATTTTCCATAACGTCAACACATTCGCAACCGCCGTAATATCTCTTTGCTGAGTAACCTTCTGCATATTTGTTTGTAAGCACACTTCCCATTGCAGCCATAACTGCAGGAGAAACAATGTTTTCAGAAGCAATAAGCTCAATATTATCTCTCTGTCTCTTGAGTTCCATATTCATTGCATCTGCAACCTCTTTATCGAAGCCTGCAATGTATGAAGCTGTGTTCATAAAATCGTTAAACATAACGTTTCCTCCAACAAAAAAAATCATAGTAATTATATCACAAAAACAAGTTTGACTCAATGGGCAAAATTATCAAAAAACTTGTTATAATATGTATTTTTTGACGATTTGTTCATTATTAAGTATTTGCAAAAAAGTGAAATGTATGATATAATAAACAATAATTTAGCAGAGCTAAATTATTGTTAAAGTAATAGGTAAGAAGTAAGAGTGAAGAGGTCAGGGCGGGACACCCGCACCCGATTATAATGGGGTAAGGGGCAGAGCCCCTTCCACACTTATTCACTATTACCTATTACTTCTTACTTCTACAATAAATTATCGCACAGCGATAATTTATTGTTTATTTCGAGGTGCTTATGGAATTTTATGCAGGACATTATGATATAGCTGTTATAGGTGCAGGTCATGCAGGCATAGAGGCTTCTCTTGCCGGTGCAAGGCTCGGCTGCCGCACGGTTCTTTTTACAATTACACTCGATTTTGTGGGTAATCTTCCCTGCAATCCGTCAATCGGCGGCACATCAAAAGGTCACCTTGTCCGTGAAATTGATGCTATGGGCGGTGAAATGGGTAAAGCAGCAGATGCACACTCAATTCAGATACGTATGCTCAACCGAGGCAAAGGTCCTGCGGTACATTCTCTCCGTGCACAGATTGACAGAAGAGGCTACACCTCCTATATGAAGCACTGCATCGAAAAACAGGAAAATCTTGACCTCAAGCAGGCTGAGATTGTCGCACTCCGCAAAAATGACAATGACGAATGGGAGCTTGTCACAAAGCTTGATGCTGTATATACCGCAAAGCAGGTTATCATTGCAACAGGCACATTCCTCGATGGTAAAATTTATGTCGGTGACAAGTGTTACTCAAGCGGACCCGACGGTGTTTTTCCGTCAATAGGTCTTACAGACTCACTCAAAAAACTCGGACTCCCACTTCGCAGATTCAAAACAGGTACTCCCTCAAGAATCAACAGAAGAAGTGTTGATTTTACAGACCTTGAACTTCAAGAAGGCGATGCAAAATGCTCACCTTTCTCATTTGAAACAGAAAAAATGCCTGAAAACAGAGCTGTCTGTTATATTTCATACACCAACGATAATACAAAGCAGATTATTCTTGATAATATCCACCGCTCACCTCTTTACGGCGGAAAAATAGAAGGCATAGGTCCCAGATACTGTCCCAGTATCGAAGACAAGATTATGCGTTTTTCAGAAAAAGAGCGCCATCAGCTTTTCATTGAGCCTTGCGGAATTGACACCGAGGAAATGTACCTTCAGGGTATGTCATCTTCACTTCCCGAAGATGTTCAACTTGAATTCCTGAAAACAATCAAAGGTCTTGAAAATGTTGAAGTTATGCGTGTTGCATACGCAATTGAATATGACTGCGTTGACCCCGTTTCTATGAAACCTACACTCGAATTCAAGGATATCCCCAATCTCTACGGTGCAGGTCAGTTCAACGGTTCAAGCGGTTACGAAGAAGCTGCCGCTCAGGGTCTTGTTGCAGGTATAAATGCTGCATTGAAGCTCAAAGGCAAAGAGCCTCTCATTCTTGACAGAGCAGGTTCATACATCGGCACACTTATCGATGACCTTGTAACAAAGGGGTGTAACGAACCTTACAGAATGATGACTTCAAGAAGTGAATACCGTCTTTTCTTAAGGCAGGATAATGCCGATATCAGACTCACCGAAACCGGCTACAAAATCGGTCTTATTTCAGAAGAGCGTTATAACAAATTCTTAAGAAAACTTAAACTCATCGCTGAAGAAAGACAGAGAGTTGAAAGCACTGTTATTCCTCCCAACAAGGAATTCGACCACATTTTCATCGAAAACGGCACCGTTTCCCTTTCAACAGGTGTCAGACTTTCAGAACTTATCAAAAGACCTCAGTTGAATTATGAAAAGCTCACTCCCGTGGACACTACCCGTCCCGACCTTACAGATGATATATTTGAACAGGTTGAAACAGAGCTCAAATACGAAGGTTACATAAAAAGACAGTTATCACAGATTTCAGATATGAGACGACTTGAAGTCAGACTCATTCCTGAAAATATCAATTATGATGACGTAACGGGACTTCGTCTTGAAGCAACAGAAAAACTCAAAAAAGTGCGTCCCGTAAACATCGGTCAGGCTTCAAGAATTTCAGGCGTCAGCCCTGCCGATATATCAGTACTTCTCATTTATCTCGGCAAGAAAGGAAACTGATTTATGTCAACAATCGCCGCAATTGCCACCCCCAACGCTTCGGGCGGTATAGGTGTAATCAGAATATCAGGTGACGATGCAACAGCAGTTGCCGACAAAGTTTTTGTGTCCGTTTCAGGCAAAAAACTCAGTGAAATAAAAGGCTATTCTGCACTCTTCGGTCATATCTGTGAAAACGGAAATGCTGTTGACGAATGCGTGGCACTTGTTTTCCGTGCCCCAAGAAGCTACACAGGCGAAGAGGTTGTGGAGCTTTCCTGCCACGGCGGGCTTTACGTTACACAGAAAGTTTTAAGAACAGTTTTTGCCGCAGGTGCTGTCCCTGCAGAGCCCGGGGAATTCACAAAACGTGCCTTTCTTAACGGCAAAATTGACCTTGCGCAGGCAGAATCAATTATGAACATCATTTCTGCTCACGGTCAGCAGGCTCTCAGTGCCGCATCAAACACACTTGACGGCAAACTCAGCCAGAAAATCGCAGACATTGCCGCATCACTCACAAATGTTGCGGCAGGCATTGCGGTATGGACAGACGACCCTGACGAAGATGTGCCTCAGGCTCACGAAGACAATGTTTATGAAGTTGTAAAAAACAGTCTTTATGAACTTGAAAAACTCATTAAGAATTTCGATTCAGGCAAAGCCGTCACTCAGGGTGTACCCACAGCAATCTGCGGTCATCCCAATGTGGGCAAATCAACACTTATGAATCAGCTTGCAGGTTATGATAAGTCAATTGTCACAGACATTGCAGGCACAACAAGAGACGTTGTCGAAGAAACCGTCAGACTCGGAGACATTGTTCTTCATCTTGCCGACACAGCAGGCATTCACGAAAGTGATGATATTGTTGAGTCTATCGGCATTGACAGAACAATGAAAAAACTCGATTCCGCAAGCCTTGTTCTTGCTGTTTTTGACTCTTCACAGCCTCTTGACAGCAATGATATTGACCTTCTTGAAAGATGCAAAGGCAGAAAAGCCGTTGCAATTATAAACAAAACAGATTTAGGTATAAACACCGATGTTGATAAAATAAAGGAATTCATTTCTGATACAGTCTTCATTTCTGCCGCAAACGGTGACGGAATAGAAAAACTGAAAACAGTAATTGAAAAACTTCTAGGCACAGCAGAATTTGACACATCTGCAGGTATCCTTGCAAATGAAAGACAGTATGCATGCTGCACATCTGCGGCCGACAGTCTGAGAGAAGCTCTTACAGGGCTTGAAATCGGAGTGACACTCGATGCCGTAAATGTCAGCATCGACTACGCAACGGAAAAACTCCTTGAACTCACAGGCGAAAAAGCAAGAGAAGCCGTTGTAAACGAAGTCTTCTCAAAATTCTGCGTAGGAAAGTAAACAATAATTCAGCACAGCAGAAATTAATTAATTTCGTGTAGGGAGCGATGCTCAATCGCTCCGCAATGTTTACTGCAATCTAAGACGGACCGATGTGGGCATCGGTCCCTACAGAGTTTTTTTGCGAAACATTCATTATGCATTATGAATTGTGCATTAAATAAGAGGTACTTATGACTCACCGTGAACTTATGACAAGAGCAATTGAACTTGCAAAAGAGGCTGCATCTGAGGGCGAAGTGCCCGTGGGGGCGGTCATTTCCCGTAACGGTGAAATTATTGCAGAAGGCAGAAATATGCGTGAAAAAGGCAGAAACGCTCTTTATCACGCAGAGATTATTGCAATTGACAATGCATGCAAAGCTCTTGACAGCTGGAGACTTGATGACTGTGTGCTTTATGTAACTCTTGAGCCTTGCCCTATGTGTACGGGTGCTATCATCAACTCAAGAATAAGCAAAGTTGTTTACGGTGCCTATGACCTTAAAGCAGGGTCGGTTGATTCTGTCATCAATCTTTTCAACCTCCCCTACAATCACCGTCCCGAATTGCAGGAAGGTTTTATGGAAAACGAATGCAAAAAAATACTCTCTGACTTCTTTTCCGACCTCAGGTCAGAAAATACTTGACGTCAACAATGTCAGAATAGCACCTGCCGCTGCTGAAGCGGCTATTTCTATAAAAATTTTCACCTTGCTGCGCTTCTCAGCACCTTTGGTTTTAGGCGGTGTGCCTGCAGACTTGACAATTGTCTGCGCTCTTTCCCTGAGTTTGCCGTCCGTTATGCCGTAATACTTGGGATTCACAAAAAACAAGGCTCTTTCAAAATAATCACAGCCGGTTTCAGCCACTTCAACCACTTGTCTGTTGACACCTTTTATCATACAAAAAACACATCCTTCAGAGTTATATTTTATATTTTTTCACAAAAAAGAAGCATTATGCAAAACAGTAAAAATTTCTGCATTTTTGTCAATTGTGAATTGTTACAAACTTGCTTTTGACATAAAATGGGCATACCGGCAGCAAGTATATTATACTTTCTGTATACCGCCTGCAATGTTCAAAAATGTTCAAAACTCTGTTCAAACTGTCTACAACTCCTTGTAAAATAGCGGTTTTGACCCTTGATTTTTCCATTTTTATATGTTCAAAACTTTTTTCGACAACTTTTTTTGTATACAGTTTGTTGTACCTGTTTTTCGGTTTATACATTTTGGAGTAAAATGAATACAAAATTTTCACATACTTTTTGTGTAAATTAACAAATCATTTTTATTCCTTTTAAGAATAATATTTTTTATCGCAAGAGGGCAGTAAAATGTTTGTTAAAACTGACGAAAATTACATAGAAATATCAGATTTCGGAAAAATCAATCTTGCCGTAACACTTGACTGCGGTCAGGCCTTCAGATGGAGAAAAAATCCCGATTCTTCCTGGACGGGAGTTGTCCGCGGAGTTGAAACAACAGTTATACAGACAGATAACGGTCTGCGTTTTTACGGAATTTCAGAAAAACAATTTCTTGATGTTTTTTACGATTATTTTGATATGGCAAGAGATTATGATAAAGTCATAAAAACATTGTATAATGACAGTCATCTTGCCGCAGCAATTGATTTTTACGGCACAATCAGAATTCTGAAACAAGAGCCGTGGGAAGCGCTGTGCTCATTCATTATTTCTGCCTGCAATAATATTCCCCGAATAAAAGGTATTATTGAAAAGCTGTGCGAAACACACGGTGAGAAAACTGCTACATCATATACATTTCCCACGGCAGAAAAAATCGCATCTCTCCAATCTTACGACCTTGAGGTTATCAGAGCAGGCTACAGAGTACCCTATATTCTTGATGCAGCACGAAAAGTAACAGACGGCACAATCAATCTTGACACTCTGTATTCAAAAACAATTGAAGAATGTGAGAACGAACTGATGAAAATAAACGGTGTCGGCAAAAAGGTTGCTGATTGCACAATCCTTTTCGGCACAGGACACATTGACACATTCCCCGTTGACAGACATATAAAAAGAATCTGCGACAGCCTTTATCCCTGCGGTCTCCCTGAATGCACAAAAGGCATAAGCGGAATCGCTCAGCAATATATGTTTCATCTTCAGAGAATCGGCATAGATTAAAAGCAAAAAGGCACACTTCATACGAAGTGTGCCTTTTTTATGCTGAAAAATTACATTTTCATAAGATTTCTGAGAATTGAGAAAAGCTCAATAATTGCAGCAAAGATAGTGCCGATAACACCATTTACTTCGGGAGCGGGATCAAGAAGAACATTGCCTCCGCCTAAACCGAGGTTTGCGTCACCAACAACACCTTCAATCTGATCAAGAACGCCGTCAATCTGATCGAACATACAAAATAACCTCACAATCTGAATGATTTTATGTATTGATAATAACACATCATTTTTGATTTATTTTTACTTTTTGGAAAAATGATATATTGTTTACAAAAAAAAGAGAAGCAAACTTATTGCTTCTCTCAATTTTTAATTATTCGTCATCTTCATCGTCTTCGATTTCGATTTCTTCAATTACCATACCACAGTTAGGGCAAGTAAGGGGTTCATCGTCTTCAAAAACTGATTCGTCAAAACAGAATACTTCGCCGCAATCGGGACATTCAACTTCATATTCGAAAGCTTCGTCGTCATAATCGTCGCAGCCGTCACAACAATCACAATCGCAATCACAGTCATCTTCGAAGTCTTCATCCTCATATTCATCAAAAAGGATTTCTTCAACTTCTGCAAGATCAACATCAACTGCATCGATGTGTTCTTCAATTTCTTCAATCTCATCTGCAAGAACTGCGATATCGTCCTCTGCATCTGCAAGACTGAGAGCCATATCATCAATAATATCAACAAGAGCCTTGATAATTTTTGCTTCCTTTGTGGATTCATCAAGTCCAAGACCGTCTGCAAGACCTTTGATATATGCTGCCTTTTCAGTTAAAGTCATCATAACCTAACCTCCCGAAAAATTTAATTGCGTTTATTTTTATGCCGGTTCCTGAATTATAATCAGGCTCTTGACATATATTCACCTGTACGAGTGTCAACCTGAATCATTTCGCCTTCATCGATGAAAAGGGGTACTTTGATTTCTGCACCTGTTTCAAGTGTAGCGGGCTTAAGTGTGTTTGTAGCAGTGTCACCCTTGAAGCCGGGGTCTGTCTTTGTAACCTGAAGAGTTACGAAGTTGGGGGGTTCAACACCGAAAACCTTGCCCTTGTATGAAAGGATACGGCATGTTTCGTTTTCCTTAACGAACTTGAAGTTGTCGCTGAGGTCTGAACCGTTGATGGGTACCATTTCGTATGTTTCGGGGTCCATGAAGTAATAGAGACCGCCGTCTTCATATGAATATTCCATTTCTTTTCTCTCAATGAATGCAGTGGGGAATTTAGCTGAGGGGTTGTAGCTCTTTTCAATTACTGCACCTGTGAGAACATTCTTTGTCTTTGTACGAACGAAAGCAGCGCCCTTACCGGGTTTAACATGCTGGAATTCAACAACCTGAAGTACGTTGCCGTCTTCTTCAAATGTTACGCCGTTTCTGAAATCGCCTGCTGAAACCATAATTTTTTCCTCCGTTATAAATAACTTTACCTATAGATAATAATATATTTTACATTTTTTTTCAAGTGTTTTTCATAAAAATCAAAGCACTATAAGAGATTTTTGCGATTTTGTCAGATTTTCACATCCGTTTTCTGTAACAAAAGCCATATCTTCAATTCTTACACCGAATTTTCCGGGCAGATAAATTCCCGGTTCAACTGTTACGATGTTGCCCTTTTCAAGTACTGCAGAACTTCTGGGTGACAGATTGGGCATTTCGTGAATTTCAACACCCACACCGTGACCTGTTCCATGACCGAAAAATTCACCGTAACCTGCATTTGCAATAACATCTCTTGCAGCCTTGTCTGCATCAAAACAGGAAACACCTGCCCTGACAACATCAAGAGCAGAAAGCTGTGCCTTGAGAACCGTTTCATAAACTTTCTTCTGTTCGTCTGTCACAAAACCGACAGCAACAGTTCTTGTCATATCACTGTGATACCCGTCAACAACAGCACCGAAGTCGAGAGTGACAAAATCACCGTCTTCAATCACTTTGTCTGTGGGAACACCGTGAGGCATTGATGAATTCTTTCCGCTTACGGCAATTGTATCAAAAGACAACGCCTCTGCACCGTTTTTCAGCATATAAAAATCAAGTTCAAGCTGAACTTCTTTTTCTGTTCTGCCTTTTTTTATAAAGTTCAGAATATGAAGAAAGGCATCTTCCGCAATTTTCTGCGCCGAAAGTATTTTACCCTTTTCTGCTTCATTTTTCACACTTCTGAAAACATTTATCGCTGTGTCGAGAGAATTATCTGACACAAAATGAAAATCTTTCATATTTTCATTTGTCGTAAGTCTTGAAAACTCCGCAAGAGTCATTCCGTTTGCTTCAACCGCGACGGATTTTACATTTCTTTCATTCAGATAATCTTTCATCTGAGAAAAAACCTGTTTACCCTCTGCAACATCGCAGCATTTAATCTGATTTTCTGCAGCTTCGATATAACGGCTGTCGGTATAAAAAATACTCCCCTTGCGTGTAACAAGAAGAAAACCGTCAGATGATTCAAATTCGGTAAAATAACGTCTGTTGCAAGGGGTGACGACAAGTGCCGCATCAATATTCTCAGGCATAACAGACATAAGTGATTCAATATTCATTGAAAAGCTCCTTTCAACGAAAAGAATGACGGGCTCTTTGCAGAACCCGCCGTCAAAATCAATTACTTAAACTTACGTTTACGAGCAGCCTCAGACTTCTTCTTTCTTGCTACAGAAGGCTTCTCATAGTGTTCTCTTTTACGAACTTCCTGGATGATACCATCTCTTGAAGTCTGACGCTTAAAACGTCTGAGAGCGCTATCCAAGGATTCATTTTCTTTAACTTTGATCTGGCTCATTATATTCCCTCCCTCCGCATTTACCGCGTGGGTTAATCTCAAACTTTATCAATTCTTAAACTGATACTTTGACATTATACATTAATGTTCAGACTATGTCAATAGATTTACAGACGATTTTTTTATCTTTTTGTCGTTTTTTTCGTGACACCTTGATTTTTCACATAAATAATGTATAATAAATTACTAAGAAACAATCATAATTTTTATAATAAACATTTGCCTGAGGAGATGTTTTTGTGTCAGCACAACAACTGATAAATTATATAAAAGACAAAAAAATCCTTATTCTCGGCTTCGGCAGAGAGGGAAAATCAACATACAATTTCATAAGAAGTTATCTTAAAGACAAACACCTGACAATCGGTGACAAGAATTCTGTTTCACTCTGCGATGAGAATGTTTCTTTTGACTGCGGTGAAAATTATCTTGAAAATCTCGGTGCTTATGACCTTATTTTCAAAAGCCCCGGCATTCCCTTTGTTGGCGTAAGATATCCCGAAACAACAGAAATCACCTGCCAGACAGATATGTTTCTTCGTTTTGCAGACTGCAAAGTTGTGGGAATCACCGGCACAAAAGGTAAAACAACAACTTCGACTCTTATTTTCAGAATGCTTAGTGAAGCAGGCTTCAACACTTCACTCATCGGAAATATGGGTGTTCCCGTTTTTGAAGAAATATCAATGCCTGCAGATTCAGTTGCAGTAATCGAAATGTCTTCACATCAGCTTGAGTTCACAAAAGGTTCTCCCGATGTTGCAGTTATGACAAATGTCTACGAAGAACATCTTGACCATTATGAAGAGGGTTTCAAGGGCTATGTAAACGCAAAGCTCAACATTGTGAGAAATCAGAATGAAGAAAACTTCTTTGTTTTCAACGGCACTCAGGGTCTTAATGAATATATTGATGAAAATGAAATAAAATCAAACAAAATCAAAGTTTATGCAGAGCCTGACGCATTTGTTTCAACACTCATCGGCATTAACAACAACCTGCGCGGCAGACACAATGCAATGGATATCGGTTTTGCATCTGCTGCGGCAAAAGCAATAGGGGCAGACGAAGAATCTATCCGCAGAGCAATTGAAAATTTTGAAGGCATTCCCAACAGAATGGAATACTTCGGCACTTTCGGCGGAGTTGATTATTATAACGATGCAATTGCAACAATTCCCGAAGCTGTGCTTTGTGCGGTTGAAGCAATCGGCAATGTAGGCACTCTTATCATCGGTGGTCTTGACAGAGGTCTTGATTATTCCGACTTTGAAAAAGCTCTCTCCGTGCTTGAGATTGACAATCTTGTGTGTCTTCCCGAAACAGGTCACAACATTGCAGACAACATTGCAAAAATCGGCACAGACATTTGTGTTTACAAGGCAAAAGACCTGCCTGATGCTGTTGATTTCTGCATTGCAAACACACAGAAAGGTAAGTCATGCATAATGTCACCTGCTGCGGCAAGTTACAACTACTACCGTGATTTTGAAGAAAAAGGCAACCACTTCAAACAGCTTGTAAAAGAAAAATCAGACATATAAAAAATTCAGGGAGTGAAAAAAACTCCCTGAATTTTTATTTATCAAAGATTTGCTGTTGCATCATAACCAAATGCAAAATACTTGAATGCCCAGATAAGAGGATTATTCTTAAAGAATATCTTATCAATAATTGTCACAAGTTTGCGCAGGAATGTTGAAATATCATTTGTTACGGGCACATCAACAGATTCAAATTCTTCACCCTCAACATTAAGCACAAGAGGTTGTGAATAGCAGATTCCGTTTTCGCCTGAAAGGTAGAATCTCACATAAAGATTCGGCTCTGCAAGGAATTTTTCAGTATCGTGAAGGTCAATAGTTGCTTTGCCGTCTGTTATTTCTTCACGGAGAATCACGTTTCCGTCTGAAACCCATGTGATGAGATTGAAGTTTTCACCCTCAACATAAATTGTATCGCTTTCTTCGTCAACTGTAAGTCTTGTTACGTTGGGAGTATTATCAAGGCGCCATAATTCTTCATCATAGACCTTCTGCTCATCAAAACCGGGCATTTCTTCCATACCGTTGAGCTCCACACCGTTTGAATAGTGAGAAACTGAGAAGAACTGACCTTTTTCAAGGCTTTCACGGAAATCTTCCATTGTGAAGTTTTCCATCCAAGTCCATGTGTAAGCATCGTTTATAGCAGAATCATTATGTGAATCTGAGAAAGTATTACACCAGGGCACAACACCGTTGGGAATGGTCTTCTGAAGTACCTGATCGTAGAGGATACGGTCACAACGTGTATGTGCATCTGTTGCGCTGTTTATACCCATACCTAAAGCAGAGCCCTGATAATCAATGAAGAGTCTTGCAAATTTATTTGCATAGTAGTCATCAACTTTCTGACCTACATGGTCTGCAGAATCCTTGTCTGTATACACATATTCACCCACGTGTGAAAGGAATGTAATACCACCGTCATTCATAACTTCTCTTGCGGGAGTTTCATAGTCACCGTAAACACCTGCAAGCCCCTGACCGTAATCAGAGAAATATCCTGTAAGATGACAGTCTGCAACGGGAGTTGCCATATTAAGCTCAATACCCTTGGGAACATCAAGCATACCGTTTTCGTGTGTTCTTGTTGATGAAGATGCTGTACCTGAAGTATATGCGTCATACTCTTCTGCCGTAAGAGGATTTATAGGCTGCATCTGTGTGCGTTCGTATTTTATAAGACGCATAAGAGGTACAAGGTCGGGAGCAACATCCCAGCCTTTATTGATTGTGCCGTGGTCTGTAAGAGCAACAATATCATAGTCCATATCATAATGCTGCTGTACATATTCGTGAATTGTCAGAAAACCGTCACTTGCATTTGTGTGGGAATGAAGCTGTGTTTTATAGCTGCCCCAGGAATCCCAGTCGATATCCGCATAAGGATTGTCGATGATATAATTCTTCTCTGCACTCTCAGCAGAAACGGGAATTGCCGCAACACAGGAAATCATAACCGCAAGAAGTGTTGCAACGATTTTTTTTGAAACCGACATATATTTTTTCTTCATAAAGACTACCTCCTGAAAAACAGAAATGCCGTTTGTTGCAAATAACATAATAATATTATCACAGATAAAAAATTATGTCAATAATAACCAAAGGTAAAAACATATTCAAAACAAGAAAAATATAAAAAATTTCATTGCAATTATCCAATTAAAAATGTTATAATTAATTATCAATGTTTTTTGGGAGGCTATTATGACAGCTTACGAAATTGCAAAAAATGAATATGCGGCACTCGGTGTTGACACCGAAAGTGCAATTGAAAAATTAAAGGATATAACAGTTTCCGTTCATTGCTGGCAGGGTGATGACGTTACAGGTTTCGACTCAAAAGAAGCTCTTTCAGGCGGCATTCAGACAACAGGTAACTACCCCGGCAAGGCAACTTCTCCCGAGCAGCTTATGGCTGATATCGACAAGGCATTTTCTCTCATTCCCGGCAAGAAAAAGCTCAATCTTCACGCTTGCTATGCTATTTTTGAAGACGGCGAATTTGCAGACAGAGATGCTCTCAAACCCTCTCATTTTGCAAAGTGGGTTGAATTTGCAAAGGCAAGAAATATGGGTATTGACTTCAACCCCACACTTTTTTCTCACCCCATGGTAAAGGACAATCTCACACTTTCATCACCCGACGAAAATGTCAGAAAATTCTGGATTGAGCATTGCAGACGCTGTGTTGAAATTTCAGAATATTTTGCAACTGAAACAGGCATTCCCTGTGTTATGAACATCTGGATTCCCGACGGTTACAAGGATATTCCTGCAGACAGACTTGCACCAAGAAAGCGTTTCAAGGATTCGCTTGATGCAATTCTCGATATGCCCTATGACAAGTCAAAAGTTTATGTTACTCTTGAATCAAAGGTTTTCGGTATCGGTCTTGAAGCTTACACAGTAGGCTCTGCTGAATTTGCACTCAGCTACGCAGACTACAAGGGTATCACTCCCCTTATGGATAACGGTCACTATCATCCCACAGAAATGGTTTCCGACAAGATTTCATCAATGCTTCTTTTCCACGAAAAGATTGCGCTTCACATCACAAGACCCATGCGTTGGGACTCCGACCATGTTGTACTTTTCGATGATGAAACAAAGGAAATTGCAAAGGAAATCGTAAGAAACGATGCACTCGACAGAGTTTTCATCGCAACAGACTATTTCGATGCATCAATCAACCGTATTTCAGCCTGGATTACAGGTGTAAGAAATGTCAAGAAGGCTCTTCTTTTCGCACTTCTTGAACCTAACGCAAAGATGAAAGCTCTTCAGGAAGAAAACGACATCACTTCTCTTATGGTGCTTCAGGAAGAAATGAAAACTGCTCCTTTCGGTGCAGTATGGAATGAATACCTTGCAAGAGAAAACACAAGCGTTTCATACATTGATGAAGTTAAAAAATATGAAAAGGAAGTTCTGGTGAACAGATAATGAAAGATATACTTACAGCTCCCTTTGTGGAAGAAATGAAAAAAATGACAGCCAACATGTACCGTCTCGGCTGGGATGAAAGAAACGGCGGCAACATCAGTTATATGCTCGAAAATGACGAAGTTTATGAATATCTCGACAAGGATACAGTTCTCCGCACAATCCCCACAGGTTTTGATGCAACAGACCTTATCGGCAGAATCTTCATCGTTACAGGTACAGGCAAATATTTCAAGAATGTTGAGCACGATCCCGAAACAAACCTCGGTATCATCAGAATTGCAGAAGACGGCACAACAGCTGAACTTCTCTGGGGTTACAAGGATGGCGGCAAGTTTACATCTGAGCTCCCTGCTCACCTTATGAGCCATATGGCAAGACTCAAAGTTGACCCCGACAACAGAGTTGTTATGCATTCACATCCTACATACACTCTTGCAATGAACTATGTTCACGAGCTTGACGAAAAAAGCTTCACTCACACTCTCTGGGAAATGTGTACAGAGTGCATTGTTGTTTTCCCTGACGGTGTAGGTGTTCTTCCCTGGATGCTCTGCGGCACTAACTCAATCGGTGAAGCAACTGCAAAGAAAATGGAAGAATTCCGTCTTGTTGTATGGGGTATGCACGGCATTTACGGAGCAGGTAAAAATCTTGATGAAACATTCGGTCTTATCGAAACTGTTGAAAAGGCTGCCGAGATTTATATGCTCACAGCTCATCTTCCCCGCAAGAATACAATCAAAGATGAAGAAATGGTTGAACTTGCAGAATTCTTTGGTGTAAAATACAGAAAAGATTTCCTTAATATATAATAATTCTGATTTTTCAGGGTAAACTTACGACAAATTCCCCGTTGACATTTTTCAATATTCGAAATATAATAAAGAAAATAAATCAAGGAGTAAGTTACAATGACATTTATCGAAAAATTCAACCAGCTCAAGAAAAAGTACGGTAAGATTGATGAATCAAAACTTACCGAAAATTTCGCAGTTCAGGTTGAAATGACAGATGAAGACTGCGGCGGCATTTTTTATGTTGCATATATGAACGGTCCTTTTGCTGTTGAGCCTTACGATTATTATGACAATACAGCAATCATCAAAGTTTCAAGCAAAGTGCTTGAAAACATTCTTTCCTGCAAACTTAACCCCATGGATGCATTCTTTGCAGGCGAAATTCAGGTTGAGGGCGACATCGGCCACGCGCTTATGCTTGTTGAGCTTATGAAAAAGGCTCCCAAGCCCAGAAAGCCCAGAGCTGCAAAAGCAGAAACAGAAGAAAGGAAAGCTGAAAAGGCTCCCAAAAAGGAAAAGGCAGAAAAGAAGCCCGCAGCTAAAAAAACAACAAAAAAAGCAGCTAAAAAAGACGCTGAATAAAATTTTCCGATGCAGTCACTACGGTGGCTGCATTTTTTCAGAATTAACGCCTGAATATTGAATATACTTAAACTGTATGATATAATAAAGATTCAGGAGTTGACAGTATGAATGTCGGCGCTATAGTTTTTGCCACAGAAAAAACAGATACTCTTCGTGAGATTCTTTTCAGACCGATGATTGACACGGTGATAAAAGCCGCGAAAGATGCAGACATCGATAATATCTGTGTCATTGCAGAAGATAATATTTCACAGATTGAAAAACACTTTGAAAACAGCGATATAAAAGTTTTAACATCGGTGCAAGAGGCAACAGACGCTGTCAGCACAGATATAATTGTTTTTATCAGGGGCAACAAACCGTTTATTGATTCTGATTCCGTCAGCGGTGCACTCGCAATGCACACAAAAGACGGTAACGATATGACAATCATTTCAGAAGACAGCACAGCATTCTGTCTAAGCCGTGAAGCAATAGGAAAACCGGGAATAAAAACGGGCATTTATGATTCTGCCAACAAAAACATCAATCTGTCTGCCGAAACAGCCGAAGACTTCATAAGCATAGGTGAAACAATGAGACTCTCAATCCTTTCAGGACTTATTGAAAAGGGAGTCAACATTCCCTGCACAGACGGCATTATTATTGAAGCTGATTGCATAATCGGAAATGGCACAACAATTCTTCCCGGCACCATAATCAGGGGCAACACTTCAATCGGTGAAGGCTGCACAATTGGTCCTTCATCATATATTGAAAATGCAGAAATCGGAAACGGCGTAAAATTCATAAGCAGTCATATCCGCAGCGCAAAGATAATGAACAATGCAGATATCGGACCTTTTGCCAATATCCGTCCCGATGCTGTCATCGGTGACAATGTGCATCTCGGAAATTTTGTTGAAGTCAAGAATTCTGTTATCGACACGGGCACAAAAGTTTCACACCTGACTTACGTAGGCGATTCCGATGTGGGCAAAAATGTCAATTTCGGCTGCGGAGTTGTAACAGTCAACTTCACGGGTAAAACAAAGCACAGAACAGTTATCAGAGACTCTGCATTCATCGGCTGCAACACAAATCTTATTGCTCCGGTCACCGTGGGCGAAAACTCCTACACAGCGGCAGGCTCAACAATTACCGAAGATGTGCCCGACAACACCCTTGCAATTGCAAGAGAAAAACAAACAAATAAAGAAGGCTGGGTAAAGGAAAAACAGCCTTACAGAAAAAAAGTATAAAGGAATATTCAAAATGGCTTTTTTCAAAAAGAAAACAACATCATCATTTTCAATGCCTGTTTCAGGCCCCGTAGAATTCATCATCGCAGGTCTCGGAAACCCCGGCAAAGAATATGAACTCACTAGACACAACGCTGGTTTCCTCTGTCTTGATGTTCTCTGCAACAGAGAGAACTTCAAAACAGACCGCATCAAATACAAGTCTCTTTGTGCCGATGTAATGATTAACGGTCACAGATGCCTTGTTATGCGTCCTCAGACTTATATGAACAACTCAGGCGAAGCAATCAAAGAGGCTGCAACTTTCTACAAGATTCCCCCTGAAAGATGCATTATAATTTTTGATGATATCGACATTGCACCCGGTGCTCTCAGAATCAAACGCAAAGGTTCAGCAGGCACACACAACGGAATCAAAAGCATTATCTATCATCTGAATTCAGACAACTTCCCCAGAATAAAAATCGGTGTAGGCAACAAGCCTCATCCCGATTATGACCTGAAAGATTATGTTCTCGGCAACTTCTCAAAGCAGGATCAGGCTACTCTCAAAGCACCAATGGAAAAAGCCTGCGATGCAATTGACCTTATCGTTGCAGGTGAAGTTGACAAGGCAATGATGACCTGCCAGATCAAATAAATCAACATACATAATAAAGCGGAAAGGGTGATAAAAATGTCCTCATTTGCTTCTCTTCTTGAAAGCAACAAAGAATACAGCTCAATTGAATACAACATAAAGAAAAAAATTCTCCCCATGGGCGTACTGGGACTTTCTCTCACCCCTAAAGCTCATCTTGTACATACCGTCTGCGACAGACTCGGCAAAAAAGCCCTCATTGTCGCAAACGATGAAGCATCGGCAACAAAAATAACTGCCGACCTTCAGACAATGGGAATGAACGCTATGTTATTCCCTGCAACAGACAGAAATTTCAGATCTGAGCAGAGCCATTCAAGAGATTACGAAAGCATCAGACTCGGTGTACTCGGTCTCATCTGCGAAAACGGACTTGATGCTGTTGTATGCAGTATCGAAGCGGCGATGCAGCTTACAATTCCAAAAAAAATACTCAGCGAAAAATCCATTCTTCTTGAAAACGGCAAAGATGCCGATCTTAACAAAGTAATATCTTCTCTCGTCTGTGCAGGTTACACCCGTGCGGATATGGTTGAGGGTGCAGGTCAGTTTTCTCAGCGCGGCTCAATTCTC
The DNA here is from genome assembly GCA_045636025.1 of Acutalibacteraceae bacterium. GTDB lineage: Bacteria > Bacillota > Clostridia > Oscillospirales > Acutalibacteraceae > UBA1081. Next base: position 55,512 of record JAZTWP010000006.1, on the reverse strand, counting down.
GACTTCTTCCCGCCTGATGCTCAGTCTCCCGTCAGAATCGAATTCTGGGGCGACACAATAGATTCAATGTCTCACTTCGACATTTTATCCCAGAGAAGAACAGATATTGCCGATTCAATAAGAATCACACCCGCAACAGAAATTATTTTTGACAGCGATGTCTCGTTTGCAGAAAAAATCGAAAACCTGGCAGTTTCTCTTAAAGGCAAAAAGTATGATACCATACGTGAAAGTCTTTATGCCGATGCAGATAAGCTGAAAGGTCACGTCAGACTCGGCTCAACAGACAAGTATCTTAACCTTGCATACGAAAAGTGCGACACAATTTTTGACTACTGCGAAGATTTTCTTCTTTTTGCGGCAGATTCACACAACATAAAAGAGCGTGCAGCCTCTTCAACAAAACTTCTCAATGAAGACATAAAAATGATGTTTGAAGACGGTGTGCTCTGCAAAGGTCTTGACAATTTCAGCATCAAATGGTCAGACGTTGTTGCCCGTTATGAAAAACAGGGTGTAATATACCTTGATAACTTTGCAAGAGGCTCTTTTGATACTCCCGTTAAAGACCTTATCACAATGAATGTGCGTCAGACTTCACCCTGGGAGGGGTCACTCACAGTCCTTGAAGACGACCTTAGTCCCGATATTGCAAGAGGTTACACGGTTGTTATTCTTGCAGGAACAGACAAAGCGGCAAAAAGCCTTTGCGAAGACCTTAATGATGACGGTTTCGCATCAAATTATTTCAGCAAAGCACCTCTGAGTTTCATCAGAGGTCAGATAAATATTATTCCAGGTGCTCTGAGCTTCGGTATGGACTACCCCGCCGACAAGCTTCGCATTGTCACTTCAGGCAGATACAAATGTGACGGAAAAAAAAGAGCTTCGGGCAAGAAAAAATTCCACGACATAAGTCAGGGTCTCCATTCCATTGAAGAACTTCACAAAGGCGACTATGTTGTACACTCTGTTCACGGCATAGGCATTTTTGACGGCATTGTGGATATGGAAATTTCAGGTGTACACAAAGATTATATCAGAATCAGATATGTGGGCGCAGAGGCACTTTATGTACCCGTTACACAGCTTGATCTTGTTTCAAAATATATAGGACCTCACGATGACAGCGGCAGAGGTGTAAAAATCAACAAGCTCGGCACAGACGGCTGGGCAAAAACAAAAGCGAGAGTCAAAGGTGCCGTTAAAGATATGGCAAAAGAGCTGCTTGAGCTTTATGCCAAGAGACACAACACGGCAGGATATCCTTTCTCTCCAGATATCGATATGCAGAATGACTTTGAACGTCGTTTTGAATTTGATGAAACAGACGACCAGCTCCGCTGTATTTATGAAATCAAGCAGGATATGGAAAAAGCCTATCCTATGGACAGACTTCTCTGCGGTGACGTTGGTTTCGGAAAAACAGAAGTTGCACTCAGAGCCGCATTCAAATGCATTGCAGACGGCAAACAGTGTGCAATTCTTGTTCCCACAACAATTCTTGCTCTTCAGCATTACAGAACAATTTTAAGACGTTTTGAGGGCTTCCCTGTAAGGGCTGAAATGCTCTCACGTTTCAGAAATGCCAAACAGCAGAAAAAAATAAAGGAAGACCTTGAAAAAGGCTATGTAGATGTAATCGTAGGCACTCACAGAATCATATCAAAAGATATAAAATTCCGTGATTTGGGACTCGTTATCATCGATGAAGAACAGCGTTTCGGTGTTGCACAGAAAGAAAAGTTCAAAACAGTTTTTCCGTCTGTTGACGTGCTTACCCTTTCAGCTACTCCCATTCCCCGCACTCTCAATATGGCTATGACGGGAATCCGTGATATGTCAGTTATTGAAGAAGCTCCCCTTGACCGCTCACCTGTGCAGACTTATGTTGCAGAGCACGATATGGGAATTCTTGCAGAAGCAATGGAAAAAGAGCTTCGCAGAGGCGGTCAGATTTACTACCTCTACAACAAAGTTGAGGATATTGAAGAAAAAGCTGCGGAAATCCGCACTTTCATTCCCGACGCAAATATTGCCGTTGCCCACGGAAAAATGGGAGAAGAAGAACTGAGCGAAGTATGGCGACAGCTCCTTGACGGTGAAATTCAGATTCTTGTGTGCACAACAATCATCGAAACAGGTGTTGATGTGCCGAATGTAAACACTCTTATCATAGAGAATGCAGACAGAATGGGGCTTGCACAGCTTCATCAGATACGAGGCAGAGTCGGCAGGTCTTCACGAAGAGGTTTTGCTTATTTCACATTCAGAAAAGGCAAAGAGCTGTCTGAAATTGCACAGCGCAGACTTGCCGCTATCCGTGAATACACAGAATTCGGCTCAGGTTTCAAAATCGCAATGAAAGACCTTGAAATCAGAGGTGCAGGTAATATTCTCGGAGCAAAACAGCACGGTCATCTTGAAGCAGTCGGTTATGATATGTATCTGCAGATGCTTGCGGAGGCTGTAAACGAAGAGCAGACCCACACAGAAAAAGAGCCTGAGAAAGAGTGTCTTGTTGACCTTAGCATTGATGCGCATATTCCCGAAAAATATATTGATTCAATCCCCCAGAGACTTGCAATTTACAGAAGAATTGCATCCATCAGAAGCGAATCAGACGCAGAAGATGTTACAGACGAGCTTATTGACCGTTACGGTGATATTCCTGACAGCGTAAACGGACTTATCACCGTTGCACTTATAAGAAACTCCGCAATGAAGCACAAGATATATGAAATCAAACAGACAGCCACAAGCATTCTGCTTTATTCGGATAATATCGATGCTTCTCAGGTCGCAATTCTTGCCAAGGCAATGCGCGGCAGAATTCTTGTAAGTGCCGCAGCAAAGCCCTATATCTCAGTTAAAACAATCAAAGGCGAAAAAACCCTTGATACTCTCCGCCTTGTGATGAAATTAATGGATAAAGCAAAAGAAACTCCGTAATCAAAAAACTTTGAGGTGAAAAATATGGTTAACAACGAAACAATTCCAACTATCGATTCTCTTTTTCGCAGAGCAGAGATTTTCCTGGAGGACCATGAATGGTCTTCAGCATCTGAATATTACAACAAAATTCTTGATATTGAACCTGAAAATGTCAAAGCTTATATAGGTTTATTACTGTCAGCATTAAGACTTACCAACGAAAATCAGCTTATCTATTCTGAAGAAGCATTTTTGGAAAATAGTTTTTTTCAAAAAGCTATGCGTTTTGCAACACCCGAATACGCACAAACATTGCATCAATATGCCATACAAAATATATATTTAAAAGCTCAGAATATTATGGCTGATGCACAGCAAGCGAATGATTTTTACCGTGCAAGAGCATTACTCCTGAGAATAGCAGATTCAATGCCGGAGGCAACTGCACTCGCAGATAAATGCTCCGAAAAAATGGCAAAGTTTCAGCAACAGGAAAAATATAACTCAATCAAATTATTAATGGAAGACAGAGATGTTAAAAAATTAATGCAAGCAGTTATTCTTCTCAAAGAATTACAGGCGGAAGAATATGCAGACGACATTTCTGAATGCGAATCAATTATTGCTGAAATTGAAAAAGAAAAAGCAAAGAAAAAGAAGCGCATCGGAATTATTGTTGCAACAACGATAGGTGTAATTGTAACAATCACTCTCATTATACTAGCATATATCACAAATGAAAATGAAAAAAGAGCTATGGAAATACAGAATAATTTTATAGGACAGGAATTCTATGGCTCAAAAGAAGATGATGACGGATTTGCACATGATTATTTTAATAACAACCTTGCTTATTATCTAACATATTGGAAATCAGTAGAAAAACATGAATTAAAATTCAATGAAGATGGTTCTGTTTATTATAAAAATGTTTATGATAAAACCGTATTGGCTCATCCTAAAAACTCCCCAAAGCCTGATCCGTATCATTATGAATATGATGGCGAACTGACATCATTCAGCGTCTTCATCTCTTTAAACGGAACGATTTATCTGACAGCAGGAGGCGATTCCTATATCGTTTCCGTTGATGAAAACAATGTTCCGAAATCAATTTATAGTGAATATGACCACTTAACTCTGACATAATATAACAGCAAAGAAACCGACCTTTACGGTCGGTTTCTTTTTATCTTGAAATCCTGATTACAGTTGCTGAATACTGAGGCACTGTGTAATTGAACTGATTGCTTACACCGTCAACAGTAAATTCTGTCATTACGCAGTCTTCTTCTGCACCAAGGACATTATCATTGTCAAGGCTGTCACCTGCAACCTGATAAACTGTTGCCTTTGAGCCGGGCACAGCGTTTGCGATATCAATTGCAAATGTTCTGTCACTCTCTGTTGTGTTTACAAGCTTGATGATGATATCTCCGCTTGCGTCTGTTGAAACAACATGATAAGCTTCTGCATAGCTGTCTGATGCGGCATCGTATTCAAACTGAAGCACACCGTCAATATAACCCCTGATAACTGTGCCGTTAACTTCAATCTTTATCTTATATGTAACACCGTTTTCAACTGTGAAAGCTGTTGCCGTGCCGGGAATTGCACCTGTCTTTGCACCGTTTTCAACACGCTGAAGAGCTGTCTTTGTGTTATCCCAACCGCCTATATTCCAGTAGAACATATTGTTTTCATCTTCAACAAGGAAAGGAATATAGAAGCCTTCTGCACCTTCTGTTTTTGTTGCTTCAAACTCATATGTGTAATTGCTCCACTCAGCTTCACCGAAATATGCTGTGGCACCCTTATCATTATAGGGATGTTCAGAAACTGTCTGCACAGCTTTGCCGCCAGATGTTTTCCACTTACCTTCACCATCTGCGTGCCAGTTCCACCAGAATGCGGGAATTGAGAAATCATCGCTTGCGAGAACTTCACCCGTGATATTATCTGTAACTATTACATTGTCAAACTCAGCCTGAGTATACCATGTGCCGAGACCTACCATACCTTTAAGGTCTTCCGCAGGAATTGCAGCTCCGCCAAGCTCTGAGCCAAGGAGTGTTGTGCCTGCATTTGTTGAGAAAAGTTTCTGCATATAGTAATTGATTGAGCCTGTTGAAAGATGATTGTTGAACCAGATAAGGTCAGGTGCCCAGTGAGTTGCTGTAAGATTACCGAAAAGAGGAGCATAAGCCGCCATTTCAACAATATCACCGTTTCTCTCAAGACCTGTCATATATGCAGCTTCAGCAAGTGCCGCTCTCAGAGTATTGGAACGTGCCGCATATTCACCAAGGAAAACTTTTATACCTCCGCCATAAATAGTGTCGGTCATATTATTGTAATCTCTCACATAATTATCTTCATCATAATAATCTGTGTTTTTGAGGAACCAGTCAGGATCCTTGTAGTAATGCTGATCAATTGCACCTGCATATTCATCAGCTGTCATACCGTTTGCTGTGATGTATTCATAAGCATTTTCATATGAAAGAATATACTTGTCGCTGCCTGTAGCATCTGCCGCACCTGAAGAATATATAAGCTCAAGTCCATCATAAAGTTCAGGATTCTTCTCTTTTTCTTCATTGAATCTTTCAAGGAATGCTTCATATCTTGCGAAGTAATCTTCTCCTTCGTTTTCGTTACCGATACAGATATATTTAAGTTCAAAAGGCTCTGCGTGACCGAGCGATACTCTCACTTTACCCCATACTGTTGATTCGTCACCGCGACAGAATTCAACAAGGTCAACCATATCCTGAACGTACTGTTCAAACTCGGGAGTACCCATTTCAACGGGACCCTTTCCTCGCATCTGACAATAGAGACCGCAGTTAAGCACGGGCACACCGATTGCACCGATATCTTCTGCAAGAACAAAATATTCATAAAAACCGAGACCGTAGCTCATATAACAAGGCAACGGGTCTTCTGTTGCAGAAACATTTGTCCACAGATTTATGCCCAGAGGTCTTGTTGCAACATCACCGTATGTACCGTCAAACTCAAGAGGCATGCCGTCGGGACCTGTGCCGATTGAGTCTTTCCAGCTGTAAGCAGTTTCTGCATCATAACCCTCAATTACGCAACCGCCGGGAAAACGGAGGAATGACGGCTCAAGCTCTGCAAGTTTTGTTACAAGGTCTGTTCTCATTCCGTGGTCATTGTATGTGGGCGGGAAAAGAGAAACCATATCAAGGCAGACTTTGCCGTTTTCTGTAAGCACCTGAAGATAAACATCAGAAGTTGCTGTTACAGATGAAGTAATTTCAAACTCATACTTCACCCAATCTGCTGTAATACCGCCGAATGTCACTTCACCTGCGATTTCACCGCCTGCAACGAGTCTTGCTGTGATGTTACCGCTGTAACCTTCGGAAGCTTTTGCATAAACAGAGAAATCATACACTGTGTCTTTTTCAATAGCCATACCCTCAAGGAAACCTTTATTCTGCACACCGCCCAGAGCACCGCTTGTATTGTTAATAACAAGATAATTTGTGTTGTTTTCGTTGAGTCCGTTTTCAGCATCGCCTTTTACAACGCTGATATCAACAGTACCCACCTGACTCCAGCCGTGAAGCTCATCACCTGCTGCAAGTTCACCGTATTCAAATGAACGGTTGATAACTTTTTCGGCATAAACACCGCCGTCTGCAGCAAAGTTGATATCTTCAAAGAAAACACCGTAAAGAAGCTCGCTGATATCGTGAACTTCATTTGCCGCATCAATTGAAAGAGTGTAATCTGCATTTGATTTATCATAAGCAGAAATGCTGTTTTCTTCGCCTCGCTGAATGTCTGACTCCTGCTGTGTGTCACCGCCGAGAATACCGAGAGTTGCAAGAACACTCATAATCCACGCTGTAACTTTTCTGATAATCAGATAAATTGAATATTTCATAAATTTATCCTCCCGTATCTTAATGATTTAATGATACATAATTTGATTTTCTTTGTCAACATTATAAACCTGTCAGGTCAAAGTCCGGTGTGAATTCTTTTTCCGCAGATGAGAAATCCTGAACATATACATTTTCCATTCCGCAGAGATAAATATAATCCACGGCTTTTTCATACTCCTGCTGAGAAATCCGTTTCTGCAAAGAGGAAATCTTGCAGTTTTCATTTGGCGTAAACTGACTCATAAGGCTGAAAATGACTTTGTCACCGAATTCAGAAGAAACAAAATCAATAACATCAAGAGTATTTTCAAGCTCATCAGGCAACATAAGATGCCTTATCACAACACCTTTCTGAAGAATTCCGTCTTCATCAAAAACGCATTCACCTACTTGAGAAAACATCTCTCTGATTGCTTCTTTTGCCACTTCCGGATAATCGGGTGCACGGGAATATCTTTTTGCAATGTCTGCAGATGCATATTTCATATCAGGCAGATAAATCTGCACTTTTCCGCTGAAAAGCTTCAGCGTATCCACACTGTCATAACCGCTTGAATTGTACACAACAGGCACGGGCAGAGGTTTTTCAAGAGTTTTAAGAATTTCCCGTGAAAAATGTGTGGGAGTTACAAGATTTATGTTATGAACTCCAAGATAAATAAGTTCATCGTATATCTCGCAAAGCCTCTGAGCCGATATATCAGCACCGAAACAGCCGTTGCTGATATCATAATTCTGACAGAATTCACATTTCATATTACAGCCCGAAAAGAAAATTGCTCCCGAGCCTCCCGTACCGCTAATGCAGGGTTCTTCCCAGAAATGAGGTGCCGCACGTGCAATTCTGATTTTTTCATCCACACCGCAGACACCTCTGCTGCTGTTTCTGTCTGCACCGCATTTTCTGGGGCAGATATTACATACTGACATTTCAATCACCGTAACTATTATACATAAAACAGCAAAAAATGTAAAGAAAAAACAGGTATCCGAAGATACCTGTAAAAGCATTGATTTTTATTACACAAATCAAAAATTTGAACCGTTCCAGCCCCAGTCTGTAACGGGGTGATAGGTAACATAAACCGATGAACCGCTGATTCCCAGTTCTTTTTCAAAAAGACTGCAGATTCTTTCTGTGAGCTTTTCGTAAGATGCGGAGGGTGCATTGCCGAGAAGACTTACTGCAACATAAGCTCCCTTTTCAAGCTTTCTGCCGCCCAGCCAGAGGTCATAATTATCTTCAATACCGACCATAAGATATGATTCTGACTTGCCGATCAGAGCCATCATTGCACCGAATTCTGATTTTATAATTTCTTTTTTATCTTCTGCTACGGGAACAGAAATTTTTGAATCAATAAAAGGCATTTTTCATTTCTCCTTATGTCATCTGAATTTTTTTGATTCTGCCGTTTTCGTCAAAATCCATTCTGTCAATTGCAAGGCTTCTGCAATGACGCATTGTGCGGTCAAGAGGTCTTCTGTGATACACCACATAAAACTGACCGTCTGTATCTTCAATATATCCGTTGTGACCGGGTGATTTTGCAACAGCATAATCAGAGGACAGTATTGTTTCTGCATTCTGAGGTTTATCCCAGGGTTTTTCAACAATTGAGGTAAGCACTCTGTAAGAGTCATCACCCCAACCGCCTGCCGACCACATAAAGTGATATTTGCCGTCTTTTCTGAACATACAGGGAGCTTCGCAATACGCCTCGGGAGTAATCTCCTTGAATGTTTCACCGTCAGGGAAAGGCACAAAACCGTTCATTTCCTCATTCATAACAGCAACGTTACAATGACCCCAACCGCCGTAAAAAAGATAAACCGTGCCGTCATCATCTTTGAAAAAATGAGCATCAATAGGCTGTGCACCGTTGATGAAATTTCCCACAAGATGAGTGCCGATGTGATTCACAAAGGGACCTTCGGGAGTATCTGAAACTGCCACCTGCAGACCACCCTCTTCATTGTCACTCTGAATATCATTAACGGCAAAAATGAGATAATACTTACCGTTTTTTTCAACAATTGACGGTGCCCAGACTGCCTGCCAGGCATAAGGAAAAGTTGACATATCAATTATGTTTCTGATTTCTTTCCAGTTCTCTCCGTCTTCGCTTACATAAAGGTCAATGTTGAGCTGCTGTCTGTAAGCTCTTGATTTTGTGGCATAAATATAATACTTGCCGTTATAGATTCTCGCTTCAGGGTCAGCGTGATATGTTTTTGCAATATTCTTGTTAGGTTTGAGCATATGCATTCACCTCTCAGATATGGTCTTCATATCTTTCAGCAGTAATAATTCCGTCTTCAATATTGAGTTTGCAGATTCTTGCATTTCTTGCATCAAAGGCATTGAGAGTATCACCGTAATCTCTTGCGTGATAAACTGCATACCACTGACCGTCTTCCTTAATCATTGAGTGATGACCTGTACCCTCTTCAAACTCATTTGCCTTAAGTACGGGATGATAAGTATTTTCATCGGGATATTTTTCAAACTTTATCTTTGTAAGGTCTGTTTCATCTGTCTTTGCTCTTGCATAACCGATGTAATATGTGGGAGTGGTGAAGCAGTTACCTGAGTACATAAGATAATGCCAGTCACCCTCTCTGAAATAACAAGCACCTTCAATTGTATGCCAGTGCTGACCTTCTTTATATCTGTCTCTCTGATAAATATCTTCATCAAGAGTAGGCTCAACCACAAGCACGGGTTTACCCTCGGGAGTAAAGGGATCCAGCATTCTGTCAACATAAATGCAAGTGCCGATTCTTTCACCGTCAAACTTATTTGCAGAGTAGAAAAGGAAAAGTCCTGCTTCATTCTGCACAATGTGAGAGTCAATTGAGAAAGGATGAAGAATTCTGGTGGGGTTTTCAAAGGGTCCGAGAGGATTGTCTGCAACACTTACGTGCATTGCACCTCTGTGACCACCCTGGTCGGGTGTATCATCATAAATTTCAATTGAATTATACATATAGAATTTGCCGTCAAGCTCAATTACGCTGGGTGCCCAGAAAGAATCGTGACCTTCCTTTGTAAGCACTTTACCGTGGAATTCCCAGCCTTCAAAAAGTTTGTCAGAATGGTAAGCATAAACAGCATCGTGACCTGTTACATAGATATAATATCTGCCGCTGCTTTTCATAATAAAGGGGTCAGCCTGACCCTGATAATGATTTTTGTCAATTTTAAGTAAATGCATAAGTTTTCACTCCTGTATTTTAATTGAGCTTTTAAGGCTCCAAAAGAAAGTATGCTTTAAGCCGCTCTTTTGAAATAACAAAATTCTTTTTGCGGCATCTTCTGTGTCTGAACTCTTTATAAGGCTGAGGGAAAAGTGCTGTTTTGAAATATTTATCTTCCGCATCGCCTTTTTCTGCCTTGCTGTCACACAAGGGACAGCGTGAATACTCTTCACCTATACGTACACCGCATTTACCGCACTTCTTGGGTGCAATTTCAGTATTCTCTTCAATTCCGTTTTCCATAGAACTTTCAATTCTCACGTCAACACCCATTGATGAAAGAATTCTGAAATATTCTCTGCACAATTCACGGTCTTTACCGCTGAGACCGAATGTGATGTTCATATATCCGTTCATTGACATAATATAAAAGAACATCGGCATATCATAGACTCTTGCGTCACCGCTGACTACTTCAAAACGCTCAATACTCTCACTCATAACCTGAGGCACACTTATGTTGCCGATGTTTGACATAATAATTGTCATTTCTTTTGTATGAGACTTTTTCTGCATCATATTGAGCACAGGTTTCTTGATGAAATAAGGCACAACCTGAAGAATTTTCTTCTGAGTCAGAGCATAATTTGAGTTGATGAAAGCCTGCTGTGTTTCTTTTGTGTTTATTTCTGCAAGCTGACCTTTTATAATGCCTGAAATCTCGTCAAATGTATAATCTGTACGGCCGTCAGGTCTGAACTGAAGAGGAATTGAAGATGTGAAATTGCGTACCGTATCAGAGGGGAAGATGTTTCTGATATTAACGGGCACATCAACTATAATTGTTTCTTCAATGGGCTTTTTTGCTGTTCTGATAATTGCAAGAATAATACCTGCAGCAAGGAATTCGCCTATTGTTATTCCTCTTTCCTTGCTCAGAGGCTTTATTTCATTGATATCAACAAGTCCTGAAATATGATTCTGATAATTCTTATCATATGTATAAGGAATTCTGTAAGAACGGTCCCTCTTGAGCTTGGGAAGCTTTTCATTGTTTGCATATCTTCCGAAGGGGTCTTCAAACTCGGTTGCAGAGGGTTTTTCATCACCGAAACGTATACCCTCAAACAGCTTTCTGTCTGCACCGCCGAGAATCATATAATGAGCAACAACTGTTTTAAGCAGCTCATTTATACCACCACCGTCACCAAGCACGTGCGTTGTTTCAATGGACAATCTGCGTTTATAATAAAGAAAAACGATTTCGGGTTCACCGTCATTACCGAGTCTTCTGAGCTGTGCGGGACGATACTCTTCAGGAAGCACGGGAGGTAAGCCCTCAGCCTTTTCAAGATATGTCCAGAAAAAGCCTTTTGTGTTTCTGTGAAGATATAACGGATATCTCTGCATTGCGATTCTTACAGCTTCTCTGAGTCTGTCAGGATCGACTTCTTCATTCTTAAAAATTGCTGATATTCTGAACAGTCTTGATGTCTTTCTGCTGTCAACGGCAGAGAACATTATCGAAACTGTATCATTTTTCATCCATTCATATTTTTTCATTTTCTCACCTGTTTCTTGTACTTAAATAATTATATATTTTAATATAAAAAAAATCAATACTATGAAAGAATGATAAAAGAAAAAGACTGAGCCAAAGCTCAGTCCAGCAAAAAAAACAACCAAAAGTAATATACGTACACCAACAGAACAATATGTTTATTGTTCTATAGTTCATCAAAACGCTCTTGCAATAATGGAATTGCAGTATTCAACCAAAAATTGCCACTCAGATAACCGGAAGACATACCGCCATGTGCTAATTCCTGCACACACGGCATTGTATCTGTTGTCAGCTCAACACCTGACATTTTTTTGAATTCCAATTTTATTGTTTCTTCAATATCTTTTCTTTCTGTCAGCTCAGGGTGTTTCTGAAAATACTGTTCCAAATGATCCCAAAAATAATAATCTCCACGACATCCATAATTTTGAGGTTGCTCGACAAACAATACCGATAGATTGCATATCTTATTTTCAATCATAACTGACCCCCTCTTTCATTGGTATTGTATCATATTCTCATGCAAAAATCAACGCTTTGCCGTCGGCAACGATTTTGTTCGGCTTCACCGAGGGCAGATTTAAGTCCCTGCATCTTAAAATTCCTGAATTTTTGCATAAAAAAAGACTGAGCTATTGCTCAGTCCTGGTGCGAGAGACGGGACTTGACGGCTGGCGCTCCGCTTTGCCGTCGGCAACGATTTTGTTCGGCTTCGCCGAGTACGGGTTCAAGTCCCTGCATCTTAAAATTCCTGAATTTTTGCATAAAAAAAAGACTGAGCTATTGCTCAGTCCTGGTGCGAGAGACGGGACTTGAAGGCGAGGATTGACTATAAATAGCGTTTTTTCAACGATTTATTTCTCCCAACCTTCCCTTGGGAATTCCATATTCAAATGATTATTACAACAGAAAAAGACATCTGTTTTTGTTCCGTTTTTGCTCCGATGCACTAAAATCAATATTTATTCCTTATAGTTTTTGAAAAAACATTATCAATAGAATATCACACTTTCATTTTTACATTTAAAGCATATTCAGCTAACCAATAATCTCATCGTATGCAAAAAGAGTCCGTTTTATCGTACATTTAATATGCTATAATAAAGACATAAAATAAAGGAAAAGAAAGGAACACTAAATAATGAACAATAAGTTTTTTAAGACAATCATGACAGACAATTCTTGCAATCCAATTTGGTGGATCGAACACATGGATTGGTTATATGACGATGATAAATTTAACAAGGATAACGGCTGGACAAAGGGCACAAGGCGAAGCTTAACTAATTATATTAATAATCAAATTAATATAGAAATTATAAAAAACAATGAATTGAAAAAAATTAATTCGATAAATTACGATAATGAGTTTGCATTCTTTACAAGTAGTGAAGCTTATTGTGTTGATTTCTTTCGTCATATCAGAAATGCAATTGCACACAACAGAGCTGTTATTAAAACAGTAAAAAAGCAAAAATATATACTCTTTGAAGATTACAAAAATAATAATTGTAAAGAAAAAACTGCTGAAATTTATATTAAAATAGACACATTAATAAATATTTGCAAAAAATATAATTCTCTAATCAAAACATCCTGTAAAAAAACCACCCAGAAACAAGCAGCATAATTATTAAATTAAAATATTCAAAAATTATATTATATAAAACCGTATCGCAAAAGTAATGCGATACGGTTTTTTGTTGGATAATTTTACAAGGAATAGTTCCGAGGAAGTGTGACCGTATACACTTCCATCTTTACAGTTTATAATTTAGAAAGGAGAATGGATATGCGAGGTGTGACTTTTGAAATGGAAACAATCTCTATAACCTGTGAACATCTCAACGGTGTTTATAATGATTTGGCAAATCTTTTGGGAATTGATGCTGTACTTAAAATCCACTCTGCATACAGAGGGCAACAAGTAACATTTCCTGTTCAATTATTCAGCAAAGAATTCATTACAAAGCAGATAATCGAAGAATATGACGGCTATAACATCAAACAGTTAGCCACAAAATTCGGATATAGTGAAAAATGGATTCGCAAAATTCTGAAAGATCACATTGACAAGCAATCAAAAAAATAAATTAATGAAAATTAAAGGAGAATGTATATGGGTTTCAAAGATCTTTTAAGAGATACTGCTGTATTTGTAAGAGATAAGGCCGTACCTTTTGTTGCCGAAAAAGTGGTACCTTTTGTTGAAGAAGAATTGGCAACTGCTCAAAATAAAAGAGTACAAATGCTTGGAGATATGGAAAAACAGGCTGATTGTACCATAAATAGCACTTCAAAATACAATTCTGCAGAATCAAGCAAAAAACGTGAAAAAGCAATTCAAGTAAAAGAAGAGATTCAGTATCAGAAAGATAAACAAGCAGAATTAAATGATGTTGTAGCTCAACGAAAGAAAGCAAAAGAAGAAGCAAAACGAAATGGATAATTTGTTTTGTTGTGTAATTTTCCATGAATAGAGGTGAAGAATATGGCATCATATCAACATGAGTGGCAGTGCATATATTGCGGAAAACGCATCTGCAAAAGTACAAACAACCAAAATCCTGTTACACCAATGTTTCCTGGTTACTGTCCAAGTAATCCGTCGGGAAATCCGAAATCCAAACATGTAGTTCAAAAAATGAAATAACACATAAAAACTCTGAGTCATTTTGTGATTCAGAGTTTTTTTTGTGTTCGGAAATCAAAGATAAGGAGATTTTTCAAAAAATGAGATACATCACATCAAATGCAGAAGACAGAATCCCTGTTGAAACACAACTTCTGATGTGGTATTTGTTTGATACCATGAATGAAGAAAAAGACTATTTGCAAATATTTGATTTGAAAGTTTCAGAAGGCAAACAGTTCATTCGGCATCATCAGGAACAACCACAATGGAGTGAAGAAGTTTTTCTGTTGACTGATAATCAAGTAACAGGAAAGGTCTACATCATCACAGAGAACGGCAATGAAACAATGCTTTTAGCGGAAGATTATTAGGAAAGGAGAATCGCAATGCAGTATTTTATTGCAGGTTTTGTATCTGTTTTTGCAATGTTGGTTGTGGTTGACACAGTATTACACAAATAATCAGAAAGGAAAAAAGAATATGGCATATTTAGTAGCAGCAGCAATATCAAAAGCGGCAGTTGAGTGGTTTATAAGTGGTGCAACCTGTGCAATTTCACTTTACTGCGGAGTAAAAACACCAAAGAAAAGAAGTGTGAAAAAATGAAAAAAATAGTTTCAGAAAATGATTTGTCTGTCATAGAAGACAGTGAAATTGTTTTATATATAAAAGGTCTTCTTCAAATCTTGACAGAAGCATACAAAGATTTTTGTCCCAATCGTTCAATTGAAGCGATTGGGACAATTTTTGTTGTAGAACAGGAATCTGATTTTGACAATTTCCGTGAGTTTGGTCTTTCTTCGGAAATAAGAAAATCAGACTTTGAATGGATTGTTGACATTAAAGATGGCTATTTTAATGGTTGCATAGTTATTGATACAGATTTTGCAATTAATATGATCGGTAAAAAGGAATATTTTAAGGAGTTGATGAAATGAAAACTTACAAATCCAATATAGAAACAGCTTTGATTTCTTCAGATGATAATTTGAACACTTACGAAATTGTAAAAAGAATTGTAGATGCAAACGGAGAATGCGGATATATTATTTCTCTTTATCCTACAAGACATTCTGACAATATCAATGCAAGTGACAACACTCTGAATCATCTTGTTGCACATATGCAGGAATTAGGATTCAATGAATTACACGTTCTAAATTTGTTCAGTAAAGTTGTGTCTGGCAAAATGAGTTCTCGAGGTCTTCAAATTGATTCAGTGAATATGCAGTACATAGAAAATGTAATGAAAGATAAAAAATTCAAAAACAGTAAATTCATTGTTGCTTGGGGAAACTCTATGTTGAGCAGTCATGCATGTTCATCTGCAAAAGCTGAAATATTCAAGATGTTCAAGGCAAATTGTCCCGATGGTAAGATATATCAGCTCACAACCATGAATCGTAAACTTGATTGCGGAATTGCCCCTCATCCGTTGTTCCTGGGTATCCGTGCAAGCAATGCCGTATGGGGATTACAGGAATTCAAAATTACTGATAAAATGATTTCAGATTTGAATGCTGTAGACAGTATAAAATCAAAAAAATAAAAGAATGTATAAAATTACGCCAATATTTGCTCAAAAAAGAGTGAATATTGGCGTATAAGTTCTCTCAAGGATTTTATTTTTTGGTTTATTCAGCATTCGAATAATCTATATGATGCAAAGAGATTTCATCATTTTCGATATAGTTCTTAAATTCTTCTTCTTTTTCAACTGAATCGAAAACTAAAATAAGCGATGATGAACCTTCGTGAATTGAGAAGAATAAATCAGCACACATATCTTTTAATGTATCAATAACCACATTTTTACAGCCTTCAAATACAAAAAGTCCTATAATGTAATTTTTTTGATTGGTTATATTAAGATAACTGTAATCTTTTGTGTAATCATTTAAGATGGACCGCAGTTTTCTCTTTTTCACAACAGATAAAAAAGCCTCGTAAGTACTGTTTTTCTTAGCGCCAGTATTCAAATAAATTCCAATATAATCATATTTTGTTTCTTTGGCTGGTGCAGTAGGTAATACTTTATCAATTCTTTTAAACATTTCACTTAAATCTTTTATTTGCTTGTCTTCATAAAGAAAATTTCTAAAAGCTATTTTTTCTGCATAAGTTATAAATTCTTCATATTTCGCCTTATTATATCCTGCATTTTTTTTCTTTGATGTTTCCTTTTTCTTCTGTTTATCCAATGTACATTATTCTCCAAAAAAAATTAAAAATTATAAAAAAGATGACCTAATAGTGAATTTTTTTTAGTTGAATGCGTTTTAACCAATATGAAACAAGTTAAAACAATGAAAAATTAATAGTTAATTAGATAATTCCCTACTCCAACCTGCTCAAATAATAGCATATTTAAGTGGAAATGTCAATAATTATTCTTAATTTCGCCTATTGATATTATAGTTTATAGTTATTTTAGCTATAAATTACCTATGAATTAAATTTGACGTATTTTTTATTTCATGTATAATTAAATCAGAAAAAGGAAAGCTTGGTGATGCTTAATGGATATTTATTTAATAGGTGGCGTAAGGTGATTATCAGCACAATTTTTTTCATTATGACATTAACAACACAGTTTTTCACTTTCTCTTCTCTCCCCCCCCTTCACAATCACCCACTAATAATTAAGGAGGTTACCAATATGACCAAAATGGAAATCAACAATTACTTAAAAGAAGATTTCCCCATTATTAATCAATCTGCAAATGCTGTTGAGAAATGTGAGTATCTTGACCGTATCGGTTTTACCCTCAGTACAAGAGACACAACATTTTCACACAACAAATTTGCGAAGTTCTTTCGCGAGTACATTACCGTAATTCTCACAACAGGCACTAAGGAATTTGCACTCTACAATATTGAGCAAGGAATATATGAACTCAACTGTGATCACACCATAAGTGTATTAATTAAGTTTATCATGAATCAATGCGAAGATCTGTGGTCTTTAACTCATGAGAAGGCTGCAATTGAAGCAATTCGCAGAGACATTCTTCTCTTTGTTGATAATTTCAACGATGGAAAATACATAAATCTGCAAGACGGAATACTTGAGCTTGACACTTACGAGTTGAAGCCTCATTCATCCGACTATTATACAACAATAAAACTTCCATTTGCTTATAGCAATAATTGTACTACTCCGATTTTCAACAAGTATCTTGATGACATTTGTTGCAGAGATGAACAATTAAAGCTACTCATGCAGGAAATGGCTGGTTATTGTCTTTGCAATAGTACAAAGGCTGAAAAGGCATTTTTCTTGCTAGGAAAGGGCTGTAATGGCAAAAGTGTCTTCGCAAAGTTGCTACAAGCTTTAGTTGGCAACGGAAATTACTCAACAACAAGCTTGTCAGCTCTGAACAAGCCCTTTGGCTTGGCTCAACTTATCAACTCAAATATTAACGTCGCAGCTGAAAACGGAACAGAGAAGATTAATTCGGAGATCTTCAAAGCTATTGTTTCTGGTGATACCGTTGAAGTTAACAGAAAATATAAAGAGGCAATTTCGGTTTCATTGCATACGAAGATGATTTTCCTCTTTAACGAACTGCCTTACAACAGTGACTTGACACATGGATTTTTTCGCAAAGTTATCATCATTCCTTTCAACAGAACTTTTACAGGAAAGGAAATAGATGTAAACTTGCTCGAAAAGCTACAAACGGAACTCAGCGGAATATTCCATTGGGCAATTGAGGGATTGAAGCGATTACGCACCAATAATTATGTGTTTTCAGAATGTTCTGCAAGCACAAATTGTTTAATGTTATACAAAAGAACACTCAATCCCGTTGCAGATTTCTTTGACAACACATTTAATATTAGTTTTAATGCAAAAATTAAAAAGAGCGAGATCTACAACTATTATTTAGAATACTGCATATGTAACGGTCTTGCGATGTTAACAAAGACAAGGTTTTGGGATTGCCTTAAATCATATTTTGATGACAAGAATATCTCACACACAATCAAACGTATACACGGCTATGACTACATCTCAGGCATTGCTGTTAAAGAAGAATTTAAAAATTTGGAGGTAAACTAAAATGAGTAACTCTACAGATATTACAAATGTAAATATAAAATATAGTATTGAAGCCTATAACGATGGCTATGATTTTTCAATCCTTAGTATTGAAGATCAAGAGGCAACAAAATTCTATTATTGGTCTATGCAATCGATGTACGAGTTAGCCGATGCAACTCAAGTATACAATTATATTATCAAAAACAAAAACAACGGGTTGATTTCCCTAGTCAAAAAAAGCTGGACTTTCGAAAAAAGCGGTACATATAAAGGTATTATACTTGATGCAAGAAATTCAATAAAACAGGGCAATGATGTTGTAATCCTTGATATACTTATCAATGGCAGAGAAATCAAACACGTGAAAATGACACACGATTCCACCAATGTTGTTCTAGGAGCTTTATTGGAAAAATACAATGATTCTATCGGTTTAATTAAGCCTTCTGAATTGATCGGATGTGTTGTCGGCATAGAGGTCGAAAATATAACAAGCTCATCAGGGAATGTTTTTTCTAAAATTATAGATTTTGCATTTTGGGATGATGATATTATTAATTTATTATACGATATGATTGACATAATGCGAGAGCAAGATTCTGAAAATACAGATAAGGAGAAAATTTAAATGAATAATATAACAATTGACAATGCAGAAAATAATATTAATTTCAGTATCAAAGCGTATGAGGATGGCTATGATTTTTCAAGTCTTAGCCCATCCGAACAAAGTTTTACCAAAAAGTTATATATAACCTATCAGTCCATACATGATTTTATTTGTGCTGCAAAGGTATATAAATACATGACAGATGAGAAAAACAAATCACTCTTTTTGCTCGCAAATAAGAGTTGGTCATTTCCGAAAAGCGGATGGTATCAAGGAATAATAATCAATACTACAAAATCAAAAAAGAAAGGAACTGATGATTATATTTTTGAAATACTGATTAACGGAAATGATATCAAATATGTAAAACTTACACATGATCCCAACAATGCAGTTTTACAAGCAATACTAGAGAACCACAATTATCCTATTGGGATGTTTAATCCTGAAAAATTAATTGGTTCTGCTGTTTTACTAAATATTACTAATATTCCTACGTGTGATAATGGTACATTTTCAAAAATAAGAAAATTTACATTTTACCCCTCACATTATGCTAACACATTGTATAAAATGATTGATTTAATCAATGAGCAAGACGAGCAAAAAGCAAGTACCGAATAACAAAAACACGGCAAGGCGATGCTTTTGCCTTGCCGTATTTACCCGAATATCAAATATATATTATTTCTATGAACCATATCAGAAAGGATGATTATTATGTCAAGCATTGTAAAAGTTAAGAATGGTAAAGGCATTCACTACAAAGCTATATATGACTTACCGCCATTTATAAACGGTCAGCGAAGAAGAACAAGCAAAACTTTTCCCGTGGGTACTCCCATATCAATTGTAAAAGAGTTTTTAGCAGAACGTGATTTGGAGTATGCGAGAGGCGACAAACTTTCATTGCAGTACAATCTGACATTCTGTGAATTTGCAGATATGTACTTTGAAACATACACCACATTTTTAAGTCCCTCTACATTGAAGAATTATCTTCTTGCATACAACAACAGTAAAAAACACGGATTGAAAAATTATTTTGGCGATGTACAGCTACGAAAAATCACGTCAAAGGATTTGCAAGACTATGTGAATTATTTGTGTTCCCAAGTGTCACCGAAGTCAACCAAAAACTATTTAATGCTGCTGAATGTGCTGTTTAAACGTGCCATACAGCTAAATATTTTGCCGAAAGGAAGTAACCCAGCCGAAGATATTGTAAAACCAAAACAGCGAAAAAAGCCAGTAGAAGCGTACAATATGGATGAGTTTAAATTATTGCTTCATTTAGCTGAAACAGACAGTAATCCCGACATAAAACTGATTATAAATCTTGCACTTTTAAGCGGTATACGCAGAGGTGAAATGGCTGCTCTGAAATGGGAAGATGTAAACTTTGAAGAAAAGTATATCTACATTCATGAAAGCAGACTTGTGATTGAATCAAAGGAATACACAACACCACCAAAAACTGATGCAGGTTTGAGAAAAATCTTCATTCCTGAAAGACTTGTTGCAGTATTAAGGGAATACAGGCAACGATATACTTGCAACAAACTGAAAATGGGTAAGGATTTTGCAGACAAAGGATATGTTGTGTCAAAGCCAAACGGTGAACCTTTCTCTCCGCAAGGAATATCAAATAACTATCTTCGTTTCATGGATAGACACAAAAACGAAATCAGATATTTGAAGTTTCACGGTTTGAGGCATACATATGCTTCCGTTCTCATTGAACAAGGAGAAAACCCAAAAACAGTACAACACAATTTAGGTCATGCAGATGTTGCACTGACTCTACAAATCTACTCACATTCATACGAATCAGCACAAATCAATGCGGCTGAAAAGTTGAATAATACAATCAGGAGTTATACGCATACAAGCTAACTAAAAACAAAATACAATATAATAAAATAGAAAAACCCGTTAGGATAGCAGACACACTGCTTTCTTAACAGGTTTTTCTGTAAAATTATAGCTCGTCAAGTATAGATAAAACTTTTCTTTTATTCCCAATTTTATCACTTTGGCATGCATCTAAGATATCAAAAGCAAACATAAGTTGGTTTTTAAACCATTTTAATGCATTAAGCAATTTGCTTTCATCAACCACTTTAACAGCATCTTCAAAAGAAATTGGTTCGCCGCATTTATACTTATCTGCTAACAATGCTATGGATACATCTCTTTCACAGACATCACATTCTGTTTCTTTCCCTTTTTCGTAATCGTATTTATTAAGCCTACATGTGAGAATCAAAATATTACAAAGATAGTTGTCTTTAATTAATAATGATATTTTGTTGCATTCTTTTTCTTCATTATCAATCGTTTTTAGTATCCTTATTCCATCAAAAAGATCGTTCAAAAGATCAACACACCATTTTTTCTTTTCATATGTGTTTTTCAACTTTTTAAGACCTGGAGAAAAAATAATTTTATTAACTTTTTCTCCTTGCATATTGAAAAGCATTTCAATATATGCATCTGATCTGGAATTGTGAGATTCTTTTAACCAACTAGTAAGAAGTCGTGTTTGAATATCATCAGTAAGTTTACAAGTATACCACGCAGCAAAATATTCTTGAAAAGATCTATGTGCGAAACAATAATCTAAACCTTCTTTTATCAACATACAAACAGAAGAAGTGAGGTCTTCTAGAAAACCATCAACAGAGAAATTCATCTTGTCATGTTTTTCTTTTGATTCTTTTATATACTGCCTTATCTTAGGCTCTGAAAATTCATATTCATTCCTAAAGTAGGACTTAAAGCATATATATGCAAAAACTGATTTAAAATCATCACATCCCAATTCCGATCTAATATCTCTAACATATGAGTCTTTTGTAGCATCATGCATATTAAATAAAGTTGAAAAAGCTTGCTCATAAAACTCATTTATATTATCTGGAAAAGATGCATGATTATTAAAAGTTAATAGCATTATATTCAATAACAAAGGGTTTGATGCAAATGATCTATATCTATCATACAAACTCACTTCAAGTTCTTTATAAAACTTCGCTTTTACTGTTTCATCGTACTCGATTTTGTTTATTAAACTAAGTGCTTGTTCTTTAGTTAAACACATTGCAGACAACTCCACAAAATCATTCCATCCAATAAACAAATCCAATGGTCTAGAAGAAATAATAAAACTATTGTCATTATATTCACTAGAGAAACTTTTTATTTCAGACGCAACTTTGCTCATTTTATCTTTATTAATTTCATCGAAGCCATCAAGCAAAATCACATAGCAACCTAATTGCAAACTGTACTCAAAATATTCTTCTGAGAGACTAAATCCATTTTCAACAAGAGTTTTATATACTATGGTCTTTAGCGATAAAGTCTTATCTTCAATATTATTAAAAGTTCTTAATTCAATTAAAATCGGTATTAACGCAGTATTCTTTATAGCATCTATAAAAAGATGCTTAAAAAGCATTGTTTTTCCAATACCACCAGTTCCAGTAACTATAATCTTGTTATCGACATCCAAAAGATTATTTATGTTTGATGTGTCAATAGTATCTCCACTATTAAGTAATCCTATACATTCGTAAAACGAATATAAATCTTTAGGCACTCTTCTATAAATTATTGTTTTAATTTTACTGAATTTTTGATAGGTATTTCTCAAATATTTTTCATATGCGGCACCATAAACAATAGCCTCTTTATTATTTAAGTCGGTAAAAAAATGTTTAACTTTGTCCCAAGAATTTCTTATGGCATCTTCAATTAAATCAACAGTTACTTTTGCTGCTATTTCCGAACTTAATTCATTCATATTATTTCTCCTATCTCTACACTTTAATTATATTATATCACTAAATAAAATAAGTTTCAACATTGTAATTCAAAACAAAAACAAATGCAAAAAACAAATTTGGTTCAAAACTCATTTTTTCACTTAGAAAATAAAAAACAGAAGATAACTATATAAATATTATTTATTATCGGGAAGCCTGTAGCTATATTGATTTTGAAGGAAACGAAATTGAAACTACAACTGGTTTTAAAAATAGATGATTATATATAGAATTGAATTCACATTTTTTGCAATACAGTTATCACATGCGTTCTTTGTTGTTAAAAAAATGAACTCGGAGTTTTTTCCGTGAGCTACTTTTTGCTCCGAAATTGCTCCGAGTTTTTGTATAACGTTTTCCCCTATAAAGTCTTGGGGAAAATTTAATTTTAATGATTTTTTGTGATGAATTTGAAATTGTAACGATTGCGTTGTTTTCGCAGAATAGGGACTTTCAGTATAATAATTCTTCGGTAAGTCCTCGGAAAAATGAAATAAAAAAACCAGGTCGATTGACCTGGTCTTGGTGCGAGAGACGGGACTTGAACCCGTACGGGATTACCACACGCCCCTCAAACGTGCGCGTCTGCCGATTCCGCCACTCTCGCATTCCGTTTGGAACGTTTTGAATTATAACAGAACAGAATACAAATGTCAATACCTTTTTTTAATTTTTTTCAAATTTTTTTAATTATTTTTTTTACAACCATTTTTGCTTGTATATAAATAGGTTTTATTATATAATAAAATAAAAAAGGAGTGTTACATAATGAAAAAATTCATTTCGTTTTTACTTATATTTATCTTTGTCTTTGCGCCCGTTACGGTTTTTGCGCAAACTCCCGTTTTAGACGCTTCTATGGAAAGAATGGGTGATGTAAACTACGACGGCAAAGTCAATGCCATTGATGCAAGAGCTGTCCTGAGATATTCTGCAAAGCTTGACAAAAACGACCTTGAAATCTTCCGTGCAGATGCTGACGGCAGCGGAAAAATCAATGCATCTGACGCAAGACTCATTCTCAGAGTTTCTGCAGGTCTCACAAGCTTCACTTACGGTTATGCCGACGGTGTCCCCTGTGTCATCAACACCCTGAGAAACGGCAGATATTATGTTGAAGCAAGTTACCGTGAAACAGCCGCAAGCGATGCCGTAACAGTTAAAATTGCAAAAAACGGAAATGATATTTATCTGTCCAGCAACGCAATGGAAGATCTTGATCTTTCAACTCCCATGGGTAACTCATCTTTTTCAGAATGCGGAATGCTGATGGTTAAAAATGTGATGTACGCACTCTTCACAAACAAAGATTTTTCTTTTGCAATACCTATTCCCGCAGAAAACAGCGGTGACCTCGGAATAGATAAAGAGTCTTTCGTTGATATGGCAGACATTGTTTCTGCATTTATCGCAGACGATATCGGCTTACCCGAAAAAATTGTGCTGAATGATGAAAATTGTTTCCGCTATTCATATGATATATCAGGCAAT
Organism: Acutalibacteraceae bacterium; assembly: GCA_045636025.1. Classification (GTDB taxonomy): domain Bacteria; phylum Bacillota; class Clostridia; order Oscillospirales; family Acutalibacteraceae; genus UBA1081. Next base: position 31,279 of record JAZTWP010000006.1, on the reverse strand, counting down.
CAGTATCAGCTTTATCTTGATTCAATGGGCGGAATAATGCACATTGACGGTGTCGCAGGAAACGGCAAAACAACAACACTTATCACTTTTGATAAAGTTTCAGGCGACAATCCTTCTGCATACTTTGACCTTAGCAAATACGAATTGCTTGAAATATTCTGATTCCGTAAAAATATACATCCGGCTGAAAATTCAGCCGGATGTTTTTTATTGAGCAATAATGTCCTTTGTACCGTCAGGGAGTTCAACACCATTATCATACATAACAATCATTGTGGTGTCTTTTTTGAAATCAAGGGAGTGAACAACGTTTTTCTCAACAGCAAACATATCTCCTTTGCCGAAACAGAAAACCTCTTTTTTTCCGTTTTCGGTTACGGCAATTTCAACCTCACCGTCAACAATATAAAAAGTTTCACGGTTAACGGCATGGAAATGTCCGCCACGCTGAGTACCTCCCTTTGAAAAGCACATATTCACCTGTTTATATCCGTCGTGAACAAGCTGAACAAGAAGTCCCCTGTCATCTCCATACTGAAAATCGGGTTCAAGAATTGTTATCATCACTTAGCACCTTAAATGTTTGAATACTGATTGTTTTTTATTATGCGGTAAGTCTTTATAAGCTCATCTATACCGTCATCTACTGAATAAGACGGTTTCCAGCCCATTGACTCAAGACGTTCGTTAGAAACGATGTAATCACGTTTGTCAGGGTCTGCACCGATGGGCGATTCAATATACACAAACTGAGGAATGTGCTCTTTTATCTTTGCACAGAGTTCAAGTTTTGAAATATTGCAATCAGAAAGACCGCAGTTATACTGTCTGCCCTGCATTTTTTCAAAATTTTCCGTTGCAAAAATGAATGCTCCTGCCGCATCTCTTACGTGAAGATAATTGCGTTTGAAATCACCCTCAAAAACAACAACTGTTCTGTCGAAAACAGCACGGTATGTGAAGTCATTCACAAGCAGGTCTGTTCTCATTCTCGGTGAAGCACCAAAAAGAGTTGCAAAACGGAATGTAAGTGAATTTCCGCTTTCAAGCACTGCTGTTTCTGCTTTCATTTTTGTTTTGCCGTAAAGAGAAATAGGATTGATGGGAGAATCCTCTGTACAGAAAACATCTTTCTCGCCAACACCGTAACCGCTGTTTGTGCAAGGAAAAATTACACGCTGACTGTCTTTATCACGAAGGCTGAGAAGCATTTCCACAGCTTCATAATTGGTATTCACGGCATCAATCTTGTTTTTTTCACAAAGAGGGAAACCGACAAGTGCCGCAAGGGGAATTATAACATCTTTGCCCTTTACAAGCTCCGACATAAGAGCCTCATCACGGGCATCACCGTTTACAATATTGAATTTTTTATGATAACAGCAATCAAGCAGAGAATTCTGTCTGTAAAGAAACGAGTCAACAACCGTTACATTATGCCCTTTTGCAAGAAGCATAGGCACAAGCACAGATCCTATATACCCTGCACCGCCGGTAATAAGAATATTCATAAAATCACTTCCTGATTTTATCATACCATAAAAGAATATTTTTTTCAAGCAAAACAAAAGGGGATGTAAAAAAAGCGCAGACCGCATAAAACAAGATAATAAAAGGGATTCTGCAGGTTAAAAAGCCTGAAGAATCCCCTTGAAAATACAAAAATCATAATTCTGAAAAATATATGTTTTATGCTACAAACACGTCTCACCTCTCGACGTACTTTTGCACGCCTTCGGGTAAATCAAAACAACGCATATGCGTCGTTTTGACTCAATTTGTTCGTTCTGCATCTTTTTCCCTATCCCATAAAAAAAGGAGCTGTATTTTTTACAGCCCCTTCAATGATTATTTATCTTTGAACATTTCGAGCTTCTTTTCCTGCTTAGCTCTCTTCTTCTGATACTTAGCTTCAAGCTTTGCATCATTTTCGATTTTTTCTTTCATATCTGAAAGCTCTTTTCCTGCCTTGTATTCAGCAATAGCAGCTTCTCTATGAGCTTTTGACTTCTTAACGTAAATCACACCGTAAGCAACAACAGCCGCAACGCAAAGTGCACCGATGATAAGAGAAATGTACTGGCTGAATCCGCCTTCTGCTGCAGCTACTTCTGTGTTGTCGCTTGTTACGATAGCAAGGCACTTTTCACACTGAGCAACATCAAGACCTACATAAGAATCTGTTGCAACTCTGATATTTACCTTTGAAACATTGTGAGCATCATCTGCACAGGGAGCAACCTTTTCCTTAACTGAGAAAACAGCAAGAGCTTCTGTTGAATCTTCTTCAACAATTGCGCTGTATGATTTAACAGCTGCATTATCGTTAGCATAGAAAGTGAAATCTTTAACGGGAACTTCGTAGTTCTCGCTTTCAACATAACCGAATGCAAGAGAACCGATATTCTTTACTGAATCGGGCACTGCAACCTTTGTAAGAGCTTCACAACCGAAGAAAGCACCGTTGCCGATTGCCTCAACGCTATTGCCGAGATCAAGTGACTTGAGAGCTTTACAATCCTTGAATGCAAGACTGCCGACTGTTTTAAGTCCGTCACCGAAAATAACATATTCAAGATTTTCACAACCCTGGAATGCTGAGTCACCGATGTATTCAACTGAATCGGGAACAATGACAATCTTAAGGTTTTTACAATTTGCAAAAGCTGCATTTGAGATAATCTTTACTGAATCGGGAATGATAACTTCAGTAAGAGTTGATTTGCCGCTGAAAGCTGATGCATTGATCTGTGTTACAGCAACGTCTTCGATTTCTGCGGGAATTTCAACAACTGTTTCTGTTGAATCGTCACCTGCATTGTATCTGTCGATAACAATGTAAGGAACAAAATCCTCACCCTCTTCGGGAGAAACGGGTGTGTATGAGAAATTGCCGTAATCTTCAGCAAAAGCTGTTACTGAAAACATAACTACAACAGCAACCATTGCTGCAAGAGCTATTAATACCTTTTTGATAACTGATGATTTCATATAATCACTCCAAACTGTATTCCTATAAATTATATTGTACTTTTTTAATTCTGTCAATAGTTTTGGATAATTTTAAGTTTTTTTGTCATTAAATTTTAATCATTTTTCACAAATTGATTATAAAGACTCATCTTCACTCAGAACAACAGTACCGATAACAGTTTTTCTGAGCACGGGATAATCATATCCGTCTGCTGTACCCATCTGCCAGATATCATCAAAATTGAAATCCTTATAGCTTACCTGCTGTTTCATTTCTTCTTCTGTAAGAAGAGTATTATTTTTATCAATAAGTTTCTCGTCTTCTTCTGCTACAGAAACAATAACATCGGCTGTTCCTGTTTTTGCGAAGCAATTCATAACACTTGCTTTGCCCTGACCGTCTACCTTGCTGAGAAGTCCTGCAACAGATCCACCGTTTGATTCCGCACTGATTTTTCCCGCATTATAACAGTTTTCAACATATGCAATACCGTCTTTGCATCTGATGTTGCCTACGATACCGCCTGCATTTCTGACAGCAGAAACTTCAGCCGCATTGAAGCTGTTTGTTACCCTTGCATTACCGCTTACAGCTTCATTCACACCGCAGATACCGCCTGCAAAACCGTTGCCTGCAGAAACACTGCCGAAGGAACAACAATCAGTAATTACAATTATGTTCTGATCACCGTCTGCGCTGAAGTAACCTGTGATTCCGCCTGCATTGTTAGCTTCAGCCACAACATTACCTAAGAAACTGCAGCTGTCAAAACCGGGAATGTCTGTAGAATCCGCAAAGAAATATCCTGCAATGCCGCCTACATAACTGTCACCGAGAACAACAGATTCTTTAACACAAAGATTTCTTATATGACCGTTTCTTACAATTCCGAAAAGTCCTGCATAATGCTCCTGCTGAGAAACATACATACCTGAAATTGTGAATCCTGCACCGTCAAATGTTCCTGTGAAGTATGATGACATACCTGACTCGCTTTCATAACCGATGGGAGTCCATTTATTTTCGGGAGCATTCTCAATCCAGTTTTCCCAATCAGATGTGTCATTGAGAACGATATCATTATCAAGTTTATAATGACAAGCGGCATAGAATGAATTCCCGTTATTTACAAGATTTGCAAGGTGTGCAAGCTGACCGCCGTTAACGATAATGAACGGGTCTTCCTGAGTTCCGCTTCCTGATTCAAAATCCATTGCAGCGGCACCGTTCCACACAACAACGGGTCTTTGCTGCTGTGAAACGGAAACAGTTTCCTTTTCGCCTTCATTTTTCGAATTATAGAAAGATTCAACCACAGAGAAAATTATGATTGCAATCACAAGAACAATTCCGAAGAAAATAAGGTCTTTTTTCGTAAAAAAGCTTTTCTTCTTTTCTGATTTCTTGTTTTCTTTTTCGGGGGCTGTTTTTTCTTCCTGCTTAGGCTTTTCGGGAACAACATAAGGGTTTACATCAATTCCGAGAGCCTCGCTTACCTTTTTATGCACGGAATCAAACACAACAGATTTTGCCGCAATGTAATACAGTGTATTTTCAAGGTCTTCAAGGAAAGGTATTATACTGATTCCCGACTGAGAAAGAATTTCTGCCTGCTGTTCAAGATAATCTTCAGCTTCCTGAGTCTTTATAACAGCTTCTTCTTCTGAAATGCGTTCAATCAGAGCTGTTTTTTCCTCATCAAGACCTGCAAAATACTTATAAAGCATCATAACCTTTGATTCGCAGGGCATACCTGCAAAAACAGCCTTGAGAATATCTGTAATATTACGGTTGAATTTTTCTTTATCGTGATTTTTTGCATTTTCAACTGCAATTTCAAGCAATTTGCCGAATGCAGAGGGGTCAACAGTCGAAACAGCATTTCTCTTTCTGCACATATTTACGGCATAAGAATAGAACCACTGTTCAAAAACCGTGTGATCTTCAAGCTTGTCCAGCTTTTCAAACATTTTTATGAAAATCTCAGCAGTCAGGTCCATTGCCTCTGCAACATCACTCGTAAACATTCTGCTGATGAAAAATATATTCTTATGATAATAAACATAAACATCTTTGCAGGCGTTCTTGTTGCCGTGCACGGCAAGAACAACCGATGATGCTATCTGCTTTCTTCTCTCTTCAGACATATTTCTGCCTCACTTATTATTGATGAATATATGATAAAATATATTTGTATTTTTTTCAAGGTTTTCGACATTTTCTTTGAAAATATTTTTTCAGGAATTTTGCGGAATTATTATAAATTTGTAAAATCCGCAGACAGAATGCAATTGCTATTTACAACCCATATACAGTATGGTATATTAAATATGAGGTGATGAACAATGATGGTATATATCTGGCTCGGAGTACTCGTTGCCGCAGTTGTACTTGAAATTGCCACAACACAGATAGTTTCAATCTGGTTTGCAATAGGCGCATTGGCTTCGCTGACAGCAACACTCGCAGGTGTTGAACAGTTATGGATTCAGATTGTTATTTTTGTGGTGGTTTCTGCAATAGCCGTAATTGCGACCCGTCCGATAGTAAAACGCATCGTAAACAAAAAAGCTGAACCCACAAATGCAGATATGGTAATAGGCAAAACAGGCATAGTTACAGAAAAAATAGACAATCTTGCTCCGTCAGGCATGGTAAAGGCAGGCGGTCAGATGTGGACAGCACGCTCTGCAGACGATTCTGTAATTGAAGAAAATGAACGTGTGATTATCAAAGAAATAAGCGGCGTAAAGCTTATTGTTATAAAAGAAAGTTAATCAGGAGGTATTATTATGGAATGGATTATTCCCCTTGTAGTATTGATTATTTTTGCAATCGTTATTGTTATTGCAAACATCAAAATCGTGCCTCAGTCAAAGGCATATGTTGTTGAAAGACTCGGTGCATACAAAGAAACATGGCAGACGGGGCTTCACATCAAGATTCCTTTTATTGAAAAAGTTTCAAAAATCGTTTCTCTCAAAGAAAAGGTTGCAGACTTCCCGCCACAGCCGGTTATTACAATGGATAATGTTACAATGCAGATAGATACTGTTGTTTTCTATCAGATAACAGACCCCAAGCTTTACACATACGGTGTTGAACAGCCGATTGCTGCGATAGAAAACCTTACAGCAACAACTCTCCGTAACATCATCGGTGAAATGGACTTTGACCACACTCTCACATCAAGAGATATCATCAATGCAAAAATCAGAGGTATTCTTGACGAAGCAACAGACCCCTGGGGTATCAAAGTTAACAGAGTTGAGCTGAAGAATATCTTCCCGCCTAAGGAAATTCAGGACGCAATGGAAAAGCAGATGAAGGCAGAGCGTGAACGCCGTGAAGCTATTCTTCGTGCAGAAGGCGAAAAGGCAAGTAAGATTCTTGTGGCAGAAGGTCAGAAAGAATCTCAGATTCTCGCGGCAGAGGGTGAAAAGCAGGCTGCTATCCTTCGTGCAGAAGCTGTAAAGGAATCAAAAATCCGTGAAGCAGAGGGTGAAGCTCAGGCTATCATCGCTGTTCAGCAGGCAAAGGCTGAAGGTATCAAGGTTCTTAACGAATCTGCTCCCACAAAGGAAGTTCTTACAATCAAGAGCCTTGATGCATTTGCTGCAGCAGCAGACGGCAAGGCAACAAAGATTATTATCCCCTCAGACCTTCAGGGAATCGCATCACTTGCAACAACAGCATCCGAACTTTTCAAAGATAAAGAATAAGCAAACAAATAACGCAGGCACCTTGGGTGTCTGCGTTGATTTTTTATTCTTTATTTACCGAACAGATTTCCGAATCCGCCGAGGATATCACTCCAGCTGTTGCCTGAATTGTTGCCTGAGCTGCCGTTAATTATATCACCGATACCGCCGATAAAATCTTCAACCTTATTGCCTGTACTGTTTATCGAACCCGTTGTGGTCTCTTCTTCCTTGGGAACACTGCTTCCGTCACCGTAAAGGCTGTCGTAATAATCCTGAAGCTCTTTCTTTGCTTCTTCTTCCTCTGCAGCCTGGTATGCCATAAGAATTACCTTAAGGTCATCAATCTGTTTCTGCACAGCTTCGCTCTTTTCATAGGGCTTATAACCGAGAACATCTTCTGTTGAGGGAAGTTCGATAATTCCTGCAGATGCTCTGAGAATTTCTCTTGCATCAATCGAATTGATTTTACCGTCTGAGTTGATGTCGCAGAATTTTGCATCCTCTTCGCTGAGTGTTTCAAGCTGTGATGCCGCACGAAGCACCAATCTTGCGTCTGATGAATTGATTTTGCCGTTGTTGTCTGCATCACCGACATCTCTTGTTTCAAAATCGAAATCACCGTAATATGTTGTAAGAGTATAAATGATGCCTTCCTTTTCGAAGTCAACACCGAGATAAGGCATTTCTGATGAATATGAACCGTCTTCCTGAAGGAACATAAATGTAACGCCCATACCCATTTTGTACTCTGTTACCATACCGTGACGGTCAACAACAACTTCAACATAGTTGTTTACATATTTAAGCATTACGCTGATGTTGATTGACATTGTGCCAAGTTCAAGAGTTGCAAAAGCCTTGTCTGTAACATCAAATACGTTTGCAAGGCCTGAATCTGCCGCAGAGCCTTCTACATCCTTGAGGTCGATATGTATTGTATATTTACCGCTCTTTGCAAAAGTTACTGTATAATCCTTTATATCTTCACCCTTAAGGCTTGCAACATAATTCTTGCCTGAAAGGGGGATGTTATTTACGATATCATTTCCGTAAGGATAAACTGTTGTAACTGTGTTTTCGTTTGAGGAGCCTTCAATAACACCTGTGAAGATATCCTTTGTACCGATAAGTGATTCAACAATACCTGTAACCGCACCGAGACCGCCCTGAAGCTGATTTGCCATTTCTTCTTCCATTGATGCTGTCTGCACCTTTGCAAAACCGGGTTTGCTCTTTTTTATTTCGTTTACAGAAAGATTAAAAAGCTCCGCAATATTGTCTGCAACGGCCTTGTCAACGACAACCACAACTTCTTCGTCTGCTTCGGGATTATCCTTATTCTCGTCAGTTACGCCGCTCCACTGATTCTTGAGGTTTTCAACAAACTTATCAATGGAACTTTCTTCATCTTCCTGAATAAGACCGTTAATCCACTCAAAAATCGTCTGTGATAAATTTGTACTGCTGTTCTGATTACCGCTTATCATACCGAGAATCTGTGAAAGATTGACTTCTGCCGAAACGGGCATAGCAGTTGAGATAATAAGAGTAATGCTCATAACAAGCGAAACTGCAACTGCAAAAAATCTTTTTTTCATACTTTTCATTTCTATCTCCCTTTTCTATAAAATAAAAATATGAAGTTCCATCGTTATAATAACATATCATTCCCGCAATGTCAAAGGTTTTTATTTACAAAAAAGGAACGGGTTGGCGATAACGCTTCCCCGTTCCTGATTTTATCAATAGCCTCTCATTTTCTGAAGATCTCTGTAATTGATAAGCTTGATGCCGAGTGATTCGATGTGCTGACGTGTCTTGGGGTCTTTGAAAAGTTCATATTCCCAGACTCTTCTCTGCCATGAACCTGAAATTGCCTTAATTTCATCACTTTCATATGCAGGATGGATATATGTTTCAGTTATGCCGTTGTCAAAAGTTCTGTAAAGCTCATAGATATACTCTCTGAAGTTTTCATAGCTTTCTGCCTGAGGTCCGTTCCAGTCACCGGGCATAAGGTAATCGAGCATTGCAACCTTATTCTGCTGACCGAAAGCAACAAGCTGACCGATAAGATTATCAATCATTTCCTTGGGAATCTTGATATCGAGCATTTCGTTGCCGAACATCTCTTCAGTGAAGACTGTGGGCATTCTGAAAGGCATACCGTACTTGCCGCAGATGCCGAGAGTTGTCATAAGAAGCTCAAATCTGCCTGTATCAACACCGTAAAGTGAACCCATATGATTATCAAAATGAGAAGGATTAAGACCCATTGCACGGAGTTTTTCAATCTGAGCAACACATTCTGTTGCAACTTCGTCAAGGTCTGCAGCTGCAGCAAACTGATCACATTCGTGATACATAAAGCCCTCTTCGTCAATAAGAGATTTAACCTTGTCGCCTGCAACGGGTGCCCAGCGGTATGTTCCCCATTCACTTGTTGTTGTAAGGTGAACACCTACAGCAAATTCGGGATTTGCTTTTGCAAATTTAACAGCTTCAAATGCCCAGGGGCAGGGAGCCATAATTGTTGCTGATGTAATACCGCCACACTTGAAAAGATCCATTGTTGCCTGATTGTGTGCGTGACACATACCAAAGTCGTCTGCATTGATAATAAGATACTTATCCATAATTTATAACTCCTTTTCGTCTTCCTCAGGAAGAAGATAGTTTTTTACATTGTTAAGAAATCTGCCGTCGAGCACAGCTTCAATGAACAGACCGTCTTCACGGTACTCTTCTCTCAAAACAGCACCTTCCTTGCGGATTTTTGATGCAACCGCACCCTCTGCATAAGGCAGAAGCAGTTTTACCTGCCGTCTTGTATTTTCAAGCATACGGCACATATTTTCAAGAAGCTTGTCAAGTCCCTGTCTGTTAAGAGCCGAGATTCTGACATCTGTTCCCGATTCACCGAAAAATCTCAGATTCGGCACCTTGTCACATTTGTTATAAACGGTGAGCATAGGTTTATCTGAAGCGCCAAGCTCCTCAACAACACTTTTTGTCACCCTGATATGATCTTCAACTTCTTTGTCTGACGAATCGCATATATTGAGAATCAGGTCTGCATACACAACCTCTTCAAGTGTTGATTTGAACGCTTCAACAAGGTCGTGAGGAAGTCTTGAAATAAAACCTACCGTATCAACAAGAAGAACAGTTCTGCCGTCGGGCAGTTTCAGGGCACGGGAAGTTGGGTCAAGCGTTGCAAAAAGCTTGTTTTCCGCAAGAACACCCGCATTTGTAAGAGCATTGAGAAGTGTGGACTTGCCTGCATTTGTGTAACCGACAATTGCAACCGTTGTAACAGCGTTCTTTTTGCGTCTTTCTCTGAGAAGAAGTCTTCTTTTTGAAAGAGTTTCAAGCTGTGTTTCAAGAGCATTTATACGTCTTCTGATATGACGTCTGTCTGACTCAAGTTTTGATTCACCGGGACCTCTTGTACCGATACCGCCACCGAGTCGTGACATTTCGGCACCTTTACCGCCAAGTCTGGGGAGAGAATATTTAAGCTGTGCAAGTTCAACCTGAAGTTTACCTTCTCCCGTTCTTGCATTGAGTGCAAAAATATCGAGAATGAGCATTGTTCTGTCAACAACTCTGACGTCTGTGATATTTTCAATATTTCTCTGCTGAGACGGTGTCAGTTCACCATCAAAAATCAGCAGATCAATTTCATTTTCATCACAGATATTCTTAAGCTCAAACAATTTACCGCCACCGAGATAAGTTGCATTGTCAGGCTTATCCCTTTTCTGGATAAGCTTTGCAAAAACTTCCGCACCTGCAGTGTGAGCAAGTTCCTCGAGTTCATCTATTGAAACAAACGCATCATATTCACCCGTATCAAGTCCCACAAGGATACAAACTTCGGGCGAAGTTGAATTTTCAAAAAAATCTGCCAATCTGATCACCGAATTCATTTTCTCATTTAATATTAACATATTGAATATACCATTTCAAGCAAAATTCATACAAAAAAATCAATTTAGGGACTACACTATGTCGGATTAATATGATATAATATTAAATTAAGAAATACTTTTAGACTAAAGAGCTGAAGATTATGGATAACAAGCTTACAAATAAAAAAGTGTATGACGTACTTGTGGTAGGCAGCGGAATTGCAGGTATGTACGGTTCTTTGCAGTTTGAAAAGGACACAAGTGTCCTTCTTCTTGCAAAATATGCAAAAGACGTATCAAACAGCAATCTCGCACAGGGCGGTATTGCCGCTGTGCTTGACCTTGAAGATGACAGTTATGAGCTTCATATCAAGGACACAATGATTGCAGGCGGTCATGCAAATGACATCGAGGCTGTTGACACTCTTGTGCACGAAGGTCCCGATGATGTACGCAACATTATGGAAAATATGGGTGTTGAATTCGACCGTAATGAAGACGGCTCTCTCGACAAGACTCTTGAGGGCGGTCATTGCAGAAGAAGAATCATGCATTACAAAGATTCAACCGGTGCCGAAATGGTGCGCAAGCTTATAAAAGAAACAGAAAAGCGTGAAAACATTGAAACAAGCTACAACACAACTCTTTATTCGTTATCAAGAGTCAAGAGTGGTTTCAGGGCAGATATCATCAAAAACGGTGAACTGACAAGTGTTTTCTGCAGCTACTGTATCCTCTGCACAGGCGGTATAGGCAGAATTTATAAATACACAACAAACCCCAAAACAGCAACGGGTGACGGTATCAGAATCGCATATGAACTCGGTGCAAAAATAAAAGACCTGAGCTATATTCAGTTCCATCCCACAGCGTTCAATTCCGAAGACGGTGAGCAGTTCCTCATCAGCGAATCTGTAAGAGGCGAAGGCGCAGTGCTCAAAAACTGCAACAAGGAACGTTTTATGCACAGATATGATGAACGTCTCGAACTTGCACCCCGTGATGTTGTTTCAAAATCAATTATTCTTGAAAGCAGACGTACAGGCAGCAACAATTTCTATCTTGATATAACACATGAAGATGCTGATTTTATCAGATGGAGATTCCCCGGTATTCATCAGGGTTGTATGGGTTACAATGTCGATATGACAAAAGACCTTGTTCCCATTTTCCCTTGTCAGCATTACCTTATGGGCGGTATTGAAACAGATATCGACGCAAAGACAACTGTTCCCAGACTCTATGCTGCAGGCGAATGTGCAAATACCGGTGTTCACGGCAGAAACAGACTTGCAAGCAACTCACTTCTTGAAGCTCTTGTTTTCTCAAGACGTGCGGCACAGGATATAAAAAGATGTATGGCGGCAGGATTCCCCACGGTAACGGAATATCCCAGTCCCCTCGAACAGCCTGAAAACGGTGCCCCCGTACCCAAAGGTCTCAAAACAGAAATACGCAATATTATGCAGCGTTCATATTTCGTTCTTCCTGACCAGGGTACTATCCGTTCAGGTCTCAGACAGATAGACAATATTCTCAAAAGACTCAAGGGCGGAGGATACGCAATCACAACAGATTTCTGCGAAGCTCTGAGTATGGCTACAAATGCACATATTATTCTCAAAGAGGTGGATGACAAATGATACTTCCCGATTTTTATATTGACGAACTCATAAAAAAGGCTATAACAGAAGATATCAACTATATTGACGTTTCATCAGCATATCTTTTCGGTGATGATGACAGAACAGAAGCTTATTTCGTATCAAAGGCAGACGGTGTTCTCTGCGGTATCGAAGTGGCACTGAGGGTTTTCTCTCTTCTCGACAACACACTCGAATACAAACTTTACAAGCACGACGGTGACGAAATCAAGTCAGGTGATCTTATTGCAGAATTCAGCGGTAAGACTCTCAAACTCCTTGAGGGTGAAAGAACAGCTCTTAATCTTCTTCAGCATATGTCAGGTGTTGCATCAATGACAAATGCGGCTGTAAAAGCAATCGAGGGTACTTCTTCAACAATTGCAGACACAAGAAAGACTCTTCCCGGTCTTCGTGCAATTCAGAAATATGCAGTAACCTGCGGTGGCGGTCACAACCACAGATACAATCTTTCAGACGCTGCAATGCTCAAGGATAACCACATTGACGCAGGCGGTGGTATCACAAAAACAGTAAAGGCTCTTCGTACAAAAATCGGTCACACCGTTAAAATCGAAGTTGAAACAAGAACTCTTGAGGAAGTCAGAGAAGCTGTTGAAGCCGGTGCAGATATCATTATGCTTGACAATATGAGCCTTGCAACAATGCAAGAAGCTGTAAGCATCATTGACGGCAGAGCTCTCACAGAAGCTTCAGGTAATGTTACTCTTGAAAATATCAAGACAGTTGCAGAAGCGGGTGTAAACATCATTTCAATGGGTGCAATCACTCACTCTGTAAAAGCATTCGACATTTCAATGAGAATTAAGAAATAAGAAGGTGTTCAAAATGGCATCAAAAAAAGAAAGCATTATTCAGGCTGTTAAATTTGCAATTTTCTCAACAGGTGCAGGTATCATTCAGACTGTGTCATTCACACTCCTTACAGAATTACCTCCCAAACTTTTTGACAAAGAACTTCCCTACTGGGCTTGTTATCTGCCCGCACTTATTCTCTCTGTGCTTTTCAATTTCACGGTAAACAGAAAGTTCACTTTCAAATCAGCATCAAACATTCCCGTTGCAATGCTTAAAGTGGCGGCTTTCTATGCTGTTTTCACACCCGTTACAACAATTCTCGGTGATATGGCAGCAACAAAATTTGATGCCGCAAACAATCCCGTTGCCGATTATCTGATTTTCGGCACAACAATGCTTCTTAATCTTGTAACAGAGTTTCTTTATCAGAAATTCTTTGTTTTCAGGGATAAAAAGCCTGAAGACAAAATCGAAGAAGAATAACCACCATTTTTTCAGACCGTTTTATATGACGGTCTGATATTTTTAAGGAAAGGCGGTGTCTGAAATGGCAAAACGCAAAGATTTTACAGACAATTTCATACGTGCGATGTTTCTGCCTGACAGATGCAGTCTTTGCGGAAAACCCGTTGTATTCAGAACAAAAATCTGTAAAAACTGCAGCAAGACGGCAAAGTTTATAAAAGATAAAATCTGCCCTGCCTGCGGACTTCCCGAAAAATCCTGCAAATGCGGAAAAAAGGCGAATTTTTATTCGTCAATCACAGCTCCGTTTATTTATACTGGTGTTGTGCGTCAGGGTATCAGTCTGTGGAAATTCAAAGGTTTTCACAGAAATGTTGATTACTTTGCAGAAATGATTGCCGATTCCGTAACAAAAAATCTGGATGGGGAAAATTTTGATGTTATCACATTTATCCCTCAGACAAAACAGGAGAGCAAAAAGCGCACCTACAATCAGGGTCAGCTTCTTGCAGAGAAAACGGGAGAGATTCTGAATATTCCCGTTATTCCTCTTCTCACAAAGCTTTATGACACACAGCGACAGCACAATCTTCCGCATATTGCAAGAAGCGGAAACATTTTCGGTGTTTTTGATGTGTGCAATATCCCGATGACAGAGGGCAAAAAGATTCTTCTTATCGATGATATAAAAACATCGGGAAAAACCATCAATGAATGCGCAAAAATGCTTGAGTTATACAATGCAGAAAGTGTTCATTGCACAGTTATTGCAATAGCAGAAAAACAATAGCCTCCAATCATATTATCCTATCCCTTCTAATATACTGAAGTAGGAAACAAGAGGGGATGATAATATAAAAAAGATTGCGGTTGCAGTTCTGATGATATGTCTGCTGTTTTTCTCTTCCTGCGCAGAAGAAGAAAGACCCGATATGACAGTTTTGTCCGAAAGAATGGCTCTTGTCAACGAGCATTATGCCTTTGACTATTTCGATACATTTGTCTATGACGGAGCCAACAGAATTTTCTTTTCTCTTTGCTCTGAAAATGATATTCTTCTGACAATCAATACCGACGAAAACGGAAAAATTGACAAAATCAACATCACCGCTGTCAAAGACAGCATGAAGACGGACGGTGAAAAAGAAGCTTTCAGGAATTTCTCTTCTGCAGCGACAGATGCTTTTGCACCACTCTCCGAAAAAGAAAAAAAAGAGCGTGACGACACGCTCAGTTTCAAAAAAACCAACAAGTATTTTTCAGACCTGTATGAAACATATACTTCAAAACGATATAAGTTCATTTTTTCCTCAAACAGCGAATTCATAAGTCTTGACTGCGAATATTATGAACAATATGATATTACCGAAAAAAATTAAGGACAGCGGTGCTGTCCTTAATTTTTTAGTAATCTCTTACGAGAGCTTTTACCTTGCCGAGAATTGCAACCTCATTCACAATGATGGGGTCCATTGTGTCATTTTCAGGCTGGAGTCTGAAATGACCGTTTTCTTTGTAGAAAGTTTTTACTGTTGCTTCGTCTTCAATAAGAGCAACAACAATATCACCGTTGTTTGCCACGGGAGTTTTCTCAACAATAACAATATCACCGCTGAGAATACCTGCATTTATCATACTTTCGCCTCTGACTCTGAGAGCAAAAAGTGTTTTATCTCTTGATACATTACCTGCATAGGGAATATATCCTTCTATCTGTTCAACAGCAAGAATGGGAGCACCTGCAGTAACCGTACCGACTATGGGTACCTGAGTTGTGCTGTCTGCCTGAGGTCCGAGCACTCTGATTGATCTTTTGAGTTTGGGGTCGCCCCTTTCAATATAACCTGCCTTTTCCAGAGCAATAAGATTTGCCTGAACGGAAGATGTTGATCTGAGACCTACCGCTGAACATATTTCACGCACAGAAGGGGGCACTCCGTTCTGCTGACGTTCTGCGAGGAATTCATATATTTTCTGCTGAGTGGAATTAAGCTCTTTCATAAAAAATCCTCCTGTAATATTATAAATAAATCATTAGCAAACTTTTGTTCACTGACATTATAACACAGCTTTTTCAAAAAAGCAAACATTTGTTTAATATTTTTTCAATTTTTTTCTCAAGCTGAACATTATTTTATATAATCAGACTCGGAGTTTTGCAAAAAAGCTTGTAAAACAGATTCAGATATAGTAAAATAAATTAAATATATATACAAAGGTTCAAGAAATGGCAAAAAAGCATGGTGTAAAAAAGAAAAAACAGAAACAGTCTTTTGCTTTTCCGTCACACACCAAGGGATATTACAGATTTTCCAAAGACTTCCCTTCAGTTACAGACAGCGAAGGATACAGGGATAATGACCTTATAGTCAATTCACCTGCAAAAAAAGCTTCCCTGAGAAGGAGGCTTATTGCTCTTTTCCTTTGTATTTTTGTTGTTTCATTCACTGCAACATATCTGAGTTTTACCGTTTCAAAAGTTCCCGTAGCTCCCGGCAATGAATCATCCACAGGTGAAGATGCAAATGCATACTTCCCCGGCTACAATGCAGTTTTCCTTTCAGGCACTGTTCTCTCAATGAACAGCGCAGAAAGCATTATCGGTGACATCAGATATTACGGCTATGACACAGTTGTGATTGATTTCAAGGACGCAACGGGCAATTTCTATTTTGATCCCTCAATCAATGTGGCAAGTGATGCCCTTGCAATGGCTTCAGCAGATGCACAGAAAATCGTTAAGGAATTTCAGGAAGCTTCAATCAGCGTTTTTGCCCGTTTCAGCCTGTTTGCAGATGATATATATGCAAGAGTTCACAAAAACGAAGCAGCATATGTTATGACAGTATCAGACGAAAATCCCGAAGAGCAGATACGCTCCGCCTGGTACAACAAAGGTGATGATTCACACGCATGGCTGAATCCTTATTCATCAGAGGTTCAGTATTATCTCAGATGCTGTGTTGAAGACATAAACGCTATGGGGGTTGACGGAATCATTTTTGATTACGCAACACTTCCCGCAAGAGAAGAGGGAGAGGTTGTTATGTTTGACAACAGCAGCGAAAAAACTCCCGACGAAGCGATGACATCATTCGTTTCACTTCTCAACAACACATATGTAAGCTGCACAACAGCCGTAAAGTTATCAGCAGAAACAATGCTCAGCGCAATCAGAAAAAATGAGGCTCCCGCAGTCTGCAATTCAGGTTGCGATTACATTGTTCCCGATGCAAGGCTTTCACTTATGCCTGCAGACACGATTATCGGCACAAAGCAGTACAAAGACCCTTCATTATCACCGAAAGAATTCATAACCGATTATATAAATGCTGCAAAATCTTTTGCTCAGGGTGAAGGTTATTCCGCAGGAATAATTCCTCTTCTTGACGCATCGGGTACTGTTGCAGAGCAGCTTACTGCTCTCTCGGTTGTCAATAATGATTCTTTTATTCTTTACTCGGCAGACAGTATATATTCAGATAATATTTTCTGAAACAGACAGATTTATTCAGAACAGGAGATGTAAAAATGTTCGGAAAAAAGAAAAGGAACGAAGAAAATCAGGAAAATGTAAGAGTTGTAACACTTGATGAAGTTGTTGCAGGTCTCACTCTTGATGAAAAAATTGCCCTCGTATCAGGTAAAGATTTCTGGCATACGGTTGAAGTAAAAGATTCTCCCGTAAAAGTGCCTTCCGTAATGGTCAGCGACGGCCCTCACGGACTCCGCAAGCAGGCTGATGCGGCAGACAACCTCGGCATCAACGACAGTATTGTTGCTGTATGTTTCCCCTCTGCGGCAGGTCTTGCAGCATCATTCGATACAGATCTTATGGTCAGAACAGGTGAAGCTCTCGGTGAAGAATGCCAGGCTGAAAATGTTTCAACAATCCTCGGTCCCGCAATGAACATCAAGCGTTCTCCCCTCTGCGGCAGAAACTTTGAATATTTCTCAGAAGACCCCTATCTTGCAGGTAAAATGGCTGCAGCTTACATCAACGGTGTACAGTCAAAAAATACAGGTACATCACTCAAGCACTTTGCAGTAAACAATCAGGAAAGAAGACGTTTCACAGTTTCAGCAGAGCTTGACGAAAGAACTCTCAGAGAAATCTATCTTCAGGGCTTTGAAATTGCTGTCAAGGAATCACAGCCCTGGACAGTTATGTGTTCATACAACAGAATGAACGGTGAACAGGTTTCAGAAAGCAAAAAGCTCCTTAACGACATTCTTCGTGACGAATGGGGATTCAAAGGTCTTGTTGTTTCAGACTGGGGTGCTGTAAGAGACCGTGTAAAGGGTCTTGAAGCAGGACTTGACCTTGAAATGCCCGGCACATTCGGTCTTAGCGCAAAGAAAATCAAAGCTGCAATCGAAAACGGCACTCTTGACGAAGCTGTTCTTGACAAATGCTGCAGAAGAGTTGTAAACCTTGCTTTCAAGTGGACTCAGAACAGAATCGAATGTGAATTTGACCGTGAAATCCATCACAACAAGGCAAAGGAAACTGCTCTTAAAACAATGGTTCTTCTCAAGAACGAAAACAACATTCTTCCTCTTGACAAATCAAAGAAAATCGCATACATCGGTGAATATGCAAAAAAACCCAGATATCAGGGCGGAGGCAGTTCACACATCAATTCATACAAGGTTACAGATGCACTCTCAAGCACAACAGCATTTGCAGATGTAACTTATGCAAAGGGCTTCGGTGTTGATGACAAGGAATTCAACAAAGACCTTGTTGCTGAAGCAGTAAACGTTGCAAAAGAAGCTGATATTGCAGTTATCTTTGCAGGTCTTCCCGAATCAATCGAATCAGAAGCATTTGACAGAAAGAATATGAATCTTCCCGAATGTCAGAATTATCTTATTGAGAAGATTGCAGAAGTGCAGAATAATATTGTTGTTGTTCTTCACAACGGTGCCCCCGTTGAAATGCCCTGGATCAACAAAGTAAGCGGTATTCTTGAAGCATACCTTGCAGGTGAAGCAGTAGGCGAAGCAGAAACTGACATCCTCTTCGGTGTTGCAAACCCCTCAGGCAAACTTCCCGAAACATTCCCCGTAAAACTTTCAGACACACCCTGCTATCAGTGTTTCCCCGGCACATACAACACGGTTGAACACCGTGAAGGCATTTATGTTGGTTATCGTTATTACGAAACAGCAAAGAAAGAAGTTCTCTTCCCCTTCGGTCACGGTCTTTCATACACAACATTCAAATACAGCAATATGAAGCTCAGTAAGACTTCTGTTCACCCCGATACAGACGATATCACAGTTACTCTTGAAGTGAAGAATACAGGTTCTGTTTACGGTGAAGAAGCTGTTCAGATTTACGTTTCTCCCGTAGAAAAAACTGTTTTCAGAAGCGATATCGAACTCAAAGGCTTTGCAAAGGTTGCTCTTGAAGCAGGCGAAAGCAAGCTTGTTACCGTTCATATTGACAAACGTGCATTTGCATATTACAACATCGATGAAAAAGATTTTGTCTGCGACGACGGTAAGTATGTAATCAAGGCAGGTTCATCTGTTGCAGATATCAGACTTGAAGCAGATATTAACCTCTCAGGTTTCGGTATCCACGCAAATCCCTATAATGATGAAGTAAAAGCTCTTTATGCAAAAGGCGATGTTGCACACATCAACAGAGCAGAATTTGAAAAGCTTCTCGGCAGAAAGCTTGAAATTGTAAAACCCGGAAAGCCTTTCACATGGGATAACTGTCTCGGTGATGCAAAGGGCACAAAGTGGGGCGATATCATTGAGTCAATCATCAATGTTGTAAGTGAAAAGCTCACAATGAACATCGGTAATTCAGAAATGATTTACTCAGGCGCAATGGAAACTCCCGTAAGAACTCTCGTTGCAATGGCAAACGGTGTTGTTACAGAAGGTCTTGGTGATGCACTTGTTGACCTTATGAACGAAAAGCCCGGTGCACTTCTCAAGGTTGCAGGCAACGGTATCCTTACCGGTATCAATGCAATCAAAAGCTCAAACAGAGATTAATAAAAAAATGAAAGAGAGTCCTCGCGACTCTCTTTTTTTCACAATTTGTCCGTGTTTACATAATATGTAGTGATATTATTCGCGGTATCACTGCATTACGGGCGGAAAATCTTCCCTCAGAACAACCCGTTTTGTAACCGCTTTACATAAATCGGTTGCATTTTACAGAATGTTATGTTAAAATATTAAGGATATAAAACTTTTTATAAGAAGCGGAGTTATAAATATGAAATTAGGTATAGTAGGACTTCCCAATGTAGGAAAAAGCACACTTTTCAATGCACTTACAAATGCAGGTGCACAGTCAGCAAACTATCCATTCTGTACAATCGAACCCAACGTAGGTGTTGTTACTGTTCCCGATTACAGACTCGATAAACTTGCAGAGATGTACAATCCCGACAAGTTCACACCCGCAGTTATCGAATTCGTTGATATCGCAGGACTTGTAAAGGGTGCGGCAAACGGTGAGGGGCTCGGCAATAAGTTCCTTTCACACATCCGTGAAGTTGATGCAATCATTCACGTTGTTAGATGCTTCGAAAATGGTGACATTGTTCATGTTGACGGCAGTATCGACCCTGTAAGAGATATTGAAACTATCAACTATGAACTTATCCTTTCAGATATGGAAATCCTTGACAGAAGAATTGACAAGGATACAAAGGCTATGAAGGGTGACAAGTCTTTTGCAAAGGATGTTGAATTCTTCAAGAGAGTCCGTGCGGCTTTTGAAGAAGGTCAGTGCGCAAGAGCAGTTGATGTTGATGAAGACGAAAAAGCTCTTCTTGACACAGTTGCACTTCTCACAGCAAAACCCGTTATCTATGCTTGTAATATGAGCGAAGAAGATTTCGCATCAGATATCGAAGCAAACATCGGCTATCAGAAAGTCAAGGAGCTTGCAGCAACAGAGGGTGCAGAAGTGCTTCCCATCTGTGCAGAGCTTGAAT
The DNA here is from genome assembly GCA_045636025.1 of Acutalibacteraceae bacterium. GTDB lineage: Bacteria > Bacillota > Clostridia > Oscillospirales > Acutalibacteraceae > UBA1081. The sequence continues at coordinate 10,789 of JAZTWP010000006.1, read as the reverse complement.
CTCAGATTGCTGAACTCGGCAAAGAAGAAAAGGAAATGTTCCTTTCAGAACTCGGCATCGAAAAAGCAGGTCTCGACCTTCTTATCCAGAAGAGCTATGACCTTCTCGGCCTTATGTCATACCTTACAGCAGGTCAGCCTGAAGTAAGAGCCTGGACAATCAAAAAAGGCACAAAAGCTCCTCAGGCAGCAGGTAAGATTCACTCAGACTTTGAAAGAGGTTTCATTAGAGCAGAAGTTGTTTCTTTTGATGACCTTATGGCTTGCGGCACAATGGCTGTTGCAAAGGAAAAAGGCCTTGTCCGTTCTGAAGGTAAGGAATACGTTATGCAGGGCGGAGATATTGTTCTGTTCAGATTCAACGTGTAATCAATTAATAATTTACAATGTACAATTTGCAATGTTTGTTGCCGATTGTACATTTTATTTCCGCTCGTGGCGCAGCCGGATAACGCAGCAGATTCCGATTCTGAAGATCGGGGGTTCGAATCCCTTCGAGCGGGCCAATGACAACTCACATTTGTGGGTTGTTTTTTTCTTTCTGTATGATATACTTATTACAGAATTACAGGAGGTTGAAATATGGCCAAAATAAGATTCGGAATAATGGGTGCAGGCGGAATTGCAGGGCATTTTGTCCGTGCTGTCGGATTTGTAAAAACAGCCGAGGTTGTGGCAGTTGCAAGTAAAAGCATTGAAAGAGCGGAAAACTTTGCAAAACAAAACGGTGTGGCTTCTTTCTGTACATATGATGAGCTTTTAACCCGTGACGATATTGATGCCGTTTATGTTGCAACAACTCACAATTTCCACTATGAAAACATAAAAGCCTGTCTTGAAAAGGGCAAACACGTGCTTTGCGAAAAGGCAATGGTTCTCACAGAAAAAGATGCCCGTGAGCTTTGCGACCTTGCAAAGAGCAAAGGTCTGTTTCTTATGGAAGCTATGTGGACACGTTTTCTCCCCTCAATGCAGAAAGCAAAAAAATGGATAACAGACGGAAAACTAGGCAGAATTCAGAATATTTCGGGTGTTATCGGTTTCAAGGGTAAAGATGATGTTGAATGTCGTCTTCTGAATCCCGACCTTGCAGGAGGTGCCCTTTATGACATAGGTGTTTATGTTATAGAAATCGCTTCTTTCCTTGCAGGTGAAAAAATAGTTGATTCTTACGGCAAAGTCAGACGTGATCCCCGTACCGGTGTTGATTCAAATGTCAGCTTCATTCTTGAATTTGAGACTTTTGATGCCTGCCTGCAATGCCTTATAACCGCAAACCCGAAAGAATATATGATCATAAACGGTGACAAGGGATATATTGAAATTCCCCGATCACACGTAGGCAATGAATGTTTCCTTTATGATAACAACAGAAATCTGAAAAAGCATTTCAAAGAGGAATTCCGGGGAGGCAACGGTTTTGTTTATGAAATTGAAGAAACCGTAAAATGCATAAAAAAAGGCAGAACCGAATCTGACACTATGCCCCATAGTGCCACTATTGAATGCGCAGGAGTTTATGATAAACTTTTGTCAGAATAAAAAATAAACGAGGTTTATTATGAAGAAAAACAATGATGATTTTGCAGACAATCTTTTAGGGCTTATCGGAAGTGATAAATTCAGAAGTTTTGCGACAAATCTTGAAAATTTATTTTCAGAAGCAGATTTTCAGCCTATTGACGAAGAAGATGTTTACTCACAGCTTGTTGATAATTATTTCAAACTGATAAAAAAACTGAAAATCAAAGAATTTTCGACTTTCGCTTTTTATGATTATGATGACAGTCGCATAGTGGTTATTGACGGCAAAAAATATGATTTTGATACTTTTTTCTCACACAACAATTCATCTGTTACAGAAATTCTTTGCGGAATTGATAATCTGATTGCCGATATCGGCAAGGAACTGTCTTTTATTCTGAAAGAAATTGAAAAAAGAATAACAGGATAAAAAAATCCCCCAAGGCTCAGCCTTAGGGGAATAATTTTTATTACTGATAAATTCTTACGTAGTCAATGACATATTCTGTCTTGTATGTGTCCTTATCAAGAACTGAGAGTTTTTCTGCATCAGGAATTTCAAGGGAAACAATAACTTCTTCGGGCACTTCTGAAACACCGTTACCAAATGATGTACGACGTGTTTCAACACCGTTGATATAGAAAATATATTCTGTGTCTGTCCACATAAGACCATATGTGTTATATTCGTTGTAGATATCATCGCCGTAGAAAGCACCGAGCATATTTGACTGATAACCTTCTTCAACACCATCAACACCTGCACAGTGAATAGTCTGTGAAACAGCATTTCTTGATGTAAGCTCTGAGGGGTTCAGTGATTCAAAAATATCGATTTCGGCACCGCCTACACCGCCTTTTGAAACAGATGCTGTGTAAGGAGCGCTTGACTGAAGCCAGAATGCTGACCAGAAAGCAGGATCTGCATTCACTTTGCAACGGATTTCATAATAGCCCTTGCAATATTTCTCATTCATACTTACCATTGCACCGTACCAGCCTTCGCCATAAGCTCCGTCTGTAAGGTATTCACCGGTAAGAGTCATTGTGCCGTCCTGAACAGTTACCTGACTTTCACCGTTGAAACCGCCTCTGCGAGCACCGCTGCTTCTGTATTTCCATACATCAGTGTTAAGTGTATCGCCGTCAAATTCATCTTCAAAAACAAGGCTGTAACCGGTAAGATCAAGTTCCTCACCTCTGGGTGTTACGGGTGTGTCAAGAATAACAAGACTGAGCATTTCAATCATTGCCATAAAATATGCACCGAGTTTCTGGATTGAGAAATCTGCAAAAAGTTCTTTGAACATCATTGTAAACTGTTCAAAACCCCATACCTGACGAGGTGCAAGCTTAAGTACATCAACAAGGAATGTTTCCAACATAAAAAAGTCCTCCTCTTTGTTTTTATACTAAAATTATAGACCTGCAAAATCTTGGTGTCAAGCTTATTTTCCGTAAAAGACATATATTTTCATTATAATCAGGATTTTTAATCATAAAATAATCAGAGAATAATTTTTTATGGTGATTTTATGTGTACTGCTGCAACATACAATGCTGCTGAATTCTGTTTCGGCAGAACTCTTGACAATGAGTTTTCCTACGGTGAAAAAGTGACGGTGACACCGAGAAATTTTCAGTTTTCATTTACAGACGGATGTATCATCCCCTCTCATTTTGCAATAATCGGAATGGCTTATATACAAAATGACTACCCTCTTTATTTTGATGCGATGAATGAAAAAGAGCTTTGTATGGCAGGTCTCAATTTTGTGAGAAACGCATTTTTCGGCAAGGAAAAGAAAGGATGTTACAATGTTGCTGTGTATGAGTTCATTCCGTGGATTCTCTGTCAGTGTCAGAATGTGAAAGACGCTGAAATACTGCTTGAAAGAATCAATCTTACCGACACACCTTTCGGCAATGTTCTGCCTGCAGCTCAGCTTCATTGGATTATTGCAGACAAAAACAAGGCAATTACGGTTGAATGTATGGAAGACGGTCTTCACGTGCATAACAATCCTGTCGGAGTGCTGACAAACAATCCTCCGTTTACGTATCAGATACAGAATCTCAATAACTTTATGTGTCTGTCGCCCAAAAATCCCGAAAACAGATTTTCCTCTGAAATTAATTTTGACGTTTACAGCAAAGGAATGGGCGCTGTAGGTCTGCCCGGTGACTGGTCTTCACAATCACGGTTTGTAAAAACAGTTTTTGCAAAGATGAATTCAGTCAAAGCAGATGAAAAATCCTGCATAAGTCAGCTTTTCCGCATTCTCGGAAGTGTAAGCCACGTTGACGGCTGCACAAGAAGTTCTGACGGAAACGAAATCACAATTTATACCGCTTGTATGAATGCAGACAAAGGCATTTATTACTTCACAACACACAAAAACCGTCAGATTTCTGCCGTTGATATGCACAGAGAAAACATAGACGGCAACAGACTCATCTGTTATGAAACCGATTGTGAAGAGCAGATAAGAGAACTCAACTGACAGCTTCCATTTCTCTTTTGATTTTTGATATTATCCGTTTTTCAAGCCTTGATATATAACTCTGGGAAATCCCCATTATGTCAGCAACCTCTTTTTGTGTATGCTCCTCGCATCCGCCTATGCCGAAACGCATATTAATAATCATTTTTTCTCTGTCGTCAAGCCTTGACACAACAGACATCAGCAATCTTTTTTCATCTTCATATTCAATATTGTAATTAACACTTTCTCCGTCTTCGGCAAGTACATCAGAAAGAAGAAGCTCATTACCGTCACGGTCTGTATTAAGAGGCTCATCAATAGAAATCTCTGTTTTTTTGTTTGCCGTTTTTCTCAGATACATCAGAATTTCATTCTCTATGCACCGTGAAGCATACGTTGCCAGTTTTATGTTTTTTTCAGGGCAGAAAGTGTTCACCGCCTTGATAAGACCTATTGTGCCTATGGAAACAAGGTCTTCTACACAGATTCCCGTGCTTTCAAACTTTTTTGCTATATAAACAACAAGCCTGAGATTGTGCGTAATCAGTTTTTCTCTCACGGAGTTGTCACCCTGCATAATTCTGCCGAGATACTCCTCCTCTTCATCTTTTTCAAGGGGCGGAGGAAGTGTCTGCGGACCGTTTATATAAAAAATCTCAGATGTAAAAATTCTGAATTTCACATCTCTGAACATTTTCTGAAGTATTTTGACAATGCCGTTATTTTTTTGTTGCATAATGACGGCTCCTTTCTGAAAACAATGACGACGGAAGAATTATCTCCGTAAGCGGCTGTTCGCTGACAGCAATATCGCAGTTTACTGACTCAATATGTATTTTTTCGCCCCGTATAATTATTTTGTCGGCTCTGAAACAAGGCATAAGCGATGTTCCCGAAACAGTTCTGCAGGGCACAAGTCTTACAGATTCAGGGTATTTTCCGTCCTGAAAATAAAGTCTGATATTTTCTGGCAGAATCGGTGCAAGAGTGTTTTTATCCGAAACAATAAGCGGTTTTCCCGTATAAGGATCAGTAAGATTATTTCCCGTGTCTGAAATTGCAGTACTTTGTATCGATTTGCCGTCAAGTATCACTTCCGCCCCCAGGACTTCACAGACAACACCTTTGTATTTTGAAAACCTGCCGAGAAGAAAAGTGACACCGTAACAGACAAGACACGATGCAATAAGCGAAAAAAATGACAGATTCACATAAGCAACACCGTTGTTGTAACTGACAAGTGAAATTCCCGGCAAAGAAGATGCAAAAAGCATTATTCCGGCAAAAATAAAGTTCACGGCAAAAAAGTATGCCGTTTCTCTGAGGATTGCCGAAAAAGAACGTGGCTTGTATGCGCACACCACAATAATAACCGAAAACAGAAGTTTTGTGAAAAGAGAAAGAAAAAATCCCATTTCAGGTGCAAAAATTATAAGAGAAGAAAAGCCTCCGAGTATTGATGCAAGGGTAAATCTGCCGCCTGAAGGGAAAATTTTAATTATCTTTGAAGTAGTAAAGAGCAACAGAAAGGTAATTATTATGTTAAGAACAATAAGAACATCTATGTATATTACCTGTTGCATTCTGTCACCGCCTTTGTAAAAATATTATATGCCTTCGGCACCGCAAAAAATGTCATAAGGGGAAATCAGAAAAGAATTATTTCATCAAAGACTCTGATGTCGCATATTTTTTATCGGAGGTGTTTTTATGCAGACTATCAATTATAACAGAGCCGATGCCGTTTCTTATGCAAGAAGATGGGCATTCGGACGCAATCCAGACTATTATATTTTTGACACTCTCGGCGGCGATTGCACAAATTTTGTGTCACAATGTATTTTTGCAGGCGCAGGTCAGATGAATTACACACCTGATTTCGGTTGGTATTATATTTCTGTTACAGACAGAGCCGCTGCCTGGACGGGAGTGACATTTCTGTACAATTTTCTGACAACCAACGAAGGTCTCGGCCCCTTTGCGGCAGAAGTCAATGAAAATGAAATCCGCACAGGCGACATAATACAACTCGGAAGAAATGACGGAAGCTTTTATCATTCTCTGATTGTTACGGCAAAAATTCCGCAGATTCTTGTGTCGGCTCATTCAAACGATGCGCTTGACAGACCGCTTGACACTTATGTTTACGACAGAGCAAGATTTCTGCATATTCAAGGCGTAAGAATCCCCTGACAAAGCATACAAGGGGCAATACTCCGCTGCTGCGAAGTACCGCCCCTTTTGTTTTATCTTTTATTTAACAGCCGAACAATGTTTTTACAATGCAGGCAACTGATGTAACGGTAAGCGTAAAAGCACCGAAGAGAAGTCCCGTAATAAGCGAACCGAGTATTCCTGCAGCCACAATATCAAAAACAAGAAGAACAAGTGAAAGAAGAACTGTTGCAAAAACTCCTGCAAACAATGTTGTCAGAGCTGAACAAAGGCAACCGCTCTTTTCACAGCTTCTTCTGACCGCTGCAGCAAGAAAACTTATTGCAAGGAATCCCAGGGCTACACCGAGAAACACCCAAAGTATTACCTGAGGCACAACTATTGTTCCTGAGAAATTGAGAAAAGCAACTGCTATACCCACAACCGCACTTACGATTGCCGCAATGACAGAACATTCACACTTGGGTCTGCATCCGCATATTTCCATAAAATCACCTCCCGTTAACAATATATGCACAAGCCTTCTTACAAGTGAACATCACCAAAATTACTTCTCATTTTACATTATTTTTCTTCTGCGCTTCAATTGACAACATATCTTTTTTTATGTATAATAAAGACAAGCTTTTACATAACTGACGGATAAGGCGGAGCACCGCCGTGGAATGTAAAAGAATATATGTGCTGATTTATCAGCAGAAGCCGACCGTCTGGGCAATTAGTTTGTAAAAGCTGATTGCCCTTTTTTGTTTGTTGTTTCTCAGAAACGGAGGTATTATTATGGAACACAAAAACTGGACAGGTTTTAACAAAGGTGTCTGGCAGGACGAAATCAACGTGCGTGATTTCATTCAGACAAACTATAAAGAATACACAGGTGACGAATCTTTCCTTGCAGGCGCAACAGAAAGAACAAACCACCTTATGAAGAATGTTCAGGGGCTTTTTGCTCTTGAAAGACAGTTCGGAGGAGTTCTTGAAATCGATACAGCAACTGTATCATCACTCACAAGCTATTCTCCCGGATATATCGATAAGGATAATGAAATTATTGTAGGGCTTCAGACAAACAGACCTCTCAAAAGAGGTATCTGCCCCTTCGGCGGTATCAGAATGGCTCGTCAGGCTTGTGAAGCATACGGCTACAAGCTCAGCGAAAAGATAGAAGAAGAATTCCACTACCGCACAACTCACAACGACGGTGTTTTCCGTGCTTACACAGATGAAATGCGTAAGGCAAGAAAGTGCCACGTAATTACAGGTCTTCCCGATGCATACGGCAGAGGCAGAATTATAGGTGACTACCGCCGTGTTGCTCTTTATGGTGTAGACCGCCTTATTGAACAGAAAAAGCAGGATAAAAAGACACTTGAATCAATGGCATTCAACACCGTTAATATCCGTATTGATGAGGAGCTTTATCAGCAGATAGCATTTCTCGGTTATCTTAAAGAGATGGCTGCGGCATACGGTTATGACATAAGCGGTCCCGCAAAAAATGCAAGAGAAGCAATTCAGTGGACATATTTTGCATACCTTGGAGCCATAAAGGAACAAAACGGCGCTGCAATGAGCCTTGGCAGAGTTGCCACCTTCTTTGATATCTACATTGAAAGGGATATTAAAAACGGCATCCTTACCGAAGAGACTGCACAGGAGCTTATGGATGACTTTGTAATGAAGCTTCGTATGGCTCGACATCTTCGTACCCCCGAATATAATGAGCTTTTCGGCGGAGACCCCATGTGGATAACCGAAGCTGTCGGCGGTATGGGTGAAGACGGCAGAACGCTTGTTACAAAGAGCAGCTTCCGTATTCTTAATACCCTTTATACACTCGGACCATCCCCTGAGCCTAACCTTACTGTTCTTTGGTCAAAGGAACTTCCCGACGGCTTTAAGAAGTTTTGTGCAAAGGTATCGGCAGATACCGATTCAATTCAGTACGAAAATGATGATGTAATGCGTCCGATTTACGGCGATGATTATGCTATTGCCTGTTGTGTTTCGGCAATGAAGATAGGTAAGCAGATGCAGTTTTTCGGTGCAAGATGCAACCTTGCAAAGCTTCTTTTGATTGCCATTAACGGCGGATACGATACCACAAGCGGTATGCATATCGGCCCGCAGATGCCCGTGCTTGAGGGTGACAAGCTTGACTATGACACCGTAATGGAGCGTTTTGACATTTATATTCAGTGGCTTTCAAGACTTTATGTAAATACAATGAACATCATCCATTATATGCACGATAAATATGCCTATGAAAAGATACAGATGGCACTTCACGATACCGATGTAGAACGCTTTATGGCATTCGGTATTGCAGGTCTTTCGGTTGTTGCCGATTCACTCAGTGCCATTAAATACGCAAACGTAAAGCCCGTTTTGGATGATAACGGATTCGTTTCATCCTTTGAAACAACGGGTGATTTCCCAAAATTCGGTAACGATGATGACCGCGTTGACCTTATTGCAAAGGATATGACACATAAGGTCATAACCGAGCTTCGCAAGACTAAAACATACAGAGGTGCAATTCATACCCTTTCGGTACTTACCATCACATCAAATGTTATGTACGGAAAGAATACAGGTGCTACACCTGACGGCAGAAAGGCAAGTGCACCCTTTGCTCCCGGTGCAAACCCCATGCACAACCGTGAGGAAAACGGAGCTCTTGCATCGCTTAACTCGGTTGCAAAGATTAGCTATGATGACTGCCGTGACGGTATCTCAAATACCTTTACCATTACACCTCAGGCACTTGGAAGAACCGAAGATGAAATGGTAGATAACCTTGTAAATATTCTTGACGGATACTTTGCAAAGAAGGCTCATCACATAAATATTAACGTTCTTAACCGCGATACGCTTAAAAAGGCTTATGAGGACCCCGAAAGCTATCCCAACCTTACCATTCGTGTATCGGGATACGCCGTAAACTTCAATAAGCTCTCCCGCGAACAACAGCGAGAGGTTATAAGCCGTACCTTCCACGAAAGCGTATGATGGGAAAAATTCATTCCATACAAAGCCTTGGTGCGTTAGACGGCCCGGGTATAAGATTTACGGTGTTTTTACAAGGGTGCGATTTAAGATGTAAATGCTGTCATAACCCTGACACCTGGAAGATGAACGAGGGCAGTGAAATCTCAGCCAAGGAGATAGTAAACAAGGCGGTAAGGTATAAGGAGTATTTTGGTGAAAAGGGCGGAATAACCCTTTCGGGCGGTGAACCTCTTTTGCAACCCGAATTTGTAAAGGAAATATTTACCCTTGCTAAAAATGAGGGAATAAACACCTGCCTTGATACCTCGGGTGCACCTCTTACTCAAAATGTCAGAGAGGCACTTGAATACTGCGACCGCGTACTTCTTGACCTTAAATATACTACCGATGCCGATTATCTTGAAAATGTCGGCTGCGGTATGGACAGACCGCTTGATTTTCTTTATTATCTCAATGAAAAGAAAATACCCGTAACACTTCGGCAGGTCATAATACCCGGCATAAACGATAATGATGAAAACATTTCAAGACTTAAGGATGTTATTCAAAACTACACCTGTATAGATAATACCGAGCTTTTGGCGTTTAAAAAAATATGTCAGGTAAAGTACGATAAAATGGGTATCGATTTTCCCTTTAAAGATATACCCGAATGCACCTTAGAACAGATAAAACAACTTCAAGAAAAGCTTAATTCATAAATAAACGGACACACTTTAAATAAGATGTGTCCGTTTTATTTATACATCATACCGGGTAAAACTATGTCGGGGGATTTGCCCTTTGGCATTTTATTTTCAAGCATCATAACGGCGGGGAGGATTGCGGTATCTCCAAACCTTTTTTGAATGCGGTCGGCGGCTGATTCTATCTTACATTTTTTATGTTGCGTTTGGGTATCCCCCGAAAAAGAAAGCTGAAAATGGTCGGTATCCTTTTCGAGCGAATATACAGTAACGCTTAAGGCCCTTACGGGATGTGAAAAGTCGCAGTTTTGTTTAAAAAGTTCCATAGCCTTTTGTGCCGTAAAAAAGGAGGACTGTATTGAAAAGGGAAGCACCGCCTGAAATGTTTTGGAAACAAGACGGTTGTCTTTAACTGTAAGACGCACTCCGTTTGCCGAAAGTCCGTTTTCACGAAGCTTTGTACCAAGCTCATCACAAAGAGTAAAAATCACCCTCCACACATCCTCGTAGGTACAAAGGTCCTGTATGCAGGTTATGCCGTTTCCGATACTTTTTATGGGCACCGCATCATCTATATGCCGAACCCTTGAGGTGTCAAGACCGTTGGCAAACCGCCATAGCATTTCTCCGTTTATACCAAACCAGCATTTAAGAATTTCGGGAGATGTGTTTGCCAAACCACCGATGGTTTTTACATTATATTTTAATAATTTATTATAGGTAGCTCTGCCCACCCACAAAAGCTCGTTTGCGGGCAGATGCCATATTTTTTCTTTAAAATCCTCCTTGTTTATTACCGATACGGCATCCGGCTTTTTTAAATCGCTTCCAAGCTTTGCAAAAACCTTGTTAAAGGAAACACCTACCGAAATGGTAAGCCCCGTTTCTTTTTTTACGGTTTCCTTTA
>JAZTWP010000005.1:0-73742 GCA_045636025.1 Acutalibacteraceae bacterium | reverse complement strand
CCGGCACGAATGTGCATTTTCCGAAGGAAAATAAAACGGCAGAGCCGTTATTGTTCGCTTTGCTCACAATCGGGCGTTGGATCAACGCCCCTACAAGCTCGATTTTAATTTCTTCAAACATTTCCGCTAAATTATTGTTTTTTCACCTTCGCCACAACCACCGTTATGTCGTCGGGGGAATTTTTGTCTGAATTGATATGTGCTGATTTTGCAAGTCTGTCAGCAAGCTCAGTGCCGTTCATCCCGTCGCTGTCCGCAAGAATATTTTTCCATGACGGAAGTACATCTTCACTCACTCCATCGCTGACAAGCACAACTGCATCTCCGTCTGCAACAGAGAGCGAAACCTCTTCAAACTTGACATTTCCGAGTATTCCCACAGGCAATGATGGTTTTGATATTTTGAGAAGTTTCTGATGTTTCAGCGCAACGGAATGTGCCGCACCTGCCTTGTAAAAATTCACTTCTCCCGTGTAAAGATTCATCACCGCAATATCAAGCGTTGCAAGAGACTCTTCTCCCGAGCGCACAAGCATTGCAGAGTTTATCATCTTGAGAATACATTCAACGGGATAGCCTGCCCTTAAAAGTATTGACGCAAGTGACGAACACATAACAGAATCTGCAGCAGCTTTTTTGCCCGTACCCATTCCGTCACTGAGAATCATATAAAAATTGCCTTTGCCGTCAGAAAAGCTGTCAAAAGAATCTCCGCACCATTTACTGCCGTCAGAGCTTATCTGATATCCTCCCGTTTCAATTCTGTATTTTGTCTGTTCACACATTGTTATACTCAGCGTACCGTCTGAATTTGTGTTCACAACTTCTTTTTCAAGCTTTTTGCCGAGGACGTCTTCCACAGATTTAATCAGTTTTTTGCGATTGATGCGTTTTTCATCGGAAATATTTATCTGACAATAAATTCTGTTGTTTTCGAGTCTAAAAACACCTGCGCTGTGAACATCAGAGCCGAAGTCATTCACAAGCACATCATACACCATTGCTGTTTTCTCTTCATCAAAATCTTCACAGAATTCAACATCATCCGCAAATGCAGAAAGAAGTTCCGACACACACAAAAACTGATCTGATACAATATTTACCGTTTCTCCCGTTTTTGCAGATTCTCGCATTGCACTTCTGTACCTCTCAAGCTCAAATGAGAGTGACTTTACAATCTGCTCAGAATATCGGCATACAGCCGAAAACCCCACGGGCAATTCTCTGTTAACAGCGGAATCCGAACTTTTAAGCTCCTTTATAATATCTGCAAAATACCCTTTTGTTCTTGCATAATTCTTATCCCAGCAATATTCGTAATTTTTACATTTCGAGCATACTGCAATTCCCGTATTTTTGCAGATATTCTCTTCTTTAGGTGCACTTCTGCGTCTGTAAATTCCTGCAACGGCTTTAACTGAATTTGTTACATTCTCCATACCCTCTGACGCTGTTCTGAGCCTTGCACCGAGGATTTTTTTCTGCCCCGAAAGGAAAGATTCACTCGCAGAAACAGCAAAAACATTTCTGAACACATCTGTGATTTTTTTTGGCGTAACAAGAAACAGAACACACCCTGCACCGATGCCCGTTACAATATAAACGGCATTTATCCAGTCGTCAGATGTGAAAGCCGCCATAAAAACGGTGAGAGCAAAAACGAAAGATGCAAAAACTTTGTTTTTTCTGCCGAAGATACCCGAAAGAAGACCGCCAAGCGCAATCGAACCTGTAAGAAAACTGTGAGGTAATATAATATCAAGGACAACAGATGCAACAATTCCGAAAAGTGCCGAAAACTTTTCTCCGCCGTAAGTTGAAGAGGCAAGAACAACATATACACTCGCAACAACACAAGGTGAAACGGAAAAAACAGAAAATGAGCCGAGAGATAAAAGACTCAGCGCAAAAACCACAAGCACACCTGCAGTTTCGGAGACAGTAAGCCTTGAGGCACACCTTTTTGTGGGATTTATCTGCAGAAATTCCGAAAAGAACCAGACTCCCGCTGCACTTATCACGCCCTCTGCAAAATAAAGTACAAATTCATCTGCAGAAACGGTGACAGACATGCTGAGAACAAGTCCCGTGCCGAGAATTGAAACAAATGAAGCAACAATTCCTGCATACCTGTGAAATTTTGCTTTAAGTCCCCTTTTTACAACAAATGAAATTATTCCGCATACGATTCCCGATGCAATATATCTGAGAGTGAGAATCGTCACATCATATACATAAAAGTAGCCGATTGCCGAACCGAGCACCGCTGCAGGTATATATTCGGGTATCACGCAGGCGCATAAAGCCGTGCCGAAGGGTGACAACTCTTTCAAAGAAGCTGAAGATGCAAAGAATCCGCACCCGACCACAATAATCTGTTTCATCAATGCAATCAGCGTAACTTTTATAAAATCTTCATTTTCCTTTATTCTGCTCACTCGTATATCATACATAAAATCACCGCTTTTTTTGTTATCACAGATATTATAGCTTGTACACAGAAAAAATTATGTCATATGCTTGTGCAACTTAAAAAAAGATAAAGGCATTGTTTGTCATTGACGGGAGAATTTTGCGTTAGTGAAAATAAACAAGGGTTATACATTATTTTCTACATTCATTTACCTATGTTCTATTGAAAAAACTTTCTTAATTTGATATAATATTTTATTATATTAATAACGGTGAAAAAGCTATGAATGATAATTTTAACAGAAACAACAAATCAAGAAAATATGACAGAAGAGACAGAGAAGACAGACAGGAAAGATTTGAAAAATCTGACAGAAACGAAAAACCTGAAAGACAGGAACGTGACGACCTGATAATCGGCAGAAACGCCGTAAGAGAAGCTCTTAAAGCTGAGCGTCCCGCAGAATGCCTTATGATTCAGAGAGGTGAAAAAAAGGGTTCTGTTTCTCCCATCGTCGCACAGTGCCTCGATATGAAGATTCCCGTTAAGGAAGTTGACGGCAAGAAGCTTGACTTTATGTGCGGTCACGGCAACCATCAAGGTGTTATCCTTGTGGCTGCAGCAAAAGAATATTCAACAGTTGAAGATATTTTTGTTCTTGCAGAAGAGAGAAATGAAGCTCCTTTCATCATTATCTGTGACGGACTCGAAGACCCTCACAACCTTGGCGCAGTTATCAGAAGTGCTGAAGCTGCAGGTGCTCACGGTGTTATCATCCCCTCTAGAAGAAGCACAGGCCTCGGCTACACAGTAGGCAAATCAAGTGCAGGCGCACTCGAATATATGCCCGTTGCAAGAGTTACAAACATCGTTGCAACTATAAACGAGCTTAAAGAAAAAGGTGTCTGGGTATTTGCCGCTGATATGGACGGTAAGCCTTTCTATGAAACAGATATGTCAGGTGCCGTTGCAATCATTGTAGGTTCAGAAGGCAAAGGCGTTGGCAGACTTGTCAAAGAAAACGCAGACGTTGTAGTTTCAATCCCCATGAAGGGCAAAATTAACTCACTCAATGCATCAGTTGCTGCAAGTATCCTGATGTTTGAAGTGTCAAAAACAAGAAATGGTTAACGGTGATATATAATGGCTGAAAGAAAAGTCAGCACAAAAAAAGAAAAGAATAATTCACAGGCACAAAAGGTTGCATATGATGAATTCGTTTCTCTTTACGGCAGCAGACTCAGAAAAAGCGCAACAAAAACTGTTGCGGAGCCTGTTAAAAGAAGAGACAGTGAAGAGCCTCTTGAATCCCGTTGTGAAGAAATCAATCCGCATATGACGGTGAATCCTGCCACGGAGCACCAGATCAGCACAAAACGAAGCGGAAGAATTTTTTCTGATGATTCTGGTTTCAAGGCAGAGAGTTACAACAAACGTTTTGAACTGACTCCCGAAATGCCTGAGCTTGTGGAAAATGAAGAAGCCGAAGAGCTGACAGTAAATTCGCTCCCCGGTCAGCAGACTATGGCTGATATCATTGAAGAATCAGGCATAACAGACATCTGCATTCCCGTTGAAGGTCAGATTGAAGATGAAGATTATGACCCCTTTACAGCGGCATACAAAGAATTCAGAAGTCAGGCGCCCGAATCTTTCGGAAAATCAGAAAAACTCAGGGCAATTGCAAGAACTGCTGCTGATGACGCAGGTATGGAGCCTGACAGTCAGCTGTCTTTCCCGGCATTCGACCCACTGTTCAAATTCCCTGAAGAAGAGCAGGATAAAAAGAAAAACAGAAAATTAAAAAGCAGAAAAAAAGCAAAAGCCGAGCAGAAACAGACTTTTGACATTGACGAAAAAGATATTGTTACAAATCACGTGGCAGAAACTGCCGCGGAAGAGCAGGCTGAAGAAATTCAGAAAGAAGAAAAATCAGAATCAAAGTTTTTTGACCTGCTCGCAGACAAAGAATTTCATCAGGATATTGAGCCTTTATTTGAAATCACAAACAAAAGCGACATTCACCCCGTTTTACAGAAGCTTGCAACACAGGGACGCTCTGCACTCATAAAAACAGGTGCATTGTTCATTCTCGGCAGTATTCTGTTTTTAATCGTTGCACTTGCAGGCCGTGAAAATGTGGGACTCAACTGCACACTCAGTTTCATTTTCCTTATTGCTTCCTGCGCAGTATGTCTGAAAGAGCTGTTTGAGGGACTTAAAGACCTTGCAAAATTCAAAATCTCCCTTTCAGCGGTTTCAGTTATTTTTGTAATTGCATCATTGATTCAGATTATTGTTGCATCAGTCACAAAAAACACGGTTATGCAGATTATTACACCGTGTACAATACTTTCACTCACTGCAATAACCGCACCTAAGCTGTTACTTACAAACAATGCCCGTCTTACAACGGGTATGCTGTCAGCAGACAGCGTTTCAGTTCTCAGAAAAGCGTCTGACGGCGGTATTGACGGTGTTGTGAAAGAAAAATTCGCAGGCAGCGACGGTGAATTGCGTTATTCATCATCAACTCACTTTTTGACAGGACTCATAAAAAAACTCACAAATGCCGTGCCAAAAGCATTCGGAGCAAATGCGGCTTGTTTTGTGATTCTTATTCTTGCAATAATTTCATCTGTTGCGGCTTCTGCAATTTCAGGGAATGCAGCAACGGGTGCAACAGCGTTCTGTGCAATAATCATAACTTGTCTGCCCTCAACATATACTTTCACTGCAGCATTGTTTCTCTATAACTCAAACAATGACCTTGCAAAGAAAAATGCATCAATCATTTCATACCGTTGTGCAACAGAGCTTACAAAAACAAAGGCAGTTGTATTCAACGCGTCTGAAATTATTGAGCAGTCTGCCTGCAGTATTCACGGGGTTAAGGCTTTCGGTCACATTGACCCTCAAAAAGCTTCTCTCTGCTGTGCGGCAGCTATCAATGCGGCTCATTCTCCGCTTATGAACATAATGAAGCAGATTACAGACCAGAGCGGTATTGAAATTCCCGAGGCAGAAAGTTTTGAAATTTTCGCTTCAGGCGGAATCAGAGCGATGGTTGACGGTACAGATGTGCTTCTGGGAAGCAGAGATTTCCTTGAAGACAACGGCATTTATATTCCTAAAGACAACTACGAAGAAAAATTCCTCACAGGTGACAGAAAGCTGTTATACCTTGCAACAGACGGAAAGTTTTCTATGCTTCTTATCGTCAGCTATCATATCAAAAGAAGTATTGCGGCATTTTTCAAAGCACTTGCTGCGAACTCAATCAAAATTGTTATTTATTCTTCAGACCCGAATATCACACCTGATTATATAAAGCGTAAATGCAAACTGCCTGAGGATTCAGTTTTTGAAACAGGCTCTGCAGAAGCTTCATATTTTACAGACAAGAACATAAAAACAGAAACAGCTCTGCCTGCTGATGTTTTTACAGACGGTTCAATCGGTTCGGTTGCATATCTTTTCAGAAAAGCATTCAGACTCAACAAGGCAATTTACACACTCCCCTTTGTAAATTACATTATGTCTGCACTGTGTGCACTTCTCATCATATGTCCGTTGTTCCTCGGTTCTGCAGCAATGATTGGCAACTTATATATAATAATTCTTAAAGCAGTTTCTTTTGCGGCGGCAATCGTTTCACTTCTGTTGCTGTCGAAACAAAAATAGGAGGATAATGAATGGAATATTTATTGAGTTTATTTGGCGGTGAGCTTTCATGGCTCGACGTCGTAATAAGAGTTGTGGTGGCTGTGCTCATCGGTATGGGTATCGGTGTTGAAAGAGAACTTGCAAACCACCCTGCAGGTATGAAGACTCACGCTCTTGTTTGTCTCGGTGCCGCAATCACAACAATGATTTCCGCAGAAATGTGTTATTCTCTTATGGGCAACGAAGCTCTTGACGCATCATCAAAGGTTGATATGTCACGAATCGCATCAGGCGTTGTGTCCGGTATCGGTTTCATCGGTGCAGGTGCAATCATCAAGGCTAAAGACGGCTCTGTTGTTACAGGTATCACAACTGCCGCAACAGTATGGATAAGCGGTTGTATGGGTCTTGCAATCGGTATGGGTTATTTCAGAATCATCATCATTGCAATGCTCGCAATTCTCTTTGCAACCGTTACACTCAAATCTCTTGAAGATAAATTCATCAAACACAGAGGTATGAGATATATCGAAATTATCACAGAAGACAAGAATACAGCTCTTCCTGTGATTGAAGATTACTTTGACCGCAAGCAGGTTATGGTTACTTCATTTGACTGCACAACGGTAAATCCCAACGAAAATGACGATGAAGCAAAGAAATTCTGCTGCCGTTATTTCCTGAGAATTCCCAAGGGTGTACCTTTCAATGTAGTAATGAGAGATATCGCAAGAATGGAAGAAGTTGTTGAAGTCTATGAATCAAATGCTTCATCAGCTTCACTTAAAAAGACCGCAAGGTCACAGATGTAAAAAACTAATTTTGCATAAAAACAAATCGGTACTGTTTTCACAGTACCGATATATTTTTTGCTTTTATCAGTTTTTGGGAACGATTTTTTCTGCGCCGCCCATATAAGGTCTGAGAGCAACAGGAATGTTCACGCTGCCGTCAGCATTGAGGTTGTTTTCAAGGAATGCAATAAGCATTCTTGGAGGAGCAACAACTGTATTATTGAGAGTGTGAGCAAGATATTTTTCCTTGCCCTTTACTCTGATTGAAAGTCTTCTTGCCTGAGCATCACCGAGGTTTGAACATGAACCTACTTCGAAATACTTCTGCTGTCTGGGTGACCATGCTTCAACGTCAATTGACTTAACCTTAAGGTCTGCAAGGTCGCCTGAGCAACATTCAAGAGTTCTTACGGGGATATCGAGTGAACGGAAGAGGTCAACTGTATTCTGCCAGAGAACATCAAACCACTTGGGGCTTTCTTCAGGCTTACATACAACAACCATTTCCTGCTTCTCGAACTGATGGATTCTGTAAACGCCTCTTTCTTCGATACCGTGAGCGCCCTTTTCCTTACGGAAGCAGGGTGAATAGCTTGTGAGTGTGAGAGGAAGCTGTTCTTCGGGAATCATCTGATCAATGAACTTACCGATCATTGAATGTTCACTTGTACCGATGAGGTAAAGGTCTTCGCCTTCGATCTTGTACATCATAGCTTCCATTTCTGCAAAGCTCATAACGCCGGTAACAACGTCTGCACGAATCATAAAGGGAGGAACAACATATGTGAAGCCTCTGTCAATCATAAAATCTCTTGCATAAGAGATAACTGCAGAGTGAAGTCTTGCGATGTCACCCATAAGGTAATAAAAACCGTTACCTGCAACACGTCTTGCAGAGTCAAGGTCGATACCGCAGAATCTTTCCATAATATCTGTATGATAAGGAACTTCAAAATCGGGAGTTACGGGTTCACCGTACTTCTGAACTTCCACATTCTCTGAGTCATCTTTACCGACGGGAACGCTGGGATCGATGATGTTGGGAATGATCATCATAATCTTCTTGATTTTTTCTGAAAGGTCAGCTTCGTTAGCTTCACAAGCAGCAAGTTCTTCTGCCTGCTGTGCAACAAGCTTCTTTACTTCTTCAGCTTCATCTTTCTTACCCTGAGCCATAAGCATACCGATCTGCTTTGAAATCTTGTTTCTTGATGCTCTGAGGTTGTCAGCATTAGTCTTGTTTTCTCTGTATTCTTTGTCGAGAGCGATTACTTCATCAACAAGAGGAAGTTTGCTGTCCTGAAATTTTTTCTTGATGTTTTCTCTTACAACATCAGGATTTTCTCTTAAAAATTTAATATCAATCATTTTTCTTTATACTCCTTATTCCTCGAATAATTTAGCAAGCTTTCCAAGGTCTTCTTTATCAAAGAATTCAAATTCAACCTTGCCGCCTTTACCCGATTCCTTTACAACTACTTTTCTGCCGAGAATATCTGACAATGAAAGCTCCACTTCATCATAATAAGTGTCTCTTCTCTTTATCTTTTTAGGTGCTTTTTCAGAAAAAGCATTCATCTGCTTGACGAGTTTTTCTGTTTCACGGACAGAGAGTTTTTTTGCAATAACTTCATCGGCAATTTCTTCAATGATACCCTTGTCCTGAAGTCCGAGCAATGCTCTTGCGTGACCTGCTGTGAGAAAATCATCACAGACGAGTCCTCTTACCTTTTCAGGTAATGACATAAGACGAAGAGTATTTGTAACTGCCGAACGGGATTTGCCGAGCTTGTCTGCCGCCTGCTCCTGAGTGAATGAGTATTCCTCAATAAGTCTGCTGATACCTTCAGCCTCTTCAATGGGGTTCAGGTCTTCTCTCTGAAGATTTTCAATAAGCGCTATAACGGCAACTTCTGAATCCGTAAGAGTCTTTACAATAACGGGTACTTCTGAAAGACCTGCAAGTCTTGACGCTCTCCAACGTCTTTCACCTGCAACAAGCTGATATGAACCGTCTGCAAGAGGTCTGACAATAAGCGGCTGAAGAACACCGTGTTCTCTGATGCTGTCTGCAAGTTCAGAAAGTGCATCATCGTCAAAAATCTGTCTTGGCTGGCTTTTGTTAGGCTCGATATCGTGAAGTCTCAGCTTTATAACACCTGATGATGAATCAACTTCTTCAACGGAATTATCTGCAAAAAGAGCATCAAAACCTTTACCGAGTCCGCCTTTTTTGGATGCCATTTTTCTATCCCTCCCACATTACGATTAAAGATTGTATGGCGGGATGATAGCATCCCGCCGCAAATTAAATGCCGATTTATTATACATTAAAGATTTAATAATGTCAATTATTAAATAGTAATGTTCTTTCCTATATAAATAGGATATGTTGTGTCGCCTGAAATTGACTTTCTTGGTCTGATGACACCGTTTTTATCCATAATTACGCAGTTGAGATTTGCATCTTCACCGATGTAGCAGGACTGCATAATAACTGAATTCTTTACAACTGCACCCTTTGCAACGTGAACACCTCTGAAGAGTACAGAGTTTTCAACTTCGCCCTCGATTTTACAGCCATCTGCAAGAACACAGTTCTTTGCCTTTGAACCGATGCCGTAAGTTGCGGGCATATCATCGTGAACCTTTGTGTAAACGGGATTTGATCTGTCAAACACCTGCGCACTGATTGCGGGATCAAGAAGATCGAGAGTTGTTTCGTAATAAGTCTGCATTGAGTCGATTACTGAGCAGTATGTATCGATTTCATAACCGTAAACATTGAGCTTATCAAGGTTTTTCATAATGACTTCTTTTTCAAAGATATCATAATCGCCTGCTGTTGCCTGCATAACCATTCTTTCAAGAAGTGACTTCTTCATAACGATGATATTAACACCGTATGTGCCTTCGCCTTCTGATGCCTGGGGAGGAACAGCCATTGCTGTGATTCTGCCGTCTGCTTCGGGAGTGAACTGCATAAGATTTGCAAGCTGAGGATACTTGCCGTTCTTAAAGCAGATTGTGATGTCTGCTTCCTTTGCAGTATGGAAATCAAGCAGTTTGCGGAAATCCATATTGCAGATGATATTTGTATCGCAGAGAAGAACATATTCTTCTTTTGATGCCTGGATGAAGTCCATTGTGTTGCGGAGTGCTTCAAGTCTGCCTGAATATTTGCCGCCGCCGAAATTATAGGGAGGAAGAATGAAAAGACCTGCATTCTTTCTTGAAAGATCCCATGATTTACCTGAACCTACATGGTCCATAAGTGAACGGTAGTTGCTCTTTGCAATAACACCAACTTTGATAATACCGCTGTTAACCATATTTGAAAGGGGGAAATCAATAAAACGATATCTGCCGCCGAAAGGAACGGAACCTGCAGTTCTCAGTGCTGTAAGCTCACTGATAGATTCATTATATGCGTCTGAATAGAGAATACCTAAAACATTTTTGCCTCTCATACTTCAGCACCTCCTTCTACATCTTCAACAACCATTGTCTGAGCTTTAACCTTTGCGTTTTCGCCTACTGTAAGGTTGGGTCCTACAACTGCTACGCCCCAGTTAGCTCTGTCGTCACAATCCTGAGGATCTTCACCGACAACAGCACCGCTCTTTACAACAGCATTTTCAGCAATCATTGCATACTGAACTTTTGCGCCTTTTTCGATCTTTGCACCGGGCATTACGATTGAATATTTAACCTCTGCACCTTCTTCAACAGTAACATTTGAGAAGAGAACAGAATAATCAACTTCACCCTCAACGTGGCTGCCGCCTGTGATAAGAGAATTCTGGATTTCTGCTGTGGGAGCAACATACTGAGGAGGTGTAACGGGGTTGTTTGAGAAAATCTTCCAGCTCTTGTCTGAAAGGTCGATATTTGCAACGGGATTGAGAAGGTCAAGGTTAGCTTCCCAGAGGCTGTCGATTGTTCCAACGTCTTTCCAGTAGCCGTCAAAGGGGAATGCAACCATAACTTCACCTGCGTTGTGCATTGCAGGGATCACGTCTTTACCGAAGTCGTTTGATGAGCCTTCTTTTGCTTCGTCAGCAATGAGGTATTCACGGAGTTTGCTCCATGTGAACATATAAACACCCATTGAAGCCTTATTGCTCTTGGGATTCTTGGGTTTTTCTTCAAAAGCAGTGATTTTTCCGTCATCATCTACAAACATAAGACCGAATCTTGATGCTTCTTCCCAGGGCACTTCAAGCATAGCGATTGTACATGCTGCACCCTTTTCCTTATGGTATTTAAGCATCTTTGCATAATCCATTTTGTAGATATGGTCACCTGAAAGGACTGCTACATATTCAGGGTTGTATCTGTCAATGAAATTTATGTTCTGATAAATTGCATTTGCTGTACCTCTGTACCAATCAGTACCCTGAATCTGCTGATAGGGAGAAAGAATGTGCACACCGCCGTTTGCTCTGTCAAGGTCCCAAGCCTGACCGTTGCCGATATAATCATTGAGTTCAAGAGGCTGATACTGTGTAAGAACACCGACAGTATCGATACCTGAGTTAATACAGTTTGAAAGAGGGAAATCGATGATACGATATTTACCTCCGTAAGGAACAGCAGGTTTTGCTACATTTTTTGTAAGGACACCCAGTCTGCTGCCCTGTCCGCCTGCAAGAAGCATAGCCAGACATTCTGTTTTTCTTGCCATAATAATCAATCCTTTCTTATAATATATACAATTAACAATTTACAAAAAATATAATTGTGCATTATGCATTGTACATTGTGCATTATATTATACACTTCTGTACTTAAGATAAATTGTCGAAAGCGGGGGGAGAGTCATATCTATGCTGTGCTCCATACCGTGCATAGGCTGTTTCTTTGTTCTGTAAACACGTTTTTTGCTTACACCCTTGCCTCCGAACTCTTTGCTGTCGGAATTGAAAACAACATCATATGTGCCTTTATCGGGAACACCGATTTTGTATGAATCACGCTGAACATTTGTAAAGTTGCATACTGCAATAACAGACTCGCCTTTTTCATCTGTTCTCTGGAATGCGATAACCGAATTGTCACAGTCATCACTTACAAGCCACTTGAAGCCTTCCCAGGAATAGTCAATCTCCCAGAGAGGAGAATTATCTTTATAAAAATGATTAAGAGCCTTTGTGTATTTCTGCAGATTCTTATGAGCATCATAATCAAGCAGGAACCAGTCAAGCTGCTTCTTTTCATCCCATTCAATAAACTGACCGAATTCCTGTCCCATAAAGAGAAGTTTCTTGCCGGGATGAGCATACATATAACCGAGGAATGCTCTGAGTGAATGGAATTTATCATCATACTCACCGGGCATCTTATCAAGAAGCGATTTCTTACCGTGAACAACTTCATCGTGAGAAATCGGAAGAATGAAATTCTCTGAAAATGCGTAGAAGAATGAGAATGTGATAAGATCGTGATTATATTTTCTGAAATAGCCGTCAAGACCGAAATATCTGAGTATATCGTTCATCCAGCCCATATTCCATTTGAAATTGAAACCGAGACCGCCGATTGCTGTGGGTTTTGTAACAAGAGGCCAGGCTGTGCTTTCTTCTGCGATCATCAGCACTTCGGGATGTTCACGGAAGACAATCTCATTGAGTTTTCGCAGGAATGCAACGGCTTCAAGATTCTCTCTGCCGCCCTTTTCGTTTGAAACCCACTGACCGTCATCTCTGCCGTAGTCAAGATAAAGCATTGAAGCAACAGCGTCAACACGGATACCATCAATATGATATTCCCTGAGCCAGAATTCGGCACTTGAAAGAAGAAAACTTCTGACTTCTTTTTTGCCGTAGTCAAAAACTCTTGTACCCCATTCATAATGTTCACCCTTACGGGGATCTGCATATTCATAACAGGGAGTGCCGTCAAACTCATAGAGTCCGTGTGCATCTTTGGGGAAATGAGCAGGTACCCAGTCAAGAATAACACCGATACCGTTTTTGTGACACTCGTTTATAAGATAAGCAAAATCCTCGGGAGTGCCGTATCTTGATGTGGGAGCAAAATAACCCGTTACCTGATAGCCCCATGAGCCGTCAAAGGGATATTCGGTAAGAGGAAGAAACTCAATGTGAGTATATCCCATCTCTTTCACATAAGGAACAACCGAATCTGCAAGATCACGGTATGAATAGAAATTACCGTCATCGTGCATTCTCCATGAGCCTGCATGAACTTCATAAATATTGACGGGAGATGCATAAACAGACTTTTTCTTTTTTTCCGCCTGCCAGTCACAGTCATCCCATTCAAAAACACTTATGTCATAAAACTTTGATGCAGTATCGGGACGGGTTTCTGTATGGAAACCGTAAGGATCGGCTTTCATATATGTCTTGCCGTTTTTTGCTCTGATGCAATATTTATATGAATCATAAACATTGACACCTTCAACATACGTTTCCCATATATCACCATCGTTGATGCGATTCATTGGTGCCGCATCTTCAGACCAGTTGTTGAAGCTACCTGCTACGGAAACGGAAACAGCGTTCGGAGCCCAGACTCTGAACACAATTCTGCCGTCATCTGCACGGTGTGCACCGAGGAATTCATATGATCTTGCATTGCTTCCCTCGTGGAAAAGATACATCGGAACTTTGTAATCATCCCTGACATTCTGCCCCATAACAACACTCCTTTCGATACTTATAGTTATATATAATACTATTTTATCACTTTATTTTGAAGATTTCAAGATTTTTTTTGACCATATTGCAAGAAGACCTGCTAAGATTTTTTATCTCAATTTGTCATATATATACAAATAAACATTGAATTTTGGCACAAAAAAAGGAAGCAATTTCTTGCTTCCTTAAAAATTTTCATTCAATTATACTCTTGCAGGTTTACGAAGAATGATTCTTGCATCTGCAGCAGTTACTTTGTTATCGTCATTCATATCAGCAGCAAAAAAGCTGACACCCTCAAGATGTTCAAGCTGTGCACCGTGTCTGAGTGCCATTCTTGCATCTGCAGCATTGATTCTGCCGTCACAATTAACATCTTCTTTAATGCAGATCTGAACCTTTGAGACAACATCATTTTCGGTGGTCACAAGATATGCACCGTTGGGCACAAGAGCATCATCTGCAAGAACCTTGTCGTTATCATCCACAATAACAGTGTTTTCTGTTTTTATGTCTGCAACTTTATAAAACAATTTTCCCTGATAAACCGCATAATCATTTTCTGTTGCAAAAGCAGTTACTGCACAAGCAGACATAATCACAAGAGCCATAACAATTGCCATAAATTTCTTCATACTTATAACCTCCTTTTTTATATAAACTTTGCGACAAAAATATCCACATTGTTTATAATAACATTATACCCTCCCCGCGAAAAACTTGTCAAGCGTTTTCTGAAAAAACAACAGCGCATTGCAGATGCAATACGCTGTTGTTTTTACGTTTTAGTTACCTGAAAAACTCTTGTTTGCGTAGTTTGCTTCAACATAGTTGTAAACAACATCAACTATCTTTTCAAGCAATGTGTCAAATACACTCTTCTGTGCTGTCACAGCTTCACCGTTTGCAATCTTGAACTGCATTTCAAGTTCTGCCTTGGCAGCATTTGTTTCTTCGTAGTTGACAACTGTCTGAGGAATAAGTTCATCAACCTTTGCAAGTGCTGCACGGAGTTCGGGATATTCGTCTTCACCTGCATTTTCAAGAAGAGTGTGTGCTCTGGCTGAAAGATTTCTCAGGTCTCTGCCGCGTCTTGCTTCATTGAACTGAGGATACTTTTCGGGATAGCTGTAAACTGATGTGAAGTTATCATCAAGAAGGATATCAACGATAAGTCCGATAAGAACATCATTTCTGCCTGTTTCTTCGTGAGGAGCATTGTAGAAATAGAATGTATGGTCGGGAATAAGACCTGTTGATGCGTCAACGATGTTATAGGGGTCGATATGCTTGTGAGAGGGATCTGCACAAGTACCGAAATCGTTACCCTGCTGTGTATAACCCTCGGGAAGAGTTTCACCTACGGGAGCGGCATATGCGCCCATTGATGTCGAATCAAGGTCAATAACACCGTCTGCATTGATCTGATTCCATGAATCAACGATGGGGTAAAGATTTACATTGTAATCAACAATATTGAAGACCTGAACACCGTGTTCAATAGCTCTGAGTATGTTTGCGTCTGAATTTTCTCTTGCCTTCTGGTAAGAATCTGTCTGACGACGGATTTCTGCATTTTCTTCACCTGAGAGGTATTTGTCTGCAGCAATCTGATAATCCTTTGTTTTAAGGAATGCCCACATTGTTGTGTTGTTTTTGAGTGTAACACCGAAAAGTGTGTCAACTGCTCTGTCAAGCATATCCTGAACAACAGTTTCAGGGAGAATACGAAGAACAATCTTAACAAGTTTACTTGTCATATCATCGCCGAGAAGTTCGGGAATCATATAACCGTAAATAGCATCGGGGTCGTCAAGAAGACCGTTTACATAAAGGTCGCTGATGATTGCTGTACCGTCAAGACAAGGAATAACATAAACCATCTTTTCGAATGAATCAACAACGTCGGGATAGAGCTCAAGAAGGTTGTTTGTAACAACACCGCCCTGGCTGATAGGAACAAGATTTACCTTGTCGTGACCTGTTTCTTCTTTTACCTGCTGAACAAGGTTATAGAGTCTTGCTGTAATCTGATCAAGATTGCCGAATGAGTTGTATGAGAAGTAGTAAAGGTGATCTTCACCTGCTGCATCAAGAAAGCTCTGGATAGGAACATTGTTAAGAATGTGAGCCTGCTGTTCGGGTGTGCAGTCTGCAAAGCTGCCCTTGTACAGATCTGCTTCAACATTGTAAATGCCGTTGCCGTTTTCGTCTGCTCTGATTCTTTCACCGAGAATTGAACCGAGTGTATCTGCAAAAGCCTGTGCAAACTTACCGTCTGCATCCTGCTGAGTGAGAAGAACTTTTACAAGAGGAGCGAGAACGTTCTTGAGTGCAGTCATTACAATTGAACCTGTATCTTCAAGGAAGAAAGGTGCTTCGTAATCAGTATTGATTGTGCCGTCATCATTATAAAGATAAGTTGCTGACTGCATAAGACCGGGTACGATGATTGAAGGAGTATTTCCGCAATCACAAGGTTCTTTTGCAGAACCTGTAATTACAAAAACAGAAAAACAAAGAACAACGCTGAGAAGTATACTGAGTGCCTTTTTCATTTTACTTTTCATTATTTATTCCTCCTGATTTTTAGTCGTCCTGTGCTGCCGCTTTGACAATTTCGTCGGGTACTGCTTCGCCGTGTTTAACAAAGATTATCATAAGAAGTGCCATAACAAACGCAACGGGGCTGTAATAGAACAATGACATATATGTGCCTGCAAACATTCTTATAAAGCCGTAAAGAATGGGTGATGCAATCTGAGCTGAGAATGTTGCTGTATAATAATAGCCTGTGAATGTGCCGACTTTTTCAATACCGCCGATATCAAGAACAAGGGGAAGAGTGTTAACGGTAATGAACATATTTGCAGCACCGCCGAGAACAAGAACGGGGAAGATAAGAATGCCGAGAACCTTTGTGATATCCTTGACTGTGTCTGAAACGATCTGCATTGCTTCTGAGAATGTAGCAGTTTCTGTTTCAAGAACAACTTTAACAACATTCATTACACCGTCGTGAAGGACTTTAACATCTTCACCTGTCTGTTCAGCGATGAATGCGTCAAGCTTTGCATACTTTTCAAGTTCTGAAGCTGCAACACCGCCCTGTTCAAGAGCATTGTTGTATGAAATATAACCGTCTACAGTAAGCACATCATCTTCTGTAAGCTCAATGCCTGCATCTTTTGCTTCTGCAGAAAGTTCAGCATTGTACTCATTGATCTGATCACTGACAGTAATATATGCGCCGTTTACCTGAACATACTTTGTGATTGAAAGGTTGTTTGAACCGAGCATCACAACAAATATGCTGAAGAAAAGCATAAATGCAACAAGGAATACTGCAAGACCTGCCATAATTGTCTTTTTTCTGCCTATCTTCTTACCGACTTTACCTGCAGGGATAGCTGCAAGAGCAGAGAAAACAAGGAAAATAAGCATAAGAGTTGAAGCGTCAGCCGCTGTCTTATGAAGAATTTCCTGTGCAAAGAGTGAGAAGAATGTTGTGATAGCGTTTGTACCGCAGAAAAGGAAGAAAAGGCAGATAAGCATAAACACAAGACTCTTTCTTTCTGCGCCTGAAAGCACCATAGCCTTTCTTGCTGCTTTTTCTGCAGCTTTTGCTTCTTTTTCAGCTTTTCTTTTTGCTTCAGCATCAGCATAAGCATTTGCTTCGCCCTTAAGTTTAATGCTTGTATCCTGCTCTTTTACAAAGAAGAGAAGAACAAGCATACCGATAATCATAACAATTGAACCGATTGCAAAAACATAGGGAAAAGAAAGCTCTTCCTGAGCTGTGATCTGAGCAGCAGTAACGCCTGTGAACAAGATGCACAGAGCAATTGCAAGTTTACCGGCAACCATACCAACAGCACCGCCGACACCACCCATAAGGTTGATGACTGCATTACCTTCACTTCTGAGAGCGGGCGGTGTAAGGTCAGGCATAAGTGCAACAACAGGTGCACGCCAGAGTGACATACTGAAAACAAACAGAATAACACAGATCATTGTAAGAGGAAGTGAACTTGTGTTATTTGCTATTATAGGAATAAGGAAGAAGAGGAGTGCTGAAATGGGAGCACAGCCTACGATAAAGGGACGACGTTTGCCGAGCTTTGAATGGCATCTGTCTGAAAGCTTACCGAATGTGGGCTGGAAAATAACACCGAAAATATTATCAAAGGTCATTATGATACCGATGAATAACGGAACAAGTGTAAATCCGCCGCCTGCAAGAGCAACTTCTTCACCCTGAGCTGCTGCAAGATCTGTAAGGAACGGAAGCTTCTGCACAAGATAATCGCTCCATGCAGTTACGGTTGCGCTCTTTGTGAGAAGATTATTGAGAATTCGTGTAATATAAGGGTCATATATTGCCCATGCAATTGATGTTGCAAGGAAGCCGAAACCAGTGAGAATGGTCTTTTTATAATTAAGTTTCGTCTCCGGTGCATTGTTTTTTACATCTGACATAAGACACCCTTCCTTTCGCTTGATTATGTACGGAACATAGTGTTCTTTGTAAATTATAGCAATCAGACAAAAAATAGTCAACAGATTTTTGTATATTTTCTATACAAAAAATAATTTTATTATGATTTTTCCTCTTGAAATTATACTGATTATATATTATACTGATTACAAATATAACTAAGGTGGTGTTCAGATGCCGAAGGTTGACGAAATTTCCGTAACAGAAGAAACCACTTCTCTTGCACTCAGAAACAGAAGATTTGTCGGCAAGCGAGAAACTTTAGCTTACGTCCTGAACGACGCAGCAGCCACAATGAATATTGACGATTTCAAAGAACGTTATATCTACGACGTTGTTAAAATCGACTTCAGTCTTCTCGCACTCCAGTCATCAATTTCAACCATTTGGGACGCTATTAATGACACATTCATCGGTGTTATTGTAGAAAAAACAAGAACAAGATGGGGTAAATTCAAACCGTATGTATTGCTCGGTGAAATTCCGCTGTCAATTCTCGGTATGTGGTATTGGCTCATTCCTTTCCTTTTTCCCAACACTCCCGGTGATTATCTTCCCAAATTCATATTCTTCTTTGCAATGTCGCTGATTACCGAAACAGCTCAGACATTCACAGCAATTGCAAAAACAGGTTTCCTTTCAACCATAACACCGGAGCCGATTGAACGATCCCGATTGATTGCTCTTGCAAACCTTGCAAGCCATCTGTGTGAAGACCTGCCGAAGCAGGCATTCGGTATTTTCTATGACCTTGTTATCAACAAGGTGCTCAAGATAGAACTTCCGAAGCTCTTTGCAACATTCGGTATCGGCTGTTCGGTTCTTTCGGTAACATTTATTCTTTACTATTATATGCACAGCAAAGAACGTGTCAGACAGACGATCAGCAAACCCACGGTCAAGCAATCGCTTAAATCCGTTATTAACAACAAACCGATGCTTATTTCTCTGCTTTCATCGTTCCTTTCAGGTTTCTCAATCAGCAAAAGCCGTACAAACTTCTATGTTGACGTTATCGGTTCGATCACATGGAAAACAATCGTCGGCATTCCCGCATTCCCCGTAAAATTCATCAGCTACAGCTTTGTTGAACCCCTCAGAAAGAGATTCTCAACAAAGGCGCTGTGGATTTTTGAAGATGCCTGGACAGATATGTTGTGGATGCTTGTTTTCGGCATAGGATCAATCAACAAGAACTTTATGAGAAAAGGCATTATTCTTCCTCTTATGGGACTTGAAGAAATCTTTGAAATGTGCGTATACGGTCTCAGACGAGTCATTCCCGCTGAAATCAATAACGAGGCAATGGACTACTGTGAATGGAAGAACGGCTACCGTTCAGAAGCTATGACAGGCGTTACAATGTCAACTATCAGTAAGATTCAGCAAGCGGTAATGAGCATTATCAATAACCTTGTAATGGAAAAAATCGGCTACATACAGGGTAAAGAAGTCGGCACACAGACCGACATGACAAAGTGGTGGATATTTGCACTGGGAACAGGTATTCCCATTATCTCATCAAGCCTTGGTATCATTCCGAAGTTCTTCTATCCTCTTTCTGCAAAAACAAGAGAACAGATGTATAAAGAGCTGTTCGAAAGACGTAGTCAGAAAGCCAGTCTTATTGAAAACGCAACAACTGAAGAACTTAAAGAAATCGCTAAAAACGAATTCTGATAATAAACAAAAAAAACGGAGCTGTAAAATACAGCTCCGTTTTTTAGCGGATAGGAAAAAAGATGCAGAACAGACAAATCGAGTCAAAACGACGCTTATGCGTTGTTTTGATTTACCCGAAGGCGTACAAAGGTACGTCGAGAGGCGAGATTTGTTTGTAGCATAAAACATAAATTTTTTTTACAAATATGATTTTTGTATTTTTAAGGGGATTCTTCAGGCTTTTTAACCTGCAGAACCCCCTTTTTTATCTCGTTTTATGCGGTCTGCGCTTTTTTAACATCCGCTTTTTATTTATTCTTCAATTGTAAATGATACAGTTGATGACTTGTCACGCTCAAGCGTTTCACTTATTGTAAAAACTGTCTTGAGAAACAATGAATCGGTATTTCTGATATATTCAAGTTCATCAGATGTAACATCGCTGATTGAAAAAGATGTATTGAACAGAAGAAGCTCCACAATAGAGTCAAACAACTGAAAACATCCCGTTCCGCCGACACTTCTTGGCACATGAATGCCGATTGTGAATTTTGACTGCGCAATACGGCTGTCTGTAATCACGGTACCCGTTTCGTCTGTTGTGTTATCAAGCACTCTGATTGATTTTGCACCAAAAACAACAACAGGCTTTTCAAGAGGTGTCTTTTTTGAGTTTACGGGAAACTGTGTACAGAATGCACAATCAGAAAAAGACGGCAGATCCGAATACCACTCACAAAGTCTGTCAGGCAATACAGAAAGCAATGACATTTTACTTATCTCCTTTCAATAAAATGATTATACTGCGGATATTTTCCGTCTGTATGTTCTTTGACCACAGCCCAGAGATAAAGAACTTCATCACCAAAATAAATTTTCTCCATTCTGTCAATGTGGTATTTTCTTTCACCGTCGCACAGATAACCTTTATCACCAAGGCTTTCAAGTTTTGCAGACGGTGGTGCAATAAGCAGGTAATAACCGCTGTCATTTACACCGATATCGGTAGGGATCCCCTCAAGATACATCTTGTTCTTATATCGCAAAGGCGAAAGAATACACCTTTCCTGCTGAATAACATCACAAACGGAATCCGCCAACATAATGTTTCTTCCGAATTTCTTTATATAATAAGAAACATCAGAAATCTTCATACTGTCACACCACCCTGAAAACAAAATCATCATCACAGAATAACGGTGCGGCTTCGCTCAGCGCCGTATCCCTGAAACGGATAACGGCATCCGACTGAGATAAACTGCCTTTTCTCACCGTTATATCACCTGCTTTGAAATAACTGATTTCTCCTTCGGGGATATTATTGAAAAGCACATAATTACAGTATGCAACTGCAGCTGCCGCTGTAAGCAGGCGGATATCGGACGCATCAACACCCGCCCGAAGCTTTTCTCCAAGTACAATTGCGGCACTTTCGCAAAACGGCATAACACTGTCGTCAACTGCGGGGCACAACTGTTTCAGCTTTTCAAAAACCTTTCGTGAATCAGGCATCAGACAGAAAGCACCTTTGATGCGTCTGTGAAGATTTTTGAGAAACCTGCAGTACAGGTTACTGAAGCACGTTCAAGCTGTCTGTCAATAAGCTTGTCGTATTCGGTAATAATACCGCCGGCTTCAACCATTTCAAGAGCACAGCTCTTGTCAAGACCGATAATCATATCTGAAGGCACGGCGGAAGATCTGATAAGTGATGCACCGAGAGGTGTGATCATCTTGCCTGTAGCGTGGAAATTAAGACCTGCCGCAGCATCTCTGAATTCAGCAAGAGAAAGAAGCTTCTGAGTTGTTTCGGGAGATGCAATCATTGCAGAAAGCTCATAGGGTGAGAACTTATTCCAGAATGAAATAACATCTGCATAATCAAGTGTTCCGCTTGTTGCAACATTCACTTTTTCGGCTGCATTGTTATTGCCGTCACCATTCACAAGCACATTTACGGCATCATTGAGCTGACTTCTTGCGATATAAAGACCGATCTGACGGAGTGTAACGGTAAAAAGGTCAAGACGCTGGAATCTGATTGCTTCGTAGGAAGAAACAAGCATTCTGCCTCTCTTGTGAAGAGTCACAAGATTTTCCTGAGTTCTGATTGTTGTCTGAGGAATTGAAGCACCCTCTGCAACAATTTTAAGCTCCTTGTCATCTTCGGAAGGAACAGATGTGATTGAACGGTAATCAAGACCGTTGATTGCTGTTTTTGAAGCGATAATGCCTGAAAGCACATCTGCATCTTCCATACCCTGTCTTACAGCTCTTGAAACATATTCGGGAAAAAGAGCCGCAGAATCGGTTGTCTGGAAAAATTTATCAACTGTATCAGAGCCTTTTCCGCTTACTCTGATATCAAATCTTTTAAGCTGACGCTGAAAAGCATCAAGGTTTTCAAGGGGTGTGCCCTTGTAGTTTTCTGAAGGGTCAATCTCTTCAAGACAAGCGGTAAAGCCCTTTGAAGATGCATACATACCTTTTTCGAGTTTAATATTATTGAAATCTGACATTGTTAATTTCCTCCTTAAATAATAATTCCTGCTGTTTTATTGGCTGTGTCAACATCAACGACAAGATATTCTCTGCCGTCTTCAGAAACCTTGATTCCGCCATTGCCGTCTGCAACAAGATTGCAATAACCTGCTGCGGGAGCTGTGCCTGAATATGTAAATGTTGCGAAGCCCTCAAGCTGTACGCAGGCAATTTCATTTTTTACATTTACCGCAACACCTGCAAAAGAGTCTCCGCTTGTGCAAGGTGAAACAGTATAATTGTCTGTAATCTTTACAGGGTGTGAAACGCAGACGATACCGTCTGTATTGAATGTTGCTGTATTTTCGCCGTAGCCTTTCATTGAAATTTTCATTTTATTCATCCTTTCAAATTCTGAATTGTGAGTTATCATTTGTATTTTTTGCTTTTTCCGATATAAAACCGGGAGTATAAGATTCAAGCTTTTCGGCTCTGTCACCGAAAGCATTATGAAGCATCATCACTTCATCTGTACTGATTTTTGAGAGCACAGAACTCATCATTGCAGAGTCAGAATCAGGCAATGTAAATGCTGAAAGCGCAATAATTTCCTTTTCAGCCTCAATTCTTTTTGCCTTGCCGACCATTGCATCTTCTTTCATTTTTACGAGCACATTTCCGAATGCACTGAGAGTATCAGCTTCGGTCTGTTCATCAAAAACTGTACCGAGCATATGAGACAGCTTCTGAACAAAATCTTTTTCCGTGCAGAAATCTTTTTTTGCAACTGATTTTGAAACACCGGCATTTCTCTGGGCAGGCACCGCCACAAAAGACCATTCGTATGCATCTGTAGGATTTTCAAGAATCACGTGACACTTGTTTTTGCCTGACTTTCTGTCTGCAATATGATTACATTCGCGGCTTCTGATATCTTTTCCGCATACTGAACAGATTTTGTTTTCCACAGAACAGCTTATGCTTACTTCTTTTTTGATACCGCCGTCAATCTCGCTGATAAGCTGATTGTTCTTTTCGGTTCTGAGCATATAACACCATGCTTTTATATATGTATACACTTCACCTGCGGCGGTGGTTTTTGTTTCATCACGGAGCAGCTCTGTCTTATAGACTCTTGCGGTCTGATCAGAACTTCGCATACTGTGATCAAAAATACCCGTTACACCTTCGAACATATCCTTGAGAACGGTCAATGATTCAACAGAAAAACGTTCGTTGTCACGGTCAATCTCATTGTCGCAGAGAATAACCGAAAAAGTGTAGATATCCTTTGCGTCGGGAGTGTTCCGTGCATAGCGTGAAATCAGAGAAAGTGCCTCATCATCAGGCACACCGCTGCCGGGACAGACAGCCGTCGCATTTTTAGTTATCATTTTTTCTTCCATACATTACTCCTTTAATAATTCAGCTTCAGCAAGATATTTTTCGCCCTGAGCCTTGTAGTACAAAGCTTTTGCCTGCTGAATTTCATCAAGCAGAGAAATCTCATCCCATTCGACTTTACAATCAGGAGCAAAACCGTTCATTCTGAGAAACATTCCTGCTACTTTCATTATCACGGGCGTAAGGATTCGTCTGTAATGCCACAATTCACTTGTGAGCATATCGGTCTGCTGCTGAGCCATTCTTTCGCTTGTTGACCAGTTAAGACCGAGCATAAAGGGCGGAAGTCCTGTTTTTGCAACAATCTGTTCCATAAGCTGACGGACGGGAATTTCGCTGTCAAGCATATTGCTGTCGGCACCGATGACTTTTATATCAACGTCACCTACTGCAACAAAGTCCTTGACACCGTTACCTGACTTCATCGCTTCGCTCCAGCCTTTTGCAATCTGCATCGCTCTCTCCTTTGCATAAGCTTTATCAAGAGCATCATTCTGAGGTCTGTAAGTCACGGCATATCTGAGATTGCCGATTCTCTCCCAGTTTGTGCCGATTGATTCAAAAATCTGCAGAAGCACGGCACTAACAAAAGGCAGTCCCCGAAGAACAGAATTTCCGTAAAGTTCACCGGCTTCAGGATCAAGAACAGAGACCATTATTCTATTCTGATTCCTGACAGTTTTTTCCATGCCGTTTTTAACCGTAAAAACTTCTGTCTGCAAAGGATTCACAGAATTACGGCACAGACCGATACTCTCAAGCGGAGCATTATACAGAGAGAAATCTCTGTTATCAGAACTCAGAACCATTTCACCCACTGCAGTACCGTATGTCAGAAGATTATCAAGATAAAGATCAATAAATGAGCCTATACCTTTCTGCGTTCCGCCAACATTGACATTAAGAAGAAAATCATCAAGAATTTTCTGTGCCGCAGCATCTTCGCACACAACATTGAAACCGCCCGTAAGCCTTACAATTTTACATACGGCACCGTCAAGCACGGGCACATTGCGACGCAGGTCAGAATACAATCTGTGCTCAGCCGCAAGACTTTTGGAATGAAGTCCGTATGCCGAAAAACGGTTATCATAAAGCTGAGGCACACCCTTTACAGATACTTCAGAGCTTTCGCTTTTTCTTTTCCTTTCAAATAATTTCATTTTTAATTCCTTTCGGTTGCCATAACGATAAAACCGTCATCTTCTCTGCCGTAAAGTACGGTGGAAACAAAATACCGCATATCATCCATGGCATGATCATATTCTTTACGCGGAGTATCTTTTACCGAATCTGTATCCCAGCGGTAAAGACCGAATTCTCTTATAATATCGGAACAATGAGCACAGATTTTTATTCTGTTGCCTTTAAGAGATTCGGAAACTCTTCTGATGCCATCCGTGACATCATTTTTTGCAGGAATCACCCTGAATCTACCGTGACGTCTTACACATTCCATAAAACTTACGGCAGAGGGGTCAGCAATTACCGCATTCACCTTTCTGTCCCCTGCAAGGTCTTCAAGCATTGAGTAATACTCCTCGTCTGTTTTCTGACACCCCTCACGTTTTGAAGACCAGTATCTTTCATCGATTCTGTACCAGATACCGTCTCTGAGCCCCCACAGTCCCAGCGAAAACGGATTCACCGTTCCGTAATCGCAGGAAATATAAAACTCTTCACATTCGGGAATATCCTGAGAGACATTGTTTTCACGATTGAAAAAAGGATATACAAGACCTTCTGCGGCAACCCATTTACCCTCTACGAATCTTTCAAAAAAAGCTCCGGAATAAAGTGATCTGTACCGCTCTATTATTGATTTTGACAAAGACGGATTATCTTCCATCACAAAATGCAGATAAAGACAATTTTTTTCATCGGCTTTTTCTATCCACTCTTTTTTGAACCAATGAAGAGGATTTTCGGGATTGCAGTTGAACCACAGTTTTGACTCTGCAACAGAGCATCTTGCAACAGACTGTTCAACAAAGGAACGGGGCATAAGCGCAACCTCATCAAGCAGCACACCGCCGAGAGTAAGCCCCTGAATCAGAGATGCGGAAGATTCATCTCTGCCTCCGAACAGATAAAATCTGTTTTTTGTTCTGCCTGACTCTACTTCAAACATTCCACGTGAAATTTTTTCACGACAGGAAAACCCCAGGTCAGAAAGAACGGGCAGAAGCGGTGTTACCACATTTCGTCTGAGCGAAGTCACGGTCTTTCCGCACAATGCAAATGATGTGTCATTGAAATTACCCATTGCCCAGGCAATAAATGAAACCGACATACAGAGTGTCTTTCCGCTTCTGACAGCACCGTCACAGATTATGCCGTCAAAATTATTAAGCTCACTGTTTTTGCACCACCAGGTAAGAACTCTGAGCTGTTTGGGAGAAAAACTTTCAAATTTCACTTTTCTCACCACTCAATGTTGATGCACTCTTTTCAAGAGCTTCATAAAATGACTGTCCTGCATCCTGAACTGCAATTTCTGAAATATCACCTAATTTTTCAAGTGCTTTTATACGGTCAAAAAATTTTATTTCAAGTCCGCCGCCTTTAGGTCTTTTGATTTCGGAAACATTGAAAAGATCAAGTGAATCAAAATCTGTATTTTCCGCATTCTCGGAAAACAGAAGTCTTACTGCATCTGCCGAAGATGCAAATGCGATTCTCCGTAGGCCGTTGCGGACATCATAAGAAGATATTTTTTCTTCTTTTCTGATTTTTTCAACTGATTCTCTTATGTATGATTTTGCAAGAAGTTTTCTGCCATGAATTTCGGGACAGATTTTATATCCTGCTTTCACTGCCGCCTCAGCAGGGTTGCCGAGAGCAACATAAAGACGGCAGAACAACTCTTCACGATTGGTCGCTTTTTTCATTTCATCATCCTTTCTTTGTAAAACGCCTCTCATAAGTAGTCCCAACTACCCTTTTTGACCCACTTTTTTCGGGTCGATTTTGGCATTTTTCAAAATGTTTACAAATTATTCATAATTCAAAGCCGAAAAAGTATGATTTTGCACAAAGTTTCAGAATAAAAATATAAAAAACTATTGATTTTTATTTTTTTTATTTATATAATATAAGTAACAAATTTTTCTGGAGGAATTATCATGCCGGAATTCACTTATGAAATCGTAAAAACATTCGGAGTTATCTCAGAGGGCGCAGGCGGCTGGGCAAAAGAGCTCAATCTTATCAGCTGGAACGGTAAAGAACCCAAGTACGATATCCGTGACTGGGGTCCCGATCACGAAAAGATGGGTAAGGGTGTAACTCTTACAGCAGACGATGCAAAAGCTCTTAAGGCTCTTCTTGCAGACATCGATTTTGAGTAATATATAAATAACTACATATTCAGCCTGACTGATTTTCCGTCGGGTTGGAGAAATGAGCCGAATTTTTCGTCAGCAACGGGCGAAAAAATCGGTTTTTGTTTTATCTACAAGGAGTTGAAAAACTATGAAACATTTCATAAATGCCTTTTCTGATGAAATGAACGGGAAAACACCTGACTCTCAGATTTTCATTAAAGGCAATATGAGAATCAGTATTCTTACATCAAGACTTATAAGAATTGAGACTCAGCCTGACCTTAAATTCTGCAACCTTTCCACACAGGCTGTTCTCAACAGAAATTTTGACACACCTGAATTCACCGTAACAGACAACAGCAACGGCTTCACAATAAAAACAGCAGACGTTTCTTTTGTTTTCTCTGCAGAAGGTGAACTTATTCAGGTTGTTATGAAAAATATGACCGACAGCGATTTCAAGAAAGGAAATCTCGGCGGTACAAGAAGAACCCTTGATATGACAAAGGGTAAGGTAAAAATTGAAGACGGTATTCTCTCCCGTAACGGTGCAGCAATTATTGATGACTCAGAAAGTCTTGTTTTCTGTGAAGACGGCACAGTTGCACCGAGAAATGAATTTCTGAACCGACTCAACGGTGGCACAGACAGATATGTTTTTGCATACGGTCACGATTACAGAGCCGCACTCCGTGATTTTTATAAACTCACTGGAAAAACTCCTCTCATTCCACGTTTTGCATTCGGTAACTGGTGGAGCCGTTACAAAGCATATACTCAGCAGGAATATCTCGACCTTATGAACAGATTCACAAGCAGCGAGATTCCCGTTACCGTTGCAACAATCGATATGGACTGGCATTGGGTTGATATCAAAAAGCAGTTTGGCAAAGAAATTGATGAATTCATCAAAAAGAACCGAAAGGTTGACGGTGTAAAAAACAACATTATGGCTGCATTCCAGTCATCAGGCTGGACAGGCTACAGCTGGAACACAGAGCTTTTCCCCGACTACAAAGGTTTCCTCAGAACTCTTCAGGACAGCAATTTCAAAGTAACAGTCAATCTTCACCCTTGCGACGGTGTACGATTCTTTGAAGATATGTACAAAGAATTTGCCGAATTTATGGGCATTGATCCCGAAAGCAAAAAGACAATTGAATTTGACATTTCAGATAAAAAGTTCACAGAAGGCTACTTCAGATTTCTCCACAACAAATATGAGGAAGAGGGTGTTGACTTCTGGTGGATTGACTGGCAGCAGGGTGTAAAATCTCCCGTCAAAGGTCTTGATCCTCTGTGGTGGCTCAATCACTATCACAGTCTTGACATTGCCCGTGACGGCAAAAGACCTCTCATTCTCTCCCGTTATGCAGGAATCGGCAGCCACAGATACCCCCTCGGCTTCTCAGGTGACACACTTGTTGTATGGCCTGCACTTAACTTCCAGCCCTACTTCACAATCAACGCATCAAACATCGGTTACTCATGGTGGAGCCACGATATCGGCGGTCATCAGATGGGTAAGCGTGACGATGACCTTTATATCCGCTGGCTTCAGTTCGGTGTTTTCAGTCCCGTAAACAGACTTCACTCAACAAGCAACGAATTCCTCGGCAAAGAACCCTGGAAATTCTCAAAAGACACTGAAATGAATGCTGCACGCTGGCTCAGATTCCGTCACAAACTGATACCTTATATATACACAATGAATATGCTCACTCATCGTGACGGCAAGCCCCTTATGGAGCCTATGTATTATGAATACCCCGAAAACGATGAAGCATACAATGTTCCCAATCAGTACCTTTTCGGCACAGAGCTTATCGTTTCACCCATCACACAGAAACTCAGCAAAAAAACTCTCACAGCTTCCGCAGATGTATGGCTTCCCGAAGGCAGATATACAGATATCTTCACAGGCAGAATATATCAGGGCGGTAAAAAGCTTAAAATGTTCCGTGATCTGTCTTCAATTCCCGTTCTTGCAAAGGAAGGTTCAATCATTCCCCTTGCAGCTGACGACAGAACAAACAACTGGAAGAATCCCAAGGATATGGAAATTCTCATCTACAGAGGAAACGGCAGTTTCAGTCTTTACGAAGATGACGGTGAAACAATGGCATACAAAAACGGTGCTTTTGCAGAAACCATGTTTGATATCACAGAAGAAAACGGTGATGTTGTCTTCACAATCAATCCTGCAGAGGGTGATATGTCAGTAATTCCCGAAAAGCGCAGATACACACTCCTTTTCAAGGATATTGCAGACAGCGAAAAGATTTTTGTAACCCTCGGTGGCAAAAGACTCCCCTTTGAAACATCAAAGGAAGACGGCACAATCGTTATCAGGGCAGAAATCACTCCCGAAGACAGATTCCGTGTCACAATGATAGGAATAACAGCAAAAACAAACCCCGACAAAAAAGAAATGATCACAGATTTACTTTCAAAAGTTCAGGGCAGCAACAATTACAAAATGATCTGCTATGCTTCATTCCTCAAAGACGCAACAAAGAACAACATTTTTGCAGACAAAACAGTAAAAGATTCTGTTAAAGAAATAACAGAAATGCTGTAAAAAAAAGACAATAACGGCAGTAATGAAGATTATTTCATTGTTGCCGTTATTTTTTATTCCGCTTTGTTCAATTTACATAAGTTTTACAATTTTACACATCTTTTAATGTTGACTTTTGTTATATATTACGTTATAATGCATTTGTATATCTAATAAGATATAATAATAAAATTAGGAAAGGACAATGATTATGAAAACAAAGATCAGAACTAAATCTTTTCTTGCATTACTTCTTACTCTTGTAATGCTGTTTTCAGTAATGTCTCCCGTAACATCACTTGCAGCGGGTCTTGATGTTGACTTATCTTTCTTAGGTTCAAACACAAAACTCACTTCAAAAACGGACTACAACGTAGCACCCGGTGTAACGGAATCTCACATTATCACACACAACAAAGACGGTTCAAACCAGATCAAGAGCTTTGCACTTGAAGTTGACCTGTCAAATCCCAACGTTGGTATTCTTGCCAGCTATAACAACTATATGGACAACCTTGCAGGAACTCCTGTATGGGGCATGCAGACTGTCCGCGATCAGGCTGTTGCTGCTGAAAAATATTATCAGCAGGCAGATCCTAACTTCCAGATCGTCGGCGGTGTAAACGGTGACTTCTTCAATATGTCAACAGGTGCTCCCACAGGAACTCTTGTTATGAACGGCAAAACATACAACACTAACAACAGCTGGAACTATTTTGCTATTCTTGATGACGGCTCTGCTGTTATCGGTTCAGGTGCAGCACCTGCAAACGCAAAAGAAGTTGTCGGCGGCCCCGCAATCATCCTCAAAGACGGTGTTATTGACGCAACAAGCGGCTACGGTGTGGATCAGCTTCCCAGAACTGCTGTAGGTATCAAGGCAGACGGCACAGTTGTTTTCGTAGTAGCTGACGGTCGTCAGGCTCCTGACTCCTGCGGTCAGACATTCCAGGAACTTGCAGAAGAAATGAAAGCACTCGGCTGTGTTGACGCTCTTTCACTTGACGGCGGCGGATCAGCAACAATGGTTTCTCAGCACGAAGGTGAGAATGCTCTTGCTTGTATCAACAGCCCCTCTGACGGTACAGAAAGAACAGTTTCAACTGCTATCCTTATCTATTCAAACGCAGCTCCCGACGGACAGTTTGATCACGCAGTTCTTACTCCCAACAACGAAATCTATACTCCCGGTTCAACAGTAGAACTTGCTGCAAAGGGTGTTGACTCATCAGGTGCAGCAGCAGATCTTCCTGCTGACGGTGTATTCACTCTTAAAGACGATTCATTCGGCACAATCGAAGGAAACGTATTCACATCAACAGGCAAAACAGGTACTGTTACTGTTGAATATGTTGTAAACGGCTTTGCAAAAGGCTCAACAACATTTGAAATTCAGGCTCCCGATTACATCGGCTTCACAAACACAGAAGTAAGCCTTGGTTTCGAAGCACAGACAGACTTCGGCGTTCAGGTAAAATACAACGACAAGAAAGTCAACTACAAAATCGGCGATATCGTATGGTCAATGAGCGATCCCACAATGGGTTCATTCTCAGGCAATACATTCACATCATCAGATTCAGCATCAGTTACAGGTATTGTTACTGCAACTTCTGCATTTGATGAAAACGTAAAGGGTGAAATTACCGCAGTTATCGGTAAGCTTCCCTCAATCATCTGGGACTTTGAAAACCCCG
Source organism: Acutalibacteraceae bacterium (assembly GCA_045636025.1). GTDB lineage: Bacteria > Bacillota > Clostridia > Oscillospirales > Acutalibacteraceae > UBA1081. Next base: position 42,576 of record JAZTWP010000005.1, on the reverse strand, counting down.
AAGATTATGTTTTCGGTACAGGTGTTTATGAAGCCAGCGGCGGCACTATTACATCATACGAATCTGACTATGTTCCCGGCACAACAACAATGATCAAGGGTTCATACGGCAGAGGCGCAACATCTGTTGCAACAGTTGTCAATGCAGATGAAGGCAAAGTCCGTTTTGACTCTTATGCTCTTAAGTTTGATTATGACCTTACTAATGTAGGCGCTGTTACTGAAGGTGCTTGTATCGGTGGCGTTTCTGCAACAGAATCAACAGAAGGTACACCCACAGCTGTCGGTATGTGGCTCTATGCTCCCGAAGGCACACCTAACCTCTGGGTTCGTATGAGATTCAGAGACGGTAACGGTTCTGTTCAGACTGTTAATTTCACAGAAAACTACGCACAGTTCGCAGATACAGGTAATAACACATATACAGGTATCGGTGGCATCAACTGGACAGGCTGGAAGTACCTTGAAGCAGACCTGTCAAACTTTGTTGCTCCTTTCAGCTTCTTTGCAGGTGAAACAATCCGTCTTATGATCCTCAACAACAGTTCAGGTCATTATACTTATACAGGTCCTGCAGAAGGTACAAATGCAGCCGGTGTTCCCCTGAGTTCATATAAATATCTTCCTCAGGCAGACAGAAAAGGTACTGTTTATATCGATAACGTTCAGTTCGTTTACGGTGCAAATACAGACGACGTTAACAATCCCGTTATCAACTCAATAAAAGTCGGTAATGCTGACCGTTCAGATATGGTCAACATCGGTGCTGATACAGTTGTTGCAAACAACGATATGCTTATTCAGGCATCATTTGCAGATTTTGAAGACAAGTATGCAACAGGTATCAACTACGATGCATGCCGTCTTTACATCGACGGTAAGGACGTTACTGCTGATACTCAGCTTGTTGACGGTGAATTCAACTACATCAGCAAGCTCGCAAACGGTATCCACTCCGTAAAACTCGTTGTCCGTGACAAGTTCAACAACGAAACAGCAGAAACACGTTATTTCACAGTTAACGGTACTCAGAATCTTCCCACAGTCAAGGTTGAAGCAGGTTCAGCTTCCTGCGTTCTTAACGATCAGTTCACAATGAACGTTGTTTCAAACGCAGCAGACAAGATCACATCAGTTACAACAGAAATCCAGCTTGATGCAGACATTGTAAAAGACGCATCTGCTCTTACTATCGAAGGTGCAGAAGGCTTTACAGTATCAAGCGAATACAACAACGGTCTTCTCAAACTCACAATCACAAAAGAAGTTGCAACAGTTTCAGAAGATGCAGAAGCAACAAGCTTTGCTCCCATCGCAACAATCAAGGCTGCAATTCCTCACAATGTTGCAAAAGGAAAGAATTTCTCGTTCAGAGTTCTTCAGGGCGCAATCACATTCAACGATGCAGAATGCGTAACAGATACATTCGCAGCATCAACAGTTGAAATTCCCGTTGCTGAAACATACACAGTTTACGCAGATCCCGTTATCGTTGACAACTACGGCGTATTCCACGTTACAGATGCAGACGGCAATCCCGCAGCAGGCATCACAGTTTACAATGCAGCTGACAACACAGCTATCGGCACAACAAACAAGAACGGTATCTTCAGATATGCAGGCTTCAGTAATGCAGTTCAGAGCTTCACAGTTTATGCAATGAATGACGGTAAGTACTCATTCAAGTACACATCTCAGTCACTCACAGCAGCTTGCAACGAAGACGGCAAGCCCGAATATGTTCACCTCAATGCTTCAGCTGACGGCAACACAGAAAAGAACATTTCATGGCTCTCAAATCCCATCTTTGCAGATGATAAGGCTTATGTTCAGTACGCAACAAAGGCTGAATACGAAGCAAACGGTGCAGCAGCTTTCACAAAGAAAGAAGGCACAGCAGCTCTTCAGACATTCCTCGGCAGCACAGATGTAACTCAGAACTATGTTGCAAACATCAACACAGTTAACATTTCAGGTCTCGCTGAAAACACAGAATATGTATACCGTGTAGGTGACGGAAAAGTCTGGTCAGATGTCAAGGCATTCAGCACACCCGTTGCAAATGCAGATACAAAATTCTTCATCTTCGGTGATATTCAGGCTCAGGATACAACAAAGGTTTCTAACCTTCTCGGTGCAGTTGCAGCAGACGAAAAAGATTATGCTTTTGGTATTCAGACCGGTGACGCAGTTGAAGTAGGTAGCATGTATCCCGACTGGGCAGATATTCTCAATGTATTTGCGGATGACAATATTGTTGATACAGATATGCTTCATGTTCTCGGTAACCATGAATACATGGGTGACCCCGAAGCAGATGCAGCAAGCGGTATCTTCAATACAGCAAATAAAAAGTATTATTCAGTTGAATACGGCAATGTTTATGTTGCAGTTATCAACTACGATTTGAATAGCTCAGCATATATTGAAGAAGCATGTAATTGGCTCAAGGCTGATGCAGCAGCTTCAGATGCTACATGGAAGTTCGTAGCTCTCCATACACCTCCCTACGGAACAAACATTCTTGACGAACAGGCTAATTGGCAGACAATGCTTCCTCCTGTTGCTGAAGAAGCAGGTATTGACTTTGTATTCTCAGGTCATGACCACTCTTATGCAAGAACAGAGCCTATGGTTGGCGGTCAGGTTGATGAAAACGGTGTAGTTTACTTCATCAGCGGTAGCTCAGGTGAAAAGTCATACGGTGTTACAGTTAACCCCGATTACAATTTCGCAATGGCTACAAATGAATACTCAGGTATTTACATTTCTGTTTCAACAACAGATACAACTGCAACAGTTACTGTTTACGACGTAACAAGTGCAGACAGCAAGGTTATTTTCGACAGCTATACAAAGACAATCAAAACAGATTGCTCAGCAGACGGTCACGACTTTGCTCATAACGACGGTTATCTCACATGTTCAGTATGCGGATATGTAAAGTCAACTGAAAACTTTACAGGCAACGTAAAAGATGCAGAAACAGGTCTTCCCATCATCATCGAAAACGGTGAACTTGTAAAGAACAAGTGGGTTGATATGAACAATGCAATCTACTACCTCGGTGAAGACGGTATCCCCGCAACAGGCACAGCAAAAATCGGCAACTATGAATACCCCTTCGATGCAGAAGGTAAGCTCACAAAGGTTGCTTTCGTTAAGGAAGACGGTACTCTCGCAACAAACATCTGGCTTGGCGAAGACTACTACCTCGGCGAAGACGGTCTTGCAGTTACAGGCGAACGCAAGATTGACAAGTACACATACACATTCGGTGAAGACGGCAAGCTCACAAAGGGCGCTCTTGTAAAAGAAGGCAAGTACTATTACTATTACATTGCAGGCACAAAGCAGCGTAACTGGAAGCTTATCGACGGCAACTGGCACTACTTCGACGTTATCGGTCCTTCAGGCCCCGGCGGAATTCCTTCATTCGCTATGGCAACAGGCAAGTACCCCATCTCCAGAGACGGCAGCGCAATGAACCTTGTTTACACATTTGATGCAAACGGTCGTCTTATCGGCGGTGCTCTCACAAATACAGATTACGGTAAAGTTCTTTACTGGGCAAACAATGAAAGACTTACAGGCTGGTACTATGTAGACGAAGCTATTTACTTCTTCGGTGAAAACTACTATGCAGTAACAGGCAGCCAGACAATTGACGGTACAGAGTACACATTCGATGCAGAAGGCAGACTTCAGCTCAAGGATGAAAACTTTGCAATTGACGGTACATTCTACTATTTTGACGAAGACGGCAAGATTCTCACAAATCACATCGCAGATCATCCTTATGTCAAGGTTGTTGACAAGGCTGTTGAACCTCAGATCGGTGTAACAGGTCTTACAGAAGGTGAACACTGTAAAACTTGCGGAACTGTAACAGTAGCTCAGAAAACTGTTGCCGCACTTCCCCAGCCCGAACCTCCCGTTGATGATCCCGAACCTCCTGTAGATGATCCCAAACCTCCCGTTGATGATCCCGAACCTCCCGTTGATGATCCCGAACCCGAAGTTCCCTATATCCTCGGTGACGCAACAAGAGACGGCGAAATCAATGCTCAGGACGCAAGATTCGCACTCAGAATTGCTGCAGGTCTTGAAAAGGTTACTGATGAAAAGACTTTCGTTGTAATGGACGTAAATGTTGACGGTAAAGTTAACGCTATCGACGCAAGACTTATCCTCAGATATTCTGCAGGCATCATCAAAGAATTCCCCTGATATCCGCTATAAAATTTAGCTGATTGACAACACACCCCATCTCCTATATAATGTAGGAGATGGGGATTTTTCTTTACACCCCCTATAAGGAGGATAAAAATGAAAATCAGAAGATTACTTTGCGCACTTGCAATAATTCTGTGTACCGTTTGCGCAATATTATTCACAGTTTCCGCAGACAACACGACTGCCAATATTTTCTATATCGCAAATGACAGCAATGCAGCAACTCAGATAAATATTCAGACAACTGATGACGGCAAAACATATCTGTTTCTTCCGTCTTCCGCAGACCTCACACAGCTTAAACTCGGAGCAGACAGCAAATATACTACACTTACTGTTTCCGCTGATTCGTATATCACTGTGAATCAGGGTGAAACTTTCAATCTTATTGCGCTTTTTGAGAATCCCGAAGCTCTGAACAACGAGTATAATGTAATAATCACCCTTGCACCTCAGACAGGAAAAACAATCACAACAACTGTTACAATAATGAAATCAGCAAACATAAAAACAATGTTCCTTGTCAGCGAAAACCCTGAAGAAAAGGGCAGAGAATGGGTTGATTCTTCAAAAGATAACGAGGCAAAAGGTGATATGGCATACCTCAATGCCGACGGTACAATTTTCCATTCCGATAAGCTCACAGAACTCAAGGCAAGAGGCAATTCAACCTTCACAGATTTTGAAAAGAAAGCATATCAGATAAAAATAAAGAACAAATCAAACCTTACAGGTGACGAAAACAATGCTCAGAAGAAGTGGGTTCTTCTTGCAAATGCGGCAGACAACACACTCATTCACAATCAACTTGCATCAACACTTGCAAAAGACCTCGGACTCCCCTACACCGTTGATATGGAACCTGTTGACCTCTATTATGACGGTGAATACAGAGGTACCTATCTGCTGACAGACAAAGTTGAAGTCGGTGAAGAAGGTGTTGATATTCAGGATCTTGATTCTGAAATTGAAGATGCAAATGAAGGCTCAGATGCCTACGAAAATCCTGTTGTTGTTACAAAAACTTTCGCAAGCAAAGGTGAAACATCTGCAAAGACAGACAGCAAAGGCTCTTATAAATATGTAGACGGTCTTGTTGAACCTGAACTCGGCGAAGGTCTCTCACACCACGGTTATCTTCTTGAGCTTGACTTTATTTACAGATACCCCAATGAGCAATCAGGTTTTGTAACAAACCGCGGACAGGCTATTGTTACAAAAAACCCCGAATATCTCACAAAAGAAACAGGCGCATTCATCAGCAACTTCTATCAGGAGTTTGAAGATGCGGTTTTCAGCCCCGACGGTTATAACAAGGAAACAGGCAAGTACTATTATGAATACTGTGACCTTGATTCTCTTGTAAAAATTTATCTCATCAATGAATATACAAAGAATTACGACAGCTATCGTTCATCCGCATTTTTCTATCTTCCCGAAGATGAAGATATAATGTATGCAGGCCCCATCTGGGATTATGACCTGAGCTTTACAACAGGTTATGACTTCAACAGTATGTATGCAGGCAATCCCGAAAATTTCTGGGCTGCAACAAAATATCTTGCAAGCACTCTCATCACAATTGAAAGCTTCCGTGATGCTGTCAGGGATTATCTTGACAAAGACAACGGTGAATTCTATACCGCCGCAGCAAAAATGCTCGGTGAAGAAGGCAACATCGTCACATTCTCTCAGAATGTTTATGCTTCACAGCAGATGAACTACAAACTCTGGGATATCACTCACGATGAAACAGCAGCTTTCCGTTGCTGTGATGAAGAAACTTATGACAATGCGGTTGACTTCCTTCTCGAATTCGCAACAGCACGTCTTGAATGGCTCTCTGAAACAACTTCCAAATGGGAAGGAAGCAATTATTATGCTCCTATGGACCCCACAAAATGGTCTTCAGAGTCAAGATATCACGCAAATATTGTTGAAATCTCAGCTGTAAAAGCAACATGTACAACAGACGGCAGAACCGCAGGCAAATATTGTGCCGATTGCGGAAAAGTCTATCAGCAAAGCAAAACAGTAAAAGCAACAGGCCACACCTGGTCTGCAGCAAGCTGTACAAAGCCTGAAACCTGTAAAGGTTGCGGAATCACCAAAGGCAACGCACTCGGTCACGATTACAAATTAGACATTGAGAATGATAAAACATCAGAGACTCTGATTGTTTACTCCTGCACTTACTGTTCAGATGAAAAATATGTAACTGTTAAACCGAAGCCGAAATATGAACAGGGTGACATCAATCAGGACGGCAAAGTAAACGCAATCGATGCAAGACTTGCTCTCAGATATTCTGCTCAGCTTGAAGAGCTTGAAGAAGATCAACTTGCACTTGCAGATATGAATGCAGATAAAAAAGTCAATGCACTTGATGCAAGATTAATCTTAAGAAAATCTGCACAATTGGATTAATACAAAAATTAAAGGAAGTGTTTTTTTACACTTCCTTTTTTTGTGTCATTATTCGGTTTTCAACATAGTATGTAATGAGGTTTGTCCTCAATCTTACAAAAGGAGACGAAGAAATGAACACAAACAAACCCTGTACCTGTTGCAAATCTGAAAAGGAAACTGCCGATTGTGAAAAGACAGCACTTCCTGAAGTTATGACAACAACAATGGCATATATCCCCTTTCAGCTTGACCTCTCTCATTATGAGCCTGCAGAAGCACTTTGCAAAGGTACTCTTTTCAGCGATCTTTACAAGCCTTTCAAAGGAAGATGCACATGCTGAATGAACGCACAAAACTTATGCACTGTCTGAGTGCAGAACAGTTTGCCGCCTGGGAGCTTCATCTTTATCTTGACACGCACCCTTGCGACAAAACAGCACAGCGGCTCCACGAAAAACACACAGCAAGAGCCGCAGAGCTCAGAGAGGAATACGAAAGCAAATTCGGTCCTCTCACAGCTAACGCAGGCGAAGGCTGCGACTGGATAAAATCCCCCTGGCCCTGGGAGAAAGGTGAGTAATTATGTGGACTTATGAAAAGAAATTACAGTATCCTGTAAAAATAAAAAATCCCAACCCCGCATACGCAAAAATCATTATGGATCAGTACGGCGGGCTTTGCGGTAAAAAGATATTTTTCTTTTTCCTAAGAATACACTTTTAAAAAATGCATTTTTAAAATAAATATAGTATATAATTTTGTATTATTAATTATATACTATATTTTATGAATACAATTTTGCTTCAACTTCTTTTTGTGTTTTCTTAATTCCAATAATTACTTTATCGATAGTTTCACATATCTCATAACAGTATTTATCTCTTTCTTCTATAGAAACATATTGATTCTGTGTTTTATAAAACTTGAAGCCGTTACTTGCATCAGCAATATCATAATGTAACACATCGTCAAGAAAGGCTATAACTTGCATATAATCATCTGTCCAACCATTGTATGCAGGTAGTTGGTCAACTTCAGTTTCTATCAACAAAAATGCTTCACCTACACTTTTTTTAAAGAAATCCATCTCTTCTTTAGTTGGAGGCGCCCCTTCATTAGCCCAATCATTTCGAATCTCAGTATCATATAAGTTATTTATAAGATTATGATTTTCAGAAAGTCTGCTCTTTATTTTTAAAAGTTTCACTGCTAAGTGACTCCAAAAACCAAATGTTGCATCTACCTTTTTTTCTCTTAGAGCTTTAATATATTTATATCCTTTTATAAAAATACCACTCCCTGCTATAATAACAACGATTTCAGCCAAGTTTTTGATTATTTCTGTATTCAATAAAAAACAATCATTAGTTTTATTACACAATGAAACAATCGTCAATCCCCATTCAAGAATACATTTATATATATTTATAATGCGTATAAAATATTCCAATTATATTATTCTCCTTTTTTCTTAAATCTAATCACATTTTATCTCTATAAACATAGATCATATGTAAAAGATTTTTTTTATTACTAATACTATTTTTATTATCAGAAATTAAACACTTTTTCTCAATATAAATAATAAAATGATTAAGATATCCCTTATGAGACCTCTTGATTAATTTAGAATATGCTATGCCGTTTGGTTCCCCTTCCTTTCTATACAACAACTCATAATTTTCATTAATCCCTCGATTTATACGTCGGCACATTTGATTACTATTGTTCGTTACTTTGGTAATAATCTTCATACATTCTAAATCGCCAGTTTTTATATTCAACAAATCATTTTCTGTTGGAATATTCAAAAGAATTTGATTGTTAGTCTTATCATATACGCTTGCAAAAAACTCAAAAGTATGAGCAACATATCCTAAGTATGCCTTACCTGATGATGTTATTTGTAAGTTTATATCTTTAGGTTTAACGTTTTTATTTAAGACTTTATAAAATTCATCAGGATCGTTTATATGTTTACCATTCAATGAATCACAGTTACACTGAATATCAATAAATTGAAACCAATTATTATCTCGTCGACAATAATAGTTCAAGAAATACAATAATGAATATATCTGCTTTCGATCAGCATCACACACATCTGAACAAAACCACTCAGAAACATTCTCACCTTTTTTTGGATATAATTTTTCTAATACTGCTTCAAAATTCATATAACCATACTTGTGTTCTAAAGAATAGTTCGACAAGATTATAAGAATTCTTCTCATATAATCAAGGTGCGTTTCTATAGCACCGCTATAATTCTTTAAATACTCAACAAACATATCATCAGTTAAAAGCTTATCAATAACCAATTTCCAAATAATTGAACGATACAAATGTTTTGAAAGTGTTGCCTTTAAATTTTCATCAGAATATATTTCATCTGATAAAGCCAATTGTTCTTTATATTTATCACAACATAATAACTCAGCAATAAAATCCAAAATCAATCTTTTATTGTTGTTAAATAACGCATTGAGTTTTAATCTGAGTCCACGAATAATATTTCCGTTTTTGCTCTTATCTGATAATATTCTTATAAGTCTATCTTCATTAATTGTTGAAAGGCCATTTTTCTTCAACCAATCAATTTTTTTCTGAACAATCTCGTCTATAGGAAACCACTCGCTTACATTTGATGAGTGTTCAATAAAATCTGAGTTTTGTTGCGGAGTAAACATTCGTGTAGTTGTATGTCGCATTGCCACAACAAACTGAAAATTTCTTGAAAAAATTGAAATGTTACTCGAAGCCTTTTTATATGTATCATCATAACTGTCAAAAATTTTCCGCAATTTTTGTAAAAATTCAAATATTTGATTATTGTATATTTCATCAACACCAACAAAACGTTCTAAATTATCAAAAACAATAATGTTTTTTTCTGTATTGTTAAAAAAACGTAAAATAATAAGATAAAGTTCCATTAAAAGATTGGATGTTTTATTTTCATCCAAATAATCTTTACTTCTTATTTCAAAAAACCTATAGAATACAGTTGCTGCATTAAAACAATAATCTTTGTGACTAGAATTATTGTCAATATTAGACAATTCTTTGAACATATTCTCAATCTCTATTTCAGGGTACAGTTCAGATATATTATCAAAATAGTAGTTTATTAAATTTTCAATTTGTTGTTTTGTATTTATGTAATCATATTTAAATTCTGATTTTCGAATAAAGATTCTTGATATAATTTCTGAAATGACAGTTGACGACAACTTTTGCTGAAGATAATAAAACTTTTCAAACTCAATACGATAATTCAGAAGATGAATTGGACTGTGTGCAGATTGCAAATCCAAAAAACTCCAAGTTCCATCGAATTTTTCATAAGCCATATGATGCAAAAATGTAGATTTCCCTGTTCCAGCATCACCAGTAACACAATAAATCCCTACATCATTATTCTTAATCCAATCAAAAAAACGATTCACGGCTTCTTTTTGTTCTTGTATATTATCAATCAACACCTCAGTATTTATGGGATAACTTATATCGATATCACCTTCATCATCCATGTTTTTTATATTTTCAATAAGTTTGTCAAAATCTGGTTTGTAATAACAATATCTAAAAAATTCCTCATTAGTTAATTTTTCTTGCAATTCAGGACTAACTGAGTATTCATGATTAAACGGTACATAAAGTAATGTATTAGCCAAATTATTTTTTAACATAATAAAAACCTCTTAAAATATATTTTATTATATATATAAAGCAACTTTATCAACAATATGTAACACATTTTTTCAAAAAAATTTATTTTTCAGCATAATTCACATAACAGCATCATAAAAATTATAAAAAATTACGAACAAAAAAACTCCCTCCCGAACCGCAAGGAACGAGAGGGAGTAAAATTATATCTTATTCATTTTTTTTGAGCTGTTTAACAATCTGATTACCATAAACTGCTGCACCGGTGACGAGGATGCCCTGGATAGCTGATTCAACCGTCCAACCACCGAGAGCCATAGCTCCGAGGATGCCGAGAGGCAGAAGAATCACAGGAATGTACTTATCCGGGATAAATTCGAGTTTCTTCAGGATGAGTCCGATGATGATAAGCACAGGAATGAGAATGATTGCATTTTCTGTTATGTAAGTTATAATTTCCATAAGGATTTCCTTTCTTTGCGTGCATCTTTATTAAAAAATTGCACGTTATTTTTTTGTTAAAAAATCTGTGACAGTGCAAGTGAAACAAGTCCTGAAGCAACAGCACCGATGGCGGCATACATGAACTTATCCACAAATTTTGACGGTCTGTTTTTAACTTCATCAAGTTCATCGTGCATTTTGTTAAGGTCCTCACGCATATGCTTGACTTCAACGACCATATCTGAAACGGATTGTGTCAGCTTTTCGATGGAATCAATACGGTGATGTGCAGATTTATTACTCTGCTCCACAGCCGTCAGACGTTCCCAGATTTCCTTTTCATCGTTCATCACTTCACCCCCGCAACATCTTTAAGGATTCTCTGTGCATCGGCAGCAGTGATTTTATTGTCACCGTTCATGTCAGCTGCTTTCTTCTGTTCTTCGGTGAGAGTTTCAAGCTTTGCAGAAGCTCTGAGAGCTTTTCTCGCATCGGCAGCATCTTTATCACCGTCACCGTCCACATCACCCTTGAGCACAAACTCACCGCCCACAACTGAAAGTACACTCTTTGCAATCGCAAGGGCCATTTCCTTGAGTTTGGCATCAAAAACCTTGTTGTCATTGTGATTTGAAATGAAGCCGAGTTCAAGAAGTGAAGATGCCATATATGTATCCCTGTTTACACCATAATCGGTGTATGAAGGAGCGCCACGTTTGACACCTCTGTTTTTAAGACCGTCAGTTTTACAGACTGCATCAAGAATTTTCTTCGCCTTAGCCTCGGTGTTTTTGTTAGATTTAGAATAAATCCATATTTCGTCACCTGTAGCAGAAGCTGATGCAGAATTACGGTGAATTGAAAGAAAATAATCAGCTCCCCAGTTGTTCGCATCTCTGCAACGGTCAGAAATGCTGATGTCAACATCCTTTGTTCGGGACATTCTGACTTCACAGTCCTGTTCTGAAAGAAGCTCCTGAACCATAAGGGCAAGTCTGAGAACATCATCAGACTCTTTTCTTTTACCGTTGCAAGCTCCCGGCTGAACTCCGCCGTGTCCTGCATCAATGTAAATTTTTCTACTCATTTTCATTCTCCTTTACAATTTTCTCATACTGTTCTTCGTTTATAGCTCCCACAGAGAGAAGCTTTCTGATATGGACTTCCTTATAAAGTCCGATTTCATAATATTTTCTGATTTTTTCAAACATCTGAAAGCTCCTCCCCTGTCAGAATCTGATAAAGAAGTGATGCGTTTTCCCTTTCAAGCTCCTGATTTTCGATAAGAAGTTCTTCATATGTCGGCTCATCGGTCACGGGAAGCGATGCGAGATATTCTTCCCATTGCTTTGCCGTTTCGGATTCATATTCTTCTTTTGAAATTTCAATCATTGCTTCATCCGATGATGAAACATTTCGTTCTTCATACTGATATCTGTTTTCAGATTCAATATATTTTTTGTAATATATTACCCCCACGCAAACCACCTCCAGCGGGTATTGACAAGTCCGTACATTGATGTTTGACTTTCCTGATATGTAAAACTGTTTCCGTTTACCGAAAGTCTGTCTCTTGCAGCTGTATGATGCAATCTGCCCTGATATGCAATGCTGTAAATAGCTGCACAGGAACTTTCACCTGTTGCAAAATTACAATAAATCGCCATCGCGGCAGGCTGACCGTTTGCTGATTTGTAATACATAGTTTCAGACGGACACGCAACTGCATATATTCCTTTGGGGGTGAATGCTTCACCGGTTTTTTCATCTGCAATGCCGGAAACAGTAACTTTTCCGGCTGTTATGTTGACAACTCCCGTTGCAAAATGTGTGACTTTTGATTTATCGATATAGCCGTCAGAAAGAACAAATTCAACATCTTTACCGTTCACATCAGGAACAGTGATTTTATCGACAGACGGATATTCAACACCGTTAATTTTAAGGTTATGAGACATAATGCAACACCTCAATAAATTGAAAGGACACCGTCAGCAAGGCTGAATGTTGCACTTGTGGCATTACCTGCAACACCGAATATTGTTTTGCCTTTCACTATATTTGCAGGTATCAGAGCCGAGTCACCTTTTATAATCTGTTTTCCTGCAAGATATTTTCCTGCAGGAATTTCAGAATCGGCTGTTCCGGGTGTGTATGAATGCTCTTCAATGCTCTGAATGTTACCGTCAACCTTTTCACCGTTTGCATCATAACCCGATGAACCGGCAAGCATTTTGTTTGCTGAAAGATTTGCATCGGATGTGTCAGGAAAAACTGCGAAATCTGAGGGATTGTCAGCTTTCGGGATACGAAGTTTTTCAACGTTTGAATATGTATTGCCGTTTACAAGTATGTTCTGTGCCATTGTTAATTTCTCCTTTAAAAAATTGATAAAACACCCGAATTATATTCGAGTGTCACGCTGTTTTTCCAACCGTAATCATAATCGGTATCAGATTTTTTTGTCAGCACCTGACCTTCATTGCCGCCTGCAGGAACAGAAGCAATCCTTTCATTACCGTAATACAGATTTCCGTTTTCATCTTCATTGAATTTGTCAAGCACTGCCTGATTTTCTGAAGGGACACCGTGAAATGTTTCTGTATATACATCACCGACATTAACATTCACAGGGGCTGTCGTTTTTACTTCCACTTCTATCATATTGTCTTACGCTCCTCGAATAATGTGGGATTGACATTGAATTCGGCAATTGATGTTTCGGGAATGCTTCCGTCGGAAAGAATAATTCTGGTATCCATATAGACAACAGAACCGGAAGTGAATTTTCTTGTTTCAGATTCTGTAAATCTTAATTTTACAACGCCGTCTTCACAGGTGCCGTCAACAGGATACTTTTTTTCAACAATTACCCTGCCTGATTCTGATTTCTGATGTTTGAAAACAAAATCAATCGATTTGACATCAGCAAAATCAATATTATTTAATTTAATTTCGAGTGTTGGAGTTGTACCACGTTTCACATTCAATAAACTCACCTCATATTCCTATTGTCATCCAGCTTACGGGAGTATCATCAGCGGATGCCCAGATTTTGAAACTGTTTACTGTAGGCATTGAATACCATACATTTCTGTTTGCTCCCATAGGCGTAAGAGAAATTCCGTAATTCTTATTTTTGTATGTCTGAGGCAATGAAACAATGGTCCCGCTCGTGGAAACCATTATGGTACCCCATTGAGTAATACATCCCGAAAGAGATTTTTCACAACCTGCAACAGCAGAAGAATCAAACGATGCCGAAAAAGAATTCCTCACATCTGCAATTTCAGAAGACAACCTGTTTGTCACATCGCTTGTAACAAAAGGTTCACTCCAATCAGACCACGCACTGTTTGTGCCGTCAGCGTTGGAGTTTATCTTGTTATACGAGCGCATTTTTATCTGATTATCACGGTATCTGATGCCGAACTGAATAGTATATCTGCTTGTTGCCGAAAAATAATTCAGCGTGATAATATAACCGACTGAGCCTTCAAAGGGCAGATTCAAGGTGTTTTTATTAAAAACCTCAATACATACAAGATGGTCTTCTTCATATGAAGATGTCACATCCGCCCAGGGACTGTTACAATCTTCCATATATCCGTCCTGAATACGATTATTCACACCTGTCCACTCAGTAATGCAAGGGATACTATTTACATAAAAACCATCTTCGGTACGAAATGCATCATTACTCCAGAAGCCACTTCCAACCAAAGCTCCTACTTGCGGAATTTTTCCGTTTTCCTCTTTTCCTACAAGATAAAATCCTCTGACACCGTAAAAATTCAAACCGTTTGCAGAAGCAAGAATGCTTGTCAGCAAGGTATGCAATGAATCATCTTCATTCAATGAATCGAAAAATACACCCCAGTTCGTGTAAAGAGCTTCATTTGTTGCATTATCCTTATCAGACCAGGCACGAAGACCTGCAGCATTTACAGTCTTATTAAGGAACGGGAGGCTCAGTTCTGCGGATACTTCAAAATTCATATCCATCTGAGCATTCACTGCCGTACCCGATTTTTTATTTGTAAGCTTACCTCTTATTTCAAGCTCGTTTGCAGTTATAAAATCAGTAACAATAGTACCGTCTATTGTCCATGCCTGTTTGAATGTCCATTCATTTTTGCTGTTCTTTTCACCAAAGCCTATACCGTTTTTGTTTATACAGATACAATGCTTTGCTGAGGTTTCATTATCGGCATCCATCCAGAGTGTTTCATAAGGTTTTCCGTTCGCATCGGTTTTTTCTATGTAATATCCACCGTTTGCACCACGGATGAGCTCCGTTGCTTTTTCTGCTGCAGCATCAGCATATTTTTTTGCCTGAGCTATAAGAACCTCCGTTGACGGTGTTCTTACAGCTGCTGCATCTTCATCAGTTCTGCCTGTTGCTGTATATGTGGAAGTGACACCGCCGTCAAAGCTTATGTCACACCCCATTACGGGAATAATATAATCTTTATATCGGATAGTGTCCCACGCATCCGTCAGAATGCTTCCCACAAGATGTTTTATGACAGCAATATTATATGATTTACAAAGCAAAGGCTTTATGGCATTGAGCTGTGTCTGTGTCATATAAGGATTTTCAAAGCTCAGTGCTCTGCCACTTCCTGATGAAAGTGTTTTTTCACTGTCAACAAAACAAGACAAAGCTCCGACAGAAACGCTGTCACCGATTTCAGGAGTTTCTATACTGTCATCATCAAGCTCCTGAGAAGAATTGAAATCGTACCATCTGAAAAGAAGTTTTCCGTCTCTTCCGATATACACATTCTTGCCGAAATATGAAGCAATGTAACCGAGCATTTTTCTGCAGGTTGCGTTTTCGGGAATAGCAGAAATTTTCAATGAAGAAAGATTGCACCCGTCAGCATCATACTCACTAATGCCGAGGTCATTACAGATTTCACGAACAATATCTTCTGCCGTTGGTGAAGATGTTACACAAGTGAAAAGAATATCGCTGTCATACAATTTGTCTGCAAATGTAACAGCAAATTTTTCTCCGTTTCTGACACCGGATATAACCTTAAAATCCGTGTTTACGGGAATATCTTCAAAACTACCGTCAGATAACTGCAATCCGAGATACAGCATTACTTTTGTTCCGTTTATGAGTTTTTGTGCAATAGCGTCACTGTATTGCATTTCCATATTCACAACAGAAGAAAAGACTTTTCCCACGCTGATATCTTCACACGCACTGTCACCCGAAGATGTTTTAAGACTTGTGATATCAGATGATATTATTTCAGATTTATTATCATACAACAGCGCACGAAATGTTCTTCCGGATGCTGAATGTACGTTTATGAATTCATTACTTACATCTGTAAACATTTCACACCTCACTGTTCAATAATCTGCAATACTGCATCACTGTATATTTCATTTCCGTTTTCATACTTTTTTGTACCGTATGTCATATCTGCAGCATAAAAGTTTTTTGTCAGTTTCTCTCCTGTACCTTCTTTCGGAAAAGAAACAGAAAAAAACGCAACTGTGCCCACAGCTTTTTCAAGCAAAGCAACTTCGGCAGCAGTGAGCTTTTTCCACGAAAATTCAAGTGTATATTTGACAGCCTTTATATCTCCGACCATTTTACCGCTTGCTGTTCTGCCTGTATTACTCGACCACAGCTTATTTTTTGTGCGTTTGAAACCGTTTTCATTGGGTACAGGAATTCTGTACCCGTTTATTGTAATTTCATCAACCCGCAAGTGCGTTCACTCCTGTTCGTTTTGTATTCTGCTTGTTTTTCTTGACAACATTTTTATAAACAACATCACCGTCAAGAGTAACAACAATATTGATATCCCCGTCACCGCCTGATGCAGACAGAACTTCTGCAAGAGCCTGTTTCATTGTGGAAAGCGGAGATACAACTTCGGTTTCTCGCTTGTTATCACCGAGCACGGCAAGGAATTCACCGTAATTTGCAGGAACAACAGTACCCGTAGCAAGTCTGGGAATCTGAGGAACATTTATAAGTGAAATTTTCTTTTCAAACGGTTTTATACCTGCAATAGAAATATCTCTGATTTTTTTCAATGCCGTATTGATTCCGTTGAACGGCGTTGCAATTACTTTGTTTATGCCGTCTATAATGCCGTTAATAACAGTTTTAAGACCGTTGAGAATTCCGTCCTTGATGCCGGTGAAAATCTTTCCGCCCTTAGAGAAAACATCCTTAACCTTTGTCCAGGCTTCCGAGAATTTATCTCTGAACCAGTTGGGAATTGAAGCAAAAGTATTTTTGATACTTGATGAAAGTGACGAGAAGAATCCTTTTATCTTTTCGATAGGTCCTGATACTATCGTAACAAGATTGCTCCAGATTCCTGAAAAGAATGTTTTGATTCCTTCCCAAGCCTTTTTCCAGTCTCCTGTAAAAATACCGGTAACGAACTGCACAACACCTTTAAGGCTTGTAATAATGCCGTTAACAACATCAATAACTTTTCCGATTGCTTCTTTTACAAAATCTACAACTTTCTGAAAAATTGCAGAAATCGGCGGACCGAATTTTTCAACGAACCAGGATACAATAGGAAGAATAAATTTGTTATATATCTCAAGCGCACCGTTAACAAACTCACCGACAAAATCAAGAAAATTATCAACAAGAGGCTTCAGATGTTCATCCCAGATTTCTTTTACTGCAGCAACAAGTTTTTCCCATATCGGTTTAATTGTGGTTTCCCAAAAAGTTGTAATTGTATTTACAGTACCTTCAAATGCTGTTTTCAGGTTGTCAAAAACGGGCTGTCCCCACTTATTCCACGCTTCTTCAAAGCTGCTGAACAAATCTGTAATGATTGTAGTTGCCACTTCCAGAGCAGGCTTGATTCCGTTTGTCCATACTTCATCAAACAAAGCTTTAACAGAAGTAAAAGCATCACCGAGAAATGTTTTGATTTCTGTTGATATCTGAGTAACAGTAGGAAGAAACGAGGTTAACAGACTCTGTGTAAACGGAAACAATACAACATTCCATATATCCCCGAAAACAAGGTTGAACGAATCAAGCAGCCCTGTAATAATTGACGATATAGTTGCCAAAGATGTCTGCAATGAAGTTGTAAAATCACCGTTAAAATAATCTTTCAGAGGTTCTGCAAGAGTCTGCAGATCTAAAAAAACATTATTCAGCGTCGCTTTAAGCTCCACTGCTTCAACATCAAAATCTTCCGCAAAGTCCGAAAAGATATCAGAGAAGTTTGTATCCCACCAGGTCTTTAACCCATTGAAAGTCGCTTTTACATTGCCAACAAACGAAGACAACTTATTTTCCGCCTCTGATGTTTTTGCGTCTACTGAAATCTCAACTGTTTTATCACCTGTTGCAGCTCCGCCTGATGAAGAACCACCACCCGATGAAGATGAATTGTCTGATAATTTATTGATTTTATCAAACCCAGCAAGACTTCTTTTGTTGGCTTCTGCTGTGGCATTTGTGGCATCGGTTAAAGCATTCTGACTTTCTGTAAGCGAATCAACCGAGGCAACAGCATCATCCACAGAAGCTCCGCCGAAAGATGCATCCAAATCCCAGTCAAACAAGGCACCCAATACAGACAGTGCTTTGTTTGCAAAAGAAATCAATGATGACATTGCAGAGTTCAAAGCCTGAACAGCAGGTAAAAGAATATTGATAAGGGCGGTACCGACCGTTCCCGAAAACTCTTTCCACTGTTCAGAAAGGATTCTCGTCTGATTTGCCCAACCATCCGATGTTCTTGCAAAGTCGCCCTGTGCAAGAGCTGTCTGTGAAAGCACATAGTTATATCTCAGCTGAACCTTTTCTGCCTGTGACATTGCAGAGATTTTTTTATTGATTCCCTGAGTATAGGCAAACTGCTGTAAATTGGCTTCTGTCATTACGATGCCGTATGTTTTTAAGGTTTCGGTTTCACCTGTAAACACAGAATTAAGCGCCGTTGCAGTTGCACTCTGCTCTTTATTATAAAACGATGCCATATCGGCAGACAGTCCTGTCAAAGTAACAGCCATATCCGATGCTGCATCGTCAGCAATCTGCATACCCTTTGCCATTGCCATATATGTAGAGCCGGTCTGTTTTGCAGTTAGTTTTGATATACCGTAGGTTTTAACGGCAGAATCTGCAAACTCTTCCATTTTGCTTTTCATACTGCCGAAAGCAACATCAACAACATTCTGTACTTCCTGAATGTCTGATGCTGTATCAATTGCCTGTTTACCAAAGTCAACAAGCCCCTTTACTGCAAAAGCAGAAGAAGCAACAGTACCGAGTTTGCCGAGTAACGATTTTATGCTCATTACAGAGTTAGAAATCTGTTTTGTTCCGGCATTGAAACCTTTGGTATCAATTTTTGTATTAAATTTTAAATATCCGTCAACAGCCATAAAATACCCACTCCTTTCAGACTGTTTTCCGAAAGTCTGCGGGTACGCTGGGTACGCTGTGCAGATTATTTGTTTTCGTAAATATTAACCGTTTTGCATTTTCTGCAAACAATTTTTATTGAGCCGTAAAAAACACCTTCAAACAGTATCCGTCCGCATTTTTTACAGCAATATTTTTTCATTTTCACCACTCCTCATATCAAAGTATCAAGAACAGCATTGAGCTCCTCTTCTGCTTCAATATCTTCGGGAGTTTTTATGTTTATAAGGTTCTTGTTTTTCTTATAAAATTCTTTTTCGTGTTTTTCGAGGGGGTTACCCTTTGCCCTTTTGTTTCTGATGTTCATAACAACAGCAAAAAGGCTGTCACTTTTGATTTCACCAAAAAAGCCGAGGAATTCCCACCAATGGATATATTCACTTTCTCTTACAATAAAGCCTGCAGCCGTATTGATTGCAGGAAAAAGAATATTCTCATCCTGTTTCCAATCAAGCATTTTTGTTTTTTCGGGCTCTGATTGCGGAGTGTCACCGCCACCGACAAACCAATAGGCTTTATCACAGGCTTCCTGTAAATGTTCATCAGGTATCTTGTCGAAATCGGGATAAATATTCACCATACAGAGGTATGCCTGTTCATGTTCGGTAAGCTCCTTGTCGTCAAATGCCGCATAAACACGCAGAACATCTCTGAAATCACTTCTTATGGGGTATTCTTTACCGCCGACATTAAGCGTTTTCGGTAATTGACCTATCATTTCTTAAGGCTCTCCAGATATGCTATCTGTTCGGGTGTAAGGTCCGACAAATCAACAACGGAAGCTTTCTCAGGTTCAGGCATATATTTTCTGAGCTTGTCTTTGTTTTTTTCAGCAAAACTTGCTGTGCTTGCGTTTATATCCTCAATTACAACGGGAGCAAACGCTTCAAAGAATGATGCAAACAGAAGTCTGCCGTCTTCAAGGGGTGAAAGACAGTTGACACCGCCGAAAGCGTGTTCCGATATATCTGTTCCGAAAATATAATTGAGCTTCTCTTTGATTTGTGCATCAACATCTGCCATAAGCTCAGGTGTTCTGGGTTCATTATTAAGCCTTGCAAGATAAGGCTCGAAAATTTCTTCTGCATCTTTGATGCGCTTAAGCAGATTGATATCGTTTACATTGATTGAAATGACGTTTTTTTCGTCACCGTTTACGGCATAAGTTTTTATGCCGGTATTAAAATTAATTGATTTCAAAAAAAAACACTCCTTAAAGAAGAATCCCCCTTGTGTCAACAAGAGGGATATATTTTTATTCTGCTGCTGCCTGAGCTGAGAATGTGGGGACTTTGTCAACAAGCGTAACAGTACCCTTTTTTCTGTTACCGCAGAAAGCAACATTATAAGGAATTCTGACACCGCCCACGGCACCGCCGTATGACTGAGGCTTGACGATAACATCTTCAACCCATGCATCAAAGGGAGCTTCGGTCTTATCAATGATAACTTCAAGAATTCTCGTTTTGCAGGCATCACCTGTAAGGCGATTCATTGCAATATCCTTGATTTTTTCATAGAATGCACCGTCTGAGGGGTCTGCATAATAAGTATCAACATCGAATGAAGGCTCATAACCTTCATCATCAATAGTTGTTTCGTCAAGAATATTCTTCTTGGGTGTGGTGCTGGGATTAAGGCCCACACTCAGGTCTTCAACATCCTTGCCGATAAGAAACCATTTCATTTCCTCTGCATCGGGTGAAAAATTAGTGTCAAGATAGTGTGCAAGAGCACCTCTCTTAAGCTTTTTTACTTCTGACATAGAATTTCACTTCCTATTCATAAATGATATATTGTGCCGAAATCTGCAACTGATAAATAACACCTGCATTGAAGTTGCCGTTCGGCACCTGATACAGCATACCGTTTGAGCAGGTGATTGATTTTAAGTTTCCGTTTTTTCCGTCGGGGGAAGTGACGGCCTGTTCCTGTGCATTGCTTTCAAGAAAACACTGAAGACCGAGCAGAATACCGCTGTTTACCATACGGTCATAATCGGACTGTGACTGCCAGACGGTATAAAGCACAAAATTGTGTTGCCGTGTCTTGTTACCGAGTATATCCTCTTTCAGCAACACATCACCCGTTGACGAAATACCGCAACTGTCGGGAACTGCGCCCGTATAGTCAATATGAAGCTTTCCTATGTCCTCATAGGATTCAACAATGCTTTTTACAAGCTCAATTATATTCATTCTGCTTTTCCTCCCATTATCTGTGCAGCACCCTGTAAAATGTCTTTTTTATGGTCTGCTTTCATTCTCTCAAACCAGAAAGACCCCGCCTGAGGATGTTTGCTTTTGTCATATTCCAACGGAGTATCCGTAAGCACTTTCTTTTCGCCCTGACTTGCAAAGGCTGAACCGGTTATGCTTGAAACCATAAGCATACCGTAATACTGATAACGGGCATGCGGTGCATTCTGATGAATTTCACCGCTTCCGATTACAGTACCGAGCGTTGCACTCTTTTCAAGAAAGCCGTTTCTGAACGGTGTATATGGTTTCATAAGCCTGATACATTCGGAATCAACAAACTCCTGTGCTTTTTGATTCTGTTCACTGCGGACAACCGCAAATTTACTGTTCCATACAAGCTCCATATCCCCGTTATAAACATTTGCGGGCTGTTTTATACTCATTTTGCCACAACCTTTATATGAGAAACATTGCTTCCGTAAAGTTTGCTGTCAAGCTCCTTCACGGTGTAAAATTTATGTTTCTTGCGAAACTCCCTCATACTTGCGGAAACGGTACCGTCGTCCGTGTTGTCAAAAACAAAATCACATTTGCCCCTTACAAGCATATCCCTGTCAGTATTTTTCGGAGCAAGAGCTGAGTATTCAGACGGAATATACACTGTCACCGTGTCAGATTTTCTCTGCCCTGTTTTTGAAACATCGGAAGATAAATTCTCCACCCAATGACATTCGGGGATATACCGTCTATCAAAGCCTTTTTCAAGAGCAACAAAAACAGTACAGTCTGCCGTGCATATCACTGTTATACACCTCCGAAAAGAAGCCCTGTATCAGCAAGGTTGTTATACACAATGCGTTTTACTTCTCTGTTTACAATAAGAGAAAAATCTTCCGACTTATAGGAAGTGGAAACATCTCCTGTCGATTCAGAAGCAACACCGGTCTGAGGTCTTGATTTTTCAGACTTATACAGGAACTCAGCAAGCTCGCAACAGCAGAGCTTTACACAGTCGGGCACGGCTGATTCATCAATATTTCCGTGGGTATACTGTTTTATTCTCTGCTGTGCTTTCCGCTGATAAAACGCAAAGGTGTGTTCATTAAGAACCGCTGTCATGCCACAGAGATATTCATTCAGATAATAAGAATAATCTGCGAACACACAGCATCACTCCTTGCCGTCTTCGGGCTGTTTTGCTCCGCCGTTACCAGTCTGAGGAGGTGTCTGGGGAGGATTCTGAGGAGGTGTCTGCCCTCTGCCTTTTGTCTTCTTGATTTTAAGTCCTACAGTACGAGCCATAATCAAGCCTCCTTGTGGCTGAGATAAATACCTGCTGCCTTGTTCTTGTAAACATCAACAAGACCGTACTTACGGTATTTGAGGATGTAACCGTCTGAGCCGGGGTTGAGTTCGGGAGGAATAACATCGTGTGCAATGTGCTTATCAAACTTGATAAGTGCAGGTTTATGAACAATCATAAAGTTGATGTCTCTGCCATCTGCAGCCTTTCTGTAGTGACCTGCTTCCTCATCATCCTTACCGCTGAGAAGGTCGATAGCTGTATAGAAACGGCTCTGAGGAACCTTCTTCTTGAGAGTGAAGCTGTTGAGAATTTCTCTTGACTTTGTTGTGTCAAGAGCCATTACACCGTTGAGAAGTGTGGGTGTTGCATAAAGGATTCTGCCCTCTTCGGGAACTTCGAGTTCATCCATTGTGTTCTTTGCTTTGATAAGCTCTGCAAGGAAATCAACTGCATCTGCGAATGTTTTGGGATCACCAACGGAAATACCTTCAACAGCTGCAAGAGTTGCAAAAGTGAAAGCATCACCTTCGGGAGCAACCTTTGTACGGATAAGCTCTGCACCGGCTTTACCGAAAGCAAGATTGAAAGTTTCTTCATCATCCATAACATCAACGGTAATCTTTGTGCCTCTGTCATAGTTGAATTTTGATGTTGCCCATTTAAGGTCAACCGCACCTGTTGTGTAACCCTCGTTGCGGTCATAATCACCGAGACCTGTCACATCAAGCTGAGGATAACAAATCTCGTTTACGTTTGCGCCGGCTTTGACCATTGACTGATCGCCGACAAGGTCTGCTGTTACGGAAGCGGCTTTGTACACTTCGTCAAGCAGAGCTGTGTAGTTTTTAGCAAGCTGAAATGCCATATAAATTACTCACCTTTCTTTTCGGGCGGAAGTCCCATTGCTGCACGCATTTTATCGAACTCGCCGCCGCCTGTATTGGGATTTCCCGTATCTTTTACGGAATTGTTGACAGGCTCTTCGGAATCAAAAAGGAAATCATTATCTTTTTTGATATTTTCAAGAGCCGTTTTGATGTCTTCTGCCTGATTTTTGCTTTTCTTCAGAGCTTCAAGGTCAAGCAGAGCCCTGACAGCCTTTGCATTCTTTGCCTTTGATGATGTTATTGAGGAATCAAGAACCGAATTGAATTCAATATCAGCAAGCTTGTCCTGATGTTCCTTGTCCTTTGTTGCAAGGTCATTCTGAAGATTTGTGATTTTGCCCTGCAGTTCCTTTACATCAACACCCTCGAACTCTTTGAGCGCATTCTGGGCTGTTTCGAGCTGTGTTTTGTAATTGTCCCTTGAAGCAGTGATTTTATCAACCTCTGCAATCGTCTTGTAATTTTCATTGACAGCGGCAGTGATTGCCTTTTTTGCCTCTTCGGGAACAGTTACCTTGTTTTCGGCAAGAATTGTGAAAATGTCTTTCATTTTTGTGTCCTTTCTACATGATATTTTTACTGCTCTGTCTGCAGCTGAAAGTAAGTCAGATAAACCTCTGACGGGGTTAATAGGGTATGAAAAAAGCACCCCAAACGGAGTGCTTGAATCATTAAATTGTGAATAAAAATACCGCCCTGATTTCTCAAGGCGGATAAAACGGCATTTTGGCGGGTGTGCCCTTTCCCGCATTTCTTTTGACCTCAAGGGTGTGTAGCAGCACAATCTCTACTTCAAAATGCCTAATTTTATTGTAATCATATTATAGCAGAATTATTCCTTTTTGTAAAGTACTTTATTTTTTGTTGCCAATTTTTCCAAATTTTTGTTTCTGATTCTATAAAAAGTCATTACAGAATTCTTTAACTTTGAGTTGTCTGTTTCAAGAACAAGCCTTACAACAACATTTAAATTTGTATCAGGCAACTTTTTAATCATAAAGACCGTTCCTGCATTTTTTGAATCTTTAATTATCACATCCGGTTTTGATACAGTTTCTGCACCATACAATTCAAACAATGAATAATCTTCAGGATGTCTAATTTTTATATGTTCTACACGCTCATTTGTAATAATAATATCATCCGTCAACAATTTGCCAAATTCACTTTCAAGCGGCAATGTATTAATTTTCCCCAAATTTACAATTCCAAACACACTACCACTCTCCGTATTTATTATATCATCTTTTTCTTCGTTTGTAAATGTTTTTTCTGCTTTTTTCTTAGTATATTTCCCCTTACCGACATCCCCAAGTCCGTCAATATACACTCTTTCTCTCTGCTGCGGTAAATCCATAGCTTTTGAGAATCTTGCATATTCTGCAGAAGTGCCACGGTAACGGCATCGGGCGTTGATTATATCATCTTCATCGGCTCCGCCCTCTTCGAGAAGCTTTATTTTCTGCCTTTGTGCACGCATCGTTGTTTCCATTCTGCGTTGTTTCTGCAAAGCTTCATATTTGGTGTATTTTTTACCGCCGTATTCTCTGGGAGTAAGCTCATCACGCTTCATTCTTTCAAGCTGTTCGGCAGTGTATGTCGGTTTTGATATACCGGGAATAACAGGAGAATAAGAGTGATAACAGTTCGCACCAAGCAAACCTGTAACCGTACCGAGACCGCAAATGCTCACAAGTTCATCCTTTGTATACCATTTCCCTTGCCATTCAAGGTGTGACGGTCTTGCTCCGCTGTGCCAGGATACCTCAAAAGTTTCAGTTCCGAGCTTTTTAGCGTTGGAATCGTTAATTCTGCCCGTGAGCTGTGACACACCTGTCATAACGGCACGCCTTGCCGCCACATCAACACGGTTAGACCAACCCGAAGCATAATCAATGGTTCTCAGCCCGCTGTTTGTCATCTGCTCAACCATTCTTTTCAGAACGGTGTTATAATCGAACAGCCCCGAAGAAATATCAAGCATTGCGCCGTCAAGAACATCGGTAACACTTGAGTATGATATTTTTCCGTTCTTGTCGATTGCAAAGCCTGTTGTCTGTGTTATATTACTGAAGTCATCGTCAGTCTGCCGTCTTATGCCCTCTGCAAGCTGAATAAAACTGTCCTTATCCGAGACATCAAGCCCTTTATAAATGCTGTCATCGTAACTGAAACCGTCTTCAATCACTTTATCATAAATGCTGTCAAGCTCCTCGTCTGTCACATCGAGAGCCTCTTTTATGTACTGCCTTATTTCTGATTCGGTCAGACCAAGCTCCTGCAATCTGTACAACTGCCAGTCAGCAGAGCGGATGATTTCCTTACCGTTGTTGCGAAGTCTTCGTATTACATCAGACATCACCCGTTCTTCAAGCAGTCTGAACTGTTTTACTATGTTTTCGGGCAATCCTTCAAGCACATCGGGTGTCATTATTCAATCACCTGTGCAGGTTCGGGAAGAGAAGCACGGGCAGTTTCAAGAGTTTCACCGTACCACTTTGCACGGTATTCCTCAAGCCTCATAACACCCATTGAAACATCTTTTCTGTCCTGTTCCCTTTCGGTTGTTTCATCGGTCAGAATACTGTCCTTGAAATTACAGACAAATTCATAACCGCTGTTCATCATACCGTTCCAGAATGCAATAGCATCAACAAGCTCAGAAAGACAGTTCTGAAGGTTTTTCTGAATAGCAGTAACGGTGTCGTATTTTCTCTGTTTTGAACTTCTGACTTCCTCGGCAGTTTTCTCTACTGTCTGAGGATTTGAAAGGTCACCGTAAGCAAGACCGACAGCAAACTCAATACTGCGCTTGTATTCTTCAAGACCTGCGATAAAATCTTCCTGTCTGAGCTCGGGTGAATATTCCTTGAACAAATCACCGTCTTTTACTTCAACATCAACAGCTCTGTAAAGCCTTCTGTTAAGTCTCGGAAGTTTGCCGTCCTTTTTCAGTGCCGCTGAATCAACATGAACAGCTCTTTCACCGCTTTCAAACTCCCAATCGAGTCTGCCGAACTGAATATCTGCTTTTCTGATAACCTCAGAAGCATCTTCAAAAACAGAAACACCCGAATGTGAACCGTTAATCTTGTTTGCAATCGGGTTACGATAATAACCGAAAATATTTTTCTTCATCAGAGGGTATCTGATATATGGTTCGAGAGATGCCCATTCATCAACATTGGTAAGGGGTATCTCTCTGCCGAGAGAGTTTTTTGAAGCACTGTAATATGCTTTATTCGTGATTGTAAGTCCTGTATCGGGGTCAAGTGAATGGAATTCAAGCCTTGTATAATGCCTGTTTTCTCCGAGCTGTTTGAACTCAGGGAATATAACCTTCACAGGCACACCGGCAACATTGTATTCAACAGGAATAAACGCACTCTGAGGAACGAACTGAACACCTGTTTTGCCGAGAGGTTTAATTATCATTGCACCTGATGAAAGACCTTCCTGAAAATGAATGTTTATATCTGATATAGCTTTACTGAAAACAGTATTAAGCTTTTCGTTTGTGACTTTTGCTTCCATTTCACCGAGTGAAATATTTGCAAACTCACGGCAGACAGCAGATTCAATTCTTAATGACACAACCGAGTCCTGCACCCACGGTGCCGACCCTGTATACATTCTTCTCCAGAAGTCAATCCTGTTCATCATTTCATTTGATACAGCAACATCAACATTCAGTTCAGTCTTAATATCTTTTGCAGAAAACAATTTGCTTATCAGTCCTCTCATATAATCTAAAAAGCCCATTTATTCAGCTCCTATGTATCTTTTTATATCACGCTCAAAGGTGTATTCGAAACTGTCAAGGCTGTCAATGTCCGTTGAACCGTCGTCAAGCCTTTCGTCACAGTCTTTTTTATCGTTCCATACAGCTTCACTCAAAGCTTTTTTCAGCGTGATGCAATCTTCTGTATAATAAAAACGCCCCGCACCTATAAGGCGAAGCGTTGCTCTGATTCTGTCATTGACAGTCATTTTTCTTGCAGGACGGACAATAACATCGGGAAATTCTTTTTCAAAAGCCTTTTTCAGACCTCTGCCCAGGACTGTTTCTGCGCTGTCCCAATAAACATAATCAAGTGAACCGTATTTATCAACAACGGCATGTGCAAATTCAAGAGCAAGTCTGTCAAGTTCCTGAGGGTCAATATCACCGAACTCTCTTTCAGACTTCAGTGCCACAAGCTCCTTGTAACTATCCGTGTGAGCAGTTGCGACAAATGCGTGACCGGACTTATTACCGCCGAAGTCAACAGCCATTGTAATATCATTCAGCGAAGAATACAGGAACTGCTTTCTTTCACTGTCTATGAGTTTATCTGTTACATCACATATAAATCGTTTCGGATTATCGGCAAATTTACGGTAGATTGCACCTTCTGCACGGACCCATTTACCGAGAATCAGACGGTCATAATAGACCGTTCCCTCATACTCACGGCAAAGATTTTCAATAAACTCCTTTGACAGAAACGGGTTGTCAAAAATCGTATATTCCTGACAGTAAATATCAGCATCGCTGTTGATAAATAAATGTGCCCAATGAGAAGGCTCTTCAGGGTTAAGGCTGCCGTCAAAGCAGGAATAAGGCTTGTCAAGTCGGCTTTGGAGCATAAAAAAGACTTCTTTATGCCATTTTGCAACCTCATCACCGTAAACATACTTTGCACTTGCACCCTGAATCTTTGCAACCTGCGACACCTTTTCAGCACCAAGGCAATAGACATCTTCACCGCATACACGAGCAATATTGCGATTATTTATAGTACCGACAATTGCAGAACCGTAACGTTCACGCATAGGCTGAAGTACATTTCGTTCAATAGTTTCTTTCGATACACCGATAATAAAGCATAATCCGTCTTTGCCAATCCTCTCACGGATCCTCATCGGGATAACAGCCGTTACATCAACATAAGACTTTCCCGAACGCACTGCACCTGTCTTAAAATTCCAACGGTGTGTCGCATTGACAATATAACTATTCTGTTTCCGAGAGTACGGCATTCTGTTTAACCTCTTTCAAAATTGCATCAAGTTTATCTAATGCTTCATTGTTCTCATTTGTCGGATTACTGCGCCATTTATCAGGTCTGCGATTATTCAACCAATATGTCTGAG
Source organism: Acutalibacteraceae bacterium (assembly GCA_045636025.1). Classification (GTDB taxonomy): domain Bacteria; phylum Bacillota; class Clostridia; order Oscillospirales; family Acutalibacteraceae; genus UBA1081. Next base: position 13,843 of record JAZTWP010000005.1, on the reverse strand, counting down.
CATATGTATTTCCTTTCAATGCAGAGCTAAGCAAAGCACTTTCAACCTGATAGTCTATAATTTCTTTATTTTTACTTAAGGTGTCGGAAATGTCGGAAAACTTCCTTTTGTATTCATAGAGTGTATCACGGCATATTCCCATTTTCTTTGCTATCTGTTCATCGGTCAACCCATCTCTTGCCCATCCGGCAAGCAATGTCAAGCCTTCCGGGGTTAACCATCTTTCATATTTTCCTTTACCCAATTAAAACACCTGCTATAATCACCGCCAAATTTCCGCTTGAATGGAAAACGCATTTTTATATGCAAAAAAACATCGTCTTTTTTGACGATGTTTTTTGCTCAGAACGAAGTGTGTGCGTAAAATGTCAGGTGATGTTCAACATTTTACGATATCATTTTAGCACATAAAAACGGGACATGTGGGACAACTTATTTTTCAGTATTCTTCTCAAGATACCGATAACAAATTTTCTTCACGGTATTTTCTGTATTGTTGCCGCCAATTGTTTCAGCAATCTTTTTCCATGTATAAAGTTTTTTGAATCGCAGTTCAAAAATAAGGCGTGTCTGCATATCGTCAATTCCTGAAAAAAACTTATCAATCTCTTTCAAACGAGTTTTGAGTTTAGCAATAGTATCTTTAAGCTCCTCAATTCTTTTTTCATTTCTCTCATATCCGAACGCAACTTTACTACCCGATGCAGAACAGCCGTGCGGCATTCCTGACATATCGGGCGACATTGAACCTGCCGAATCATCATATAATTCAGCAAGTTCATTTTTATATTCTTTTATTGCGGTGACAATATACGGATAATTCTTAAGCTCCTGCAAAGTCATAACATCACTCCTTGTTCAAAGTTTCAGATACTTGTCAATGGTCTGCTTTGCATCATTGAAGCCATAACATACAACAGCAAGATATCCGTTTTTATTCAAAAGTGAAAGCCAGTCTTTTTGTTCTTTTGAAGGTTTATTATCATCAACCTTCATTTCAATATACAAACCGTGGTAATTACCTTTTGCAACTGTAATACACAAATCAGGTACACCTGCACGTACTCCCTGTCGTTTTAAATTTGCTGCTTCAATTTTGTTGCGGCTGCCACCATTCGGGACATGATAAAACGGAATGTGCAAATACTCTAAATATTCACAAACTGCTTCCTGTTCTGCCGATTCCTTGATTTTCAGCAAACGCATTCTTTCTTTAAGCTCCTGATTGCTCATATGTATTCCCATTTTTCCGCCTCTTTTTGTTGAATATTTCAGGCTTGTACAGTCTGATTGTTGTATAGTAATACCCGTTTACATCGTTGTAATAGGGTTCGATTTCTGCAAGGTCATAACCGGGATAAAGCTTTTTGCATACATCCCTTATGTCACAATCGTAATTGTGAATTTCTTTTAATAATTTATGTGAGATTTTTCCGTCTCTCTGTTTTTCTTTTGGTTGTTTCAGATTTCTTGAATGTGTAACACTCTTACGAGCGCCTTTTTCTCTTGATATGTAAGCGGCAAGGTTTGCAATTCCTTTTTCATCAAATTGCAAGGGCTTGACCTGAATATATCCGAAGCCCCACATTTCAGCTATTTCATAAATCGGCAGTCCGCCTGATATAATCAAATGATGATGAACTCTGTGTTCAATGGTGCTTTCTTCAGTTGCGGCATAATATTTAAGCTCAATACCAAGCCTTTTCAATGCATAACGAAGTCTTCTGATGAATTTTTTAAGCTCCTTTTCTGCTGCTTCAAAGTTTTCGGGAAGTTTGTCATTGGTGTAACTCAGATGTAATGCATAATCTTTTGATGTGAAATTATTGTTAATGAGCCATATTGTTTTATTTGTGGCATTGCGTTCATTAAGTTTTTGCTGCACCTCTGATGTCGGGTTTGCTTTTCTTCTGCGAGCTCCTTTTGGTTTACTTTCACTGAACACGGGATAAATCTGAACATCAAGGTAATTACCGTGATATATCATCTTTTCTCTGTTGTAACATCTCATATAATTTCACACTTCTTTCTTTTCAGGAGTGACGGGGGGAAGACAGTATGCAACCGCTCGCATTTCTTCCCCCCGTCGCCCCCTATCTTTTGCGGCGGGATAACATAAAGCTATTTCTTGTTAAAATATATCATCTCAATTAATTTTTGGTTCTAACTTTAATATCCCATTACAAGCCCGATAGCACCTTTCGGTGCCGACAGACTAATTAATATATAATGTAATGATGCTAAGGTATCTTTTGCCTTTTCCAAAGGCGTTTAATTTTCATTATTCGAACAATAAATATTGACGGATGAAAGCTATAAAAATATGTTTCTTTTTCTTCCGGGATTTCAGAAAGTTCAGCTTTCAATTTTTTCATTTCCTCAAATGAATCAATGATTGCTTGCATTGCTTCTTTTATAGTATCGATAGGAGCCGAAAGAAACTCCAAAAGCTCTTCGAGGTTAGTTATCTTTCTCATACGCATTCAAATCCACAGAACACATTCAGAGTCGCACGCAATACTAAAAAGATAACTATATATGCTGCAATCCGTTTCATCCCTGCTCACGCTCCTTTACAGGCGCTAAAGGAACACGGGGTATATAGATTTCAGTTGCAAGAACAACAGAACACGGCTTAATTCCCAGAACAACAAAACCTGTTTTACAGAACGTTGCATCATTGAGCATATAATCAATGATTACTACACAGCTTCTGCCCGTATAAGAATCTGTGTCGGGAAGATATTCATTAAGAGCAAGCAGGTCACCCACCTGATACGGTCTGTCATGAATACGGATTTCAAAAGTCTTTTTGCCGTCTATTACATCCTGAAAGTATTCAGAAAAGCATTTCAATTCGTGAATCATACAATTATTCTCTCCTCTGCGTAATTAAATAAAGAATGTGAAGCATCAAGAATTGCACCTGCAGCTTCTGACTCATAAGGTACAACAGTGTCCGCTTCAATCTGAACTGATTTATATTGCATTCCGTTGGCGGCTTTATTTACTGTAATACAATCGGTACCGATTAAAACAATCTTGTCACCAACCTTAATATGCCTATCCACATACCGTCCTGTTGCGTTGTATGCAATGCAAGGGTAATAATCGGGCTTGTCCTTGTCTTTATTTATGGCAAGAGTAAATTTGACATACTGTCTGCCGTCATTCATATCTGTGCACACATAGGACCTGTGTGCAACTCTTCCAACCTTTATCGTTTTGCTGAAATTATCCGTTTTCTGAATCATCTGCAATCACCTCTGTCATTTCAATCTGAGGACTATCAAGCGGAATGTTTTCGTTATTATGAAAAGTGACTTCAACTTGTCTCTCAAAGGCCTTAAGCTCCGAAATAAAACTTCTGGTAATGATTTTTAAGGGCATCACAATACCAATCAGCATAAAACCACATTTAACAGCGAAATATGTATTGCCTGATTCATCAGTTCGCAAAGTATAAATAATATCTCTGCCTGAATAATCACCGAAGGGATGCAGGTGTGCTCTGTTGATGAATTCAATTCCGTATTGAGTTTTTAATGCAACTGCATCGTAAGTGCTGTAAGTCACAGCCAAAGGCATTCTTTCAGTTTCCGTTTCATAATCGTCTGTATCATTGAAATTGAATTGTAACGGCAAAGGTTCATCAATGCGAAAATCTATCTTTTTACGCTGAGAATCGGTTATTTCATATGTATTACAGAAAGAATCTTCATCGAATTTCGGGCATCCTATAAGCGGATATATAGCCCTGCCGTCAGATAACCATTGAATATCTCTTTCAGGGTCAGAATACAGAATAAGCTGACCTGCAGTTTTACAAAGGGAAATTATCTTTTTAATTTTCATTTATACTTCGCTCCTTTATTTTTTTTGATAAAACAGAGTATTTTCTTTGAGCTTGTTTTAATCGGACTGTTCTGCACTTCTGACAGATGTCGCTTTTTGCCCCCTCAAAGAATGTACAGCCACACCGTTTGCAGAACTGCGGTTGAATACGGATGAATGAAGCACAGGAATCACAATCCGCTTCACCTGCCGTACAGCCGTGAATGTCGCTCCAATTCATACACATATCCTTTTGCCAATAGTTCTTATATTCCTCTGCAACAGGACTGATCTGCCTTGCCCTCTGATTAAGTAAGTAAACTAACTGACTTACACCTGCTTTGACTTCGGCTCTTTCCTCTATGGACATACAGTTGCGTTGATAGAGTTTTCGATGAGGCATATTATCTCCGAATTTTCCGCTGCCGATGTAGTTTCGCACATTATCAAGGTTTTCAGTCAGATAGAACCTGTACACATATCCTCTGATAGCCTTTAACGGATTTATCAGGGATTTCTTCGTGTATCGCTTCATATGAATACCCCTGCTTGATTAAATCACCGAGCAAAGAAACCTGTTCAGAAGTCCATAGATTTTGATTGTATGCTTTTACAGGTCTTTCTTTCAGCTTGAGGTCAGTAATTCTTCTCTGAATTGCCCCCTCAGTTCTGCCGAGCATCTTCGACAGTTCCGCAAAAGAATATTTGTGTTGCCGTAATAGGCTTCTCAGTCGTTCATCCTCATAGGGTGTCCACGCAATTTTTTTTGTTCCCTTCATTGTCTTGAAGTCTTGCTTCCTCTTCCGCTTCACCCAATCAGGCTCAACACCGAGGGCATTCTCCGGGAACTTTGAAAAGTCAAGGAAGTCCTGATTTTTTTCTGCCCACTCCCAAAAGTCATCAAGATAAACGACCCAAACTCGGGTCGTATTTCTCAATTTATGCTTTGCAGGAAGTCCTCTGTCCTCTACCCACGATTTCACAGCATACTTACAGCTACTGCCACCGTAACCAACTGCAAGCATAAGCTGTCGCAGGGTGATGTACTCTCCTGAATCGTAATATGCACCGAGTTGTAATTTTGTTCTCATACACATTATTGCATTTTTAGAACGATTCAAGCGTTTGCATAATGTAGGAATGGTTAAGTGTCCCCAATTTTCTGCGAGGTAGTCCTTTTCTTCCTGAGTCCAATTTTTGTGTTTACCCATAATCTGATTTTTCACGGTAATCAATAATACAATCTTTACAAGTATTCATTCTTTGTCACCCCACATTACAATACTCAGGCAGATTTGCCCGGACGCCCCCACCGGTAAAGTTGTCAACGAAGATTTCATTATTCAAATTTTTAACACACTTCTTTCTTGACATTTCTTTCAATGTCGTATAAAATATTAATAGATATTTTTTGTATCTGCCGCATTTGGAGTGCCCGCTCCTATGCGGCTTTATTTTTTTGCTTTTCTTCGACGATTTAATTTTGAATCGTGATACAGTGCCATATATATTCCGTATGTAATGTGCTTCTTTTTCTTTTCAGAGAGTCTTTTTGCAGCCTGTACACACTTATCTATGTTATCAGCCTTTTTTTCATCCGACACGGTTACTCAGCTCCTTTCTGAATGCTTTTGTAAGAGCAACAAGCATATTCACCCTGTTCTTCAATCCTGTTATTTCTGACGGTTCAATATCTGTCTGCTCATACTGTCGGAGTCTTTTGTATATCTCCATTGCAGCAGTAGGATTCAGCACCGCATCAACAAGACTGTATTCATCTGTCATTTTCTTCATCGTGCTTGTCCTTTTTTGTTTTTTTGAATTCTTTGTATCCGACATAAAAAATACCTGCCATCATCAGGCAAAGAGCATCAACAAAACCGTAAACTATCATACCTGTGATAAATTCCAATATTCTTTCAAACGTTATCATTTTTTCACGTCCTTTTCTTTGTACTAAATTGCTGCGTATTCTTCCGGGTGATTGGAGAAGTATGCCGAACTAACTCTTGACAACCTTCCCGCCCACACCCGTTTGCAATATTCCTTCTGTTCCTGAGTCAATGACTCAATAGGAACAGGTTCTGCACCATCCATCATCACATAGCAGGTGCATTTTATTTCAGGCATCAGACCACCTCCTGTTGATAGTTATGAGCTCCTTGCTTGACCGTATCACCGAGACATTCAATAAGTTCCGCAGAAAGTTTGTACTCATAGGTTTTGCCTAACAAAATAAGCTCCCCGTCGGCAGTTACCTGGCAAACAATATTTGCCATACCGATTTTGAAGCTGATATTCTCAAGCAATATGTAATCAGCTTCACCGTCTGAATATTCATCAATAGCAGACCACCTACCGTTGAGTCCTTTGAGTTTAATGTTCTGATATTTTGCTGTATCCATATTTACACCTCTCTTTATTTGACAATATTTTCTTTTTTTGTTACACTCTTTGTGAAAGGAAGTGTACTAATGAATACCACTATTGATGCCGAAAACAAACTGAATAACCGTGGCTTATCTACAAACAGCATAGTTGAGTTTACATATGATTCAGATGAATGTTGTCCATTGTGTAAAAAATATGGTGAAGCTGAACATCTTTATGCAATGTTATACACTTACAAATACAATGATGTATGTGTGATTATAAACAGATGTCGAGTTTGCAATCAAATATATGTAAATACATATGATGCGCAGTTTATTTCATCAAATAGATATAAAAATTATAGATTAATTTCATCTGAACCTAAAAAAATTGAAGATTTTGTTTTTGAAAAAGTAATTACTGATTTGTCTCCTGATTTTGTTGAAATATATAATCAGTCTCATGCTGCGGAAGAAATGAAGTTGAATCATATCGCAGGAATGGGGTATCGTAAAGCTGTAGAGTTCCTTGTCAAAGACTTTGCAATTTCCGAAAAACCAGAAGATTCAGACAAAATAAAATCAATGCTTTTGAGTAATTGCATCAATAGTTATATTGATGATACAAGAATTAAAAATCTTGCATTAAAGTCTGCCTGGATAGGTAATGATGAAAGTCATTACACTAAAAAGCATTCTGACCGTGATATTACTGATTTGAAAAAATTCATTCAAGCAATGGTTTACTTTATCGGAATGTATTTTATTGAGAAAGATGCTGAGACTATTTCTCCTGCATAAAACTATCATTCTCTGCAAGTAATTTACCGTCTAAGCTCCAATACTGTGTTACCAGTCTTATAGGATTTGCACTCGTGCCAGCACCACGAGTGCATTTTGTTTCTATTACAGGAATTAGTTTCACACTCTCGGGTGTTTTCATTTCAATATCTGCCATACTTTTCACCTCGATTCTTAACACTGACCGAGCAGATAATCACTTGATACATTGAATATCTCTGCCATTTTTTCAATCTTATTCTGAGGTATCTGCCCTTTGCTTACCCAGTTATAATATGTTTTTCTACAAACACCCAGTAAGGAAGTAAGATTTTCGACTGACATTCCTTTTCTTGCTCTTTCTGCTTCAATGTTTGGATAAATCATTGTTTTCATAAAATCACCTCTTGAAATCTACTCATTTTGGGTACATTGTGATTATATACCCATTCTGAGTAGTTTGTCAATATAACAATTTACCCAAATTGGATAATACATTTTTGTGTGAATTATCCAATTTGAGCAATTCTGAATTTATTTATTGACTTATTTACTCAATTTGTGTATAATTCAAATCGAGGTGATAATATGAATCGACTTAAAGAATTACGCACTGAAAAGAAAATCAGTATGGCTCAGATTGCAAGAGATTTAAATATTCCATATACAACATATGTTAATTATGAAAAAGAAGAGCGTGAACCAAATTCGGAAATGTTAATAAAACTTGCGAATTATTTCAATGTCTCAATTGATTATATTATTGGAAGAAGTTCTGTCAGAAAGGATTCTGACAATACAAGTTCTATTTCAGGAATAATTCCTTTTCCCAAAATGAAAAAAGTCCCCCTGCTCGGCACTATTGCCTGCGGAGAACCTATTCTTGCACAAGAAAATATTGATGCTTATATAAATATGCCTGAAGATGTTGGTTGTAGTTTTGCGCTTCGTTGCAAAGGTGACAGTATGATTAATGCCCGCATTTTCGATGGCGATATTGTCTATATCCGTGAACAGCCTGATGTTGAAAACGGTGAAATTGCCGCTGTCCTGATTGACAATGAAGCTACACTCAAAAAGGTATATAAATATCCTAACAGAATTGAGCTCCGAGCTGAGAATCCAACAATAAAACCCTTCGAATTTGAAGGAGAAGAAATGAATAAGGTCAGAATCATCGGAAAGGCTGTTTATTTCCTCAGTCCTGTTCAATAAAAAAATAAAAAAAGTGTTACATTTTGTCTGTTTATTACTTTATATTTATGAGGGTTTTATGCAGCCCAAAAATAATAACTAAAGAGGTAATAAATTATGATTTGTAAAAACTGCGGAGCAAACATTCCTGACGGTACAACATTTTGTCCTTATTGCAGACAAAACACTCAAAATGTAATACAACTTCAAAACAACAATTCAAATGAAAAACTGAAGACAACCGGAATAATAACGGCATCCATTGCTTTTGTTGTGGGATTACTTTTCCCTGGCGGCAGTTTGATATTTTTACTAGGAGCAATTCCGCTTGTTATATATACAATAAACTCACTTAAGAATGCAAAACAAAACAATGCTGCGCTTAATGACCTTATACTAAAAAAGACTGCATTGCAAGCTGAGTATGGTGCGCTTCAGCAACGCTTTTATTCATTAGGATATAGCACCTATGAAGAAACCATTGCTGCCGCAGAAAAAGCAAAGGCAGAAGCAGCATCTGAATTAAAGCTGTTAAACGAAAGTATCGCTGAAGGCAACTCCATCAAGAACGATATTATAAATAAAAATGCAGCATTGTCGCAGCAGACCGAAAAAATGGAAAAACAGCGCAGTGCATTAGAACGCAAGCTTGCGAAGGAACGTGAACTTTATTCAGCAGTCACATACGCTGTCGATTCCTATTTTGAATATGATCATTCCCTTGACAAATGTAAACTCCCTGTATATATGGAAAGCCAATATGATGAACTTGCACCAACGGTTACATTGCGCATTCACTCAATGGACACAAAATCTCTCAATAAGGCTTATAGGGATAACGACAAACAGATTACAGAGCTTCTCGGACAATATCAGGAAAGATATACAACTAAAGCAAATAAAGCTATTTACAGTCTTATGGTTATAGGGCTTCGTTCAGAGCTTCAGAATATTCTGACAAACCTTAAATTTGACAAACTTGATAATGCTATTGAACAAATTAAAGCTGTAACTGCAAAATATATAGCTATTGCAGGTGAGGGCAATCAGAATATAGTATCAACCCTTACAAAGTTTATCGGTGCAACAGAGTATCTGTTTATAAATGCTGCAAAAATCGAATACGATTACTATGTAAAGAAAGAACAAGCTCGACAGGAGCAGATTGCTATCAGAGAACAGATGCGCCAGGAAGCACAGGAACGCAGAGAACTTGAAGCCCAGAAAAAGAAAATTGAAGCAGAAGAAAGTAAATATCACAGTGAGATTGCCAAGGTTAAACAGCAGATGCTTGAAGCTTCAGAAGCTGAAAAAGCTGCATATGAAGCAAGAATCCTTGAGCTTAAATCTCAGCTTTCGGACATTGCAGTCAAGAAAGATACTATTGTAAACCTACAGAACGGTAAGGCGGGCAATATCTATATCATCAGCAATCTCGGTTCTTTTGGTGAAAATGTATTCAAAATCGGTATGACTCGTCGTCTCAATCCTCAGGAAAGAGTTGATGAGCTTGGTTCTGCAAGTGTTCCGTTTAAGTTTGATGTTCATAGCTTTATCTTCTCAAAGGATGCAGTTTCTCTTGAAACAGAACTTCATCAAAGATTGAATGATAAGAGAGTTAATAAGGTCAATCTCAGAAAAGAGTTTTTCACTACAACAGTTGACGATCTCGAAAAACTTGTTTCAGAAATCGACCCGACAGCCGAATTCAATAAAACAATGGCAGCCGAAGAATATCGGCAGTCCATATCAGGTGAAATATATTCAACATATAGCTTTGATGAAACATCTTTTGAAGACATTGACGAATTAGTTGAAGTTTAAATAAAAAAAATCCGCCGCTCTGACTGGTCCTCAGAGTGACGGAAAATATAGGGAGTGTGAATACTGCCCCATAGCAAAATCAGTATATCACACTCCCCTTGTAAAAATCAAGGGGTATTTTTATACCCTTTTGTATCTTATACATTATAAAGGGTGATAATATGAAGATTGCTGCAGCATACATCAGAGTATCAGACGAACGTCAGGATGAGTATTCCCCCGAATCACAGCTCAAGCTTATCCGTGACTATGCAAAAAGAAATGATTTCATTGTCCCGGAAGAATATGTATTCTTCGATGACGGTATATCTGCAAAGTCCACAAAGAAGCGTGACCGATTCAATGAAATGATTGCTATTGCAAAAACAAAGCCTCAACCGTTTGAGGCAATACTTGTATGGAAATTCAGCCGTTTTGCACGAAATCAGGAGCAAAGTATTGTATACAAATCTCTGCTTAAAAAGAATAATATTGATGTTCTCAGCATCAGTGAGCCTATATCAAGTGACCCGTTCGGCAGTCTGATAGAACGCATCATTGAATGGATGGATGAATATTATCTTATCCGTCTTTCAGGTGAAGTCAAACGTGGTATGACTGAAAAGGCCTCAAGAGGTGAGGCAATGTGCCACCCTGCATTCGGCTTCGACCTGAAAAACAAATGCTATTATCCGAATGAACAAGCTGATACTGTCAGAATGATATTCAGCGACTATATCAACGGCATCGGTATGAGAACCATTGCAAAAAAGCTCAATTCACTTGGCATAAAAACCACAAGAGGCGGTTCTTTTGACAACCGTCACATTGAGTATATACTCAATAATCCTGTTTATAACGGAAAAATTCGTTGGTCAACTGACGGCAGAGCCGCATCGAACCGAGATTACAACAACCCGAATCTGATGATTGTTGACGGCAAGCACGAAGCTATAATTGATGATGACACCTGGAATAAAGCACAGTCACGGCTTCAGGAGCAAGCAAAAATGTATCCTAAATTTCAACGCCGTGACCAACATACAGAATGGATGCTCAAGGGCCTTGTACGGTGTTCATCCTGTGGCGCAACTCTCACAATGTCAGGTCAGAAAGAAATGGGGATGCAATGTCACAGATATGCAAGAGGACAGTGCAAAACTTCACATTATCTCTCAGTTGCAAAGGCAGATAAAGCAATTATCAATGCTCTCGAAGAGGCAATCACAGAGCTGAATTTCAATATCGTCCCGACTCCTGCAGACAGACAGACGGGCATTGATTATCAGGCTCTTATCGAACAGGAAAACCGTAAGCTCCTCAGATGCAAAGAAAGCTATATTGCCGGCATTGATACCATTGATGAATATAAGGCAAATAAAGAGAAAATCAACAAGGAAATTGAAACACTCAGGACAAAGGCGGCAGAACAACTGCCAAAGTCAAAAGCTCCCACTACTGCAGAATATGCTGAAAAAGTACGAAACGTTGTTGATATTATAAAAAGTGACACAGCAACAGCAAAATATAAAAATGAAGCCCTCCGCACCATAATCGCACATATTACCTACCAAAAACCCGAAGGAGAACTCAAACTGTTTTTTTATACCTGAAAACTATATCTTTTTACAATTTGGGGGACCTGACGGTGAACTCGGTGCGGCACTCCGTTATCTTTCTCAGAGATATTCAATGCCCTGTAACGAGCTTAAAGGACTTTTAACGGATATCGGCACAGAGGAACTTGCACATTTTGAAATGATCGGCAGTATGATTTATCAGCTTACAAGAAATCTTTCCTGCGATGAAATCAAAAAACAAGGCTTCGATGCATATTTTGTGACCCATACAAACGGTGTTTATGCTGCCGCCGCATCAGGTACCCCCTGGACAGCAACATACATCCAGACAAAAGGCGATGTGCTCGCTGACCTGCACGAAGACCTTGCCGCAGAGCAGAAAGCACGTGTCACTTACGACAACATTCTCCGTCTTGTTGATGACCCTGATATCATCGACCCCATCAGATTCCTCCGTGAAAGAGAAATCGTACATTATCAGCGATTCGGTGAAGGTCTGAGAGTTGCAACAGACGCCCTCGACAGCAAAAATTACTATCTCACAAATCCGTCATTTGATAAATAAAAAAATCAGGAGATGCGGTTTTCCGCATCTCCTGTAATTTTTTATAAAATTATCAATCCCATTCGCAACCGGTGACTGTGTCCATATCCACACCTTTTGTTTCGTGGGTTTTTGCAACGAGAGTAATAAGCGCACCTACAAATCCGGGCACAAGCAGGCCGAATGCAAGAATTCCGATTACGGCATTGCCGAAAATCATTTTCACCAGGAATGAAACAATATATGAAACTGCGAAACCGACTGCTGTAACAACAAACTGTGCAGACATTGTTGATGAACGAAGGTTTGTGGGTGATGATTCACCTATCATCATAATAATAACGTCATTTGTTGCATAATAGCTGCCCACAAACATACCGCAGAAGAAACCTACAACTGTGGGATTCCAACCGAGTCTTGAACCGATTGAGAACAGCAAAAACATAATGATACAGTCTGCAGCAATAATAATTGCGGCTTTCTTTCGTCCGCCCCATTTTGCATCAGAGATAAATCCGAGTATAACCTGAGCAACAGAGCAACCTACAGGGAAAAGGAACAACGCTGCAGTAACGGGTCCGACACTTACCGCATCAAGCGCAGCTTCGCCAAGCTCTGCAAACATTCCGTTTGCAACATAATTCTGAGCATAGCCGTAAGACATAATAACCTGATAGTCAACAGAGCCGATAAAGCCGATGTTTGCAATTGCGGCTGTTATATAGAGCCACTTGAGCTGTTTATGCTTCATTGCAAACTTGAGTGCATTCACAAGACCGCCCTGTGCATTTTCTGCACTCTTTTTCTGCTTTTCAGCTTCTCTTTCTTCGTCTGTCATTCTGAGATAACGAAGCCTTGAATCAATAAACGGGTCAGTTTCTCTGGCAAGAAGAAGAGCAATAAGGCTTGATACAACACCGACTATTGCAGGAATGAAGAATACATTTCTCCATTCAGATGCGCTGTGCATAAGAAGTCGTCTGAGCAACGGCACAAGCATAACGCCCATATTTGCAAAGAATTTGATTGATGAATAAATTCTTGCTCTCGACTTCGTCGGCGAGGATTCCATAATATAGACAACGTGCATATCGTGAGGAATGAAAAACTGCACCATACAAGCGCCTATAAAATAAAGTAATATGCTGTTTGAAAGGAAGATAATAAGCATTGCAAAACTCATACCGAAAGTATTGATAAGCAAGAACTTTTTGCGTCCCCAACGGTCAGCAAGAGGTCTGTAAAGAAGACCTATAGCCTGAAACGGCACAACGAGTATTGAGAGTATATCGAGGAATCCGACTGAGCGGTCACCGAAACTCTGAAAAAGGTCGTTTGCTATTTCAGTTTTCATAAGTGTGCCTATCTGTGATGCAATTTCGTCTGTTGCATAAATCAGAGAAATAAGCAAAACAAGATAAATGAAATACATATTGCTTTTGGGACGGGATTTTTCCCTCTCCCACTTGGCAATTTCTTTTTGTCTCTGCCTCAGAATCTTTGCCTGCTTTTCAGGAGTAAGAGTTTTTGTCTTCATACACAGCTCTCCTTTCAGATTATGCTATTATTATATTTAATTAAAAGCAAAGTGTCAAGTAAACAATAATTTATTCGCAGAAATTAAAATAAAGCTTGTAGGGGCGTTAATCTAACGCCCGCTGCGCAGCAGAACGGCTTTGCCGTTAATTTTCCTTACGGAAAAGCACTTTCGTGCCGGGCGATGAATCATCGCCCCT
>JAZTWP010000004.1:0-9430 GCA_045636025.1 Acutalibacteraceae bacterium | reverse complement strand
TAGGCGAAAGAATTAGATTAAAAAGAAATGAAAAAGGTTGGTCACAAAGAGACTTAGCCGAAAAAATGGGGTATTCAAATCATTCTACTGTTGGCAAGATCGAAGCTGGAAAAGTTGACCTTCCTACTTCTAAAGTTGAACAATTTGCTGAAGTGTTGGGAACAAGCGTCGCTTATCTTCACGGTTGGGAAGAAATGCAAAAGAAAAACGATGCCAAGACTGACATCGCTGCGAGATTAGTGAAAGATGATGAATTTTCTTCTATAGTAGAGGGAATTGCTCAACTTAACCCTGAACAGCTTGCAAGTGTTATGCAGATTGTTGATGTTCTGCTGAAGAAGGGCTAACAGGTTTTTTTACGGTTTTTTGCAGAAATTGAAAAGTAAAATCTAACAGTTCTAAATCTGCGTTTTGAAGTAACTCGTTAATTTTTTTAATGTAGGTATCGACTGCACTCATTTTGACGGCTCCTTTCAATTTCCGGGGGAAGAACATAAGTTCTGAAAAAATTTTATAACTCCCTAAATAATCTGTCAATAAAATTCGACATTTTTTTAAGGGGTTTCATTGGCTAAATTGTAAAATAATTCAAACAGAAAATCAATGTTCAAATTAAAAAATCAAATATGCAGATTTGAATGTTAAAAGTATCAAATTTTTAAAAAGGTGATTAAATATGGAAATTGCAATTGAAAAAATAAAAGAATATATAACAGCCCTCAAAAATGCGGGCAATTTTACACTTGAAGATATAGCAAATTTGAGCGGTATTCCCATTGCTACTGTAAGGAATATCTACTCAGGCAAAACTCCCGATGCTCGTTTCAGCACTATTTCTAAAATAATAATCTCTTTAGGCGGTGACCTTAATGAGCTTATTGGATATGAAAAGAAAAAAGAAATTGAAGTAAACAGCGCCGTTTCAATGAAAGAAACTTATGAAATGCGAATTGCTGATTTAGTTAAGTCTTATGAAGAAAGAATTGAAGATATAAAGGCTCTTTGTGAAATGAGAATTGCAGATGTGCATAAATGCTGTGAAATCAGAATTGTCGACCTGAAGCAGAACTATGAGGAAAGAATAAAAGAACAAAGAGAAATGTTCTTGAGTCACAAAATATAAGGAAAGGTTTATTTATGGGTATTTTAAAATCGTTATTTAAAGAAATTGTCAAAGCAGAAGCCAAGTTTACACCGGACTTTAGCAAATCCGAATATGATAATTGGCTTGATTTTCTTAGCAAAGGCGGAACTTCTGAGGAATGGAACAAGCTGACTATCGTTAATAATTGGCATTTTAAAGAAGACGAATATGAAAAATATCAAAAAGAAGTTAAAGCTGTGGCAGATAACTATTATAACCTTCTTCAGATCATACAGCGTGAATGGTCTGTATTGTATAACCTAAAGGACTACAACGGAAAAAAAGCACAAGAGTTTGAAAAAATGTGTTTTAACTGCATTAACTACTATATAGAAATGCGAAAAATCGACTTAAAATATAATGAAAATACACCGTTGAATGTGCCTGCTTTCACCCGCTTAGCGATGTTATATGAAAAGCAAGGCGAATATGAAAAAGCTGCTTTTATATGCAAAGAAGCCTGTGTTTTAGGTATAGACGAAAGAAGCCGCTTAGTCCGTATGCTGAAAAAAGCGGGCAGATCACCAACCACCGAAGAATCAGCACTAATTGACAAGTAACATTATAATTAAGGGGGTGAGCGGAAAAAAGAAAACCGTGTCGAACATCAAAGAAAAAATTCAAATGGGGGAATGTTTATGAATTATTTTACGAATTATGCGGAAATGTTCACACCTGAAGAAATCCTTGACTATTTGAGAAAGTCACAGAGTGATGACCCGCTGCTGACAGTAGAAGAAGTATTGCAAAAGCACGAAACAATTCTTGATGAATGGGATGAAAAGCACTTAGGGGCTTTAGTTCCTGAGAAAAACCGCTTCAGGGAAGTTGTTTCAGGCGAAACGATAAAAGAAAGACCGGAAATCAACAAAGTTCTTCGATTGATAGAATCACCGAAATATAAAGCCGTGAAAGTTGTTGAGCCGCAGCGTTTAACAAGGGGCGACTTAGAGGACATAGGAAGATTGATGAAGTTGCTGAAGCACACCAACACCTATGTTATAACACCTGAAAGAATGTACGACCTTCGTGATGAATATGATTGGAACGCTTTTGAAGCAGAGCTTAAAAGAGGTAATGACTATCTGAAGTACACCAAAAAGATATTGAACCGGGGCAGACTTCTTTCTGTCAGTCAAGGTAATTATATCGGGTCTCAGCCGCCTTATGGGTATGATAGGGATGTTGTTGTTGAAGGTAAAAGAAAATGCCCTACACTCAAAATAAACGAAGCTGAAGCAGATGTTGTCAGAATGGTATTTGATATGTATGTTAATCAGGATATGGGTAGGGTAAACATTGCACGCCGTTTGAATGATTTAGGTGTTAAGCCGAGAAAAGCGGAAATGTGGCAGCAGTATCAAATTAAGGATATGCTTGAAAATATCCACTATATCAGCAAAGTAAAATGGAATTGGCGAAAAACAATAAATATCGTTGAAGAAGGGGAAATCAAAGAAACAAGACCTAAATCAAAAATCGGTGAATATCTTATCTATGACGGCAAGCACCCGGCAATTATCAGCGAAGAACTGTTTAATGCTGCAACTGCCAAACAAGGCAGAAATCACAGGGCAAAGCCAAATACAAAGGTCAGAAACCCTCTTGCCGGTTTGCTGTGGTGCCGCTGTGGAAGGGCAATGTCATTGAGAACATACAAGAACCCTGACGGAACAGAACGAAGCCCGGCAAGACTGCTTTGTGACAATCAAGCCTATTGCAAAACAACATCTTGCTTGTATGAAGAAATACTTGACCGTGTTTGTGACATTCTGCAAGAGTGCATTGATGATTTTGAAATTAGGCTTGAAAACAACGATGAAAACAGTCAAAAGCTCCACAACAACCTGATTAAACGGTTAAAAGCAAAGGCTGAAGAATTGAATAAGAAAGAGCTTAGTCAGTGGGAAAAATATTCTGAAGAAGGTATGCCTAAAGAGATTTTTGACAAGCTAAATGAAAAAGTATTGAAAGAGAAAGAAGAAGTGCAACAGGCACTGTGCAAAGCCTACGAAGCTGCACCTGGTCCGGTTGACTATGAAGAAAAGCAGTACCGTTTCAAAAACGCTCTTGAGGCTCTTAAAAATCCCGATGTACCGGCTCAAGAAAAAAACAGGCTCCTGAAAGCCTGCATTGAAAGAATTGACTATTCCCGAGCCAAAGCCGAAAGGCTGAAAAGTCAACAGATTAAATATTATGATAGAGAGTTGAAAAAAACAAGGCACAAATCGCCTTTGAATACAGGTGGAAATTGGACTTCACCGCCGATTGAACTTGATGTGAAATTGAAGGTGTAAATTTTTTTGCACCTTTCATTTCCAACATTGATGTGCATATTCATACGCTCCTTTATGTTGGAAATAATCAAACTACCCAAAGGAAGGCGATTATATGAACACTTTAGGACACCTTGAAAAGATGCTGCTTGCAGGTGAAATCACAGAAGAAGAATACAAGAAGAAAAAAGCCGTCTATGTTGAAACTATTTTGGAACTTTTTATAAAAGACCTAATCAGTGAAGAAGAAATGAAAGCAAAGCTGAATCAATAAATATACAATCTTTACTGAAAAACATTTAAAGTATACTTATATTAACAACTGTAAAAGATTGACAAATTAACATTATTATAGTATGCTATTAGTAGTAACTCTATATCTTATCTATCTTACTTTATTTAACAAAACAGCATCACCGGGTTTTCTGATTTCCTTCCCGGTGGTGTTGTTTTTTTGTGCATAAAAAAAGAGGGTACAGCCGATTAAGACTGTACCCTTTAATATTGCCGTATTTGCCCTTTTTAAGGGCTTTTTGTTTTGGTGGTATAAGTTCACCGTTTCACAAATCAAAACCGAAATCAGTTGATTTTCTTCAGATATTTGCTACTTGCAAAGCCTGTGTAACCAACATTTTTGTAATCAAATTGAATGTAGAGCCACCTTGTACCGTCATATTCGGTATAATAACCGTAGTTTTTAACCTCAGTGTCTTTGGGTATGGCTACCAAAATATCAGCTTTTGTACTTGCCTTGTCTCTGACATTCAGTTTGCTTGCAGTGACTTTGTATGTACCTGCAATAGGTTTGCTAAGGCTTTGAGCTGCACCGGTTGCGATTTTGGTTTTCTTCGTTTTAATGGCGGTAACTTCAACCTTGCTACCGTTACTTAAAACAATAGCTGTGTGACCGTTGCCAAGAAGAATGTCACCCCTCTTGAGGTAGTCAGAGCCGCCTACATACTTTGCAGCTGTGTACACTGTGAACTTACCTGTTGCAGTAAGCACAGCTTTTTCATTACCTGTATACATATCCTTACTGACAGTAACACCTGCAGCATTACAGCAAACAGCAACAAGAGCCGAACAGTCGGTTTCACATTTTGTTGTTACTTTTGAAATATCCCACTTTTTAGCCTTTGCCTGAGTATATAGTGTAGTTCTCTGATATTGGTCATATCCGATGTTATTATTAGCACAAGCCTGTTCCATAGCCTTTGCTATCTTCTCAGCTACAGTAGCCGATTTCGGGCGAAATACAGTGTGCCACGGTTTGCTGTACCAAGTACGCTTATAGACTTCTTTCAAAGTCTGATCGCCTGCTTTACCGCTGTTTGCTTTTCCTCTTTCGTCAATAGAAGCGTGGCCAATGTAAACTGCCATTGCTATTCAACCTCACTTTCGATAGTTTCAGAGATTGTCACTTCAGTTGTAGTTGGCTTTGTGAAAGCATTGTTAAAACCTGCAAGAGCTGATTCAAGGTAAACTCTCATTTCAAGATCAGAAATGTTGATGCCCTTTTCACTGAGCATTTCAGAAAAAGCATCAAGAGCCTTTTCAAGTTTTTCTTCACCGTGAATATCCTTGTATACCTGTTCAACATATTTAACTACAAGTTTAGCAACATCTTTTTTTGTGTCCTCTTTGATTTTATCGCCGATAGTCTTGTTATACAGCCATTTAGCAAGCAAGCCTAAAGCTGTACCTAAAGCAGTGATAACAGCCGATAAGATGCCGTATTCGTTAAGAAAATTGATAATAGCTTCCATAGTGTTTCAATCCTTTCTTTACTGTAAACCGATTTGAGAAAGCAAAAGACCGATGATAGCACCTATAAGAGCAACCGTGATTTTGTCAATCAGACTATCCCACTTTTTAGCGGGTTTACTTGTCAAAGTCTTCACATCGTCTTTTATTTCCTTAACATCGTTTTCAACGTTTTTTTCTCTTTCTGCAAGAACCTTTACTGAAGTAACAAGCTCAACAAAATCATCTTGCTGCTTTTCAACCTTATCAAGTCGATGCGAGTTTGACTTTGCTCTTTCTTCAACCTCAGTCAGTCTCTTTTCGTGTTCCATATCCATTGATTTTCACCCCTTTACTCATAACCTACAACTCTAACTATTCTGATAGAGTTTGTGCCTGTAGTGTGAGATGCTGCCGTGCCGCTAACTTTAACATAACCTGATGATGCCGAGAGAAGTGACATTGTCAAACCTGAAATAATATAACTACTTCGCCTGATAAATGTTACTGTGGCAGATGAAGCTTCAATTATTGACAAGCAGACCGTTTTGCCGTTTGGCGAATATACTTTAGTGTAGCCGCCTGTCCTGTTGCCGTTATCGGTAAAGAATATTTCAATATACTTGAAATTAGCTGCCGATTCATTAAAAGCAACATTATCAGCATCGCCTTCTGTTTGACCTTCTTCGATATAGTCATACAAAACAACCTCAGTTTTTCTTTTCCAAGCTCCCCACTCTGACTGATAGTAGAATCTCTCATATTCAAGAGGGATCGTCTTGTGACAGACTGTTACAACCTGCCTGATTTGCCCTTCTTCGCCGCAACTTTCGACCTTCAAAACACCTGTACCTGCAGTTGTAATAGGGCAGTTTGTGTAATTCGCTGAACCAGCGTTTTTGAGAGTATAGGTGTTTGGTGTCTTAATATCGTCAAAGTCTGTGTTTGCTTCGAGAACAGGCTGAAGCATACCGCCGTATGTTCTGAGCCTGAAGCCTATATCAAAAAGGTTTGAAAACTCAGCAACTTTGCCGACACCTATTGATGTTCCGTCAGCTCCAAAGTCCAAAAGCACATAAGCCGTTGATGCACTTGTTACTCTGCTTGATGTTTGGATTTTGTCTGTAGCAAGCAACTTTATGTCATATGACTGTTCTGTGTCTGCTGCAAAAATATAACTGCTGCTGACTGTGTAAGCTGTTGAGGGTAGCGAAACAGTTGTATAGCTTGCATCGTTGGCTGCTTTGTATTGCAGCTTATAGCTTGCTGTATTTTTGTTGTTAAGCGGTGAGACTGAGCATTCATATACAACCTTGATATAACCGCCCTGATCGTTCTCAGTGCCGTTAGAATTGCAACGATGAACAGTGAGGGTCGATATTACGGGTGCTGTATATGCAAGCACCGATACCGATTTAGTAGCATTGTCGCTTTTTCTTCCTCGTTTGTCTGTAACATTAGCTGTGATGCTCGTTGTGCCTGAAGCTGTCAATACACCTGTTGTATAAGTTGAAGCTGTATAAACAGAAGTGTTGACCTTGCTGTAATATGAAGCTATAGGCGAATCTTGAGCAAGTGTCGGTGTAATTGTTACATTCAGCTGAGACAAGCCCTGAACATATGCACCGTATGTGCTGTAGTAGCTTGTGGCATCAGAAACGGCAATACTGCACGAAGGTTTAACACTTGCCGGAATGCTCATTGTCACCGTTTTTGTGTTTGTGCCTACTGCTGTATTGCCGTTATAGGTTGTGATTGTGAATGTAACCGATACAGAAGTACCTGTCTTGTTTTGTTTCGCTAACGCTGTTGTGTTGCCGTTGCTTGTATTCCACGCAACAGATGTGCTGCTTGACTTAGTGCAGACAGTGCCTGTAGCACTGCCGCACTTATAAGTAATTGTGTGTGTAAAAGATGTTGACAGCCTTGAAACAGTTAAGGTCAAAGCCGTTCCCAAAGTACCGTTTGAAGCTGACAAGCTGCTTTTTCGGGCTATTGTGTCAAGTGTGAAAGACTTTGAGCCTGTGCAGTTAATCGGTGTATCATACACCGCCGCCTGTACACTGACAGTGAAACTCTTTGTACCGTCTGAATTGTGGGTTATTGTTGTTGTGCCTGTTTTTACAGTGCCTTCCCACCGTTCAACTCTATCAGTTTTAGAAAAGACGGTTGAACCGGCAATAACAACTTTCAGTGTTCTTTCAGCATACCAACCGTCAGTACCGCCGATAGCTTCTAAAGTCCAAGAAATAGTTGATGTGTTATCTGCAATATTTTGTTTTGCAGTCCACGATAATTTGTAGTATCTGCCCTTATAAGAGCTTGTACTAACTGAACCACTTAATGCCATTTAACCACCTTCCTTTATATTGTGAAATTAACTACATATTCAATTGTGTGTCCGGCATAATTTGCAAGGTAAGGCTGCATAGTGAACGTCTTTCCATTATTAGACAGATATCCTTCTAATGTAGAACCTGAGATTGTTCCTGTTTCGTTGCCGTCTACATACAAAGATACAGAAGAAACAACTCCATTTGTTGCATCTGCATAAGCATAAATTGTAATATCTGAATCAACCGAAACCACCACATTGTTAATATATTCTCCAATTGATGCTTCCCATATATGAACGGTGCCCGTACCGCTTCCTACACGTGCTGAAATCTTGACTTCATCTGAGCCGATGTCTGAACCGCCTGAGCCGCTGCCTGAGCCGCCGCCTGATGAACCTGTCTGAATACCGCATCTGTCACAATATCCGTCATTGTTACTGTCAATATGACCGAGTGCCGGGATTGTTTCTGTGTAACTTTCACCGCAAGAACACATACGAGCCATAGTACCTGTGTCAGTACAAGTTGCAGCCTTAGTGACAGCATCTGTGTAGCTGTGTGTGTGTTCAATGTTTGACGAGTTGCTACCCTTGACCTTCAGGAAGGAAAGAGAACCGCTTGAACGTGGTACAAAAGCAAAATCACCGAACTGAGCCCTTTCATTTACCGCTACAACAATATTACCGGTATGAAAATCTACACCGTCCCACCAACCAAAAGGAATACCGTTCTTAGCAAAAACAATACCGCCTTCATTATCAACCGTGACAGAAATAGCATTTTCACCGCCACCGATTATTAAGCCGCTATCTGTGAAGCTGAAATGCTTGTGAATTTCACTGAATTTCGACTGCATTTCGTTGTCAGTTTCGGTTGTTTTCTCGGTGAACTTAATATCAAGAGATTCAGCTGTCTGCGATACCTCTGAGAGCTTTTCTGTCAATTCAGCCTGAGCTTGTGAATGGTCGTCTTTTGTCAGATAACTTGAGCTAACTGTTGCAGTGATTTCAACAGCTTTAACATCAATCTGTGCATTGGTTTCTTCTCTTGTGTAATACCCTGCAAATCTTTCGTCCATATCTTCAGGGGCCGGTGTCCAATCGGTAGCCTTGTTGCCTTTTTCAATTTTAAGGCATTTATATTGCTCTGTTGTTGTTTCTGAAACTGTGCCGTCTGAACCGATATAAACATATAAATTCGGGTAGTTTTCGTCCACTTGCAAAGTCAGAACGCTTCTGCCTTCGCTTCCCGCTGCGATTGTATTGCCAACATTCGCACCGCTGTTTGCTGTGTTGTCCTCGTTATAACAATCAACACGAATACGGAGCATCTTTCCTGTTGCTTTAATATCAACCCCGAAGGTGATATATTCACCTGCTGAAACTCCATAATCTGAAATGTTATGTGTGAAGCCTGTTAAACCGTTGACCGTGTGCTGAAGCTGATAACTCCAAGCAGCAACATTAAAATCAACCCATTCATCTGAAGTGTCGAAAACAAGATTTCTGCCGCCAACCTCAATATCATCTACATACTGCTTTGTTGCATAAGTGTTGCTCACACTTAGGTTGATATTGTCGGCTGCCGTCTCGATTTTGGCATCGGCTTGTTCTTTTGTATAGTAACCACCAAGAGTAGATACAACCTCTTCCTTAGTTGCAAGAAGTGTTATTTGCTCTTTTGTTTGTATAATGTCGGTTTCGGCTGTTGTTACTCTCACGGCAAGAGCGTTGACATCTTGCTGAGCTTTGTCTGCAGCTGCCTGAGCATCGTCTGCCGCTTTTTGTGCATTATCGGCTGCAGTTTTGGCTTTGTCTGCTGCTTCCTGAGCCGCTGCCGCATCACTTTTTGCTTTATCAGCTGCCGCTTGAGCTGTCGCTGCGTTGCCTGCCGCTTCATTTGCTTTGGCTTGTGCTGTTTCTACCGCTGCC
>JAZTWP010000003.1:0-3604 GCA_045636025.1 Acutalibacteraceae bacterium | reverse complement strand
TATAACGGTACAAAATCACAATGGGGTAATATTTCAATCGAAAACCGTGCTTTTAATGATATATCAAAAATTACAATTCATTGTACTGACGGTGATATTACAGCTTCAAGCGGCGGTTCGACAGATAGCGGCACAGTAAGCATTTTCTATAGAGCTATTAACGGTACAATAGGCAGAAGTGTTGACAGTGGTAGTGCAACGGTAGGTGAGTTCATAAGTGATAAAGGGTGGGAATTGATTTGCAAACCAAACACCGTTGTTTCATTGCGAACCTACCCGAATGAAGGATATTCATTTGCAAGGTGGAGTGATGGATTTGCATACAGTTCAAGACAAATAACGGTTACACCCGATTTGGAAGGTACTGTTTTCACAGCTATTTGCGAATAAAGGAAGGTGATTAAATGGCAACAAGCGGATCTAAAAGCGTAACCGTCACATCTTATGACACACTGAAATTCAGTTGGTCGGAATCAAGTCAGTCAACAGCCAACAATACAACAAATATTGCTTGGCGGCTTGAATTGATTGCAGGCAGCTCAGGACGAATACAGTCTTCTGTTCAGAAAAATTGGTCTGTAACTGTCAACGGTACAAAGTACAGCGGCAAGAATAGCATTGCAATTTCCAACAATACAACAATAACTCTTGCAAGCGGTACTACAACAATAGCCCACAATGCAGACGGTACAAAAACATTCTCTTATTCATTCAGTCAGCAGTTCGACATCACCTTCAGCGGGTCTTCAATTGGTACGAAGTCAGGCTCAGGCACAGGAACTCTTGACACAATCGCTCGTAAAAGTTCTCTGTCAGCTTCAAATGGTACATTGGGAATAGCTCTGAATCTGAGTGTATCGAAGCAGTCAAGCGACTTTACACACACAATCACTTATAAGTGCGGCAGTGCTTCAGGCACTGTCTGCACTAAGTCGAGCAGCACATCTGTTGCGTGGAATACAAGCAACGGCAACACGGTAAACCTTGCAAGTCAGAACACAACGGGTACATCTGTTTCTGTTACTTTCACGATTACTACCTATAACGGCAGTACATCAATAGGTACAAATACGAAGACCGTAACAATGGCGATTCCGTCAAGTGTCAAGCCTTCTTGTACCGTAACTGTGGCAGACACTCAAGGTTACAAAGCCACTTACGGAAAAGCAATTAAGGGGCTTTCTAAGCTTCAGATCACCGTGAACCCTACGCTTGCACAAGGCTCAAGCATAAGTGCTTATAGAGTAGCCGTCAACGGTGCTGTGTACACAACGAAGACCTCAACTACCGATGTACTGAAAGATTCGGGTAACATTACGATTTCAGCACAAGTAACAGACAAACGAGGTAGAACAGGTTCTGCGACTGTAACTGAAGCCGTGTATGATTATTCACCCCCGCAAATAACAAAGCTGACTGTTCACAGATGCAATGCAGACGGAACTGAGAACGATCAAGGAAATCACATTAAAGCAACATTCAGTTGCAAGGTAACTTCCCTTGACAATCAAAACACAGCAACATACAGGGTGAGCTACAAGAAGCCGGAAGAAATCGGATACAGTGTTGCTATAGATCAGGGAGAGTATGACAACAATTTTGAGGTTACAGACGGGACACACATCTTCCCTGCTGACACAGAATCTTCTTACGATGTAAAGCTGACAATTATAGATAATTTTCAGCTTGTCAGTCACGTTACAAGTGCATCAACCGCTTATACAATTATGGACTTTGGAGCAGACGGCAAATCTGTTGCTTTCGGTAAGGTTGCTGAAATTTCAAACCTTGTTGACTTTGGCTTCAGAATAAGAACCAACGGCGGCATACTTCAGCCCATACTTGAAAAAGGCACTGACTTTGACAGTGTAATGATACCGAATACTTATACGATTGAAAGCACAAACAATGCGAGTTATGTCAACTGCCCTATAACAAGTGGCACAGGTGTTCTCAAGGTTGAAAGCTGCGGCGAAGCAGGACAGCTCAGGCAAGTTGTAACGGTCTGTCACAAGACAAATCCTTTTGTGTATGAACGGTATTATTACTTGAATAGTTCGTCAGGAAAAATGGAGTGGTATGCTTGGAAACGGAATTTTGAAGTTGTTTTGTATAACTCTACAAGTGGCACAACAGGAACTGTCACTCTGTCAGAGACCGCTGCAAACTTCAAGTATATTGAGATATTCTTTACCGATAACAACGGCAAAACGGGCGGCTATACAAAGGTATATTCGCCAAATGGAAAAACTGTTTGTTTGTCAATAATTGAAGCGGGCAGCTCAGTGCAAACATACTTCAGAAGAACAGGCTACACTGTCAACGGAACTTCAATAACACCTATCACAGATACGGCGGCTTATGTGAGAATAGCCACAGCGACAGCTTCTCACACTTCCGGCTCAAACTACATCAAAATAGTCAGGGTTGTTGGCTATGAATAAAAAGGGGTGAGAATCAATGGATATGGAACACGAAAGAAGACTGACCGAAGTTGAAGAAAGGTCAAAATCAAACACACATCGAATTGACAAGGTTGAAAAGCAGCAAGACGATTTTATTGACCTTGTAAGCTCAGTAAAGGTTCTTGCAGAGCGTGAACAGAATGTTGAAAACGATGTAAAAGAAATCAAAAGTGATGTTAAATCCTTAACAAGTAAACCGGGGAAGCGTTGGGACAGCTTAGTTGACAAAATCATTGTCACAGCTGCCGCCGCTATCATCGGTTTTTTGTTTGCAAAACTCGGTCTTCAGTAACAACAGAAAGGATAGAACACTATGGAAACTATCATTAATTTTCTCAATGAATATGGCATTCTTTCAGCCATTATAACAGCCGTTGCAGGTGGTTTAGGTGTACTTGCTAAGACAATCTACAACAAAACCATAGGTGACAAAATGAAAGAAGACACAAAAAAAGAGATTGCAAGCCTTGTAGTAAAGTATGTTGAGCAGGTTTGGAAAGACCTTCACGGTGAAGACAAACTCAACAAAGCTCTTGAAGCGTTCTCTGAAATGCTCGGTGAAAAGGGCATCACTATTTCAGATCTTGAAATGAGAGTTTACCTTGAAGCGGCTCTTGCCGGGTTCAACAATGCTTTCACTAAAACAACAGAAGGAGCTGAAGGATAATGGCAGTTTACATCGGTCACGCTTCAATTGACGAAAGAGGAAAAGCAAACAGCGGTGCAGCCGGAGATCAGACCGGGAAAGAAGTCTATAAGCGTACTTGGTACAGCAAACCGTGGCATACTGTATTTCGTGCAAAATCAGCCGCTGTAGCTGAGAAAATCGCAAAAGCTATGGAACAGGCTTGTGCAAATAACAACATCGGCTACGACCAATATCAGAGAACTACGCTGTATACACTTGCAAAGGCTGCGAAATGGGATATTTCAAAAGTCAAGCAGAAGTGCGAAACTGACTGTTCGGCTCTTGTCGCTGTATGCTGCAACGCTGCAGGTGTTGCTGTCAGCAAGGATATGTACACCGGGAACGAATCAGCAGTGCTGAAGGGAACGGGCAAGTTTAATGCTTTCACCGATTCTATTTACACGGGTAGTTCTTCTTACCTCAAGAGGGGTGACATTCTTCTTGGTAACGG
>JAZTWP010000002.1:0-6507 GCA_045636025.1 Acutalibacteraceae bacterium | reverse complement strand
AAAAACCACTTCTTCGGAAGTGGTTTTTTAAATTTTATTCGGTTGTGAGTTTTATTGTGAAAAAATATCACTCAAACTTCGAAGCGTTAATCAATTGAAATTTTAAAACATATCGGCAAATCATTTTTATGTTCTTCTTTTAAGATGATTTTGAGCGAGTCTTCGTCTCTTGTGAATTCAATTTTTTCATCACTTCCCAGAAGTTCAATGCTTTCAATAAGATAATCGTGAGGGATATGCTTTTTGAGGGATTTGATTTTTACGTTTTTTGACGGGCGCATTTGAAAAGCATAGAGATAACCGTTTTTATAAGTAAATCTGAAATCGTCGCTTGTGAAAGCTTTTTCGTCTCCGTCCTTGAAAAATCCTTCTTCCGCGTTGACTTCACCTTCACCAAACTGTTTCCAGAATGTTGTGCCGTAAATTCCGTCACCGTTTATGCTCAGCCACTCACCCATTGTGATAAGCACTTCAGTTTCTTCATCTGTAATAGTACCGTCAGGCTTAGGACCGATATTGATGAGAAGATTACCGTTCTTTGAAACGATATCCACAAGGTCGCAGATTACCTGACGTGCACTCTTGTATTCATTATCTTTTCTGTAACCCCAGGAGCATTTGCCGATAGCTGTATCTGTCTGCCAGTAAACGGGTGAAATTCCTGAAAGAGCGCCTCTTTCAACATCAAATGTTGCAACTGTGGGCGGAAAAGCTTCGTGCTTGTAGTTTATGGTAACTTCTTTACCCCACTCATCGGCACGGTTGTAATAATATGCCGCAAGCTTTTTCAGATAAGGCTTAAATGAATGGTTATGAATCCACCAGTCAAAATAGAGAACCGACGGACGGTATTTATCAATCAATTCGCAAGTCCGTACAAGCCAGTCCTCAAGCCACTCCTTGCTCGCACCTTTTGAATAGGTGTCTGCCGTTGTTACGTGTATTATTTCAGGGTCGAACTCTTCACAGTAAACGGCAGGTCCGTAAAAGTCGGCATACTTTTCATCGTTTATATCGCTGTCATAAAGTCTGCCCGTATTCATAAAGAAATAGTGTTCTGCACGGTGTGTTGATGCACAAAAAGTAAGCCCCTGTTTTTTACATTCTGACTTCAATTCGCCGACAACATCCCTGCAAGGCCCCATCCGGGCTGAATTCCAGCGGTTGAATTCGGTGTCATACATTGCAAATCCGTCATGGTGTTCAGCAACGGGCATAACGTATTTCATACCTGCTTTTTTGAAAAGTGAAACCCATTTTGAGGCATCGAATTTCTCCGCTTTGAACATCGGGATAAAATCCTTATATCCGAAAACATTCTGCTCACCATAGGTCTTTTGGTGGTGTTGAAAATCACGTGCATTACGGTCGTACATACCGCGGGAATACCATTCGCAGCCGAATGCAGGCACACTGTAAATTCCCCAATGAATGAATACTCCTAATTTGTCGTACATATACCAATCCGGCACTTTATGATGAGCAAGAGATTTCCAGTCAGCTTTATATTTACCGCTTTCGTTGACACGGTCAATAAGTTCAAGATATTCTTTTGTTGTCATAGAATCATACTCCGTTTCAGATAATATGTTTGTGAGATTATCTTAGCACAAATATTCATCCGGTGCAATATTCTTATGAAGATAAAAAAATAATACCGATACACGAATGTATCGGTATTACTTGTGGCGGAGAGCAAGGGATGTGGATGCTTTGCATTCACCGTCATCGGCGAGCGTTACTTCGTAACAGTACCCGCCTCAGACTTCGGAGCTAAAAACAGTCCAACGGACTGTTTTCTTCACGCTCCTCACCCTCTCAGGCTTTGAATCCCTTGCTTTTACAAAAAAATAACACCGATACACGAATGTATCGGTATTACTTGTGGCGGAGAGCAAGGGATTCGAACCCTCGAAACCGTTTTAGCGGTTTACACGATTTCCAATCGTGCTCCTTCGACCAACTCGGACAACTCTCCATATGTGAATATTCATTTGAACGCTTGTATATTATATATTACACTATAAAAAAAATCAACCCCTAATTTGATAATTTTTAATTTACGAAAATTCCGTCACAGAAAAACACTATTGACAAACATATTTTGTTGAATTATAATTAATTGCAGATAAAAAGAATAATACGGGGGCGTAGCTCAGCTGGGAGCCCAAAGCACTCAGAAACGCACCCCACAAAAAACTTAATAAATAAATTACTCAGTGTGCCCTTTTATGGGGGCGTAGCTCAGCTGGGAGAGCGCTTGAATGGCATTCAAGAGGTCAAGAGTTCGATCCTCTCCGTCTCCACCACAGCATACTGAGTAATTATTTTTTTGTCCACTTTCTTTGGAGAGTGGCTATTTTTATGCCCTCACATATGTTCCTTCGCAGAGGGACAATAACAATTATTTTATTCTTTCAACATTTATGATATAATTTTTTAAGATTTAAAAATATTTTTTCAACCAAACTTTAACCAAAAGCAATTTTGTTCCACTATACAAGTGAAATCACCGGTGAATCAAAAATCAAAGGAGGTGTAAAAATGGATAAACACGAACTTGATACAAAAATAGCAGATATAGCAAAAACTATATTATCATATTGTATTGCTCGAACTTCAAACCATTTCGAGGCAGAAGATTTAGCACAGGATATTATATTAGAGATTTATAAATCTGCTGATAACATCCGTAATGCAGATGCTTTCTATGGCTTTATGTGGGCGGTTGCAGGTAATGTTTATAAACAATGGTGCAAGAATAAAACAAAGAATAAAGAGTGCGAATTAACCGATAATCTGATTGATGCAGCAGAATTTTTTGACGATGATAATTCTGAATTATATCTATTGCGTCGTGAGTTGACATTGCTCTCTGAAAAGTACCGCAAAGCTGTTGTTTTGTATTACATTGAAAACAAATCTTGTTCGGAGATATCCAAGCACCTCTCAATCAGTGAAAGCATGGTTAAATACTTGCTTTTCAAATCAAGACAAATTTTGAAAGAAGGTATAAATATGGAACGAAATTACGGGCAACAGAGTTATAATCCGAAAGAATTATCGATTCTTTATTGGGGCAACGGAAAAAACACTTATAATGCTGTTTATGAAAACAAAATCAGTCAGAACATTCTTTACGCGTGCTACAATGATAAACTAACAGCAGAGGAAATAAGCCTTGAGTTAGGCATTGCTTTGCCTTATATTGAGGATATTCTCAAGCAGTTGGTAGAAAGTGATGCACTCTGTCTTGAGGGCAGAAAACATTACACCAATATTGTAATTTTTACTGTAGAATGTGCTATTGAGGTTGCAAACAAGACACGGGTGTTCAGAAACAATATTGCGGATTTGCTTTCTGAAATTATAACAAGCGGAAATCTCTCAAATTCTGAAGCGTGGCTTACTGTATGTTGTATCCTTTACAAAGCGATTTTTGAAAACTTACAGTCTAAAGTCAATATAGAACTTCCCGAAAACAGATTTGGTGAAAACTGTATTGTTTGGGCAGTTGAAAAATCAGTAGATTCAATGAGAAACAAAGGTTTTGAATTTGGTGTATCAAATACAGAAAACGAAAATGGTGACAGAGTGCAGTTTTTTGATTTTGGCGTTAACGGTGATATGGTGCATCACAGCTTTTACTCCTCAAAAAGTTTGACAAATGTATTTATCGATATCGCAAAAGGCAAAAACGATTTTGATAATGAATTTGAAAAGGTTATCGTTGCCGAGCTTATAAAAAAAGGTTATGTTGTGAATGATGGTGGTAAATTATCAGTTAATGTTTCTGTGTTTACCAGTGCGGAATTTGAAAGCTTTATAAGCAAATTCAATTCAGTTGTTGAATCAATTGAAGAAAATGCAAATAGCATAATGCAAGAAGCATCGAAGATAATCAAGAATTATATTCCCGTTCATTTGAAATCACAAGCATTTAAGATGGCATACTTCAGAATTTTTGAGGATGCAATTTCTGTGCCTGTTGGTACTCTTGCAGAAAATAAGGTTTTGTTTCCATATAACGGCAATAGTATTTTACCTACAACATATATAGTCCTAAAATAAAAATTTGGCAGAGAGTGATTTGCTCTCTGCCATTACTTTTTATGCCACCTTATCAATACCCACCATAAACTGCTCGAAGTCAATGTTAAACTCAACTTTCAGCTTGTATCCTCTGTAAACCTCAACCCGTTTAATTAAGCAATTCACAATCATTTTCTTCTTTTCAAAGCTTGCTTCGTCATAAAGCTCTGCCCACGAAATCAGTTCATCAAAGCTGTCAGATAAATTCTTGAGTACACTTTCACCGTCTGCAACATCCTTTTCTGCATCTGTACATAAATCAAAAAGTCTGCTGCACTCTTTTTCTGAATCTGTAATCAGTTCCGAAAGAGTATCAGCCGAAAAGGAACTTTCACCCTTAATTGCCTTAATAACCTCGGATTTCAGTATAGTGAGATTCTCAAATTCTTTGGAGTAATCAGCTTTTAACATATTGAGCCTTGCTTTTCTTACATTGAGCTCATCAGCATAACGGAGGTTGATTACATCAGATTTTGATACACCTTTCATTTTACTGAAAATGTCACGGACAAGCTCATCAATCAAATCATCAAGAATGTGAAGTGTATAACCTGATTGACCGTCACACTCCGTTTGCTTTCTGCTTTTTCCGTAGCAGGCATATCTGATACGTTTGGTAGTATCAACAGAACCGTCTTTTCTTTTACGGTATCTTCCGCTTGTTGTAAGATTCAACCTTGAACCGCAATGCCCACAGTAAACCTTACCGGAGATAAGTGATTTACCTTTTGTGTTAAGGGGGACTGTGGGATTGTCTTTCTTCCTGTCTGAACGTTCTTTCATAATCATCCTTGCTCTTTCATACTGCTCAGGTGGAATTATTTGCAGTTCGGGTATAACCACAGAACGGGCATCACCGCTGCGAAGGACACCCGTATAAGTCAGGTTGCAAAGAATACCTCTGATTGTAGCTTCGTGCCACATTTTACCTGTCCTTGCTCTGTACCCGTTATCGTTCAGCCATGTTGTTATTCTGTGTGCACCGTAACCTTCTTGAGTGTACTTATCAAAGATAATCTTAACAACAATAGCCTCATCGGGATTAACTTTCAAATCATAAAGCTCGTGTTTCCTTTTGTTGAATCTGCCGCTTTTTACAAGGTCGTATCCAAAGGCGGCAACGCCGCCCTTGAAATGACCTGCCTCAACTAACTGACCAAGACTTGTTTTTGTTCTGACAGATGTTTTCTCACTTTCACCGTCAGCCTGCCAGAAACGGATATAGTTTAAGAGCTTGTCAATGTGATTATCAAATCTCTGCTCACCCTCTTGGGTGCTCCAAACCTCAATTCCGTTTTTAACAAACCACTCAACAACAAAAGGTGTTTCATCTGCGATTCTGCCGATACGGTCAAACATAAACACAAGCAGAATATCAAACTTTTTCTTTCTCGCAAGGTCCTTTATAATTTGAATTTTGTCACGGTTTTCAGCTCGCACCTTATGGCCTGAAACACCATCCTCCTGTTCTTCGTGAACAATGTCCCAACCCATTTCACTTGCAAATTTGTGACAAGCCTTTCTCTGCATTGGGATGTCTGCTTCATTGTTGCTGTCATAATCAACTTGCTTCCCTGTTGAAACTCGGTAAAGACAGCACACTCGTTTTGGCATTAAACCGCCTCCTTGATATTTTCTTTTAGTTTAATATCAGGGGCGTCACTTTGTCGAATGTGCGAACTGCCTAATAAAATTTCTTTCATTTGTGAATAGATTTCTATGTTGGGCTTTTCGGTGAATGTTGCAATAACTTCATAACCTTTAATATTTAAAACACATTCTCCGTGAATATCTGTCAAAACAAATTCGAGAAACTCTTTTATTTTTGCTATTTCATTTTTTATTACTGATATAATTCTAATAATACATTCCTCCTTATTAAAAATTTTCTTTTATTTCTGTCGCGGTGTTAGGGGTTAAACCCTTAACAAGCGGAATTTGTATCCCACATATCCAATGCTTGTTGAGACTTGTGCTACAGCATAAAAAGTCATGACAAGCAAATATGTCCGTACGAATTCAATGCTTGTTAAGACTTTGCTGCAGCAAAAAAGTCGTAGCAAGCAAATGTGTGGACACAAATTCAGTGCTTGTTAAGACTTATCCCACGGTTTTTACCGCTCCCGTTGACGTTGCTTTTGAAGCACCATTGCATAACGTGCAAGCGCCTTTTCCGTTATCTCTTCCATCTTTTTCGGCGGCATATCTTTCTTGAAATACTTCTTAAAAGTTTCAACCGGGATTTTCACATACTCCTTTTGATTAGCTTTTTGTTCCTGCATAATTTCAAAGATGACATCCATAGTGAGCTTCTTTTCATCACTTAACTTATGCATACGCTGTGCCTGTGAGAGCGACGGAGTGCAATCTTCACTGTCAATAGTTTCAATTAAGTTGCGCTGTTCCTCTTCTGTT
>JAZTWP010000001.1:0-114422 GCA_045636025.1 Acutalibacteraceae bacterium | reverse complement strand
ATGCAGCAGAAGTTGCAATGGAGCACCATCTGGGGCTTACCTGTGACCCGATATGCGGACTTGTTCAAATTCCGTGTATAGAAAGGGGAGCCGTTGCGGCAATGAGAGCAATTAACGCTCTAAACCTTGCTAATTTCCTTTCTTCAACAAGAAAGATTTCTTTTGATCTTGTTGTTGAAACGATGTATCAGACAGGTAAAGACCTGAAACACCATTACAGAGAAACATCCGAAGGCGGTCTTGCTAAATTATATCAGTAAAAATATAAGGAGTCTCATATTTACTGAGACTCCTTGTTTTTTATCCGTTTATTACGTCTGACATGTTGTACATGCCTGTAGTTTTGTCTTTCATATAGATTGCAGCATTAACTGCACCGACAGCAAAAACGTTCTTAGAAAGCGCCGTGTGGCTTATTTTGATGATTTCATCATTGCCTGCAAAAATAACCTCATGTTCACCGACAATTGTGCCGCCTCTGATAGAGTGTATACCTATTTCGTGTTTGTCACGCTTCTGTGAACGGCTGTGTCTGTCATATACAAGATCAGGTGTATAATCAAGTCCTTCTTCAACAGCTTTTTCAAGCATAATTGCTGTACCGCTGGGAGCATCAAGTTTAAGATTATGGTGTGCTTCGACGATTTCAATATCAAAAGAACCTCCAAGAATCTTTGCTGCTGCCTTTGAAAGTTCTGATATAAGGTTTATGCCAAGAGACATATTGCCTGAACGGAACATTGCAACCTCTGCAGAAGCTTCTTCAATCATAGCGTTCTGTTCTGCTGTATATCCTGTTGCGCAAAGCACTGCAGGAATTTTCTTATTTTTTGAAAATTCAAGAATAGAAGTGAGCGCAGAAGGATTTGAAAAATCGATAATTACATCTGCTTCGCAGGGAACTTCAGAAAATGCTGAAAATACGGGATAGGGAAGTGAAACACTTTCAAAAATATCAACGCCCGCGACAATTTCTATATCGTTTCTTTCACTGACTGCTTTTGTTACAGCAAAACCCATTTTTCCAGAGCAACCGCTTAATATAACTTTTGTCATTTTATTACTTCCTTTTTTATACAACAAAGTCGGGTATTTGAACCCGACTTGATTTTTTTATTTTGCGAGACCGTGATTTGCAAGTGCTTTATAAAGTGTTGCTTTTGCTTCTTCACTCATCTGACCGAGAGGCATTCTGCATCTGCCTACATTCCAGCCGCACATATTCATAGCTTCTTTTACAGGGATGGGATTAACATCGCAGAAAAGAGCGTTACAAAGATCAAGATACTCAAGCTGAAGATTTCTTGAGCCGATAACGTCACCGTCAAGATATTTTCTTGCAATGTCGTGTGCAACGCGAGGAGCAACGTGTGAAAGAACTGAGATAACGCCTTTACCGCCGAGAGCCATTACGGGAAGTATCTGATCATCATTGCCTGAATAGATTGTGAGACTGTCTCCGCAGAGCGCAGCAACCTGCTGAATGAGAGAAATATCGCCGCAAGCTTCTTTTGTTGCAACAATTCTTTCGTGCTTAGCGAGTTCTACATAAGTTTCAGGTTTGATAGTCATACCTGTTCTTCCGGGTACGTTGTAAAGAATGATAGGAGCTGAAACTCTGTCTGCAATATAATTGTAATGTTCGATAAGGCCGGACTGAGATGTCTTATTATAGTAAGGAGTTACCATAAGGAGACCGTCAACGCCACATTTCTCTGCTTCGTTTGAAAGTTCAACAGCATAGAATGTGTCGTTTGAACCTGTGCCTGCAATAACGGGAACTCTCTTGTTTACAACATCAACACAGAATTTCATAGCTGCAGTATGTTCTTCGTGTGAAAGAGTTGAACCTTCACCTGTTGTACCGCATACTACAATTGCATCTGTTCCGTTGTCAATCTGGTCATTGATGATTTTTTCAAAAGTGTCAAAATCGATTTTCTTAAGGTCTTCTGTAAAAGGAGTGATAATCGCAATAGCAGAGCCTTCAAATATTACTTTTTTGTTCATTTAGAAAATCTCCTTTTATGAATTATCAGCACTTTGGTTCAATGTAACCTTCAGCGCAAAGAAGTTCAGCAAGAAGAACTGCGCCGCCTGCTGCACCTCTGAGAGTGTTGTGTGAAATACAAACAAATTTGTAATCATACTGAGAATCTTCTCTGAGACGACCTGTTGAAATAGCCATACCGCCTTCAAGTTCTCTGTTGATCTTTGTCTGAGGCATATTGTCCTCAGTATAGTAGTTAAGGAACTGCTTGGGAGCGTGGGGCAGTTCAAGTTCCTGAGGTCTGCCCTTGAAGTTCTTCCATACTTCAAGAATTTCTTCCTTAGTGGGTTTCTTTTCAAAACGAACAAAGCAAGCTGCCATGTGACCGTCTGAAACAGGAACTCTGAGGCACTGTGCTGTGAAGTAGGGTTTTGAAGCGGGAACGATCTTGCCGTCTTCCACTTTACCCCAGATTTTAAGAGGTTCTTTTTCACTCTTTTCTTCTTCGCCACCAATATAAGGAATGACGTTATCAACCATTTCAGGCCATCTGTCAAATGTCTTACCTGCACCTGAAATTGCCTGGTAAGTACAAACGAGAACATCTTTTACGCCGAACTTTTCATCAAGGGGGTAAAGAGCAGGAACATAGCTCTGAAGAGAGCAGTTTGACTTAACAGCAATGAAGCCTCTCTTTGTGCCGAGACGCTTTTTCTGTGATTCAATGATATCAAGGTGATTGTTGTTGATTTCGGGGATGATCATAGGTACGTCATCTGTGAATCTGTGTGCTGAGTTGTTTGAAACAACAGGGCATTCTGCCTTAGCATAAGCTTCCTCAAGAGCTTTGATTTCGTCCTTCTTCATATCAACTGCGCAGAAAACAAAGTCAACAAGTTCAGCAATCTTTTCAATATCTGCAGTAGCGTCAAAGATAACTTTAGACTTAAGGTATTCGGGGAGTTCTGTTTTCATTACCCATCTGCCGCCGAGAGCTTCTTCGTAAGTCTTGCCTGCTGAACGGGGGCTTGCTGCGAGAACTTCAATATCATACCAGGGATGACCGTCAAGAAGAGTGATGAATCTCTGACCAACCATGCCTGTTGCACCGATAATACCAACCTTATATTTCTTCATTAATTTTTCCTCCGACAAAAGAAATTTGATTTTACTATTGTAATTGTGTTGATTTTGCAATATAATGTGTTTTGCAAATAGATATACACAATATAATATATAATATATTATCACTATTAATTTATTGTGTCAACTTAAAAAGAAAGAATTTTAGAAAATTGGTGCAATTTTAATGAAAAAATCAGATTTTTATTTCGATTTACCTAAAGAATTGATAGCTCAGGATCCCATTCCTGACCGAGATAAGTCAAGATTACTTCATCTTGACAGATTTTCAGGAAAAATTGATCATTTTACTTTTCACGACGTTATAAACTTTTTAAGGCCGGGAGATTGTCTTGTTCTTAATAATACCAAGGTGCTTCCCGCCCGTCTGTACGGAACAAAGCCTACCGGTGCAAGAGTTGAGTTTCTTATGCTCAACAATCTTGGTGATGATAACTGGGAATGCATAACAGGTCCCGGAAGAAAAGCTAAACCCGGTGATGTTTTTGATTTTGGTGAAGGTATTCTTAAAGCCGAAGTTCTTGAAGTTCTTGAAAACGGCAACAGGGTAGCACATTTTTCTTATGATGCGCCCAATATTTATGAAGTTCTTGATAAGGTCGGGCAGATGCCGTTGCCTCATTATATTACTCACGAGCTTGAAGATAAAGACAGATATCAGACTGTATATGCTAAAGAGCTCGGCTCAGCAGCAGCTCCCACAGCAGGGCTGCATTTTACACCTGAACTCATTAAAAAGATTGAAGATTTCGGTGTTGCTGTTGCATTTGTGACTCTTCACGTTGGTATTGGAACTTTCAGGCCTGTTAAGACAGAAAATATTGAAGACCACGAAATGCATTCAGAACACTACTATGTATCTGAGGAAACAGCAGAGAAAATCAATAATTCTAAGAAAAATGGCGGCAGAATTATTGCTGTCGGAACAACATCTTGTCGAACTCTTGAATCTGCTTCTGATGAAAACGGGTATCTTGAAAAATGTGAAAATTCAACTAATATTTTCATATATCCCGGTTATAAATTCAGATGTATAGATGGTCTTATTACAAATTTCCATCTTCCCGAAAGTACCCTTATAATGCTTGTTTCTGCGTTTGCAGGAAAAGAAAATGCTCTTAATGCTTACAATAAAGCTATTGAGGAAAGATACAGATTTTTCAGTTTCGGTGATTCAATGATAATTATTTAAGAGGTATGCTATGTATAAATTAATGAAAAATATGGGTACAGCACGTCTTGGTGAGTTTGAAACTGTTCACGGCACCGTTAAAACTCCTGGATTTATGAATGTTGCAACATGTGCTGCAATAAAAGGTGGACTTTCATCGATTGATCTTGAGAATATCAATTGTCAGGTCATGCTTTGCAATACATATCATCTTCACGTAAGACCCGGTGACGATGTGGTATATGAAATGGGTGGTCTTCATAAGTTTACCGGATGGCGAGGACCTATTCTCACAGACAGTGGCGGATTTCAGGTCTTTTCACTTTCTTCACTAAGAAAAATAAAAGAAGAAGGTGTATATTTCCAGTCTCACGTTGATGGCAAACACATTTTTATGGGACCAGAAGAAAGTATGCAGATTCAATCTCATCTTGCATCAACAATTGCTATGGCATTTGATGAATGTGTTGAAAATCCTGCTACATATGATTATGCAAAAAAATCCTGCGAAAGAACAACAAGATGGCTTATCAGATGTAAAGATGAAATGAAACGTCTTAATTCATTACCTGAAACAATTAATAAGAATCAGCTTCTTTTTGGTATCAATCAGGGCTGCACTTATGATGATCTCAGAGTTGAACATATGAAAGAAATTGCAAAGCTTGATCTTGATGGTTATGCAATCGGCGGACTTGCAGTAGGTGAGCCTAAAGAAGATATGTATCGCATCATTTCTGCTGTTGAACCTTATATGCCGAAGGATAAAATAAGATATCTTATGGGGGTAGGTACACCCGGCAATATTCTTGAAGCTGTAAGACGTGGTGTTGACCTTTTTGATTGTGTAATGCCAAGCCGTAATGCACGTCACGGACATCTTAATACATGGCACGGAATAATTAATCTTAACAATGCAAAGTATGAGAGAGATGACACTCCTATTGATGAAGAATGTGATTGTCCTGTTTGTCGCAATCATACAAAGGGTTATATCAGACACCTCTTCAAGGCAAAAGAAGTACTTGCGTTAAGACTTGCAGTTACACATAACCTGTATTTTTATAATAAACTCATGGAAAAAATCAGAGAAAGTCTGGAAAATGATACTTTTGATGATTTTTATTCAAAGTATGTTGATTTGCTTGATAAAAGAATAAAATAATTCTTTTATATACTTGCTTTTTTGCTTGTGATATATTATAATAATTTTTACATTGTATTTTTACGGAGGATATAAAAATGAATTTTGCTTTATTACTTGATGCAGCAGCTGACGGAACAAATGGCGGAATGGGTCAGTTTGGTTCAATTTTTCTTATGGTTGCTCTTTTTGGTGTTATGTATTTCGTTATGATCAGACCCCAGAAGAAAAAACAGAAAGAAGAACAGGCCATGCGTGATGCTATCCAGAGTGGTGATGAAATCACAACAATCGGTGGTATCTGCGGCAGAGTTGTTACTGTAAAGGAAGATTCGCTTGTTATTGAAACTGGTGTTGACAGAAACAAGATGAAGATTACACGTTGGGCTATTCAGACTAATAATACTGCAGAAGACAGACTTCAGGCAGAAAGAGCTGCTCAGGCTGCAGCAAAAGAGGCAGAAAAGGCTGAAAAGTCTAAGGGCAGACGTTCAAAGAAATCTGACTCTGAAGAATAATAGTGAATAAAATTAAAATCCCTTTCATATCTTTTAACAGATATGGAGGGATTTTTTTATGCCTAAGATTAATGTTGTAGCAAGAAAAAATGTTAAATCAAAAAGGGAATTCAGCACAACTGTTTTGTTGATATTTTCATATTTTTTAGCTCTGATCATATTTTTTGCAGAATTATCCGCATTTTCTTTAGTTGTAATGAAGAACGTTTTGTCGGTATCTGTTTTGCAGATATTTGTTATATTCTCGGCAGCAATTTCTGTATTTATATCTGCTGTTATTGTAAGTATTAATGTAAAAAGAAGAAAGCTTATCTGCGGAATGATATCTGCTATCATTATTGTTATAACAGAATTTTTGCTTCTGCTAAGTTTTAACAGCCGGGGATTATCCTGGCAGGCGTATATGATGATTCCCGGTGCATTAATATCTTCATTTTTTGGTTGTCTTTTAGGAATGAATAAAAAGTAGAGAAGAAGGTATGGTGTATTATGAAAATAAAAGCAATTAAATTTAAAGGATTTAAAAAATTGAACATCGGACAGGATAGGGAAGTCAAGGGGGCGATAATTGCTGTTGCAGTGTTTGCATCAGGTATGATTATCGGTGCAGGTTTCTGGAACAACCATATTAGTTCAGATTTTTTTATCAAAATTTTCGATTATTTTGTTAAAGCTCGTGTACAGAGCAGTTTTTCGGATTTACTTATATCAACATTAGTATTTAATTTCACTTTTTTATTTTGTGTCATAATAACTGGATTCAGCTCATTGGGTTGTTTTTTTATGCCTATTATTCCTTTTCTCAGAGGTCTTGGATATGGTATATTATCAGGATATCTCTTTTGTGAATATATGATGACCGGTATGGGGTATTATCTAATTACAGTTTTTCCGTCCGCTGTAATTATTAATGCAGTTTTCATTCTTGCATGTATCAATTCATGTTTTTCATCAGTAGATATTATGGCTGTTTTGATGCAAAAAAAACAACCTGAAGAACCCCATATAAGGAATTTTCTCAGGTTGTCATTAGTATATGTAGTTATGATAATAATCTGCACAATCTTTGATTGCATTATAATCAGTGCTTTTTGTGTATTTTTTGAGCTTTGATTATTTGATATTAGCAAGCGGATTATTATCGATTGCATTTTTCTTTTGCTCGTCAACGATGTGTGTATAAATCTCTGTGGTTGATAAGTTTTCATGACCGAGAATATCTTTCAACACCAGCACATCAGCATCACCATATTGATACATAAGAGTTGCTGCTGTATGACGTAGTTTATGTGTTGATAATCCTTGTTGACCGAGACCAGATTTCTCGAGAAAACTTTTTACAATGTATTGAACTGTT
Source organism: Acutalibacteraceae bacterium (assembly GCA_045636025.1). GTDB lineage: Bacteria > Bacillota > Clostridia > Oscillospirales > Acutalibacteraceae > UBA1081. Next base: position 107,099 of record JAZTWP010000001.1, on the reverse strand, counting down.
TTAGGACTGATTCGCTTAAGTCGTGAGCTTAAAAATAATGCATTTTTATCAATTACGCCATCTTTAGGGCGAACTTGCATATATCTTTCAATCGCTGAAATGCAGGCAGTGTTAACAAAAACAATTCGTTCTTTATTGCCTTTACCAAGAACACGCATCTGATTATCCGGACGAATATCATTATAATTCAAATTGACAAGTTCTGACAATCTTAAACCGCAATTAAGAAAGATTGTTATTATTGCATAATCACGTTCTTTGTTTTTACCGTCAATGGTTTGCAATAAGTTTATGCTTTGTTCAAGTGTAAGGTATTTAGGTAATGATTTGTTTGTTTTCGGTGAATCAAGTACCTTCATCGGATTATTTTGTAAAATCTGTTTATTATCTGAAAGATACTTGAAAAACTGCCTTATCGCAACAACTTTTCTCGCTCTGGTTGTAGCGGAATTATTTTTGTCATTTTTGCAGAATGAAAGATATTTGTATGCGTCATCAAGCGTAATGTTTTTGAAGAAATCTTCATCGCATTTTTTTAGATTTATATAATCAGCATCTTTAGATTTATCTTTAACAATAAATGTTATAAACTCACGCAGATTAATCGCATATTCAAATACTGTTTTTTGAGATCTGTTCTTAATAACATCGATATATCGAAGATAATCACACACAAGATCCGGTAAGGCTTCATAATCAGGAATATAGTTTATCATATAGCGAAAAACTCCTTTTGCTTCCCTTTATTATACAAAATATTTATTTTGTATAATTATATCAGATTCTTTATGAAATGTCAACAACTTGTTTGACTCTTCTGCTTAATTGTTTTTATACATATTCAATGTGTTATTGACTGATTTATTTGTTTTTGATATTATATTATCGGAGTTGATATGATGATCAAGAACAAAAAATTCAGAATTATAATTTCTGTTATACTTTCATTAGTCGTTTTATATTTTTCAATTTGCATAGCATTATATTTTTTTGAACCTGTATCTTATGATTCAGCAAATCTGAATGATGCTCAGTATGCATTTGATTTATACAATAAATTTACAAAAGCTAAAAACGATAAATTCTACATAAAACAAATAACTCAGTCAGATATTAAATCATCTGAAGCCGATATCCGCCTGAAATATGTTGATGATACGATTCTTGTAATTATGGATGATGCAGTAAGTTATAATCAAGCAGAATCTATCTTTACTGAATATAATGCAGACATCTGCGGTTATATTGAAGTTCTTGATATGTATCAGATTGAAATTGATGTTGCAGTTTATGAAGAATTGGCAGATTTTTGCAATCTATTAAAAAAGAATAATATGGTAAAATCTGCCATAATTGATATTTTTGAAGAAACTCCATCAAATAATGAATCCTCAACTGAACTTGATCAATTCATTGATTATGAATTATATGATTTTTATTACTATTCAATGCTTGGTATTGATAAGTTAAGTACGATTGTTGATTTCAATGAAATTACATCAGATATTACATACGGTGTAATGGATGCTCCGGTGTATTATAAGAATTCAAATCTCAATGTAGTAAATCGTAATGATTACCCTGAAAGCGTTTTTGACTCCCCTTCATTTCTTGATGTTGCTTCACATGGCACACACGTTGCAGGAATTATCGGTGCAAAACAGACTGATAAAAATTCAGGTGTTGTACCGGGGGCAGGAATTTATTCAGAAAATGCCCTGAATTGCTCTGTATCATATTGGGTTGCAGCAATAACAAATATGATAGTAAATGAAGAAATCAAGGCTGTAAACATCAGTATGGGCTATAATTCATATATCCCTGTATCTGCATCGCTTGGAGATGCTGATGCAATTGAATATGTAGAATCTTCAAATGCGTTTTTTGAAGAAGTCCTTACAAAGATTCTTGAAAACGGTTCAGAATTTCTGATTTGCATTTCTGCAGGTAACGAAACGGGTAAATCTTTATATAAAGTTGACTCCCCTTACATCGGATATGGTGAAAAAGAACTTCTCGGAAAATTTGATATATTCGGAATATATGATGCTGAGCCTGAATACTGTGATTCTGCATATTCTCTTTATTTTTCATCTATTGATAAACCTGAAATAAAAGACAGAATTATGGTCGTATCCGCCATCAATAGTTCATCTGAAGTTGCAAAATATTCTTCTCTTGGTGAAAGAATCGATATAGCAGCTCCAGGTATTGATATTCACAGCACAGGATATTTTTATGAGTATGAGTTTATGTCAGGCACTTCTATGGCTGCACCGTTTGTTACAGCAACTGCAGGTCTGTTGTTTGAATTGGATGATTCATTGACGGGAAAAGACGTAAAAAATGCTATTATAGACTCTGCTACAACTTCTGTTGAAGCAAAAGATTTCACATACCCGCAGCTTGATATTTATGCTGCAGTTCAATACATTTTACAGTAATAATTATTGTAATTTTTATAATAGCGTGTTATAATAATTAAAAAATAAGGATGGAGTAAAAATTATGATTCATTATATTGAAAATGATTTTATTAAAGTCGGTGTAAAAACAGACGGCGCAGAGCTTACAAGCTTTTACTCAAAAGATATAGATTTTGAATACCTCTGGCAGGGCAATCCTGATGTATGGTATGGTCAGTCTCCTGTCCTCTTCCCTATTATCGGCAGAGTTCTTGATGATAAATATTATCTTGGCGGCAAAGAATACACTATGCCTAAGCACGGTCTTTTCAGAAAGCGTGAAGCACAGCTTGTTGAAAAAAATGCAACTTCAATGACTTTTGTTGAAACTGCAGATGATGAAACAAGAAAAATCTTTCCCTTTGAGTTCAAAGTTTATGTAACTTTCAGTATTGAGGGTAAAAAATTAACCTGTACACATAAAATTGTCAATGATTCTGCTGATACAATGTATTTTTCAATAGGAGGTCATCCCGGATTCAATTGCGAAATAGGTGATTATCTTGTTTTTGAAAAGAATGAGAATCTTGATACTGTAGAGATTGATACAGAATGTCTCCGTACAGGTAAAACTATACCTGTTCTCAGAGATGACAACAAAATCATTATTACAAAAGATATTTTCAATAATGATGCATTGATTTTCAGCAATATGAATTCAGAATATCTTACACTTGCAAGTGATAATCATAACAGACAGGTTAAGTTTGATTACAGTGATTGCTCATATCTTGGTATCTGGGCAAAACCCGGTGCTCCTTATGTTTGCATCGAACCCTGGTGGGGTGTAAATGATTCTCACGAGAAAAAAGATGATATTTCAAAGAAAGATGCTATTATTTCTCTTGAATCAGGCAATACTTATGAATGTTACTGGGCAGCGGAAATTTCTGAATAAAAGAATTGTTCAGTTGACTTTTATATGAATTTTTGTTAAAATAACATTGTTTCAAATAAGTTTAGAAGGAGTTGAATTAAATGAGCGATTTTATAAATAATGAAGATCAGGCAACAGAAGAATATTCTCCTGATATCGTAAGTGTTATTGATGATGACGGTGAAGAACATATTTTTGAAGAGCTTGATATTATTTCAATTGATGATAAAGAATATGTAGCTCTCCTCCCCATTTATGACGAAGAAGTTGTTGATGAAGACGGTGAACTTATCATTCTTCTCAGAAATTATGACGACGACGGTGAGATTTATCTTGAACCCATCGAGAATGAAGAAGAATTTATGAGAATCGGCAAGATGTTTGAAGAAAGACTTGCTGATATGTTTGATTTCGACGATTAATTTTTCTTTGCCACTTTCCTGCTGTGTGCGATATATTCTGTAACTTATATTAACCCTACAATCGTAAAAAACGGGAGCCGGACTCCGTATATCGGGATGCAGACCTCCTGACTTATGTCAGACGAAGGGAGCGCGAAGGTATCGGGAGGCACCCACCTGCTTAAAATGCAGGTTACTATTGGTTGCAGAACGGCATGGCGGGTTTTTTTGAAGCTATATATAAAAGACGATTTCTATAACAGAAATCGTCTTTTTTTGGCTATATTTAATTAAAATAAATCCCAGTCTGAAACATCACACTGACGGTAATCATTATCACCTACTGCAACAACAGAGCCGTCTGATTTAAGTCCGACTGTACGATAATCACCTGCATATACAGCGATTATGTCATTCCAATCTGAAATATCACAACGTCCATCATAATTAAAACCTATTGCAACAACTGTTCCGTCTGATCTTAGTCCTACCGCATGGTTTTCATCTGCAGATAATGCAATAATATCAGTCCAGTCTGACACATCATACTGGCCATATGAATTTCTACCTGTTGTAACAACTGCTCCGTCTGCTTTAAAGCCGACGGTATATTCATCATTTGCAGATACGGCAATTATATCTGTCCAATCCTCCACAGCACACTGCCCAAATCCATTGTCACCTTTTGCAACAACAGTACCATCTGATTTAAGTCCTACTGTATATCCTTGCCCTGCTGTTACTGCAACAATATCTGTCCAATCTGATACATTACACTCTCCATAATAATTATCTCCGGTTGCAACAACTGTTCCGTCAGATTTAAGACCGACTGTATGTGTTGTACCTGCAGATATTGCAATTATATTAGTCCAATCTGATACATCACACTCTCCGTCGTCGTTGCATCCTATTGCAACTACAGTACCGTCTGATTTGAGTCCAATTGTTTGCCCCCAAGATGAAGATACTGCAACAATATCTGTCCAACCTGACACATCACACTGTCCATACTGATTTTCACCTGTTGCAACTACAGTACCGTCTGATTTGAGTCCGACTGTTTGCCCACCTTCTGCAGAAATTCTGTTTTTATTACTGATAAGCTTAGAATACTTTTCTACAAGTATATTATGACATTCAGTACTTTTTTCTTTACTGTTCAGAAATTCACCAAGCTCATTAAAAATTGCCCTTGCTTCATAATATTTCGCATCATTCATTAAAGATATCGCATTTGCGTATTTTTTATATGAAACACTATCATTATATTCACCGAGTGATTCAAAAACAGTAATTGATTCAGTATATTTGTCTGATTCCAGAAGAGAAATTGCAAAATTATATTTATATTCATTTACAATTGCAGTACCATCATTTTCAACTGAACTAAAAAAAGCAATAGCATCTTCAAATTTACCATTTTCAAGAAGTATAATTGCATGTGCAGTTATACATTCTTTTCTCAGTTCAGAACTGTCTTTATAACCGTCAAGTTCTTCAAATACTACAATTGCTTCATCATATTTTCCGACATTCATCAACTCTACGGCAGAATTATATTTATTGATATTTACTATTACTGCAATTATCCAACAAGCAATTATAAGAGCAACACTAGATATAGCAACAATAACAAATTTCTTCTTTTTTTGTTTTTCTGCTCTTTTTTCTTCAGCTTTAAGTTCAGCAGCTTTTTGTTTGCATTCTTCTATTTTGGCGTCGGCATCTCTCCAGCCGGGAATCTTTGCAAATATCTCCGCAGCTTTATTGTAATAAAATGAAACTTTTGCAGTATCAAGTATTTTTTCTGCTTCAGAATAAATTATATCTTTTGCCTTATTTTTGCATTCTTCAATTTTTGTTTCTGAATCTTTCCAACCGGGAATTTTCGCAAACAAAGATTCAGCCTTTTCACAATCATTCGTTATCTCAGCATTATTCAGTATTTTCACTGCTTCAGAATACACACTGTCTTTTTCTGCTGCAATTACCTTTTCCGCACCAGCCTTACACTTTTCACACATTTCATCGGCGTTTTTCCAACCTGAGATTTTTGCAAAACGTGCCTTGGCATTATTAAAATCAGCAACAGTCTTTGCGTTTGAAAAAACAGAAAGAGCTTCCTGAAAAAGATCATCCATATAGTTTTTATGGATTCTTTCTTTTACTTTTGTAAGAGATGTGCTGACTGTGTCAACAATTTCCTTATTACCAAAGCGAAGAATTTTATTAAAATTACTGCTGTTCTCAAAATCACGTGAACTATCTGGGAGTTTTTCAGCCTTTGTGATGCAAAGTTCTGCCAAAAGTTTACCGAGATATGCTTCAGCGCATTCAGCATCAAAATTCAGAACCTGCTCAAAGAAATCATCAGCTTTTTTCCATTCCGAGTCTTCCAAAGCCATAAAACCTCTTTTAAGAAGAGCTGTTGAATTCGCATTAAGAGATTCAGAGATAACTTTTTCCTGAATTACGGTTTTTACTTCAGACTCTGTTTTTATAATCTTTTTAACACCACGGATAACATCATTTACAAAGCCGATTTTGCTCATATCCTGCGCCTGAAGGTGTGCAAATTCCTCGGGCAACTCATATGCGTCCATATCCTTGTAACAAGGAATAAGAATTCTTGAGCGGTCATTCTTCATAAGCTTAAGATATCTTGACCATTCATTTTTGACCCATACAGCATTGAAATGCTCTTCTTTTGTGCCTACAACAAGCATTACTTTTGCTGAATTAAGAGCTGCGAAAATGCAGGGTTCATAGGCAGAACCGAGTTTGTCTTCAAGTGTGATTGCGGCATAGAATACCTTAAAGCCTTCCTGCGTGAGCTGATGATAGATATCGTTAGCAATAACACTATCCTGAGTTCGCTTACCGCTTTCATCTGCTTCTTTATAACAGATGAAAACATCATAAGGCTCTTCTTTTTGTGAAATTGCAAGAATCTCCTTCTGAATTTCATCAATTATCTTTGCTTCAGATTCATATATATCTTTCTGAACTGCATCAGCATATTGAAGTGCAAGCTTGTAATATTCATCAGCTATAATCGAATCGTATGATGTTCTGTGGCAAGTGGGAATTCTTTTGAATGTTTTGGGATCTTCAACATATTCAATACCGAACTTGCAAAGAATAACGCACCAATAAGCCTCAGCTTCAGTTGCATCGGCTAAAAGTATTTTTTCATATATTTCCTCTGCTTTGTCAAATTCGTTCTTCTGTCGCAGCAGATTTGCACGGTTGAACATTGTCTGAATGTTTTCATCTGTTGTCTTAGGAATTGTCTGCTGTGTGCCGCAATAAGCACACTCAACAACACTCTTGCCTGAAGTGATATCGATTGCACCTCCGCACATTTTACACTTAAAAACTGCCATATTACATCTCCTTTGTGTGAAGGACTTTATATACAAATTATAACATTATAAAACATAATTTTCAATATATCAGAAATAAAAACACCTCAGAAAAACTGAGGTGTTTATGTTAGTAATTTACTTTATATCATCACTGTAAAAATTGATAAGCTGAGCAGAAGCTCTGAGTACAAGTCTTGCATCAATAGCTGTGATTTTTCCGTCACCATCAACATCACATCTTCTGAACATTATATCATCTGTAACTGATTCAAGCTGAGCTGCAATTCTGAGAATCTGTCTTGCATCGTATGCAGAGATTACTCTGTTGTTGTCGGCATCACCGAGCATAAAGAAGAAATCTTCATCAAGTTCGATTTCAACGGGTTCAACAAATGTGAGTGTTTCATCATCATAGAAGTATGATGCACCACCGCTGATTGTTGTAACAGGCTTGATTTCTCTTGACACATTGAGGTAGCAAGTGCCGATTACAAGTTCACCGTTTTCATCAAGGTCTTTATTTGAGATTGCCTTGTATGATGCATATGCATATGTAAGTGTTCCGTCAATGCCCTTGGGACCGCCTGCAGTCATTGCGCCGTTTGCAAGTTCATTGGCTGTTGAAGATGCAAAAGTGAACATTTCTGTATCATAGTTTACTGTAAAATTACCATTGTAAGTTCCCTTAGCATTAAGAACAACAAGTGTAAGAAGAAGCTGATTCTTAACGGGGTTATATACGGGTCTTACTTCAATTTCTACATCTGCAGAATCAAGATTTCCCTGCTCTGCAATGTAATCAAACTTGATACCGCTGAGCATATTGTCAACGAGACCTGCTGAAATGTCAAGAATTGTCTTGGCATCGTCTTCTGTGATTTCGCCATCACCGTTGATGTCAGCATTAAGGAAAGGAATTTCTGCAAGATCTGCATTGCCGTATGCTGCATCAAAAGCCATTGTTGCGTCAAGAGCTGTGATTTCACCATCAAGGTTTACATCGCCGAGAAGATATCCGCCTTCAGGTGAATTGTCAGCAACAATACCTCCTGAGCTAAGAATGCCGGGAACGAGATATCTGTTGTATGACATAAACTGCTGATATTCAGCATTCTGCCATACTGTTCTTTCTGTTTCTGCGGTAATAAGCCATACGAGGAAGTCAGTTGAGTTGCTGTCGTATGTAAATGTGCCGTGTTTCATATTTTTTATGAACCATGTGTTTTCAGGAAGAGCACATGTTGAAGCATCAATATATCTGCAGATGCCGCCATATGAGTACCAGGGGGTAAGCATATCATATGTTTCTGACATATGATCGTGACATTCGTCATAAGCCTGCTCAGCTTTTGTAGCATCGCCTACGTCGTTAAGTTCAATACAGATAGCACCGAAACTTGCGTATTCAGTATCAACGACACCGTCACTCTGTACTGCACTATTTTCACCGATAGGAAGAAGCTGAAGATCCCATGAAGCAACAACGTATACGTTAACACCGCTGTCTTTTGCATCAACAAGGATTGATTCATAATCAAACTGATACTCTTTATAAGCATCTATCTGATCAATAAATACAGGTTCATCTTCTCCATACATATAATCAAGAGCATCAATATAATCATATTCGGGAACAAGTGCCCAAAGTCCGGGCATTTTAGTTATTTCTTCAGTAACACCTGAAAGCTTGAGGAAGTAATTCATTTCTGAAACAATGCCTTTGATTTTGTGGCAAAGAGACTGAATTTCCCACTCGCTGTTCATTATGTAATTAAGCATCCATGTAACAAAAGCTGTCATCGGATTGTCTGAAAGGTCGTTTGTATAACGAATATATGCACTTGAGAACTTATTGATGCTTGTCATAGTGTCGACAATATCACCCTTGAAGAAGTCGCCTACAAGTGAAGTTCCCATAAACTCAGATGATACAGTAACAAAGTTGTATACTGAATCAGCAGCATCTTCATTCTCTGCAAGATATGTTGTAGCAATTACAGATCCGTAGCCTTCTGAATAAACAGAAACCTTATCGCAACCTGTCTTGTCTTTTACATTTTCAATGTATTCTGCAAAAACAGCGGCATTTGCAATGGGATCAAGTCTCCAGTCGTATGTAAAAATGAATGTGTTTTCATAACCAACATTTTCAGCAATTTTATCTGCAACATCACCTGAAATTGCATACGCGAGATCACCGTCTATGTCATAATAATATTCGAGTGATTCATCAAATACAAGCGCACCAATATTTGAATTTGCAGGAGTTCCGTCATCATTCATTGCAAGAAGTTTGATATTATCAATCTTTGCCATAATGTCATTCTTGATATCATCTGCATACTGCTGGAAATCGATATTTGAAATGATTTCAGCAATATCTAAATTACTGAGGTCAACACTACCAAGAAGAGGTGTTACGATTTCAAGAGCTTTTGCAAGAATAGTATTAACGTCACCTGTAAAACCGAAATAGTCAACAAGAAGCATGATGAGATCAAGCGGAGCAATTTCATCGCTTGTAATCTGTTCAATTACATCAGAGCTGAACAAGTCGAGAATATTTGCTGAAAAACCTGATGTGAAAAGAATGTCAACCATATAGTCATCAATATCAAAAACAACAGACCCATCATCTGTATTGTAGATGGGGTTATAGTTGATGTCGTTGACGAGAATGACGGGTGTCACATCTGATTCGTCAGCTGCAAATGCTGCGATGCCTGTGCTGAAAACAAGCAGCACACTAAGTACACAGCAAATGAGTCTTTTGAGTACAATTTTCATAAGGATTAAAACCTCCTAATAAATATATATAATTATTATATAACAATGAATTTTTTTTTTCAATACAAAAAATAAATATATTTGTGTTATTTTGTTGGGAATTTGAAAATTGTAACAGTTTTGTATTCCTCTCCTGCGTCATATATGCATGACGGAAACTCCGGTTTGTTGGGGGAATCTGGATAAAACTGTGTCTCAAGACAGAAACCGCTTCTCTTATTCATAGGTAAATTGTTTTTTCCGATTGTGCCTTTAAGGAAATTACCGGCATAAAACTGAACACCGGGAAGATCAGTGAAAACTTCAAGATTTATGCCTGTTTTTTCACATTCAACATGTGCAGCCTTTTTAATAGAACCGTCATAACCGTTAATGCAGAAATTGTGATCATATCCGCATGTAAAATTAAGCTGATCACAATCTGTGTCAATAGCTGCACCGATTAAAGCCTTATTGCGAAGATCAAAAGCTGTTCCTTCTACAGATGCAATTTCTCCGGTGGGAATGCTTAATTCATCTACAGGTGTGAAATGGTCTGCATTGATAGAAATATAGTGATCTAGAATAGTGTCGTGATCATATCCGCCAAGATTGAAGTATGCGTGATTTGTTAAATTAATGACGGTTTTTTTATCTGATAATGCAAAATATTCAAGCTTCAATTCATTATTATCAGTTAATGTATAAATAACACTCGTAGTGATATTTCCTGGGAATCCATTTAATCCGTCAGGGCTCGTATATGAGAATTTCACTGAATTTTCATCTAAAACTTCAGCATCCCAGACAGCAGTATTGAATTCACCGTTAGAGTGAAGACATGTTGTATCTTTTTCGTTGGCAACAAGCTTATACTCAACGCCATCAATTTTGAATGTTGCATTGCCGATTCTGTTAGCGTAGGGACCTACAATAACACCCTGATAATCTGTTCTGTTTTCAAAGCCTTCAATATCGTCAAATCCGACAAGAATATCTTTTCTGTTGCCGTCTTTATCTGGAATGAAAATTTCAGCAAGAGTTGCGCCGTAGGTTATTACAGAAGCCTCTATTTTTCCGTTTGAAATATTATATTTTTTGACTTCTCTGCCGTCGCAGAGTTTTCCGAAATCAGAAACTGATACTGACATTTATTTATCCTCCGTCTAAATAATCAATTTTTGATATATTATACTATGTTTTAACGTTTCAAGTCAATACAGTTTTAACATTATTATGTATTGACTTTTTAATATTAAAATAATATAATTATTATATTTGGGAGTGGTGGTATGTCTGAAATTTTATATAACAGCTATTATATACAGATTGCATTATTTGCAATGCTTTTTGCTGTTTTGTTTATTTCAGTTATTTCATTGTTTATCAAACCTGCAAAAAGAACAGTACGAGCAAGCCTTGTTGAAGCTGAATCAGGTCATATACATGACATATCCCAGTTTGAAACATCAATCGGTAGAGCAAAAACCTGTGATATTGTAATTGCTGATTCATCTGTTTCCCGTTTTCATGCTGTTCTCTCAAGAAGAGCCGTTCAATGGATAATTTTTGATACTCATTCTATGTCAGGAACATTTCTTAACGGTAGAAAGATAGATAAAAAACATTCACTTAAAGACGGAGATAAGCTTTGTTTCGGCTCGACTGAATATGTTTTCTATACAACAGCCGTTACTACAAGACAGCAGATAACTGCAAAATCTAAAAAAGTTGGTAAATCATCACCCAGAAAAACAAAAAATACTGAACATTAAATGACGGAGTGAACAATTTCTTGGAAACAACAAAAAATAAGAAAATGTATTTCGGCAGACCCGGAAGTGCATATGGTCTGATAAGTCTTGTTGTAATGATTTGTCTGACTTTGTATCAGGTTCTGATGTCATATTGTGTTTTACGAGATAATGAGAATTATTTTTCTGAATTAATATTGTATTTTGCAATTTTTATCATAATTGAGTGGATATATTATTTTATTTTTTCAATAATTCAGAACAGACACATAAGCCTTGAAATGATAGCATTTTCACTTTCATCGCTAAGTTTATTTATAACTTCAAGTGTTTCACCTGAAAAAACAAAAACTCAGTTTTTTGCAATTCTTATAGGTCTTGTTGTATACATTGCAATGATTTTCTATATGCAAGACACTTCCCGTACTGCGGCTATACGTCTTCCTATGGCTGTTGCTGCATTGGGAATTCTCACTTTCACTCTTGTTTTTGCATCATATACAAACGGTGCGAAAAATTGGATATATATCGGCTCTGTTTCAATTCAGCCTTCAGAATTTGTTAAACTTGCATTTATATATGTAGGAGCTGCTACTCTCGATAAACTGCAATCTACAAAATCACTTACTTTTTATGTTATTTTTGCTATCGGATGTGTCGGTCTTCTCGGACTAATGTCAGATTTCGGTACAGCACTTATATATTTTTGTACATTTATTATGCTTGCATTTCTCAGATCAGGTGATTTCAGAACAATCATCCTTGTATGTACTGCAGCAGTAATCGGCGGAATCATTATTCTCACGCAAAAATCTTATATACTTGACAGATTTTCAAGTTATCGTCACATATGGGAGCATATGTATGATTCTGGCGGATATCAACAAACAAGAACTCTTATTTATGCCTCAAGTGGCGGATTGTTTGGTGTCGGACTTGGTAACGGACACCTCAGAGATGTTTTTGCAGCAACAGAAGATCTTATTTTTGGCCTTGTATGTGAAGAGCTTGGACTGTTCACAGGTTTTCTTATTGTTATAACTTTCATTATTCTTGCGCTTGCAGCAATGTATAATGCTAAATTTTCAAGATCATCTTTTTTTACACTCGCGGGTTGCGCAGCATCAGGTATGATTATTGTTCAGACAGCGCTTAATGTTTTCGGTGTTACTGATTTTCTTCCGCTTACAGGTGTTACGTTGCCTTTTGTAAGCAGAGGCGGCTCAAGTATGATATGTTCCTGGGGGCTTCTTGCTTTTATAAAAGCAGCCGACTCCAGAACATATTCACGTCCGGTAAATACAAGTAAACAGAAAGGAGAACAACGCTGATATGAAGACAATCAATAAACGTATTGCTCTTGTAGTAGCGGTGATTCTTGTTTTTACTTGTTTTTTTTCTTTGTTGATTTTCTCTATGCTGACAAATGCTGAAGAATATGCTCTGAACGGTGTTAATGCACACTTATTTGAAAACGGTGTTCTTATCAATGCTGGGGAAATTCGTGATGCGAGCGGAATAAAACTTGCCTACTCTGAAAACGGTCAGAGAAAATACAGTGATAATGCTGATATAAGAGCGGCATTACTTCATATTCTCGGTGATAATAAAGGGTTTATTGCAGACGGTATACAGGATACATTCAAAAAAGAACTGTGCGGTTATAATATTCTGACGGGAGTTAATGCTGAATCAAAAAACACCCTTAATCTTACACTGGATTCTGAATTATGTGCTGATGCATACAATATTCTCGGAAAAAATAAAGGCTGTATCGCAGTATGCAATTACAAAACCGGTGAATTGATATGTATTGCATCTGCACCATCTTATGATATCTATAATAAACCAGATGATATCGACTCCAATTCAGCTTATGAAGGTATATATATCAACCGTTTTTTTGACGGATTATATACACCGGGTTCTATATTCAAGCTTGTAACTGCCTACGCAGCTATTGAAAACATTGATGATATATTTGAGCGTGAATTTATCTGTAACGGTGCTGACGGAAATATTATATGTAATGATGTTCATGGCAAAATTACATTCAAGCAGGCATTGAATCAGTCGTGCAATGTAGCTTTTGCAGAAATTGCAAATGAAATCGGACCTGATGTGCTTCAGGAAACAGTTAATTCTATCGGGCTCACCGCTAAGTATGAAACTCCAGACAGAATAACTACTTCAAGCGGAATTTTTGATATAGAAGAATCCGAATCATACACAGAAATTGGCTGGGCGGGTATCGGGCAATCAACAAACCTCATAAATCCCTATTCATTTCTGACTTTTGTTTGTGCAATTGCAAACGGCGGACAAGCTTATGAGCCGTATTTTGTATCAAATGCATCTGATTCAAATAGTATTCACAAGTATGAAGTGAATAAAAAAATGTCTGAAATAAATATCGCTCCCACAACAGCATCACTTCTTCGTGATCTGATGAGATCAACCGTATCTGATTTTTACGGTGATTATTTATTTGGAGATGTAACAATGTGCGGCAAAACAGGTACAGCGGAAAAAGATAACGGTGATTCAAATGCCTTGTTTGTCGGTTTTTCTGACAAAGAATCGTTTCCATACGCTGTAATTGTTATCGTTGAAGATAGTGGTTCTGGTCTTAAATATGCAGGATCTGCTGCTGCTGAAATCATGCAGAAAGTTTATAATAAATACAATTAATCCGGAGGAAATAAAATGAGCTTTATTGAGTTGGATTCAGTATACAAAAAATATAAAATGGGTGAAGTTACCATTAATGCTGCTGACAATGTATCCTTTTCTATAGAACAGGGTGAGTTATGTATGATTGTCGGTCCCAGCGGTGCCGGTAAAACAACCGTACTTAATATTCTCGGTGGTATGGATGACTGTAACGATGGTAAAGTTCGTGTAGGTGGCGAACTAATTAATAACTATAATGAGAAAAAACTTACAGATTACAGACGTTATGACGTTGGTTTTGTTTTTCAGTTCTATAATCTTGTACCCAATCTTACTGCACTTGAAAATGTTGAACTTGCATCTCAGATAAGCAATAAAGCTCTGAACCCAGCAAAAGTTCTTGAAAAAGTCGGGCTTGGAGACAGAATGAATAACTTCCCTGCTCAGCTTTCAGGTGGTGAACAGCAGAGAGTGGCAATTGCACGTGCTCTCGCCAAAAATCCGAAAATTCTTTTGTGTGATGAACCTACAGGTGCGCTTGACTATAAAACTGGTAAACAGATTCTTCATCTTTTACAGCAGACTTGCCACAATACAGGTATGACTGTTGTTATTATCACTCATAATCAGGCTATAACACCTATTGCTGACAGAATCATAACTATGAAAAACGGAAGAGTCAGCAGAATTGAAGTAAACGAAAGACCTCTTTCGGTTGACCGAATAGAATGGTAACGGAGGAATCCCAAAGTGAGTAAAGCATTATTAACGGATATCATACGAGCGATAAGACGTTCGTTCAGCCGTTTTATTTCGATTGTTATTATTATAGCACTCGGAACAGGTTTCTTTGTTGGTATAAAATCCGCAGGACCTTCTATGAGCGAAACTGCTGATGAATATTTTGTTGCCAATAATCTTATGGATATCAGAATTTCTTCTGCAATCGGTCTTACAAAAGATGATGTTGTATCTCTTTCGTCAATAAGCGGTGTCAGCGGTGTAATGGGCAGTAAATTCGTAGATGCCCTTGTTCTTGTAAACGGTCAGCCTGAAATAGATATTGACGGCTCTCAGATAAGCACACGTGCCTATGGTATTGATCTTAATCTTTTACAGGAATTCTATTATGGTGCGGAAAATCCTAATTTTATCAATAGACCAACACTTATTGAAGGTACATACCCTGTGAAAAATAATCAGTGTCTTGTTGATGCAAGTGAGTTATCTGCTCCCGATTCATACAAAATAGGTAATTATATCAAACTTGATGCTGATGCAAACACAGATTTATCATCAGTTTCTGTTACTGAGTTTGAGATTGTAGGTATTATCAGATCTCCTAATTATGTTTCATTTGAACGCGGTAACAGCCTTGTCGGCAGCGGTAAAATCGGTACATTTATTTATATTCCTGATTCAGTTTTCACAAATGATTATTATAGCGAGGTTTATGTAACTGTAAATGGTGCAGATTCCTATAAATCCGGATCTGATGAATATTATAATTATGTGGAAAATGTTGCCAAGCAGATTGAATCTGTATCAAAAAGTAATGTATCTGTACGCGTCGAAGAACTTAAAAATTCATTGCCTGCGGATATTATCAATGGCGAAAAAGAACTTAATTCAAAAAAACAGACATTTGAAGCAGGTCTTAAAGAAGCTGAGGAGCAGATTGCACTTTTTCAGAAATATGTAGATGACCCCACAGGTTCATATAATGAAGCTGTGAATCAGGCTGCTGAAGCTCTTGGTCTTGCCGAAAGTGAATTCAACGGTAATACTTCTGCATATTATAATGCTGTTGAAACATATAATGCAAATCTTGAGGCTTACAAATCTGCCAGGGATGCTCTTGCAGAAAAAAATACACAGCTTACTAATGCACAGAATCAGTATAATTCAGCTGAAATTGTTCTGATGAATGCAGAAAATTCTCTTACAACAGCAAAACAGCTTGTTACATCTACTCAGAGTATAATTGATACAACTAGCGGTGTTCTTACTTCTCTTGAAGACTATCAGAACGGAAAGTTAGATAACGGACAGCTCACTCAGGCTCTTCAGGCTCTTCAGAATATCAATCCCGGACTTTTTGAGTCGATAAAATCATTATCTGCGGTCAGTATGGCAACTGAAGCAATCGGGCTTATAAATCCGTATCTCGAACAGCAGAAATCGCAGCTTGCTATATATCAGGAAGGTGTTACTGCAGCTGAAACACAGATTGAAGAGTACAAGTCTAAATTCAACACTGCGGCTACAGCTCTCAGTACTGCAAAAACTGCTTATAATGCAGCTGAGATTCAACTGAATTCTGCGTATGATGCGCTTAATTCTTTCTATGACCAGCTTGAAGGCTCAAAGAACGAACTTTCAATGGCGCAGATTGAACTTCTGATAGGTAAAAATGAAGTCAGTAATGACCTTAATATGCTCAAAGTTACTATTGCCAATGCTGCTACATATCTAGATAAAGCAAAGACTGAGTATGAATCAATCAAGTCAACTTATTCTGCCCAGATTGCATCAGCAGAGAACAAGATTGAAAGAGCAAAATCACTTTACAAGAGTCTTGATTCAGCCAAATGGACTGTCTCGGACAGAACTTCAATACCGGGTTATTCCAGCCTTGAAAATTCTATCAACAATATAAATGTTCTGTCAAATTTATTCCCTGTTATATTCTTCATTGTTGCAGCTCTTGTATGTCTTACAACAATGACACGAATGGTAGAAGAAGAACGCACGCAAATGGGTACCATGAAAGCCCTCGGTTACTCAAGTGCTTCAATAATTGCTAAATATCTCATTTATGCACTTTTTGCAAGTATTTTAGGTTCCGCATTAGGTATCATCATAGGCGTTTATGCATTGCCGTTCGCAATATATAAGGCATATTCTATTATGTTTACATTGCCACCGCTTATATTTACTTTCCCTGTGATTTATATTATTATCGGCGTTGGCATTGCACTTATTACTACCCTTGCTGCAGCGGTAATTGCATCTGTGAAAGAACTTAAAGTTCAACCTTCCACTCTTATGCGTCCTAAAGCACCAAAGCCCGGTAAACGTGTATTGCTTGAAAGAATCAGATTTATATGGAAACGTCTCAGCTTTACAAGTAAAGTTACAACACGTAATCTTTTTAGACGTAAGTCAAGATTTGTTATGACAATAATTGGCATTGGTGGATGTACAGCACTTATTCTCGGCAGTATCGGCCTTTATTCTTCTATCAATAATCTTATGAAAAAACAGTATGATGAAAACGGCATAGCTGATTATGATGTTCAGCTGGTTTTTGCATCAAATCAGTCAGATGATTCTCAGATAATGAACAGACTTAATTCTGATGCAAGATTTACAGACATAATGCTGTCTTCCGTGCAATCCGTAACAGGCGGCTCCGAAAGAACTGATAAAACATCAGACGTTTACTTGTTTGTTCCAAAGAACAGTGATAAATTATTGAATTTTATTAATCTGAAAAACAGACAGAGCGGTTCGGAGATTAATCTTGATGACACCGGTGCTGTTATTACTGAGCAGTTTGCTAAGGATACAAACACATCAATTGGTGATTCTGTATGGATTGAAACTGCTGATGGAAAAGTTGTTTCAATTCCTGTTGCTAACATTGCTGAAAATTATACTTTCAGTTATATTTATCTTACTGAAAATCTTTATCAATTCCTCTTCCAGGAACAGGTCGGATACAACTATGCTATCGGTAATATTGAAGAATCAATCCTTGCAGATAAGCAGTCTTCTGATAAAAAAGCGACCCAGAAGGCTTCACTTGCAACAGAGCTTATGTCATTTAATGAAATCAATGCTGTTGCATATATTTCTGACACAGTAGACACACTTGATGAAGTTATAGGTGTTCTCAGTATAGTTGTTCTTATATTCATAATCGCAGCGGCTGTACTCGCTTACATTGTTCTTTATAACCTTAACAACATCAATATTTCAGAAAGACAAAGAGAACTTGCTACAATCAAAGTTTTAGGTTTCCATGATAAAGAAGTATCAGCCTATATTTATCGTGAAAATGTTATTCTTACAATCTTTGGTATTGCTTTAGGTCTTGTTCTCGGTATTTTTGTTCATCAGCTTCTTATAACATATTGTTCTGTTGATACTGTTATGTTTGTTCAGGAACTCACATGGCCGAGTTATCTTGTTGCCGGTATGCTTACTGCGTTATTTGCAATT
Source organism: Acutalibacteraceae bacterium (assembly GCA_045636025.1). Lineage (GTDB taxonomy): Bacteria > Bacillota > Clostridia > Oscillospirales > Acutalibacteraceae > UBA1081. The sequence goes on along the minus strand of JAZTWP010000001.1, from coordinate 88,565 downwards.
ATTGTTAATGTAAGAATGCGCAAAAAGATTAATAATATTGACATGGTTGAATCTTTGAAAGCAATTGAATAACTTGATTTATAAACGAAAAAAATCACCGATTTAAAATCGGTGATTTTTTTATATAGATTATTACTTTATGTCGCCATTGCTTTTTTTACACTGAGATTCACAGTATATGCATCTGTATACAAGATTTTCACGATCTGTGAGTTTGAATATGTTAGGAAGTTCCTGTTCAACAGAAGTAATACATCTCGGATTTGTGCATTTGATGACACCTTCTATCGTTACGGGAGGGTCAATATGGCGTCTTTCTGCAACTTTGCCATCTTCGATTATATTTACTGTAACACCGGGGGCAAGATAACCGAGAACATCAAGGTTTATATCAATGGGTTCGCAGATTTTAAGAATGTCTTTCTTGCCCATTTTTACACTTGTAGCGTTCTTGATAATTGCAACCTGACAGCCGAGTTTATCAAGATTAAGAGCTTTATAAATCTCCATTGCACCACCGGCATGAATATGATCAAGAACAACACCGTTATTAATTGTATTGAGAATCATATCACTCTACCCCCAACAACTTAAGAATTAATGCCATTCTGATGTATTTACCGTTGAGTGCCTGCTCAAAATAACAAGCCCTGGGATCATTGTCAATTTCAACTGAAATTTCATTGACTCTGGGTAGCGGATGAAGAATTGAAAGATCCTGCTTTGCCTTGGTAAGTTTTGACATGTTGAGAATATATGTATCTTTGAGTCTGAGATAATCTTCTTCATTAAAGAATCTTTCTCTCTGCACTCTTGTCATATAGAGAATATCAAGCTCAGGCATAGAATCTTCAAGACTTCTTGTTTCTACATACTCAACATTGTTCTTGTCAAGTTCCTGCTTGATATATGAAGGTACTTTGAGTTCGTCGGGTGAAATAAGAACAAACTTAACATTTTCATATCTTGCCATAGCGCCTATAAGGGAATGAACTGTTCTGCCGAATTTAAGATCACCGCAAAGACCGATTACAAGATTATTGAATCTTCCTTTTTCTCTGTTGATAGTAAGAAGGTCTGTAAGAGTCTGCGTGGGATGATTATGACCGCCGTCACCTGCATTAATAATGGGAACAAGTGAATGCATAGATGCAACAAGAGGTGCACCTTCTTTGGGGTGTCTCATTGCAATAATATCTGCGTATCCGCTGCATACACGAACAGTGTCAGCTACACTCTCACCTTTTGATGCAGATGAGTTATCTGCAGAAGAGAAACCAAGCACATTACCGCCAAGTTCATACATAGCAGCTTCAAAGCTGAGTCTTGTTCTTGTTGATGCTTCATAGAAAAGTGTTGCAATTTTTTTGCCTTTACACTTTTCGGAATATTTTGCAGGATTTGCAATAATATCTTTAGCAACTACAATAAGCTCATCAATTTCCTGCGTTGAAAGCTCTTTTATATCGATAAGACTTCTCATCTTATGCACCTATCCAGCTTTCATCTGAAGGATTATTTCTGAATTTGATAAGTCTTGCAATATCTTCAGGTTTGATATAACCTTCATCTGCTGCAACTTCAGCAATAACATCGAAGTTTGTGAGGCTGACATTCTTAACATCTGCAGCAGCAAGTCTGTCAATACCCTTCTGCATACCGTAAGTGAAGATGCTTACGATACCGAGAACCTCTGCGCCTGCTTCACGGAGAGCATCTACAACATCAATTACACTGCCGCCTGTTGAAATAAGATCTTCAACAACAACAACTTTCTGACCTTTTTCAAGTTTACCTTCAATTCTGTTCTGTCTGCCGTGGTCCTTGTTGCCTGAGCGAACGTAGCCCATAGGCATACCAAGAATGTGTGCTGCAATTGCTGCGTGCGCAATGCCTGCTGTGCTTGTACCCATAAGTACTTCACATTCAGGATATTCTGCTTTAACTGTTTCAGCAATAGCTGTTTCAACAACATTTCTGTGCTCGGGAGCTGTGAGAATAAGTCTGTTATCGCAGTAAACGGGACTCTTGATACCGCTTGCCCAAGTGAAAGGCTCTTCAGGTCTGAAGAATACTGCTCCGATTGATAATAAAGCTTTAGCTACTTTTTTCTGCATTTTAATCTATCTCCTTTAATTTTATCCTACAAATTCTGCAACACATCTTCTGTATGCTGCAACGGGGTCTTCAGCTGCAGTAACAGGCCTGCCGACAACAATGTAATCTGAACCGATTTCCTTAGCTTTTTCGGGTGTAGTTACACGTACCTGGTCACCGATGTCACCATCTGCAAATCTGATGCCGGGAGTGATTGTATAGAATTCGCTGCCGCACACATCGTGAACCTTTGATGCTTCGAGAGGTGAACATACTACACCATCAAGACCTGCTTTCTTTGCATTTGCTGCATAGTGCATAACTACTTCATCAATCGGCTTGTCTATAAGAAGATCAGCTTTCATTCTTTCTTCACTTGTAGATGTGAGCTGTGTGACAGCAAGAAGGATAGGTCTTGTGCCGTCCGGTCTTGTGAGACCTTCTATTGCAGCTTCCATCATAGCAATTGTGCCACCAGCGTGAAGGTTGCACATATCGACATCAAGTGCTGAGAGAACTGACATAGCTTTTTTTACAGTATTGGGGATATCGTGAAGTTTGAGGTCAAGAAAAATCTTGTGACCTCTTTCTTTGATTTCTTTAACTATTGAAGGACCTTCAGCATAGAAAAGTTCCATACCAATTTTTACGAAAGGTTTTTCTTCCTTGAAATTGTCAAGAAATTTCATACAAGCTTCTTTGCTGGCGAAATCGCAAGCGATAATTACGTCTTTACCCATTAGTGAGCGCCTCCTATTATATCTTTAAGATTATTTATACCGTATTTATTCATTACAGCGGGTAAATCTTCAATGATTTTTTTACAAACGAAAGGATCAATAAGGTTTGCCGCACCGATCTGTACTGCAGTTGCGCCTGCAAGCATCATTTCAATTACGTTTTCTGCAGTTGAAATACCGCCCATACCGATAATAGGAATATTAACTGCTTCATAAACTTTATACACCATTGAAAGAGCAACTGGAAGAATTGCAGGTCCAGAGTAACCGCCGGATTTGTTGTATACAACAGGCTTTTTAGTTTTAAGATCAATTCTCATACCCATAAGAGTATTTATCATACTGATACCGTCTGCACCTGCTTCTTCACATGCTTTTGCAATAGAAACAATATCAGTAACATTGGGACTTAACTTTATGTAAACAGGTTTTGTTGTTACATCTTTTACAGCCTTTGTTACTTCAAATGCTGAGTCGCATGAAGTACCGAAACTCATACCGCCACCGTGTACATTGGGGCAACTGATATTAACTTCAATAATACCAACCTGTTCTTCTTTATCGATTTTTTCACAGCAGTATACGTATTCATCAAGTGAAAAACCGCTGATATTTGCCACAACAGGTTTATGGAAACACTGTCTGAGTTTTGGTAATTCTTCTGCTATTACCTTTTCAATGCCGGGGTTCTGAAGACCGACAGAATTTATCATACCTGAATAACACTCGGCAATTCTTGGAGTGGGATTACCAAAACGCGGTTCTTTTGTTGTTCCTTTGAATGAAAAAGAACCGAGAATGTTTATATCATAAAGTTCTGCAAATTCATAACCAAAACCAAATGTTCCGCTTGCAGGGATAAGAGGATTATCAAGCTCAATACCGCTGAGATTAACTTTTGTGTTTACCATATGATTTCCTCCTTAACAAGTACGGGACCATCCTTACAGATTCTCTTGTTACCGTATTTTGTTTTGCATGAGCACCCCATACAAGCACCAAAACCGCAACCCATTCTCTCTTCAAAGCTGAACTGACCTGAAGTTTCTGCAGTATTATAAAGTGCTTTCAGCATAGGTTCGGGTCCGCAAGTATAGATGTAAGTATAATCGAGATCTTTCAATGCATCAGTTACAAAACCTTTAACACCTGCTGATCCGTCTACTGTGGTAACAATAGTTTCGCAACCGATCGCTTCAAAATCCTCTTTACAGAAAATCTCATCAGCTTTGTTGAATCCGAGAATTGCTGTTACCTTTTTGCCCTCTGCAAGAAGTTTCTTGGCGAGATAGAACATAGGCGGAACACCAACACCGCCACCGATAACAACAGGTTTGTCACCTGATACTGCAGTATCAAAACCGTTTCCAAGACCTACAAGAACATCAAGTTCTTCTCCTGATGTCATTTTGCTCATCATTTCTGTGCCTGTTCCGACAACTTTATAAATGATTGTAAGCTCGTTTGCTTTGCAGTCAAAAATTGATATCGGTCTTCTGAGATAAAGCCCTTCAATTTTGATATTAATAAACTGGCCTGATGCTGTAACTGCACTTGTGTCGCCTTCAAAGACCATTTTATATACACTGTCAGTCAGCTTTTCATTGGATTTGATTGTGTAAATTACATTATTCATTTGTGTCACCTTTATAAACTATCCGACCGTTGCAGATTGTCATTATACATTTACCTTTGACTTTTTCACCTTCAAAAGGTGTTGCCTTACCCATTGAGACAAAATCGGCAGAGTCAATTGTGTATTCTTTATCAAGATCAAAAATACAAATATCAGCTTTATTTCCCGATTTAATTCCAGCTTCTATACCGAATCTTTCTGCAGGAGCAATACTCATTATGTGTATCAGCTTTTCAAGAGAAATAATGTCGCTCTGTACGAGTTTTGTATACATTATCGGGAAAGCAGTTTCAAGACCTGTAATTCCCATATTTGAACGTGCAAGACCTTTTGATTTTTCTTCCGCAGAATGCGGTGCATGGTCTGTTGCAATCATATCAATTGTACCGTCAAGCACACCTTCGAGAAGAGCAATTCTGTCCTCTTCACTTCTGATAGGAGGATTCATTTTGAATCTGCCTTCATCTTTAAGCATCATATCATTCATCACAAGGTAATGAGGTCCTGTTTCACAGGTAATATCAACACCGTTTGCTTTTGCTTTTCTGATTATATCAACACTCTCTTTTGTGGATATGTGACAGACGTGATATTTTACACCTGTTTTCTTGCAGAGTTCAATATCTCTTTCTATTTGTTTCCATTCACTCTCAGAGCATATTCCTTTATGTCCGTTTGCTTTTGCATATTCACCGTCGTGTATGTAACCGCCAAATAGAAGGTCATTTACTTCGCAATGTGCTGAAATGATTTTATCAAGAGTTTTTGCTTTTGTCATGGCAGTAAGCATCATTTCATCACTCTGAACTCCCCTGCCATCGTCAGAAAATCCGATTACATTATTGCTGATTTCTTCAAGATCTGTTAATTCTTCGCCTTTTTCACCTTTAGTGATTGTTCCGAATGGATAAACATTGATTACAGCATCTTCTTTTATAATATCAAGCTGAAGTTTCAGGTTTTCCGCTGAATCAGGACAGGGGTTGAGGTTTGGCATTGTGCACACGGAAGTATATCCGCTTTTTGCAGCAGCCATTGAGCCTGTTTTTATTGTTTCTTTATAAGAAAAACCCGGCTCTCTGAAATGCACATGCACATCAACAAAACCGGGAAAAATATATTTACCTGAACAATCAATAATTTCACCAGAAAAAGAAGAAACTGCCGCACCAACGGAAACAATGTTTCCGCCTTCAATGATAATATCAGCATTACTGAATGTATTGCCGGTATAAACTTTTGCATTCTTGAGCAGTATTGACATTTTATCACCTTTGTCTGAACCGGTTGTACTCATAATAAAGGTTCCACCTTAGAGGCAGAACCTAATAGACATATAGAAACTGCCGGTTAACCGAATCAGAAATTTTTATTTATTATAACAAATAAAACATAATATGTCAATATGTTAAAATATATAATAAATAAAAACAATCAAAGATATTTTTTCAGATAATATCCCGTATAGCTTTCTTCTGTGGCTGCAACTTCTTCAGGTGTACCTGTTGCTACAACGGTTCCGCCTCCGTCACCACCTTCGGGACCAAGGTCAATTATATGATCTGAACATTTGATTACATCAAGATTGTGTTCAATTACAAGGACTGTGTTACCTGTATCCGCAAGCTTATGGAGAATATCAATAAGTCTGTGCACATCTGCCGTGTGAAGCCCTGTGGTAGGCTCATCAAGAATGTAAATAGTTTTTCCTGTAGGACGCTTAGACAGCTCTGTAGCGAGTTTGACACGCTGTGCTTCACCGCCTGATAAAGTTGTTGCAGGCTGACCAATCTTGACATAGCCGAGACCGACATCATAAAGAGTCTGAAGTTTTCTTTTTATTTTTGGCATTGCAGAAAAGAATTCAAGTCCTTCTTCAACTGTCATTTCAAGAACATCATAAATACTTTTACCCTTGTATTTTACTTCAAGAGTTTCTCTGTTATATCTCGCACCGTGGCATACTTCACAAGGTACATAAACATCTGAAAGGAAGTGCATTTCAATTTTAACAATGCCGTCACCCTGACAGGCTTCACATCTGCCGCCTGACACATTGAAAGAAAATCTTCCCGGTGCATAACCTTTCATTTTTGCATCCTGAGTCTGTGAAAAAAGATCACGTATATCAGTAAATACACCGGTATATGTTGCAGGATTAGATCGTGGAGTTCTGCCTATTGGTGACTGGTCAATGTTGATGACTTTGTCAAGATTATCAATGCCGAGGAATTCTTTGTATTTGCCGGGGAATTTTTTTGCCCCGTTGAGATCTGCAGCAAGTTTTTTATAAAGAATTTCATTAACAAGCGATGATTTGCCTGATCCTGAAACACCTGTAACACAAACAAATTTGCCGAGAGGAATATCTACATCGATATTTTTGAGATTGTTTTCAGCAGCTCCTCTGACTGAAAGAAAATGTCCGTTGCCATTTCGTCTTGCTTCAGGGACTGGAATTTTTCTTGTTCCGTTAAGGTATTGACCTGTAACTGAATTTTTACATTTCTTTATGGCTTCAACATTACCGCTGCAAACAATTTCACCACCGTGAATGCCTGCTCCCGGACCGATATCAACAATATGGTCAGCAGCATACATTGTATCTTCATCGTGCTCAACAACAATGAGAGTATTGCCGATATCACGCAGATTTTTTAATGTTTCAAGAAGTTTATCATTATCTCTCTGATGAAGACCTATACTTGGTTCATCAAGGATATAAAGAACACCCATGAGAGATGAACCGATCTGTGTAGCAAGGCGGATTCTCTGACTTTCCCCACCAGATAATGTTCCGGCTGATCGTGCAAGTGTGAGATAATCTAGACCAACAGAACAGAGGAAATTCAGTCTGCTTTTTATTTCTTTGACAATCTGATCTGCAATTATATTTTCTCTGTCAGAAAGTTTTAGATTGTCTATAAATTCCAACTCTTTTTTAATTGAAAGGTTTACAAATTCATTGATATTTATACCGCCAACTGTTACAGAGAGGATTTCTTTTTTTAATCTTGCACCTTGGCATTCAGGACAATTACAAGCTGTCATTACTTGCTCGATTTCATAACGCGACCAGTCTGAAGTTGTTTCTTTGTATCGTCGTTCAAGATTGTTGACAATACCTTCAAATTCAGCATTATAATTGCCGCTGCCGTATGCTGTTGCACGGTACATTACAAGTTTTTCACCTTTTGTTCCGTTAAAAATAGCATCTACAGCCTTTTCTGAAAGAGTTGTGAACGGATCATCAAGCGAAAACTCATATTTTTTAGAAAGAGCTTCAAAATACATTTTTGAAATTGACGATGAATCAGTTTTTGACCATCCGGGAGCATTAATTGCGCCTTCATTGATTGATTTTGATTTGTCAGGGACGACAAGATCAGGATCAACGCGCATAAAGAAGCTGAGACCTGTACAGGTAGGGCAAGCACCATACGGATTGTTGAATGAGAACATTCTTGGCGAAAGCTCATCAATACTTACTCCATGGTCGGGACATGCGTAATTCTGAGAAAAGAGAAATTCTTCACCATCTACCACACTTACAATAACAGTACCTGCTGCAAGCTTGGAAGCAAGTTCAACTGAATCTGCAAGACGACTTTTGACTGATTCTTTTATCACAAGTCTGTCAACGATTATTTCTATTGTATGTTTGATATTTTTTTCAAGACTTACATAATCATCAAGATCGTAAACAAGTCCGTCAATTCTTGCTCTTACATAACCTGATTTTTTTACATTTTCAAGCTCTTTCTGATGTGTTCCCTTTTTTGCTCTGACAATGGGCGCAAGAATCTGAATTTTGCTTCCTTCAGGGAGTGTGAGCACCTGATCCACAATCTGATCTACAGTCTGCTGTTTTATTTCTTTGCCGCAGACAGGACAATGAGGTATGCCGATTCTTGCATAAAGTAATCTGAGATAGTCGTAAATTTCAGTTACGGTCCCTACAGTAGAGCGAGGGTTTTTTGATGTTGTTTTCTGATCTATTGATATAGCTGGAGATAAACCATCAATACTGTCTACATTCGGTTTATCCATCTGCCCTAAAAACATTCTTGCATAAGAAGATAAAGATTCAACATAACGTCTCTGCCCTTCTGCATAAATTGTGTCAAATGCGAGAGATGACTTGCCGGATCCTGATAATCCCGTAAAAACAATAAGTTTGTTTCTTGGGATTGCAAGGTCAATATTTTTGAGATTATGTTCTCTTGCCCCTTTTACAACAATGTTTTTTTGTGCCATTATTTTATCTCCTGCTTTAGTTTTTCAATTTTATCTCTGAGGTATGCAGCATGTTCAAACTCAAGAATTTTAGCTGCAGCCTTCATTTCTTTTGTCAATTCCTCTATAAGCTTATATTTTTCAGCTTTTGATAAATATTTTGAAGACTTGTCTTCTGCTGTATTCTTTGAGCTGATTTCAAGAATCTCATGAACAGGCTTAATGATTGTCTGCGGAACAATGCAATGTTCTCTATTATATTTCATTTGTTTTTCACGTCTTCTGAGCGTTTCTCTGATAGATGCTTCCATAGACGGTGTAACAGTATCCGCATACATTATAACAGAACCTTCAGCATTTCTTGCTGCTCTGCCGATTGTCTGAATGAGAGAACGTTCAGATCTGAGGAATCCTTCTTTATCAGCATCAAGAATTGCAACTAATGATACTTCAGGAATGTCGAGACCTTCTCTTAGCAGGTTAATACCAACAAGAACATCATAATCTCCTTTACGAAGATCTCTTATAATTTCCATTCGTTCAATTGTATCAATATCATAGTGCATATATCTTACCTTTATCCCGAAATCGGAAAGATAATCAGTAAGACTTTCTGCCATTTTTTTTGTAAGAGTTGTAACGAGAACTCTCTCTTTTCTTGAAGTTCTGATATTTATTTCTGAAATAAGATCTTCTATCTGCCCATCTACGGGGCGGACAGATATTTCCGGATCCAGAAGGCCGGTAGGTCTTATAACCTGCTCGGCAATATTAATGCTCTTTTTTAATTCAAAATCACCCGGTGTGGCGCTTACAAATATCTTCTGACCAATTTTGGAATAGAATTCATCAAAAGTAAGTGGTCTGTTGTCATATGCTGACGGTAACCTGAAGCCGAATTCAACAAGTGTATCCTTTCGTGATCTGTCTCCGCCATACATAGCTCTGACCTGAGGAAGAGTTACGTGAGATTCGTCAATCATCATAACAAAATCGTCAGGGAAATAATCAATCAGTGTAAAAGGCGGTTCCCCTGGTTTTCTGTCAGACATTATTCTTGAATAATTTTCAATACCTTTGCAGAATCCCGTTTCGCGCAACATTTCAATATCATATTCCGTACGCTGTTTTATTCGTTGGGCCTCGAGTAGTTTTCCTTGTTCTTTGAAAGCTTTTTCTGTTTCAAGCATTTCAAAATATATCTCATTTATTGCGTTTTCCATTTTTTCGTGAGAAACAACATAATGTGATGCAGGGAAAATCGCTACGTGTGAAATTGTGTTATTAATATTTCCTGTCACGGGGTTGAATTCACATATTCTGTCAATTTCATCACCAAAAAATTCAACTCTGATAGCAAATTCGGCAGTATATACGGGGAAAATTTCAACAACATCTCCCCTTACCCGGAATTTGTTTCTTGTAAAGTTTATGTCATTGCGTTCATATTGTATTTCAACAAGTTTTTTTATCAGATTATCACGACTTTTTTCCATTCCCTGACGAAGGGATATTACCATGCTTCTGTAATCAATCGGGTCACCGAGTGAATATATACATGATACACTTGCAACTATAATTACATCACGGCGTTCAGATAATGCAGATGTCGCAGAGTGTCTGAGTCGGTCTATTTCATCGTTTATAGCAGAATCTTTTTCAATGTATGTGTCAGTTGTGGGAAGGTACGCTTCCGGCTGATAATAGTCATAGTAGGAAACAAAATATTCAACTGCATTTTCTGGAAAAAATTCTCTGAACTCACTGCAAAGCTGCGCAGCAAGCGTTTTATTGTGAGCAAGAACAAGTGTAGGTCTGTTTACACGTTCAATTATATTTGCCATTGTGAATGTTTTTCCAGAGCCTGTTACTCCTAACAGCACCTGCTCATTATCGCCACGATTCAGACCATCAACAAGCTTAGCTATTGCTTCAGGCTGATCTCCTGTGGGTTTATATTTTGAATGAAGGATAAACTTATCTGCCATTGTTCTCACTCCTCTCTTTCATATTTTTACAATCATTTTCTTATTTATTATACATCAGAATTATAAAAATCTCAATAAAAAAATCAAAAATGAGAAGCATATTATAAACAGCCTCCCATTTTTAATTTTTGTCAATTTACTAAACTTTATTTAAGTAATATATTTTCAATGAATTTGTTGAAGTCTACTTTTGATGCATTGGATGTATCAATAATGCAATTTATGTAGTAACATCCTGAATCATACGGAAAAATAAATGTATATGCATTCTTATAATACTCGGATGATGTGCATTTTGTTTTGAATGCTACACATTCGATTTCAGAAACAATAACAGAATACTTTTCATAAGAGAAAGCCTCGCTACCATAGCTTTCGAGTAACTTTTCACAGTTTATCTGACATCCCTTAATATGATCATCTATATTGCCGTAACTACCATCGTAATATGAAATGAAAATTTCTGCATTTTTGTCTTCAGAATAAAAATATCCCGGATTGTTATTATCAACAACAAATGTTTTCGGCAAATCAAATCGCATTTCAGCAGTTTCAACAGTATTACCGATAACTATCTGAGAATCAAATTCAATAAATTCTGTTATATATTCACCGGTATCTGATTTCTGTCTTTTTTTATTCTCATTGAGAGAGTATACTTTCAATTTATCGTTTCCGTTTATTACAATATAGCCGTTATCATCTCTTACAACCATATATTCTGCACCTTCAGGTGTGATGTAGATGTCAGATTTGTTTGCTGAACAGGCAGAAAACAGAGACAACATACAAACAACGGCAAGTATTAAAGAAAAAATTCTTTTCATTGTTTTTATCCTTTCAAAAGTGACATGATTTCTGCCCTTGTACGTGCATCTTTTTTTGCTACACCTCTGAGAGCTGATGTCTGAGTCATAGAGCCTGCAGCTTTTGCACCTCTCATAGTCATACAAAGATGCTGAGCTTCAACTATAACAGCAATACCAATAGGATTTAATTCTTCATCCAGGAAATCTGCAATCTGAGAAGTGAGTCTTTCCTGAAGCTGAGGTCTTTTAGCAAATAAATCTACAATTCTTGCAAGTTTTGATAATCCTATGACTTTTCCTTCTGAAGGAATATATGCAATATGTGCTTTACCTACAAAAGGAAGCAGATGATGCTCACACATTGAATATAAGGGGATATCTCTTACGACAACTATTTCATCGTTATCTTTTTCAGAAAAAACTTTTATATGACGTTTCGGATCATCAGATATGCCGGAAAAAATTTCTTCATACATCGCTGCTACACGTTTGGGGGTTTCAATTAAACCTTCTCTGTCAGGATCTTCTCCGATTGCTTCAAGAATTTCCCTGACAGCTCTTTCAATTTTAGCTTTATCCATTTATTTTCGCCTCTGTTTCATATATATAACATAAGTTATTAATTATATGTCATCATCATTTTCGAGATAACACTCAGGATTGTGGGACAAAAGATATTCAAAATCATTTTTAGAAGAAAAATAGTCAGTAATAGTAATATCTGTCACAACACAATTGCATATATCACCAAATAGCTTTTCAGAATTTTCTGCAGAAATTCCGGAAATATAAAAATTGATTATATCACATAATGTTTCTGCAAGAATCAAAGAGTCACTCTTTTTGCTGAGAATAGCAAGATATGTATACAGCATATCAGAATCCATATCATTGTTTCCTGCAGCAACTTCATAGCTTTTATCAGAAGCAGTATAAGTAAAGCCTTCTGTGACATACAAGTTTACTTTTCCGAGAATTTCGGTAAGACGCCCAACACCGCTTCTGTCAATAATCATATATCTGCTTACAGAGCATTTTCTTATATTCTCAATCGAATTTATAAGAGAATTTATGCCGCCGTATGAATAACTTTCTGCAAAAGTCTGAATACCATCAGATGTTGTCATATCAATCATTGATATACTGATTGATTCTGAATATATCTGAAATTCAAGAAGCATTGCAAATGCAACATCTCCAACACCCTCTGCATTGCATACAAAAAGTATATTACAGTCACCGGCAAACACATTATCGTTGATTGCATTTGCAGTCGTGGTATTTACATTATCATTAAGTGTGTTTTTATTCTCAGTTTTATAACAAAAAGCAATTACTGTGCAAATCAGAATCAATAATACAATGATGACAGAAAGTAAAATAATATTTTTTTTGTTTCTGAAAAAATTGATCTCAGAATTCATCATATCACTCCAATATGTTTCATTATATTATAATTTCATAAAAAATACAAGGCTGTTTAATCAAAATTTTTATTTACTATTGATTAATCACTCAAATTATGATAATTTTATATCATAAATTACGGAGGTGTGTTATGTCTGATAAAAACAAGAAAAAAGGCGGCATTTTCAGGTATCTCGGATACGGTGTCGGCGCTGTAGGTCTTGACCTCAGCTATGGTATGTTCTATTCATACCTGAATAAATACCTTACTGACGTTCTTAAATTAAGTTCCGGTTTCCTTCTTATTTTGACGCCAATAGCCAGAATATGGGATGGCATAAACGACCCGATGATGGGTTCAATTGTAGATAACGGAAAATTCAGAATGGGCAAATATCGTCCTTGGATTCTTATCGGTTCTTTCTGCAATGCGATCATTCTGTGCTTGTTATTCAATAACTTGTTCAATCTTTCTGGTGTATCATTGTATGTTTATATAGCTGTTATGTATGTATTCTGGGGAATGTCAAATACTCTTGCAGATATTCCTTATTGGTCAATGGTTCCATCATTCACAAAAGATCCCGGTGAAAGAAGTATAATTGCAACGATTGCACGTACATTCTCAGGTCTCGGTCAAGGAATCATCTCAATCGGTGCCCCTATTCTCATGGGTGTTGTAAGTGTTACAACAGACCCTGCTACAGGTGAAAAAGTTTTTGATGAAAAAACATTCCTTGTATTATCTCTAGTGAGTGCAATAGGACTTATATTATTCTCCACAATCAGTGTTTCTTCTGTACGTGAAAAACACACAACACCTTCAAATGAAAAATTTTCATTCAAGAAGATTTTTACTGTTGCAAAAAATAATGACCAGCTTCTTATATTTATGTTATTTGCAATGCTTTCAAATGCAGGCTTCTATATGATTTCCGGTGTTGGTGCATATTACTTTGATGTTGTCGTTGGTGATAGTTCAAAGCAGAGCGGATTCAACACTTTTGGTGCTGTAGGATCAATTCTTGGTCTTGCAGTAATTCCAATTATGATGAAATTTACTTCAAGACGCAACACATATAAATTTTCACTTTGTCTTGCGATGGCAGGTTATGTAGGAATGCTTCTTGGCGCAAAAGCTTTTGACAGCCTCACAGTTATGAATATCTCTTATCTCATTGCACAGATAGGTACCGCATCAATGTTCGTTTCACAGACTGTTTTTCTTGCAGATATAGTTGATTACGGTGAATATAAAATGGGCTTCAGAGCTGAATCCATAACATTTTCAATGAAGGGTTTCCTTCAGAAAATGGCATACACACTTCAGACCATCATTCTGTATTCAGGACTTTCAATTTCTCATTATGATGGTGAGCTTCATTCAATGAATCCCGCAGCTGCGCATTCTTCAATCAGTGTAATGATGCTTGTTCTGCCTATGATTCTTATGCTCGCTTCATTGCTTGTGTTTACATTCAAGTTCAAACTTACTGATAAGAAAATGCAAGAAATTACAGAATATCTTTCAAAAAACAAGTAAGTAAGATTAATTGAGGTATCCTTGAATCTAAGGGTACCTTTATTTTATAAAATAATTAAAATCTCTTGAATTATATCACTAATTATGTTAATATTCATTTTGAAAAATTGGTATTAAAATGGTGAAATGATGAGTGTTTCAATATTTTCTGATGTAATTTACGGACGACCTGAATCTGAGAAATCAGCAACTGAAGAAAAAATATACAGCTTTTTATCTGAAAACTATTTCAGTTTTTATCACATAGAACACTCTCCTGCTGATACCATTGAAGATTGTCACGAAATTGAAAAATATCTTGATGCTGTTATATGTAAGAATCTTTTTCTCAGAAATTCAGCTGAAACAAAATATTTCCTGCTTCTGATGAGTCCTGATGCAAAATTTGATTCGAAAGTTATTTCAAAACAGGTTCAGTCTTCAAGACTTTCTTTTGCTTCTGCAGATAAAATGATTGATATTCTCGGTGTAGAACCCGGTTCTGCAAGTATAATGTGTCTTATTAATGATAATGCATCTGATGTAACATTGTTGATTGATGCGCAGCTTCTCAATAATGAATATTTTTGCTGTCACCCATGCAAAAATACTTCAACATTAAAATTCAAAACAAAAGATATTATTGAAAGATTTATTTCAATTACGGGGCATAACTACACAGTTGTGAATTTATGATTTCGGTGAAAGGAATATAATGATATGAAAAAACCAATTACAGCGATTATTGTAGGCGGTGGCCACAGATCGATTATTTACGGTGATTACTCTAAGGATCATCCTGATGAGTTAAAAGTTATAGGTATTGCAGATCCTGACCCTATCCGCGTTCAGCAGGCTATTGAGAGATTCGGAATAGCTGAAGAATATTGCTTTTCATCTGCTGAAGAACTTGCTAAAAAGGGAAAAATAGCTGATGTTATAATCAACGGAACAATGGATAAGGATCATGTAAAAACATCTATTCCCCTTCTTCAATGCGGTTATGATATGCTTCTGGAAAAACCCTTTGCCGTTAACAAAGAAGAAATGGCTGAGCTTATTGATGTTGTCAGAAAAAACGGCAACAAAGTTATGATCTGTCACGTGCTCAGATATTCAGAATTTTATAAAGAAATTAAAAATGTTATCAGATCCGGTGATATCGGTGAGATTATAAGCATTCAGCTTTGTGAAGATGTTAGTTATCATCATTATGCTACTTCATATGTAAGAGGCAAATGGGGCAACAGCGAAAAGTCCGGCACTTCAATGCTTCTTGCAAAATGCTGTCATGACCTTGATATGATGATGTGGCTTGTTGGTGATCTTAAACCAGTTTTTGTTACAAGTACCGGAAGTCTTATGTACTTCAACAGAGCAAATGCTCCTGAAGACAGCGGTGAAAGATGTATGGTTGACTGCAAGTATGTTGACACCTGCAATCTTTCTGCAAAACGAATCTATCTTGACCTTCCGGGCAGATGGGATTTCTATGTATGGCCTGACCTTCATTCAGCATCATATGATGAAAAATATGAATTTCTCAAAAATGAAAGCCCATTTGGTAAATGCGCTTATAAGTGTGACAACAATGTTGTCGATCACCAAACAGTTATGATACAATTTGATAATGGCGCTACTGGAAGTCACAATCTTACAGGTGGTTGTGCATTCTCACAGAGAATTGTACGTGTTATCGGCACAAAAGGCGAAATTAACGGCACTTTTGAAGGGCAGAAATTCACTGTTTCTTACATAAATCCTCATAATGATAATGATCATATCAGTGAAATTCATGATTTGTCTGAAAAATGTTCCGCTTCTGTAGGTCACGGCGGTGGAGACCATGCACTTGTTGCTGATTTCATTAAATATGTCAGAAATGAAGAAACCTCAGTTTCCTGCACATCTGTTTTTGACTCAGTAAACGGTCATCTTGTTGTATTTGCTGCTGATGAATCAATGAATAATGGTGGTATTCCCGTTAAAACCGATTTATAATGTAACAAATTTTTTATCCTCCCATATTATGATATTGAAGTTGCTGCTGAACGCATTGACTCAATATTTAACGGGAGGATATTTTTTTATGAATGATACGTTTGATTCATCTTGCAAAAAAATTAAGGAAGCCGTCTGCATAGATACTGCAAAGGTATATGATTCCTGTGCTGACAGGGATTGTCTTGCAGATATTCGTGTTTATTTTACCGATTGCGCTCAGGAAGTAATAGATAATGCCGTAACGGTCAAATGCAGAGGTTGTGAAGTAATTGATGTTATAACCGATGTGGAAAAAGTGCCTTTTAATAAAGGTTTTTATTCTGTTGACCTTACATTCTTTATTTCTGTAACTGTAGATGCGGTAATTAACCACAATTGTCCTACAGAAACTGTTACCGGCCTTGCAATTTATTCAAAAAAGTGTATTCTTTATGGCAGTGAGGGGAATGTGAAGATATTTACATCAGAATATTCAGAAAATAAGGCGGATGAAAACAGCTCAGTTGTTACATCAAATCCCAGAGCAAAAATTCAGGTTGCTGATCCACTTTGCCTTGATGCCAAACTTTGCAGACCTTGTGATTGTTGCTGTAATCACGCTGACTTCTGTTGCAAAATGCCCAGTTGTGTAAGAAGATATTTTAACGGACAGTTCAATAATAACTCAGATAAAGCTGTAAGAGTTACAATTGGTCTGTTCACTATTGTACAGCTTGAAAGGGATGTTCAGATATTGATTCCTGCTTATGATTTCTGTATTCCCTTCAAAGAATGTACTAATAAGTGCGATACTGAAGATCCTTGCGATGCTTTCAGAAAAATCAAATTCCCTGTCGGTGAATTTTTCCCACCTTCAGAAAAAGATTGTGACAATGATACATCATACGAAAATACTGCACTGAATTTCTCGTGCGGCTGTAATAAATAACTGTAGAAAAAATTCTCCATATTTTGGAGAATTTTTTTAATTAACATATTGACAAAATAAAAATATAGAGATATACTAACAATAGTAATTATCATTAGTGATGAATATATAAAGATATATTGCTCAAACTAATGTTAAATTATAATTTGATTTAAGGAGAATTAATATGGATCTTAAAGGCTCAAAGACAGAGAAAAATCTTATGGCAGCATTCGCAGGTGAATCACAGGCTTACACTAAATACACATATTATGCATCAAAGGCTAAAAAAGACGGTTATGTACAGATAGGCAATCTTTTTGCTGAAACTGCAGCAAATGAAAAAGAACATGCAAAAATCTGGTTCAAGCTTCTTCACGAAGGTATGCCCACAACTCTTACAAATCTTGAAGATGCAGCAAACGGCGAAAATTATGAATGGACAGATATGTATGCAGGTTTTGCAGAAGAAGCAAGAGCTGAAGGCTTTGACCATATTGCATTCCTTTTTGACGAAGTTGCAAAAATTGAAAAAGAACACGAAGAAAGATACAGAAAGCTTATTGCAAACATCGAAGGAGGACTTGTGTTCTCAAGAGACGGCGACAGAATTTGGAAGTGCTCAAACTGCGGTCATATCGTAGTCGGCACAGATGCTCCTGACGTTTGCCCCGTATGTGCACACCCCAAGGCATATTTTGAACTTAAGGCAGAAAATTATTAATCTGAAAAAAGTAAGGACGGTTGGAATTTCCAACCGTCCTTTTATTATTATCAAGGTTTTGCAATTTTCTGAAGTTCTTCATTAACCCAGACCTTCACACCATCGGGTAACTGACCTCCAGCCATATCAAATATTTTCTGAATTGTAAAGCCTTTTGCCATATTCATCATGCCTTTGCTTACATTCATACTCATAGCTTCGGAAACTTTTTCTATCATTGATCCAATAAATGCATCACCTTCGGGAGTTTTCATAATATCTCCGAGCTTATCATAGATAGAGAAATATCCTTCTTTGAATGAAAGCTCACCTTCTGAAGACATATCTTCAAACCAGTTTGCAACATTAAGACCACTTCTTGTGTCTTTGAGAACATAACTTTCATTAACAACATCAGTTCTGTTGAATTCAGCAAAGTCCTGACATTCATCTGTAAATGCCTTAACTGTATTGATACCGTTTCTGAGAGGTACATTTTCAAATACAAATACCTTAGAACCTTCAATAGTATCTACCTTGACGCCGTTTACTTCAAGAGTTACACAAGGACTGTTTGAGTAAACTTTAACTGTGATAGCATCTGTGTTTCTGTCAAAATATCTCTTAGAACAAATATGAACAAATTTGTCATCAGGACGCCAGTACGCCTTATATATATAAAAGCTGTCCTTCTTAGTCTTGCGGTCAAATGTTACAAGACCTTTATTATTTCTGCCCTTTACACCGCCTTCATCTCGCATATCACTGCCGAAATCAAACATATTCCATACATGTGTGCTCCAGAGATAGGGTCTTGTTGCGAATGTTTCAAGCATTTTTTCGTGATAATATGCCTGATACTCTTCAGAGTAATCCTGAACCTGAGGATTGTCATTGTGATATTTAAGAATACCTTCACATCCATATTCTGAAAGACCAATACAAATATCAGGATGTTCACTATGGAATGTGTCAAGCCATGGAGCATTATCTTCAACAGAACCCATATACCAACCGAAATAGTGATTGTATGAGATAATATCTGTAATCTTATTGAAGATGCTGTCATTTTCAACAAGAGTAAGATTTGCTATTGTTGTAAGCCTTGTTTTATCAAGTTCGTGACAAAGATCATTGAGTGCGTTAATATTATCAATAAGATCAGGATCTTCTCCACCGATAGTGATTTCATTTGCAACCCCCCAACATACAATTGAGGGATGATTATAATTCTGAATAACAAGTTCCTTCATCTGAGAAATTGTATTTTCTCTTGCGGGTGCGCCCTTAATAAATGCTGAAATAAACGGAATTTCAGCCCAGATGATCATTCCGTATTCATCGCAAAGATCATAAAATGTCTGAGAATGCTGATAGTGAGCAAGTCTGATTGTGTTTGCACCTACTTCAGCAATAAGTTTCATATCTTCACGATGTTCTTTTTCTGTTATAGCCCAGCCCATATTCTCTCTGTCCTGATGTCTTGAAACACCATGGAGAGGATATGATTTGCCGTTAAGGAAGAAACCTTTTTCAGGATCAACAGAGAATGTTCTGATACCATATTTGAGGCTGACTTTATCAATAACAAAACCTTTATGCATAATTTTTGCATCAAGATTATAGAGATAAGGATCTTCTATACCGTGCCAAAGATGGGGTTCAGAAATTTTGAACTCACACTTTCCTGTCTTTTTATTAACCTTTTTAGACTTACCTGCTGTTTCAATAATAACATCATAGTTGTCTGTATTGCCGGTTACAAAAGTCTCAACACTGACTGTTGCAGAGCCGTCATCATTAATAATGGGTGTTACAACAACGCCGTTTCCACCATAATAATCAAGATCAAAATGTGTCTTGTTTACAATAACGAGATTTACATCTCTGTAAAGACCACCATAGAATGTAAAATCTGCTGTCTGAGGATAAACTTCTTTACTTTCACTGTTATCTACAGATACAGCAATTTTTGCTTTACCTTTATGAAGATAAGGGGTGATATTACATCTAAAAGTAGAAAAACCGCCCTTGTGCTCTGTGACCTTTATGTCATTAACAAAAACCTCAGCAATTGCTTCAGCACCTAGGAACTCAAGATAAGCTTCTTCATCAGCCGTAATATCAATTTTAATGCTGTTCATATACCAGCATTTACCTCTGTAGTAATCAAAACCGCCATCCTGACCGTCAAGATTATTCCATGTGTGAGGGATCTGTACACTCTTCCATTTTAACCCTGGCTTTGAAGGTAATTTGTTATCATTTGAATCTTTTATAAATTTCCAACCGTCATTCAGTTTGATAATTTCTCTCATACTGTTCACCTTTCATTCTTTCTATTATTATTTTATCAAATACTATATATTATGTCAACAAGAAAAACAAAACAGCGACATAAGAATGCCGCTGCAAAAGTTTATGAGTTGTCCGGGATATCAAAATCATCTAATGATGAAAGGCTTTGATTAACAGCAAAATCAAGTTTTACTGATTTATCAACATTATCCTCATCGGTGTCATTTTCTTCACCATAACCATAGCCATGTCCATAACCATAGCCGTATTTTGTCGAATGTTTAGCTTTATGGTGTCCATATCCGTAACCATACTTGCTTTTTCCATAACCATATCTGCCGCCATAACCATATTTACCGTAACCATAACGACCATAGCCATATTTTCCGTCATAGTATCCACCGTAACCACTGAATCCTTCTTGTACACCGTTGAATACAAAACCAAGAATTTTAGCAGTACTGAAAGACATAACTTCAAGCATCTTTCTGATTTTGTCAATAGAAGTTTTGTCCTGATATGCGACAAACAATAAACAATCACACAAATTGGTTACACTTACAGCTTCAGATATTTCTTTAGCAGGAGCAACATTCACGATTACATAATCATAGTGATTTCTGAGATATTCAAAAAATACAGAACATTCGCTCTCATTGAATTCATAGGAAGAGTTACCTGCAAAATAGATATCAAGACATTCGTCATCGTTATAACGCACAGATTGAAAATCTGCAGCAGAATCAGAAATAATATCAGTAAAACCTTTCTTTTTGTCAAGCTTAAGATATTTCTGAATACTGCGTGATTTCAGATCAAAATCAACACAAGCAACTTTATGTTTTGAGAGTGCAAGAGTGTGAGCAAGGTTAATCGCAACCATTGTTTTGCCTTCTCCGTGAACTGCTGCACTGATAGCAATGACTTTATCATCTGCTGAAAGATTTCTGAGAAGTCTCTTTCGGAGCAGTCTGAATGACTCTTTGAATGTGGGATGTCTGTCATTAATCCTTACAATGTGTTCATCTTTCTTCTCTCTTTTTGAAGTTCTGTAAAATGTAACATACGGAACTTCAACAAAACATTTCTGATTAAGTTTATTTTTGAAGTCTTCTTTTTTTCTTACGGTATTTCTGAAAAATGCATATACTGCAACAAGGCCGAAACCAAAACTAATACCGACCAGCGCCATAATTATACCGGTACGGATGAAATTGTTTGTTGTATATGGTTCAGTAGGCATAGTCGGCTGAATCAGAATTTTAAGGCTTATGTTCCCTACAACAAACACAGCAACTTCCGGATATACTGTTATAATTGCATTGACAATATTGTATGCATCTTCAGGATTGTTACTTGCGACAGAAACCTTGAAAATATTTGAATCCACAGCAACTGAAGATGCCGAAATAGAGCCGTTGATATATGACGTCTGCAACTCATTTTTGAGAGCATTCCTCATCATTGCGGTATTAAGTATATAAGGAAATGTTTTTGATAACTGAGCGGCTGAATTATTGTCATAGTAAGATGCAAAAACTGCATTTCCGTTTGCGCTGTAGGATACGGCTGTAACAGAAAACGAAACTGACGACTCATACATAGGTTTATAAGTTTTGTACTTCAGTGAACCCGCAGTAAAACCAAATATCAAAGCTAAGCATAAAATTATATACCAGAATTTTTTTGTTGCCTTTGCAAAGTCTACAGCAAAAACGGCTGAATCAAATATTACATTCTGTGGCTGTCGAGACGTATTTTCTCCCACATCAGTAAATACAGGTGATTTCTTCTGTAATGATGGCATCAGGAATTCACCTCCGATTTTTTGTCAACGTCATATGCGTACTCGAAATTAGAGAAAAGTGAAGGCAGAATATGAACATCATTAAAAATGCAACCTTCTACTGATGCACCTGACTGACTTATCATTTCAATCATATCGTTAATTTCAGGAACAGGGGCAATATCCTGACGTACAACTATGAGTGCGGCATCGATATATCCCGAAATTATTTCTGCGTCAGATACAAGTGATGTAGGGGGTGTATCAAAAATAATTACGTCAAATTGCTCTTTGAGTGATTCAACAAACATTTCAAAACGCTTGGTTGAAATCATTTCGGAGCTGTTTCTGTATTTTTGTTTGCCACACATTATATAAAGACCTGTATTGGGTTCTTTTATAATAGCTTTATTTATTGCCATATTTCCTCGTATAACTTCTCCTAGCCCCTGGAGATCATCATTATATTGATTATTGAAAAATTTATATACGGCAGGTTTTCTGAGGTCGGCATCAACAAGAAGTGTTTTTCTTCCCATTTTTGCCATTGAGAGAGCAAGATTTACAGATGCTGTTGATTTTCCTTCATTTTCACCACAGCTGGTTATCATAACTGTTTTGACATTTTTAGCTTTGATGAAATAATCAAGCTTAAGTGCAGCAATTCTGAATGTTTCAGCAAATCTGTAATTTATAAGAATGTTTGTTATTAATAACGGATCTTTTGAATGCGACAATCCAAGTTTTGATTTTAATGTCTTATTTTTTTCCTCATGATATACAACACTGAATAACTTTGTATCAAGCATTGAATTTACGTCAGCTTCGTTTTTTATCGTGTCTCTGAAATAAGAAAAAACAACAACAAAAAACAGCACAGCAAATGCCATTGCAAACGCTGCAATTTTATCATAATGATTATAGGAAATAGTATTTGAAGGGCTAGTTGGTACGACAGGTTGAGAAATAATATTAATAAGCATATTCTCAAAATTGTAGTCAGTTATTACATTGTAATTTTCTATAACAGCAATCAGCATTGAATATGCTTCAATGGGAGAATCGCATTTATATGACATTACAATAAGATTAGTTTCTTCTATCTGTTCGGCAGAAATTACGCCGTCAACAGTTTTTTTTGTAATATCTTCAAGTTTCTCTCTAAAATATGAGCTCTGAAACATCTCCTGAAAAGTAGAAGCAGCCTCTATTGTTTTATTAAGACTGGAGAACGAATAAAGACCTGAATCTGTAGCGTTAATAGAAACTGTGGCGGAACACTTGTATTCAGGTTTATATGTAAAATCAAAATAAGCTCTGACACCAAAAAAACCGGTAAGAAATGCCAGTATAATAATCCAACTGTTCCGTAATACATCTTTTGCAATGGTATACCAGTTTATATAATCAAAACGGATTTCTCTCATTTATTCTCACCCCTTACCGCAACTGCAAGATATGATTCTGCGATTACAAATGGTTCAGAAAACTCCTCATTTTCATCTGTTCTTGATATTCTGTATGTAATATAGTGAATACCTTGCTTTTTGTAATCAACATTATCTATTATGTCAAAATCATACTTATAGCGATTATCTTCACTGTTAAGGTATTTATCCGGTATTGATGCAATAAAGCTTTCTGTGTCAACAGCTTTGCCGAAATCTGTATACACAAGATAAGATTTAAGCGGAATGACATCGCTAAGTCTGTTCGCATAAACATATGCATTCACAGTGATTTCTGCAGTAACACCTTTGCTTGTTGCAACTTTGTATGTAACGGGATAAATTCCCGGTTCAGACAAATTTATCTTTGAATCAGAGATTACGATCCTGGATGATATGTCACCGTCAAGACAGTCATATGCCGAAACTCCGTTTAAGAGCTCAACTTTTGTAGCACCAACATAGTATACGTGCTGAGTACTAAACTGAAATACGGGTGCTGTATAGTCAGAAAAAACGATATCTTTTTCAATTTTTGCAACATTATTTTCCGAGTCGCATACGGCATAGGTAATTTTTGCAGTATTTTTACTCACAAAGGGAGATATTGATTCAATGATTATATTGTTTGTCAAGTCTCCGTCTTTTGCATCATCAGCAGTTACATAGCTCAATAACTTCTCATCTGAATCATTTACACTGGCAATTATTTTATCGAGTCTGCAACTGATCACAGGTGCATTATAATCAGCATTGTCGCTGAGTTTTATGTAAACAGTGAATGTTACACAGATTACAAACAAAATCACTATAAAAAGTCTTATTATTCGCATTACATTACCTTCTCTTAAATATTTCTGTCAAGTAAAATTCTTTTCTGATTATCGTGCATCCATATATTGATTTTATCCGGACTGAATTGATCAAGAAGATGCACATATAGCTCACTTAGGTCCGCATTTCTGAAAGTTGAATTATGGCAATCACTTGCTATAATATGGACAAAATCATTCTTCAGCATCCACCACGACAAATCTTTTGGTGCTTGTCCGTTTTTTCCGAGAATACTATTTTTATTAAGTTGAAATTTACAACCTTTATTGATTAATGAAAAATAGTCGTTTTGTGATAAACCCTTATATCTCTCAGGATGTGCAATAACCGGAATGTATCCGAAAGACATCATTTCATCTGTATAAGTGTGAATATTAGCTATTGTCTCATCAAAATAAAATTCCGAAAGAACATATCTTGATGCATTCAGTGATACAATCTCATTAGTCTTACAAAGTTCAGAAAGATTTTTATCTGCAAACAATTCCGAACCTAAAAAAAACTTGATTTTAGCGTCTATCTTTTCTGCATCTGATATAAAATTTTTGTATTTTTCAGTGAGAGTTTCTTTATTAAGATGACAATTGTGTTTATTGTGTTGATTATAATGAGGTGTAACAACCATTATTGTTGTTCCGGATTTGTTTGCTGTAGTAATCATATCAACAGCTTCAGAAAATGATTCTGCACCGTCGTCTACATCGGGCAATATATGACAATGTAAATCAATAAACATCCTGATTCATAACCTTTCACAAAAATACACAATAATATTACAGCAAAAACTCGTATTAGTCAATATAATATAGATAAAAATAATTAATACTATAAAAATATAATTGTTGACATTTTTTTTACTTGATGATATCATTATTATGTATAAAAATAATACAACACAATTATGGAGACAGAATAATGACACAATTAGATCCCACAAGTAAAGATAATATTCTGTATAATCTGAAAACTGCAGCACTCGTATTTGCAGATATATTTTTTATAAACCTTGCTTCATTCCTTGCTTTATTTGTAAGGTTTGAGTTTAATATTCATGATTTGGTTTCATCAGGTTTTGTTCAGAACATATTTAAGTTATCCCCACTAACAACCATAATAACAATTATCGTTTTTATTTTCTTCAAACTATATAGAGGTATATGGAAATATGCAGGTTTTGATGAATTTACAACAATTGCTGCAGCTTGCATATCGTCAACAACTATCAATACAATAATTCTTTTCGTATTAAGATTAAAAGCTAATCTCAATTTCCCCAAGAGTTATCCGATAATATATTTTATCTTTCTACTTGGAGCAATTACTGCAATAAGATTTTCTTATCGCTTTGCTGGCAAAGTAAAAACAAACATCAGACGTTCAACCAAGCTTGACAGAGTGATGATAATCGGCGCAGGACGTTCAGGAGTAAGCGTTCTCAGAGAATTACAGACAAGTCCTCATTCGAGAGGTCGTGTTATCTGTATGCTTGATAATGACTCAGGGAAAATCGGAAAATTTATACACGGTGTAAAGGTAGTAAGCAATTGTGAGCACATTCCTGAAATGGCAGAAAAATATAGAATTGACAAAATTATTCTTGCCATACCTTCTGCAACCAACTCTGAAAAAAGAGTCATAATTGATGAGTGCCAGAAAACAAAATGCTCATTAAGCATCGTGCCATCAATTACTCAATTCACAAATGGCGAGGTAAGAATTGAGCAAATCAGAAATGTTGAAATTGAAGACCTTCTTGGAAGAGACTGCATAAAGGTTGATCTTTCTGAAATCAGAACAATGATATCTGGAAAAACTGTCCTTGTTACAGGCGGTGGCGGCTCAATAGGAAGTGAATTGTGCCGACAGATAGCGTCGTTCAATCCGTCAAAACTCGTAATTTTTGATATCTATGAAAACAATGCATATGCAATTCAACAAGAGCTCAAAGCAAATAATCCTCAGCTTAATCTTGATGTAATAATCGGCTCAGTTCGTGACATTCAAAGAGTAGACTCTCTTTTCGAAATATACAAACCTGATATTGTGTATCACGCTGCAGCACACAAACATGTTCCGCTTATGGAAGATGCACCGAATGAAGCAATCAAAAACAATGTATTCGGTACATATAATGTTGCCAACTCAGCGAACAAACACGGAGTATCAACTTTTGTACTTATATCAACAGATAAAGCTGTCAATCCTACAAACATAATGGGTGCATCAAAACGCCTTTGCGGAATGATTATCGAATGCTTTGCAAAAATTTCAAAAACACGTTTTGTAGCTGTCCGTTTCGGTAATGTCCTCGGCTCCAACGGAAGTGTTATTCCTCTTTTTAGAAAACAGATAGCACGTGGCGGCCCTGTAACAGTAACGCATAAAGATATAATAAGATATTTTATGACTATTCCCGAAGCTGTGTCTCTTGTTCTTCAGGCAGGTTTCTACGCAAACGGTGGAGAAATTTTTGTTCTTGATATGGGACAACCAGTCAAAATTGATGATCTTGCAAGACGAATGATCAAACTCTCAGGTTTTGAACCTGATGTAGATATCAAGATTGAGTATACAGGTCTCAGACCGGGAGAAAAGCTTTATGAGGAGCTTCTGATGTCCGAAGAAGGTCTTGAAAAAACAAAGAATGATCTTATTTTTATCGGCAAGTTATCTGATGCTGACACTGATGAATTTTTCACAAAACTTGCATATCTCAGAGACGAATGTAATCTTAATAGTTACAACATAAGGGAGTCTGTAATGAAGCTTGTCCCCACATACCATCCCGAAAACGAAGGTGTATCAAGTGTATAAAATTGTTAAACGTATTATAGATTTTCTTGTATCACTATTTGCCGTCATCGCATTATCCCCTGTTTTATTAGGATGTGCAATTGCAGTAAAGGCAGATTCAAAAGGTCCTGTATTTTTTGTTCAGAAACGAGTAGGAAAAGATAAAAAACTTTTCAATATGTATAAATTCCGCTCAATGAGAACTGATACTCCTCACGATATGCCGACACATCTTCTTAATAATCCGGATGTATTTATCACAAAAGTCGGTAAATTCCTCAGAAAATCAAGTCTTGATGAACTCCCCCAGCTTTTCAACATTCTTAAAGGTGATATGTCAATTGTAGGTCCCAGACCTGCCCTTTGGAATCAGGAAGATCTTATAGCAGAACGTGACAAATATGGTGCAAATAATATTCGCCCCGGTCTTACAGGATGGGCACAGGTTAATGGCAGAGATGAACTTGAGATTGATGTCAAAGCAAAATTTGACGGTGAATATGTAGATAAAATGAGTCTGCCTTTTGACATAAAATGCATTATTGCAACAGCACTTCAGGTTATAAAACATGAAGGTGTTGTTGAAGGCGGAACAGGCACTCTTGAAAAAGCAGACAAGGAATAATGTTATGGCTAAAATCTTCATTGCGACAAATCACTCATACATGTTATATAGATTCAGAAAAGAACTTATCGCAGAATTACTCAATGATAATTCTGTTACTTTAAGTATGCCTTTTGTCGGTCATGAAAAAGATTTCGAAGCAATGGGATGTAAATGCATCAATACAGCTATTGATCGCAGAGGTATAAATCCGAAAACCGATCTGAAACTGCTTCTTACCTATTTCAACCAGATTAAAGAAGAAAAACCTGATAAAATTATTACATATTCAATTAAACCCAACATATACTGCGGACTTGCCGCAAGATTAAAAAAAATCCCGTACTTTGTAAACGTGCAGGGTTTAGGTACAGCATTTCAGAACAAAAAATTGGCAGCTATTGTATCACTAATGTATAAAGCAGGTACTGGTAAAGCAAAAACTATATTTTTTGAAAACAATGCAAATGCACAGATTTTTATTGATAAAAAAATAAATAAAAAAGAGAAAATTACTGTTCTTAACGGTGCCGGAATCAATTTGGATACATACAAATACTCTGAATATCCAGATGATTCCGTTGTTAAGTTTCTTTACCTCGGACGCATTATGAAGGAAAAAGGAATAGATGAACTTCTGGAGGCATTCAAGAGACTAAAAAATGAGTTTGGCAATAAAGTATCTCTTGATATGGTCGGTTTCTTCGAAGATGAATACAAAGATATTATCGAAAATCTTTCAGAAAATAAGATTATCAATTTCCACGGTTTTCAGACTGATACAATTCCATATTATCAGAATTGTAATTGTGTGGTACTCCCCTCTTATCATGAAGGTTTGTCAAATGTTCTTCTTGAGTCATCTGCAATCGGCAGACCGGTTATCACAACCGATATCCCCGGTTGCCAAGAAACAGTTGATAATAAAAAAACAGGATACCTTGTAAATGTAAAAGATTCCGTAGACCTTTATAATAAAATGAAGCAATTTACCCTTCTTTCAAAAGAAGAAAAAACTGAAATGGGCAAAAATGCAAGAAAAAAAGTCGAAAAAGAATACGATAAAGAGCAGGTTGTAAAAAAGACTATAGAAAAAATTTTTTAAGAGAGGAACTGTTGATGACAACCGGAAAATATCTATTTACGTTAATATGGCCGGTTGTTATTGCAATTTTCTATAAAATGACCGGTGAAAAAAAAGTACCTGTCAGAGTTCTCGGCAAACCTAACCCCCGTGTCAGTTGGGTATGGTTATTGGTTCTCGCAATACCATTGATAATTATAGCAGCACAGCGCGGATATTTTGCAGACACTACAGCATATATCAACGATTTTAAGGCAATGCCTACAACATTCGGTGAATTGCCAACATATATGCAAACAGTTTCGAAAGATGAATTATTCTCTTTTGTTTCTGTGCTTATAAAAATTTACATTACACAGGACTATAAAGTTTATCTCGGCATTATTGCAGCGTTTCAGATGTTGATACTTGCAAAAACATTCAGAAAATACTCTACTGATTTTTTTATGAGTATGTTTCTGTTTGTGGCATCCACCGATTACCTATCCTGGATGTTTAATGGATTAAGACAATTTACAGCAGTTTGTATAGTATTGCTCGGTTTTTATTTTATTTTGTCAAAAAAATATATCTATGCAATAATCGTTATACTTTTTGCGTCATTCTTCCACGGTTCGGCTCTTTTGGTGATTCCATTCATCTTTATTGTGCAAGGCAAAGCCTGGAATAAAAAAACATTGCTGTTTTTATTTGGTGTAATTATTGCAGTTTCCTTTGTAGATCAGTTTACTAATATTCTTGATACTGCACTTAGCGATACTCAGTATCAGAATGTTGTTTCAGACTGGCAAGAATGGCAGGATGACGGAACCAACTTCCTTAGAGTTCTTGTTTATTCTGTTCCTGCTATTATTTCTCTTTACGGCAAGAAAATAATAGACAAAGAAAATGATCCTGTAATAAATATCTGCACAAACATGTCTATTGCCTCTGCAGGCATCTATGTAGTATCAATGTTTACTAGCGGAATTTTTATTGGACGATTACCTATTTATTTCTCACTTTTTGGTTATATATTATTACCATGGGAAATAACTCATATTTTTAATAAAAATTTATCTAAACTGGCAAGAGTTTCACTTTATACTTGCTATTCATTATATTTTATTTATTCAATCTTTGTAGCATGGGGATGAGGTATTTATGAATCAACCTATTCGCATTTTACACATTGTTACATATATGGGACGTGGCGGTCTAGAAACAATGTTAATGAATTATTATCGAAATATTGATCGCGCAAAAGTTCAATTTGATTTTCTTGTTCATAGAGATTTCAAAGCCGATTATGATGACGAAATAAAATCGTTAGGTGGAAAAATCTTTAGAATCAGACCTCTTAATCCTTTTTCAATATCATATTATAAAGAGCTTTATAATTTTTTTAAGTCGCACAAATATAATATAGTTCATTCTCATTTGGATTGTATGAGTGCAGTGCCGCTTTTAGTTGCAAAACTTTGTAAGGTAAGAATAAGGATTGCACATGCACATTCTGCAAAACAAGATGTCAATGCAAAATATCCATTAAAAATTATATTAAAACTATTTATAAAATGTTTTGCCACACAATTGTTTGCTTGCAGTAAAAAAGCAGGTTTATGGACGTTTAAGACAAAGAAGTTTGATTTATTGAATAATGCAATAAATGTAGAAAATTTCTCAAAAGCACGTATATCAGACTCATTAAGCTATATAAATGAAAAAGTGCAAAATAAATATATCATCGGACATGTTGGACGTTTTGAATATCCCAAGAATCACAAATTTTTAATCGAAATTTTCAACGAAATTCTAAAAACAAACAATGATTCTATTCTTATTTTGGTAGGTAACGGCACATTATTAAAAGAAATAAAACAAAAAACAGAAGAACTAAACATATCAGAAAATGTTCTTTTTACAGATAATATTACAAATGTGAATGAAATTCTTAAAATTTTCGATATTTTTGTTTTTCCTTCTATATATGAAGGTTTTCCCGTAACATCAGTAGAAGCGCAAGCTGCAGGTCTACCTTGCATTTTGTCTGATAACATAACTCACGATTGTAAAATAACAGAAGATGTTCATTTTGTATCATTAAATAAATCACCTGAATTTTGGGCAAAAAAAATATTAGAATTCAAAAACTATAAGAAAAAAGATAATTCCGAAAAAATTATTCAAGCCGGTTTTGATATCAAAGAAAATGCAAAATGGCTTGAGAATTATTATATTGACAAGGTAAATAATTTATGAAAGCAACACCTTTTATAACAATCTTTACACCTGCCTACAATAGAGCACACACACTCCACCGCACATACAGCTCATTATGTACACAATCAAATAAAAATTTCACATGGCTGATTATTGACGATGGATCAACAGATACAACTAAAACATTGGTTAATAATTGGATCAATGAACAAACTGAATTTGAAATAAAGTACATCTATAAAGAAAATGGAGGAATGCACACTGCTCACAATACTGCATATAAAAACATAACTACAGAATTAAATATTTGCATAGATTCTGATGACGTGTTAGCTGACAACGCAGTACAATTAATATGGGATAAGTGGAATTCTGTAAAAGATAATAAACTATGTGCAGGTATCATTGGTTTAGATGCTGATTTCAATGGTAATATAATTGGTACAGATTTATCATCAACACCACTATATACAACATTATCTGATTTTTATACAAATGGTGGAACAGGTGACAAAAAATTAGTTTACAGAACTGATATAATAAATCAATATCCTGATTATCCTGTATTTGATAATGAAAAATATGTGGCATTAGCATATAAATACAAACTAATTGATCAGGACTATAAACTTGCAACAATAAACCAAGTATTGTGTAATGTCGAATACCAAGCAGATGGTTCAAGTGCTACAATGTGGAAGCAATATTTAGCCAATCCAAAGGGCTTTGCATTCTGGAGAAGAATATGTATGCAATACCCTACATCCAATAAAAGATTAATTATTGATTGTGTCCATTATGTATCAAGTTGTACAATTGCTCACAACAAGAATATGATAAAAGAATCACCAAGAAAACTAATGACACTACTATGTATTATTCCCGGAATAATACTTTCAAAAATCACTATTAAGAAAGTAAGGAAAATTATATGATTCCGAAAAAAATTCATTACTGCTGGTTTGGTTCAAACGAAAAAAGCAAAAAAATTCAAAAATGTATAAATAGTTGGAAAAAAATCTGCCCTGACTATGAAATCATTGAATGGAACGAAAGCAACTTTGACATAAACCAGCATCCATACTTAAAATATTGTTATGACAATAAAAAATATGCTTTTTTAAGTGATTTTGCAAGACTTCTTATCGTTTACGAGCACGGTGGTATATATTTTGACACCGATGTTGAACTTGTAAAAAAAATTGACTTTCTTCTTAAATATAATGCATTTTATGGTTTTGAAACTGATTCATATATAAACTCTGGTCAAGGTTTTGGCGCAGAAATAAAAAGCAAATCATTAAAATTCTTAATAAATAGTTATGAAAAATTGGAAACAAACAACAATAATGACTATCCCCTTATTGGTTGTCCAAAATTAAATACTTCAGCTCTTGCTGAATATGGCTTTGAAATGACAGGAAAAAAGCAGATTATTGATAATGTAATCGTTTTACCTGTAGATTATATGAACCCATACGATGACCCGACAGGTAAATTAAATATTACAGACAACACAATCAGTATACATTGGTATTCAAAATCCTGGTTATCAAAAAAAGCTATAATTCGCAGTACATTAACAAAACCAATACACAGAATTTTCGGTGTCGATTGTTTCAGGTGGTTAAAGAAATGAAGAAAAAAGTTTTTATTGCAATGCATGCAATGGAAATAGGTGGTGCAGAAAGAGCTCTTCTTTCTCTTTTAAGCACCTTTGATTATGATAAATATGATGTAGATTTATTCCTTATGCGTCACTCAGGTCCGTTATTTCAATTTATCCCCGATAATGTCAACTTGTTGCATGAGATACCTGAGTATGCCTCATTAGCAGTACCTTTTGTAACGGTATTAAAAAATAAACAGTTCAAAATTGCATTTGGTCGTCTTCTGTCAAAAATCAAAGCAATCACTTATAAGAAACGCAACAATATTACAACAGATAATTGCATTGAACTTGAATACAGCCATAAATACACAAAGAGATATATGCCGAGCATATCAGATAAGCGCTATGATTTTGCAATAAGTTATCTTACACCGCATTATTTTGTCGCAAACAAAATAAACGCAGACAAGAAAGCGGCATGGATACACACAGATTATTCATACGTAATGACAGATATAAAATCTGAAGAAAAAATGTGGGCTGAGTTTGATTATATAGTATCAATTTCTGATGATTGTACAAAAGGATTTTTGAAGAAATACCCTTCGCTGGAAAGCAGATTAGTTCACATTGAAAATTTACTTGCGCCAAACTTTATAAAAGAACAGGCAGAATCAAAAGAATTTGATACTTTTAACACTGAAGCTGATGAATTAGTTCTTCTTTCTGTAGGTAGATTTTGTACAGCAAAAAATTTTGACAATATTCCCTGTATTTGCAAACAAATTTTAGATACAGGACTCAAAGTTAAATGGTATATAATCGGCTTTGGCAATGATGAAAGTCTCATAAAAGAGAAAATCAAAGAATTCAATATTGACAACAATGTTATAATTCTTGGCAAAAAAGACAATCCGTACCCATATATCAAAAATTGTGATATATACATTCAACCTTCCAGATATGAGGGCAAAGCAATAACGGTTCAGGAGGCACAGTGCTTAGGAAAACCTGTAATTATAACAGACTACCCTACTGCAAAAAGCCAATTAAAAGATGGTTATGATGGAATTATTGCACCTCTTGATAATCAAAAATGTGCAGAAAAAATTGTTGAAATTATAAACAATCCAGAGCTGTTAAAACAAATTGCATCAAACGCTGCAAAAAGTGATTACTCCAACAAATCGGAAATCGATAAACTTTATAAAATTATAGATAATTAGGAATGGTCAATATGAATCCGAATGAGCACAAAAAAATAAGTGTCATTGTTCCAGTATATAATTCTGAAAAATATTTGAAAAAATGTCTGGATTCAATTAAATCACAAGCATATTCGAATCTTGAAATAATACTTATAGATGACGGTTCTATTGATAATAGTCCTTCAATATGTGATTCATATGCAAAATCAGATTCACGATTTATAGTTATTCATAAAAAAAATGCCGGCGTATCTGCAGCCCGTAATGATGGTTTATACCTGTGCACAGGTGATTATATAACGTTTGTTGATAGTGATGATTATATTGATAATAATATGTATTCAACTATGATGAAAGTTACAGATGAATATTCAGCAGATATAATCATGTGCGATTGCTTTAAAGAATTCGCACACTATCAGGAAAAATATTCACATAATATTAGAGCTGGTTATTATAATTATGAAGATTTGAAAAAAGAATATTATCCAAATCTACTTATTACTCCTGATTGTGAATATCCCCCTGCAATTTCAAATTGCCTTTTAATGATAAAATCTAAGTGTATAAAGAATGATGATAAATTAATCTGTAAATATCCTGAAGGCGTCAAGTATTCTGAAGACTTGTTTTTCGGATCTCAAGTTTTTTCAAAAGCTAAATCATTCTACTATCTCAAAGATGAATGCTTTTATCATTACGTAGCAAATGAAACATCCGCAACACACGCATTTAATCCAAAAAAATGGGATAACTATTTAATGTTGCATAATCTGATCGAAAGCTATTTTGAAAATTTCAGAGATTGTGATTTGAGTGACCAAACAAACAGGCTTTTACTTTTTTTCTTATACAATTCAATCGGTGATATATTACAAACAAAATCTGCTTCACACAAAGAAAAGAAAAAACTCATAACTGAAATATTGAACACTAAAAAGATCTCTTTAATGTTTGATCAAATTAATATTAAAAAGCTATTGATTTCAAAAAAGCAAAAAATATTAACTTATTGCTACAAATATAAAATTGGAATAAACGTTTTACTCCGATACTATGAAAGAAAATAACTCTATGAAAAAGAATATATTGTTTATTAATGGACATTTGAACTGTGGTGGTGTTGAAAGATCACTGGTTGATATCCTGAAGAATTTTGATTACACGACCTATAATGTAGACTTGCTTTTGCTTGAGGAATATGGCGATTACCTGAGTGAAATACCTGAAGATGTAAATATCAAACTAATAGACTTGCATAATACTTATGGGGGTGCAAAAGACTCGCTTATAAAGTGTATTAAGACAAAAGATTTGCGCTCTTTTATTTTACGTATTATATTCTTAACTAACAAATTCTTTGGAATAAAACACATTAGACTAGCTAAAAAAATATTTACAAATAATAAACATTATGATATAGCTATAGGTTTTCGCCCCGGTATATGTATGAATATTGCAGCTTTTGCTGTTAATTGCGATAAATCAATTGGCTGGTGGCACCATGGAGAGTACAATCTTACAGAAAATGAGACATTAGATTTTGTAGCAGATATAAAAAATATGGACAAACTGATCTGCGTTTCTGATGGATGCAAAACAATGCTCACTGAGAAATTTCCTGAATTAGCTGACAAATTTTATGTAATTCCAAATATGGTTGATATTGAAAAAGTTCAAGAAAAATCATTGACTTCAGATAATCTTAACTTTACAAAAGAAAAATTAAATATAGTAACAGTCGGAAGATTGGCACCTGAAAAACATATGGAAAATGCGGTTTATGCCGCTAAATATCTTGTAGATAGCGGATTTACCGAATTCATTTGGCATATTGTCGGTGACGGTGAAAAAATGGAACTATTAATCAATCTTATTAATGATTTACATTTGGCTGAGTATGTTACATTGCATGGCAATCAACCTAATCCATATGCATATATGAAAAATGCAGATTTTCTTGTTCACACATCATATGTTGAGTCACAAGGGCTCGTTGTATTAGAAGCTATGGCTATTGGTACACCATGCATAATAACACGTTCAAGCGGCACTGAAGAATTTGCTGTAAATGAAAAAAATTGTATACTTGCAGAGCCGAATCTTGAAAGTTTGATTTCAAGTGTAAAGAAAATGATTGAATATTCTGAAAAAGATTCAATCATTAAATATGCACACGAAACGGTTTCACGTTATTCACATAAAAACATAATGAAGCTGATATATAATATTTAATTTTTTATTAAAACAATATTTGAGGATGATCAATTTGAATATAAAAGCAGCAATCAAAGCTCATTATATAAATTATTTACTTAGCCATTTTAATTTGACACGCTGGAGCAAAAATATAAGAAAATTATATAATAAATATGAAAGCAAAAGATGCTTCATAATAGGCAACGGACCAAGCTTGACTGTTTCAGATTTAGAAAAACTGACTGATGAGTATTCTTTTGCATTCAATCGTATATATTATATTTTTGACAAGACAAATTGGCGTCCTACGTTTTATTGTACACAAGATGTAAAAATTGCAAAATCATCAGAACAGGAAATAAATGATAATATCTCAGCAGAATATCTTTTTGCTCCAATAAACTTTAAGTTGTTTGAAAATATTAATATAAATTCAAAATATTATTTTAATGCTAAATATTCAGGTTTTGAAATACCTGATTTCAGCAATGATATATCGTCATATATTGGTTGTGGAAACACAGTCGCTTGCACAGCGATACAGATTGCAATATATCTCGGTTTTAACGAAATTATTTTGCTTGGAGTTGACCATAATTTCAAAAAATACCAGGATGAAAATGGAAATATTGTTATTGATCAATCTGCAAAAGATTATTTTTGTGATGAATATAATAAAAATAACACAAACGCATATATTCCAAGACTTGATCTTTCGACAGCTTGCTATATAAAAGCAAAACAATTTGCCGATATGAATAATGTGAAAATTTATAATGCTACAAGAGGCGGAAAACTTGAGGTTTTTCCAAGAGTTGATTTTGATACACTGTTTTAATATTTAATACAAGCATTAGAGGTGCACTATGATAAGAAAAATCATTTCTTTTTTTACAAAAAAATCAAACAAGTATAAAGATATCATCTCAGAATTACGAGAAAGAGGAGTTAAAATAGGAGAAAATGTTGACATTATCAATGCTTATATTGATGGATGTCATGGTTTTTTGATAACTATAGGTAATAACGTAACAATAACAAATGCAACAATTTTAGCTCATGACGCAAGCACAAAAAAAATTATAGGATATACAAAAGTAGGCCGTGTTGATATTGGAGATAATGTATTCATCGGTTTTGGCGCAATTGTTCTTCCTGGAACAAAAATCGGAAGCAATGTAATCATTGGAGCAGGCTCTGTTATTGCAAAGGATATCCCAGACAATTCTGTCGTTATAGGAAATCCTTGCAGGGTTGTATGCAGCTTTGATGAATATATTGAAAAAAATAAATCGCAATTAAATACAAACCCTACCTACAATACAATCTTTTACAATAAGACAAAAGAGGAAAAAGATCTTATGTATAAAGAACTTACTGATACAATAGGTTACGATTTATAAATCACAACAAATCATCAACGTATGTTTTAAAAATGCAACTCGTGGCGGAAAGCTTGAAGTTTTTCCAAGAGTAGATTTTGATTCATTGTTTTAAGGATATAAAATGAAAAAGATAAAAGACCAACTTAAAATCGGAATAATCCTGAACTACATAAATCTGATTGTCGGCAATCTTATACCGATTTTTTATACTCCTATTATGTTGGAGTTGTTAGGTCAGGATGAATACGGACTTTATAAATTAGCATCAAGTGTCACAAGCTATGTTTCATTGATGTCATTGGGTATCGGTTCAGCAATGACACGATATCTGATAAAAAGCAGAACTGAAGAAGGAAAAGAGGCTGAACAAAAAATATTCGGTCTGTTTTCAGTTATATTTACAATTATCGGTTTTGCTGCATTAATTATAGGTACAGTTTTAACTCTTTGTCTTGGATTCTTTTATGGTAATTCATTATCATCGGATGAAATATCAAGAATGAAAATTCTTGTGTTTATGATGGTAGTTAACATGGCTGTTTCATTTGTAATATCACCATTTATATCTGTTGTAAACTCGCATGAAAAGTTTATTTTTATTCAGGTTGCTAGTATCTTGACTACTTGTGTAACCCCCATGATTAACTTACTAATGCTTTATCTTGGTTATGCTTCAATCGGACTTGTTACATCGAGTATGATAATGAGCATTGTTATAAATATTTCATATGTTTTATATGTAAGAAAATCAATGCATATAAAACCTGTATTCAAAAATATACCTACAGGTATTCTGAAAGAAATTTTAAGATTTTCATTCTGGATATTTGTTGCAAATATTGTCACCCAGCTTTATAATGCAACAGATACAGTTCTTATTGGTGCAATTCCTTCACTTTCTACAGCAGGCGTTGCTGTGTATAACATTGGTGCAACATTTAATAATATAATCATAAGTATCACAACCGGCATATCAAGCCTTCTTGGCCCAAAAATAAATAAAATGGTATTCAGCAATGTATCTGATAAGGAATTATCTGATGTTGCAATAAAAATCGGAAGATTGCAATGTTTTATAATTATGCTCTTTGTTTCAGGATTTATTTCATTCGGAAAACCATTTCTGACTTTTTATGCCGGAGATGGATATGAAGATGCATATTATGTTGCAATTCTTATGATGATTCCAAATGTTGTCCCTTTAATCCAGAGCGTTTTTCTGAGTATTACGGTAGCAAAAAATATGCATAAATTCCGTTCTTTATTATATTTATTAATTGCATTAATCAATATTCTCGGCACATGGTTATTGTTAAACTCAATGGGTATTATAGGAGCTGCTTTGGTTACTGGTGTAGCATTATTTTTAGGTCAAGGTCTGATAATGAATATATTCTATAAAACAAAAATGAAGCTTGACGTTGTTCAATTCTGGAAAAACATGTTACCAATTTTTCTTATACCGATATTATTAACACTTATAACAGCAGTCCTTTCTAATTATATTGATTTTAATAATTTAGTTACTTTATTAACCGGTATAATTATTTTCACAGTGGTATACGGAATATCAAATTATCTAATTATATTTAATAATTATGAAAAAGAATTAATAAATAAACCTATATCAAAAATATTTATAAAATTACAAAAAAAGAGAGGATCAACAAAATGAAAATTATCGGAATGATACCTGCAAGAAGTGAATCAACACGTTTTAATAATAAGCCTTTGGCGCTTATCTGCGGCAAACCTATGGTATATTGGGTATGGAAGCATTCTAAAGACGTTGAATGCTTTGACGAAGTATATGTTGCAACTGACAGCGACGAAATCAAGGAAGTTGCAGAAAGTTTTGGTGCAAAGGTTATTATGACTTCAAGTGACTGCGAAACTGCAACAGAGCGTCTTTACGAAGTGTACAAGAAGATTCCTGCTGACCTTTATGTAATGGTTAACGGTGATGAGCCTCTCGTCAAGGCGGAGGATATTGTAAAATGTATTCCTGATTCAATTCCTGAAGACGGATTTTATGTATCAAATCTTATGACAGATTTCTCAAATCCTGTTGAAGTTGTTGATCCAACCAACCTTAAGATTGTTACTAACAAGGAAGGTATTTGTCTTTTCATTTCACGCTCTCCTATTCCATTTCCCAAGGGTGAAATGAATTACACATATCAGAAGTTTGTCGGTGTTGGTGCATTCACACCTGAAGCTCTGGAGTATTATCACAACACTCCTCGCGGACCAATTGAGAAAATCGAAGAAAATGATTCATTCAGATTCATCGAAAACCGCAAAGAATGTTATTATATCAATGCACATTGCAAATCTCTTTCTGTTGATACACCAAAAGACCGTGTTCAGGTTGAGAGATATATGATTGATAACAATCTTGCAGATTGATTATGAAACTTAAAAAGAAATACAAAATATTAATTTCTATATCGGCAGCAGCAATTTTTTTGTTGCTGTCTGTTATCATATCTAATTGCCTCTTTGTCACAAAAACATATTATTACGCTGATGATTTTTCTGACCGAATCCGTATTGTATTGATTTCAGATTTACACGGCAAAAAATTCGACGAAAACAATTCTAGATTGATTGAGAAGATATCAGAAATCAATCCTGACGTTATTTGTCTTGCGGGCGATTTTATTGATGAAAATAACACCGAGGAAGATAATATTGAATTTATTGGATTACTTGAAAAACTGAACAGTATTAGTCCAACATATTATTCATACGGTAATCACGACCTTAATTACATAAATATGAACGGAGATAATATCTCCAAACTAATTGAGGAAACGGGTTGTGTGATTCTTGAAGAGGAATATGTTGATTTAGAAATCAATTACAAAAAAATCCGTCTCGGCGGTATGTTTGATTATGCATTCAATCAGCAATATGTACCTGATGAAGAGTGGCAGAATTGCACTACGTACAAATTCCTTGCTGATTTTACAGAAACAGACAGAATAAAGATTCTTCTGTGCCACAGACCTGACAGTTTTATTTACGGCAATGCTGCACTCTGGGATATTGATTATGTACTGAGCGGACATACACACGGCGGATTATGGAGATTGCCTTTCATTGGTGGGGTTATAGCACCTGAACAAGGTTTTTTACCAAAGTATGATAAAGGTGAATATGATATCGGCAATATAAAACTCATTATAAGTTCAGGGTTTGACGGATACAACAATATCCCGAGACTTTTCAATTGCCCTGAAATTACAGTTGTTGAATTCTGAATCTGAAAGAAGGTTATACAAATGGTAAGCTTTAATAATACCTGGGATGATATTTTATCAGGTGAATTTGAAAAAGAATATTATCTGAGAATAAGAAACTTTCTTGCAAAAGAATATAAGAATCCTACTTACCCTGTATATCCTGATATGTATGACATTTTTAATGCATTAAAAATAACTGATTACAATGCAGTAAAGGCTGTAATTCTCGGTCAGGATCCATACCACGGACCTGGGCAGGCACACGGACTTTCATTTTCCGTAAAAGACGGCATTCAGCCTCCCCCGTCACTTGTCAACATATTCAAAGAATATAATTCAGACCTCGGCTATCCGATTCCTAAAAGCGGAGACCTTACAAAATGGGCAGTGAACGGTGTTCTACTTCTAAATACAGTTCTTACAGTACGTGGCGGCGAAGCGGCAAGTCACCGCGGACTCGGTTGGGAGATTTTTACCGACAGAATAATTGAATTGCTTAACAAAAGAGAAAAACCTATCGTTTTTATTCTTTGGGGCAGATTTGCAAGAGATAAGAAAAAACTCATAACAAATCCAAATCACTTTATACTTGAAGCAGCACATCCAAGTCCGCTTTCGGCATATAACGGATTTTACGGTAGCAGACCATTTTCTAAAACAAATGAATTCCTTGCAGATGATCCTGTTAACTGGAAATTGGATTGAAATTTTTCGGAGGCGTAAAAAATGATAAAAATTTTGTCAGTTGTATTCTGGATTTTGATTATCCTGACATTTAGCGGTTGCAAAAGCACACCTGCAGATTCAAATACTGACAATGCACATCAGATCACAACTGCATCAACACAATCAACAGCTTCAAATAATGCGGATAATACTACAAATCAGGCAATTCAGACGCCTGATAATACAAGCTCTCAAGTTGAAGCACCTCTGAGTAAAGTTGAAATAATTAATACATATATAAATGCCGCAAAAATGACTACATCATCAGTTGTTTCAGTTCAGAAAATTTCTCTCAATGATATTATAATCAATGACGGATCAGGTTTCGCAAACAGCATTATTAAAATGGTAAAACCTGTTATTTCTACTGTAGTTTCTGCTAATTCTACTGAATTTAACGGAATCACAGGCGGATATGCAAATATGTCCGAAAGTGATGTAAAAACTGCCGAGTTAAAAACTAATGGTACAAAAAAATCATTGAAACTCACGATGAATGAACAGACTGACACAGTAAATACTGATATAAACAGCGGAAGCGTAGGTCATGCTATTTCTGTAATCGGTGATTTAAGCTCAGTTATGGGGCAATTATCTGATTCAGGACTCCCCCTTGAAATTTCAGATGAAAATATTTCTATGACATACAAAAATGCATATGTAAATGTCACTATAGATGAAAGCGGAAAGATTATCAACGGTACTTGGTTCTATACTGTAACAATTAATCTTACAGATTTTTCCGTAGCAGGTTCAACTGTTGATAAAACATCTGTTGAAATACTCAATACAATTACATTTAATAACGGTTTTACAGAATAAAAAAGTACAGCGCAGATTTTTCAAAATCTGCGCTGTACTCAATATTCAGAGCTGTATTCTGTTGTCAGATATTTTGCTATTTCCTTGGCATTATCAAATGATATCATTTTGCATTGTGTAAGCTGCAGCTCTTTTTAAGCAACGCATTTGCAACACGCAGATTATGATTTTCCTTGATAAGCTGTGCCCTGGTCTCCCCTGCCGCCGCAGTTTCTGCCATTGCTCTTATTTAATCAAGTGTTTCTATATCATTTTCAAGCGCTCTTGCTTCATCCCAGGGCAAAGACTTAATTATCTTCTTCAACTCTGAAATAAAGTCATAATTAAACAATAAAAAACAGCTCTGATTATTCAGAACTGTTTCTTTATGGCAGGGGCAGAAGGGCTCGAACCCTCGGCACGCGGTTTTGGAGACCGCTGCTCTACCAACTGAGCTATACCCCTATAATTATTGGTGGACCATCAGGGACTCGAACCCCGGACCAACCGGTTATGAGCCGGTTGCTCTAACCAACTGAGCTAATGGTCCAAATCTCTGTTGCTAAATTATTATAGCACAAAAAGTTAATTTGTCAAGAGTTTTATTTAATTTTTTTAAGATTACTATAATTTAAATTTGGGTAATTTATATTGATTATTAATTGTTTAAGTGATAATATATATGCAAGAAGATTCCGAAAGGAGAAATCAAAATGAAAAAATCATTCAAATTATTAAGCATTGTACTTACTATCAGTATTCTTTTTGGCTGTATGAGTATTTTATCTTTTGCAAACACAGCAAAGACATACTACATAGACTCAATAAACGGTAATGATGAAAACAGCGCAATGAGTCCCGAAGATGCTGTAAAAACTATTTACGGCCTTAGACTTGAAAGCGTTAACCCTGGCGACACTTTCCTTTTCAGAAACGGCGGTACATATTCAGACCCGATAGTAATCACTGATTGGCAGGGTACAAAAGAAAATCCCATTATCATTTCATCATATGGTGAAGGCGAAGCTGCAAGTCTCCGTACTGACTTACCTACTGAAGTTATAACACTTGTAGACAGTTCATATATCACAATTTCAGATCTTGAAATCACTGCTCCTAACGGTGGCGGCATATGGATAAATACAAAAAACAAAACATCAGAAGGAATCACTCTTGATAATATTTATTTCCACGATATGCCTAACGGAAAAGTAACAGGTCGTTCAGATTGTCAGAGCGGTGCAGCTGTTGCAAGAGCTGCTGTTATGGTAAAGTCATTCCCTAAAGCATCAAGATACCCTGTAAATGATCTCACAATCAGCAATTGTGAAGTTGATAACATTGCTAATGGCTTCATAATCTGGGGCTCCTGGAATGAGGAAGGCAACGCATGGGTAGAAGATGAAAAAGATATTGATCCTGTATTCAACGAAGGTCTTCTTATCACAGATTGTTACCTTCACGATATGGATGCTGAAGCTATACTCATCGGCATATGCGACGGTGCGCTCGTTACAAACTGCCGTATGATCGACACTTGTCAGGGTGAAGGTCTTGATGAAAACGGTGAAATTCAGTTCTTTACTGCAGCTTGTTGGTTCTGGGGCAGTGTAAACAGTACTGTTCAGTATTGCGAAATTGCAGGTCAGAAAAACTACGGTGACGGCATGACTGTTGACTTCGACTCATATTCACACAACTGTACCTATCAGTATATCTACTCTCATGACAATATGAGATTTGTCTGTAACAACCCTAATTACAGCGGTCATCACGGCAACACTGTTCGTTACTGTCTCTCAATCAACGACAACGGAGGCAGAAGCACTACTGCTGTCGGCTCTGCAGGCGAACATGAACTCAATTTCTATAACAACACAATCATAAATTCTGCCTCATTCCATCTCAAGAAT
This sequence comes from Acutalibacteraceae bacterium, assembly GCA_045636025.1. Classification (GTDB taxonomy): domain Bacteria; phylum Bacillota; class Clostridia; order Oscillospirales; family Acutalibacteraceae; genus UBA1081. The sequence continues at coordinate 44,375 of JAZTWP010000001.1, read as the reverse complement.
ATGTATAACTCAATCGTAGCCAACAATATCTTTGTTATGAACGATTATGAAACTTTTGCATATGATGCCGATAACATCTTCAGAGGCAACAAAATCACAAATAATTGCTTCTACAACGCACTTTCACCTCTTGTTGCAACAAACTCAATAAACACAATTCCCGGTTTTGCAGGTACAGACACAGATGAAATCCTCAGCTTTGTACTTTCAAAAGACTCTCCTCTCATCGGTGCCGGCATAAAAATTGACGATGGTCTCACAACAGACTTCTTCGGCAACCCAATTACAAGCAACAACATCGGTTGTTATGGCGGTAACGGTGTTGACGCAGAATATACAGCAGAAACAACAGTTGAAAGAATTATCAGATTTATCAAAAATCTTTTTGAAACACTTGTTCATGAAATTATGAATTTGTTCGATTGATATTGAATTCAGATTAAAGTCGCTCTTTACGAGCGGCTTTTTTAGATAAAAAAAAGAGAGAAGAAATTTCTTCTCTCTATAAATTTCCAGAGTTACTCACCCATTGTTTTAACCATATATTCAAAATTATCAGCAATTGTTTTTGATGCATTGAAGCCTAGTGAATTTGTTTCATGGTAATGACTTCTGTCAAAACGGTCTCTGCCGTTGCTGAGATATGCCTGAGTCTTATGTAATGTAAAATCATTGGGAGGCACAACATAACCGGTCATATCGTTTGTAACGCCAAAAACAAGAAGATTTTCATCTTTAGCAATTTTTACAAGAGGTGTAGGATTGATTTCAGGACCATTACCAGTTGCAGACTTTTCAGCAGTATCATAACCACCGTAAACTGTTTCAGGGAAGCTTTCTCCCGGAAGAAGAAGAATCTTCTGTTTGCCAATTTTGATATAAGTCATTTCAGACTTGAGCGCAAGACCAAGATCACCTTTTTCACAAGGATATCTCTTTGAACTCATAACATTAAGCATAGCAAGAAATGCAAGCACTCCGTTATCAACAGGGAAATAGAAAGGTTGACGAAGAACAGAAATCTTGCAATCAAGCTTTTCATCATTTTCAATTCTGAGAGCAGCATTGCCGAGGCATTCACCCTGAAGACGAGTACGTTCTTCTTTATCTTCGCAGAAATCACCGGGGTCAACTGCACCGATAGCACCGATACCGAAAAGTACATTAACATCCTTATTCTCATAAATTGTTTTTCTGAGATAATAAGGATAGTCTGCACTGACATGTCTGTTACTGCCGCCAAGTGTATTAGGATGAGCTGCATAGTTTAGGAACCATGTTTCTTTACTTCCGTTATCAGGAACAAATCTGAGTCTTGTGAGAACATCGTGAAGGACAATGGGTTCTCTTTTATCAAACTGAGCTTCAGGTACATTCAATGTACCAATAAACAAATCACCTGTCTGTCTGTTTTCATATGCTTCTATTGAAATCTCGACGATTGAATTGAGAAGATTATTCATATAAGAAGGATCTTTGCCTGTTTTAGGTAACTTACCCCAGTAGCCGACAGTATCAAAACCAGCATGATTGTGTGTACAACAGATATTAAGACTCTTGCAACCAATCTTTTTTGAATAATCCGAGAACATATCGCGGACTTTAGCAACCTCAACTCTTGTAAGTCCAATAATATCGGCACTTATCATCATTATTCCGCCATTATCACCGCAACCAATCCACATTGCACTTACAGTGATTGGATCGTGAACACCTTCAATTTTTTTACCGGGTCCGTGTCCTGCAATCCAATAGACTTTTTTGTCCATATCATCAGGCATAACTGCTCTGCAGGCAAAGCCTACACTATATTTTTCTGATTCAAATTTATATACATTATGAGTAGCAATCTCAGGAGCTGTCATTTTTCGCTTAAGAGATTTTGCACTTTTTTTTGAAACAGCTTTGACAGCTGATGCTGCAAGATCTGCTATTGACATAAAAGAATCACCTCTGTTAATTTATAATGACATTATAATACATCTTCGCGAATTGTGCAAGAATAAAATTTATTATAATAAAACAAAAAAAACATTTGAATTTTACTGCAATTATGATATTATAATACTGGTGATAAATATGATACTAAAAAATGCAAAAGTTTTTATTGAAAAAAAATTCAGAGATGCTCAAGTTTGTATCAAAGACGGCAAGATTTCTGAAATTGCAAATATTTGCAATTCATCAGAAACGGATATTATCGACTGTACAGATAAATACATAATCCCGGGCTTTGTTGATATTCATACACACGGTTGCGTAGGATTTGATTTCTCATCTGCAAATGCTTATGAAATTGCAGAAATGCAAAAGTATTACCTTAACAACGGAATCACATCAATTCTTGCAACAACAGTAGCATTAAGCAACGAAAATATCGAAAAAGCTGTAAAAAATATTAGAGAAGCAATATCCGATAACAACGGTGCAACAATCGAAGGTATAAATCTTGAAGGACCGTATCTCTCACCTAAAAGATGCGGTGCGCACGACATCTCATTATTAAAAGAGCCTGATGTTGATTTCATAAAATCTCTCGGTGATGATATTAAAGTTGTACATGTCGCTCCTGAATACTCAAAAGCAATGGAATTTATTAAAAATTTCCATGGAAAGACATCAATAGCACACACCGCATGTGACTACAATACAGCAATAGAAGCAATAAACAACGGTGCTGATCACATCACTCATATTTTCAATGCAATGAATGGACTTCATCACAGAGAACCGGGTGTAATAGGTGCATTCTTTGATACCGATGCTGTTACGGAAATGATATGTGACAGCATTCATATCAACCCTACAATACTCAGAATGATGTTCAAATCTTATTCAGACAGAATTTCAATTATATCTGACTCTATGGCAGCAACAGGACTTTCCGACGGTGAATATAAGCTCGGAGCTTTAGATGTATATGTAAATTCAGGTGTAGCTACCCTGTCTGACGGCACTTTGGCAGGCTCAGCTATGAATATTTATGATATGGTGAAAAATCTTATAAATATTGGCGTTGCTCCCGAAGCAGCTATCGCATCGGCAACTATAATCCCTGCGGAATCTGTCAATATTGATAACAAATGCGGAAAACTTGAAATCGGAAGAAATGCAGATATTGTAATTCTGAATAAAGATTTCACAATAAGCAACATTATAAAGAATGGTAATTTTATTTCTTGACAATAATAAAAAAAATCTATATAATAAAATAAAAATATACGGAGGTAAATCATATGTGGGTACAGGTTCTTGTAGATTTTTTAGATGCACTTAAATTTATTCTTGAAAAATTGGGCTTATATACAGCTCCCGCTACAACTACACAGGAAAAATAATTTGTTATCGGTGTAATAATAGTTACACCGATATATTTTTTATAAAATTAAAATAATTGTTGAAAAAATATACAGTTTATGATAGAATAAATTAAATTATTATGTGTTTTTGAAAGGGTTTGCAATGAAAACTAAGATTTACAAAAACAAAAAGAACAAAATTCAAAAACCAACTACAACAAAAAGCCTGCTTAGATTTTTTATTGTATTTTTCTTTGCAAGCTTCTTTGTTTGCGCTGTCCTTGCAGCAGCAAGCGGCGGTGACTCCTGGAAAGCTATGCTGTTCCATAATGGACGATATACCGACCTTTATATGGACTTCTTCAACTCTATCCGTGATGCAGGTGCAGAAGATGTGTACACAGCCAGAAATAATATATATCCGCCTTTAGGACTTTTGATCTTTAAGGTTCTCGGTTTTCTTATTTCCGAAGACCTTGTTGACCTGCCGAATGTACAGAAAACATTGTTGCAGTCTGACCAGAGATCAATGATGATTTATATTCTTTTTGCTGTTATCTTGATTCTGTCTATGTCCAACGTTATAAATTCATATGTCAACAGAATGAAATGGCAGAATAATCAGCAAAAAGCAACATATCACACACTTATATCTTTCCTGATGATATTGTCATACCCTGTTATGTATTGCCTGGAAAGAGGTAATATTATCATTATAAGTATGATATTTACAATGTTCTTTGTATTTTTCAAAGATTCTGAAAATAAAGTTATACGAGAATTATCATACATTTCTCTTGCAATAGCTGCAGGCATCAAATTATATCCTGCAATTTTCGGTCTTATGCTGTTATTCGAAAGGAAATTCAAAGATGCAGCAAGACTTGTTGTCTACGGTCTTATAGCAGTATTACTCCCCTTTGTATTCTTCATTCAACCTGACACATTATCAATTTCAACAAGCACAAATCCTCTTCTTGCCAACATTGCAAACAATAATATTCTTGCATCAGGAGATAGTAATTCTGCACTTGCCAATATTATTGAAAATCTTATGTCGTTCGCATCAAACAAGAAAAGCAAATTAAACTTCAGCAGCGTCAGTATTCAGAATTTTATATTTATGTTTGATCCTAAAAATACTACGCTCGCAAATATTGTGTGCTATATTACAGAAGGAATTGCCTTTGTATCATTGTTCTTTGTAAAGAAAAAATGGCAGCAGATTTTCCTTTTGATTTATCTGATGCTCAACATTCCTTCAGCTTCAAGTTCATACGCCTTAACATTCCTTATTATTCCGTTCATAATGTTCCTTTATGATGATAAGGGCAATGGCTATTCAAATGAAAAAAGACCTGAAATTGACTGGGTTTATATTTTCTGCTTTGCACTTCTCCTGACTCCGTTGCCTGTAATATGGTATTATCATCAGGATACGGCAAGAGAAATTTTCAACAGTCTTGGCATGGCATATCAATCCAAATTCAATCAGGTTGTTGCAGGATTTGTATATCAGTATATGTTTGCACTTATTGTAATTGAAGTTTTTTCCAAAAAGATCAAAGAAAGACGCAAATCAAAAAAACAGAAAGAAGCAGTTGTTTCTGAAGAGGTAGCATAATGTCACCGTTGGTAACAATAATTGTCCCAGTTTATAATGTCGAAAAGTATCTTGAAAAAAGCGTAAGATCCTTGATGACACAGTCATACAAAAATATTGAGATTATTCTTGTTGATGACGGATCACCCGAAAAATCAGGTGCAATATGTGATTTTCTTGCATCAGAAGATTCAAGAATAAGAGTTCTGCACAAACAAAACGGTGGTGTTTCATCAGCAAGAAATGCAGGAATTGAAAATGCATCAGGTGAATATATCTGCTTTATTGACGGGGATGACTATGTAACAGAAACCTATATTGCTGATATGTATGAAGTATCAGTTAAATACAATTCTGACATTACAACATCAAATCAGTTCAAGATATGGCCTGACGGAAAAAAAGAAGAACTTTTCAAACAGAATAAACCATACGGTACTGTAACTACAAAAAGCGGTATTGATACGCTTTCAGATATGCTTTACGGAAAAACCTGTTATGCAACTTGCTGCTGCAAATTATATAAAAAAGAGATTTTCGATGATATAAGATTTCCTGTTTATCATATGGGCGAAGACTCTTTTACTATGTATCAGTGTTTTATGAAAGCAAAAAATGTATCACACCTCTACAAACCGAATTATTATTATATTCAGCATGCTGAAAGTGCTATGCATACAGATAATTATGATAAGTTCTATGATTATATAGAACTTTCTGATAATTTTATTGACACGGTAAAAGACCATCCGATTCTCTTTTTACCGGCAGTCAACAGATTGATTGAGAATAATTTCTGGGTATATATGAAAATGAGAAAATACCCGGATAAATATAAAAATCAACTTGAGCATATTACTGCAAATATAAAAAAATACAGATCATATGCGATGAAAGATAAAAATGTCTGCATCAGAACGCGAATTGCCTGCCTACTTTCCTGCTTAGGTATGAATATATTAAATATTATTTATGACAAAATTGCATAAAGAAGCCTGAATATTCAGGCTTCTTTTTTTGCAAAAAAAGATCCGACTTAAAAAGTCGGTTACTTATTGAGAATTAGTTCTCATCATTTCTTGATCTAACTTCTGCAACAAAGTTCTTGATCATGTTGATAAAGTTCATGATGAAATCGTAAAGCTTCTTGATGATTTCCATTATTCAGGCACTCCTTTACACAATTTTTAAGATAATAATCTTGTATATATAATAACATATTATACAAATATTGCAATAGCTAAATATAAAAAATTTATTTTTTTTCAATTTTGTAACATTTATATAACAATTTATTTGCTGAAAATGTGAATACATATAGTTTCCAGTCCGAGAACTGCAGCAGATGTTGTGGAATACTGCATTGTAGCTATAGGCGGATAGCCTAAAATTTTTTCAATTCTACCTATCACTTTTCCGGAAAAGTTGCAACCGGCTCCAACAGAGATGCAATATTTTCCACCTGAGTTTTTAATGTATTTTGCGCATACTTTTGCAAAATTATCAAACTTGACATAATCAGTAGATTCTGAAATATCAATGTCAGCATAAAAGCGTTTTCCAAAAGTTCTGAATGCAGAAAACTTGCTGTTTTCAAAGCCGAATTTCTCACCTGTTCTGGTAAGATAAATTGTTTTGCTGATAAAGTTTTTGCTATCTTCAATAACAATTCCTGTGGGGCAACCGTCATTTACATGCATTCTTGCGAGTTGTAACGTAAAATACAAATAACCTGCAGCAAATGCCTTACTGTCAATAATGCAAATCTTAAAAGTTTTGTGATCAACATAAATATGTCTTTTGAAATTTTCAGCAGCAATCACAGCATTTCGATAATACTGTGGCAGCCATTTTCTGAACGGACATACAATAGCAACAACGAGATATCCGTCATTATAAGCATCTCTTATTGCATCAAGAAAAACAGAAGCTGGGATAGTCGGACCTGTAAGACTTTCAAATTCATTAAGATGTTCAAAATACTTTACAGAATTTGTACCGAGAACATCTATATATGCTCTATTTTCATTATAATAAGCAGACGGATATGCAGAAATTGAATACGTTTTTAGAACATCATAATACAGTAATTTTTGTTTTTCATCATCAAATACTGTAATAAATTTCATAAGTGACATCATACATTACCATTCAAATTCTCTTAATTTACCTTTTTCAAGCAACTGAGGAAAATTCCATTGACGAAGCACTTCATAAACACCGATAGCAACAGAATTAGAAAGATTAAGACTTCTTGCTTCATCAACCATAGGAATTCTTACAGTTGTATCATGATTTTCATAAAGCAATTTTTCAGGCAGACCTTTTGTCTCCTTGCCAAATACAAGATAAGCATTATCGGGATATTCGATATCAGCATATGTCTTATCAGCTTTTGTTGAAAAATAAAAAAAGTTTCCGTCTTTATTTCTTTCAAAAAAATCATCAATATCTTTATAATAAGTTATATCGAGCAGATACCAGTAATCAAGCCCGGCTCTTTTGAGCTTCTTATCATCAACCTTAAAGCCCATTGGTTCAACAAGATGAAGTCTTGCACCAGTTGCCGCGCAAGTACGGGCTATATTACCTGTATTCTGCGGAATTTCAGGCTCTATGAGAACTATATTGAGAACAGCCATTATATTAACTCCAGACTTTTCATATACATCGGCAGACAACGTTCAAATGCAAGACCAAATCTTGAATCCCCACCGATTTTAACAGTTTCTTTTATTGCATTCACAGTAAAATCAAGGGCTTTTTTACAGGCTTCATTTACAGTATAACCATTAAGAATGGCGCCAAGAAGTGAAGATGCAAACAAATCTCCCGTTGAATGGAACATTCCCTCAATTCTTTCAGAAAGAGCATAAGTTATCATATCATTTTCTGCATCATAAGCACCCGCACCGACATATTTTCCGTCGAAGTCAACACCTGTAAGAACAACAAACTTTGAACCAAATTTATCTGCCAGAGACCTTATCAGATCGTCGGTATACTCTTTTGTGTACGGTGGAGGTGAATAATCCATATCAAGAAGAAATGCAGCTTCTGTGAAGTTTGGGACAATAATATCAGCATTAATACATAAAGATTTCATTTTCTGTACAAAAGAATCATTAAACGTATCATACAATCTGCCGTTATCTGCCATTGCAGGGTCACAAAGGAATAATGTGTTATTATGCCTGAAGTCTTTCAGAAAATCGCAGACAATATCTATCTGCGCTGCAGACCCCAAAAATCCGCTGTAGACAGAATCAAATTTTACACCTATTTTATTCCAATGTGCCATAACAGGACGCATATCACCTGTAAGGTCACGGTACGTATATTCATTAAGACCGCCTGTTTGTGTTGACAAAACGGCAGTCGGCAAAACTGATACAGAAACGCCTGCAGCAGACAATACAGGGATAGCCGCAGTAAGTGAACATTTCCCCATTCCGGATATGTCATGAATTGCAGCCACTGTTTTCTGAACTGACATAATTAATCACCTTCGTTATAATAACATATTTATAAATCAATTTCAATTATAATAATAAAAATTATGTCATATTTTTTCAAAATTAGTATTGACATTTTGCTTTAGTAGTGGTAATATATTAGGGCATTAAAGAACTGCGCCGGTAGCTCAGTTGGATAGAGTGACTGGCTACGAACCAGTAGGTCAGGGGTTCGAGTCCCTTCCGGCGCGCCAAAAAAAACCGCTCATTAAATGAGCGGTTTTTTATTTGTCAAAAAATAAAAAATTTATTTAGAAAGTGTTACATTTTGCAAATTCTCCACTTATTTAAGATATATAATAAATAAAGGAGAAATTATATGCCTCGTGTAAGTTACGGATTCGCAAAAACATCAAAACCTTTAGGCTTTGTGTTGGCATTATTATGTAATGATAAATTCTATGTTATTACAAAAAAACAATATTTGACAGCAAAAAAGAAAACAAAAAATAACAAACCGGTTTTTCATACCGATTTACCGGTATATATCGACGGAATCAATATCTGATAAACATCAACATTTCAAAGATTTGAAAAATACCAATTAGAAATGCGATTCGTCAATAATGCTATTTCTTAACCGTTTTCTTGACGGAATGATTGATAAATATTTGCTTTTACCGCTTATTCCTTTTATGTAATCAATACCAATATAAACTTTACAAACCACCAGTTCATATCGTTTTCATATCCGTCTTTTCTACGGCGAGTTGTTCGTTCAACTGCACGTAAAAAGCAAGTAGCTCTCGGAAGCTGTAGCAAGACTATTTTATCTGCCTTTTGCTGTCGCTCATCTATCATCAGGTATGTATAGTAGCCGTCAATAACCCAATCTTCATTCGTCATAAAATCTGCAACTTTTGGCAGTACAACTGAATCGTCAATCAGTTTCCATTCCTTGTCCCACTTGATGTCATCAAGATGCAGGACAGGGATACTTTTCTTTTTTGCTATGTAATCAGACAGATATGTTTTGCCGCTTCCTGCATAACCCAAAACTGCAATTTTCATTTTTTATATCCTTTTCATCAGTTTAAAAAACTCACCGTGTTCATCTGCACCGTCAAACAGCACCTCGGTAAAGCCATGTTTTCTGTACAAGTGAAGAGCATTGACATTATCTTTATCAACACCGATTGTCATTTCCTCAAAGTTCATTTCTTTGGCTTTTTCTATAAGGAAAGTCAGAATTTTGCTTCCGATACCACGGTTTCGGTATTCCTTTTTGACTATCATTCTTGATACATAAACCCGCTTACCCGGAATAGTATAATCAGGGGCACTTGTGTCAAGAACCAATGCACCCTCGCCGATGAATTCACCGTTGATTTTATAAATATAAACAAGACGATTGCCGATTTTTATCTCTTCAAGCCATTTGTCAGCATCAGGCTGTCCTGACATATCCCAGATATTAGAACACTTATGATAATCTTCGAGTTTAAGCGGTTCAATAACTGTATTTGCAAATTCTGTAAATGATTTATTTAATGCCTGATACTTCATGTTTGCAATTTCTTTTAATGAATATGATTTCATAAGATATCGAACGAACCGACAGCCGAGAAAATATCCTACATCTGAATGTCCGTCATATGAACACCAGTCACCGAAAAAGTCCTGAACACTTTCTTTTTTATCAAGACGACGTAGATATTCTCTTTTTATTTCGTTCTCGTTTTTATAACACCAAGAGAGCCATCCGTCTTTGTCCTGATGATAAAATTCAGCATCGCACAAAATCTGTTCACAAACCATAGCAACACCTTCCTGATAGAGCTGCTGTATGGCTTTTCTTCTTTTTGTAAAATCGGGAAGATTTAAATTACCGTTGAGTTTATGCCATAAATGACCGATTTCGTGTAGGATGAGGGCACGCATATTTGTTTCATCGCCCCAATTAAGCTCAATAATTTTTTCGAGCCCCAACAAAACTGTATTTTTACCGTCAAGAGTCGTTGCCCAACCAGCACCGTTGCAAAGTCCGAGATACAGAATGATATTTATATCGGGTTCGGTATCAAAAAGCTTTGTGAGATTGACATTCAGAGTGTCAATGACAATCTGGAAATTCTTGCTGACGAAATCAAATTTTTCTTCATTCAATGCATTTTCAAGAACAGGCAGAATATCCTTATTAAAATCATAACTTTTTGCATCATTTTCACATTTTGACGGAAGCTCCTTTGATATTTCTTCCGCATACTTCCGCCATAAATCAATACTGAATCTGTCAGAAAAAGTTGATTTTATTGTTTCACACGTATTAATAATATTCATAACATCACATTATTTTATATAATCTTCTGCTTCATCTCTGTTATTGAAAATGATTATATTTTTATCCTTGTATTTTTTAAGCAGTTCAATAACTTTCGGTCTGCTTTGTGTGGTATAATTTCTTATAAATTCAATAAACTCCACATCGTCTTCCGTTTCAATCCACGGCATATCAGGTCTCAGTTTTCCTTGTCGTTCTTTTATTCCTTGAAGACAGGTGTCAACATCAAAATCAAGGAAAAATACTGTATCACAGGCTGACATTCTCATTTCTATAGTCGAGCCGTAATTTCCGTCTATTATCCATTTGTCCGTCTGCAAGACATCAGAGAGCCTCTGACGAAATATTTCCTTTGAAACAGTTGTTTTATCTGCATTCCAATACAACATATCAAGATAATATAGAGGCAGACATGTCTTTTCAGCCAATTTTCTTGCAAATGTACTTTTTCCGCAGCCGGGACAGCCGATTATAATAACTTTTTTCATTAAATCGCCTTCTTAAGAAAAAAAGACATCTCCTTTAATTCGGAGATGCCTGTTAGTTCTGAAAGATATCTTATATCAAGCACAGAAGGACAAAACAAATCTCCTATTCATAGAATTACGATTCATCATCATTTTGTCCACCTGCCTATAAAAAATTAATCTTTGTCTTCGCCGCGTTCACGAACGATATATCTTGTAGGAGTACCTTCAAGACCGAAAACTTCTCTTATCTGATTGTCAATATAACGCTGATAGCTGTAATGGAAAAGTTCTCTGTTATTTACAAAACAAACAAATGTTGGCGGTCTTGTTGAAGGCTGAGTCATATAATAAATCTTGAGTCTCTTACCCTTATCTGTGGGGGGCTGAACACGTGTCTGAGCATCAGCAAGAACTTCATTAAGACGACCAGTTCTGATTCTCATAGCATTCTGTGTATCAACGAACTTGATAAGTTCAAAAAGTCTGTTGATACGAAGACCTGTCTTTGCTGAAATAAAGATAATAGGAGCATAAGACATAAATGAAAAGTCATTCATAAGCTTTTTACGGTATGCATCCATAGTCTTGCCGTCTTTTTCAACAGCATCCCATTTATTAACTACAATAATACAAGCCTTGCCTTCTTCGTGTGCAATACCAGCAACCTTTGAATCCTGTTCTGTAAAACCGACTGTACCGTCGATCATAATAACACATACTTCTGCTCTCTGCACAGCCATAACAGCTCTCATAACAGAGTATTTTTCGATAGTATCATCAACTTTTGATTTTCTGCGGAGACCTGCAGTATCAATAAGAAGGAATTTTCCGTGTTCATTTTCAACTTCAGTATCTGTTGCATCACGTGTTGTACCTGCAATATTTGAAACGATAACACGTTCTTCACCGCAGATCGCATTTACAAGAGAAGATTTGCCTACATTGGGTTTGCCTATAATAGCAACCTTGATTCTGTCATCTTCTTCAGTTTCTTCTGCTACATCACCAATATACTTATAAACTTCATCAAGCAGATCACCTGTTCCGTGACCGTGAGCTGCAGAAACAGGAATAGGATCACCAAGACCAAGATTATAAAATTCATAAAGTTCAACGGGAGGAGCACCAACAGTATCACACTTATTAACTGCAAGAACAATAGGTTTACCGCTCTTGAGAAGCATAGTTGCAACTTCCTCGTCTGTAGCAACAACACCTGTTTTAAGATCTGTAACAAAAATAATAACATCTGCACTGTCAATAGCAATCTGAGCCTGTCTTCTCATCTGAGAGAGAATAATATCATCTGAATGAGGCTCAATACCGCCCGTATCAACAAGCAGAAAGCTTTTATTAAGCCATTCGCAATCACCGAAAATACGGTCACGGGTAACACCCGGAGTATCATCAACAATTGAAAGTCGTTTTCCGCACAGTTTATTGAAAAGTGTAGATTTACCAACATTAGGTCTGCCTACAACTGCAACTATCGGTTTACTCATTTTTCACACTCCCCTATTTTTTTACATCATTTTATATAACAGGTCTGCACCGGAGTCAGACACCGGAATAATTTTCACATTTAGTTTTTCTGACAATTCTTCGAGAGAAATATCATCAAGAAAGATTAGTTCATCATGACCTTTAAGCATGACATCAGGAATAAGGGCTTTATCGTATGCAGACAAATCCTTGACCTGACTAATTATATCTGTCGCAGTTACAAGACCTGCAACAGTTACGGAATGACCGAAAAAGTCATTAACAATAGTGAATACATCAATTATTTTTGAATAAAATTTCTTCTTAAAAGCATCAGCAAGATCTTTCATCAGAGGTGATGCTGCAACACCAGTAATAAGAGCTACTTTCTCGTCAGAACTAGTGTTAATTTCACTCAGAGCATCTATAAACAGAGCTTCTGTGTCGCGCCACAGTCCGACACCATTGTCAAGCTGTCTGAAATCGTCATAATATTCATAATCGGGAATTCTTCTCTCAGCTTTGAGATAGAATTCATCAGCCGCATAACAGAAGTTTCTGCCAAATTCATCATAATGAGAGAAATTGAATTTATCAATCATATCAATAACTTCAGAAGCACTGTTTTTATCATATCCTTTTAGTTCACAAAGACCGTCTCTGTGTTTTGTCAGACCTACAGGAACAGCAGCAACGGAAATTATTGACTTTCCTATTTTTGCGAGTTCAGTCAGCGAAAAAAGCAGCTCATTTCCATCATTGTAACCGGGACAAAGTACAAGCTGTGCATTGATTTCTATACCGGCATCGGCAAGTTTATAAATATAGGATAAAACTTTGCCGGAATTAGGATTTTTCATCATCTGAACTCTAAGTTCGGGATTCATTGTGTGAACCGAAATATTAACAGGAGAAATGTGCATTTCAATAATTCTGTCAATATCAGCTTCACTCATATTTGTGAGTGTAACATAATTGCCGAATAAAAATGAAAGACGTGAATCATCATCCTTAAAATAAAGACTTTTACGCATTCCGTGCGGCATCTGGTCAATGAAACAAAAAATACATTTATTTTTGCATGAATGGTGTTTGTCCATAAGATATGTTTCAAATTCCAATCCTAAAGCTTCAGGATTGAGCTCGTTTTTCAGACGATGAGTTACAATTTCACCGTCGGGAGACTGAAACGAGATATTTATCCTCTTTGAATTTGCATAAAATCTGTAATCAAGCACATCGTTAATGTCGTGACCGTTTACAGACAACAAAACATACCCCGCGGTAATTCCTTTTTTACCACAGAGTGAATCCGGATTAACTTTCTGAATCTTAACAGCCAAGACTTAACCCTCCTATGCAAACAACACTAAAAAGGCGGAAAAGATAATCCTCTCCGCCTTCCTTTAATGTCAAGAAAGTAAAGGAAATCAGTCCTCTACGCTGATAACCTGTCTGCCATTGTAATAACCGCAGTTATCACAAACTCTGTGTGTCTTCTTGAATTCGCCACACTGAGGACACTTCTGAAGAGAGGGAGCTTCCATCTTCCATACGTTTGAACGTCTTTTATCTCTTCTTGTACTGGATACTCTTCTTGCAGGTACTGCCATATCGAAAACCTCCTAATAATATACACATCATTCTTCGTCATCCAATAAAGACTGAAGTACAGCCAGACGAGGATCTACAGGTTTCTTGCAATTACAAGGCCCGTCGTTAAGATCTGCTCCGCAAATGGAACATAATCCTTTACAATCATTCTTACAGACAAATATTGTGGGTAATGAAAGATATATATCTTCAAGAATAAGCTCATCAAGATTGAGAACCATATCCTCTACAACGATATATTCATCATTATCCTCATTATTGAGTTTGTCGATAAGAAAATGTCTGACAGAAACTTTAAGCTTTTTGTTGACATCTTTAGCGCACTTTGCACACTGCGTCGAAACAGCAAATACCGCCTCAGCTGACAATGAAACAATACCTGTTGCGACTTTTACATAACCTTCAACTGTAACATCGGATGATATCAGATCGTCTTCAGCATTGAAAGAATAAGAAAAATCCTGACGGATATTATCATTCTCAAAAAAACGGCGCAGTTCAATTTTCATCTGCAAAGCCCTCCATAATACGAACGGATAATATTATATATTCAAAAACATATTTTGTCAATATATTTTCAGTAAAATATTATACTAAATTTCCGCCCATTTTTTATGAAAATTTCAATACGGCAGGAATTTATGCCGTTTTTAATTACTTAAGCTCGCAAAAATCAAGAGCAGAAGCAGGAATATTTTCTGTTTCTGTTGAAACTGTAAAAGTAAACTTAGCTTCAGCTTCAGCTGAAAGCTTGTTAACCTTTGCAAGGAATGCTGCGAGTTCGTCCATATCTCTTGAGCCGATACGGAGAGTTGCATCAACAAGAATGTCTGTTATATCGTGATCACCTGCGCAAAGACCTGCGAGAAGACCGTAAAATGCATCAAAGCCTTTTACATCATAATAATCTGTAGAAACAAGTCTTACGCTGGGCTTAACATCGTATCTGAGAGCGTCTTTCTGCTCAACACAGATAACGTGACCTGCTGAAGCCTTAGCTGCCTCATCGATAAGAGCGATGAGCTTCTTTGTTTTTCCGCTGCCTTTTGTACCGGTAAGTAATGTAATCATAATTTTTTCTCCTTTACATTTATAATAACGGTTAACTGTTAAGTCTTTCAGCGAGCTGAGCTGCCATTTCTTCATAACCGGGCTTACCGAGCAGCGCAAACATATTGCGTTTGTAACTCTCAACACCGGGCTGATTGAAAGGATTTACGCCAAGCATATATCCTGAAACAGCACAAGCTTTTTCAAAGAAATAAATCAGATAACCTAAATTATACTCATCCATCTTTTCAACTTCAAGAACAATGTTAGGAACATCACCGTCTGTATGTGCAAGTACAGTACCTTCAAATGCCTTTGTATTAACAAAAGACATTGTCTTACCTGCAAGGAAGTTAAGACCATCATTATCAACAGTTTCTTCTTCAATTACAAAATCACATTTTGCCTTATTGAATACAACAACTGTTTCAAAAAGTTCTCTTCTGCCTTCCTGAACATACTGTCCCAAAGAATGAAGATCAGTTGAATAAATTGCTGATGCGGGGAAAATACCCTTATTGTCCTTACCTTCACTTTCGCCGAAGAGCTGTTTGAACCATTCATTCATCATTGTGAAATCAGGTTCGTAGCTTACCATCATTTCAACATTCTTTCCGTTTCTGTGAAGAATGTTACGGATAGCAGCATAACGGCAACATACATTGTTAAGGACATCTGCATTTTCGTATTCTGCCATTGCATCACGTGCACCTGTCATAATAGCATCAATGTCAATTCCTGCTGCAGCTATGGGCAAAAGACCAACAGCTGTAAGAACTGAATATCTGCCACCAACATCATCGGGTACAACAAATGTTTCATAGCCTTCTGCGTCTGAAACTTCTTTAAGAGTACCCTTTGCCTTGTCTGTTGTTGCATAAATTCTCTTTGCAGCTTCTTCTTTGCCGTACTTTTCAACAAGAAGAGCCTTGAAGATTCTGAATGCAATAGCAGGTTCGGTTGTTGTGCCTGACTTTGAAATAACATTAACTGAAAAATCACAAGTCTTGCATATTTCAAGCACTTCTGAAATTTCTGTGGGACTTAATGAGTTACCCACAAAAAATATCTTTGGTGCATCTTTGACCAATACATTATAATTTTTTGATTTACAGAATTCAATTGCCGCTCTGGCACCGAGATATGAACCACCGATACCGATAACAACAAGAACATCTGAATCTTTTCTGATTCGCTCTGCAGCAAGCTTAATTCTGTTGAACTCTTCTTTATCATAATCTTCAGGAAGAGTTAACCAACCGTGGAAATCATTACCTTCTGCAGAAGCTTTCTGTGAATAAAGTTTTTCATAAGCATCTTTGATTTCAGATTCAACATTTGCAATATCTGAATCTGTAACGAATCTTTCAAGATACTTACAATTAAGTTTTATTGACATATAACGCCTCTCCAACAAACAAATATTTTGTATATTATACAATGAACAAAAATATTTTTCAATAGATATTTGAACTAATTATACAATTTTTTTATAAAAAATTTATTAAATCAAGAAAACGAAACAAGAAGTTTTCTAATTGCACCGAAAAATGATAACGCCTGAACATCTTCGGAAACCGTAATCGGATATTCAGCTACAACTTCATCATTGATTTTTATGGCTATATGACCAACATTTTCACCTGATTTTACAGGAGCATAAATTTCCTGAAGAATATTTATATCAAAACTTAGCTGCTCTGAGTCACCTTTATTGATTAGAATCGGTTTTATTGCATCGTATTTCAGATTAACCAAATCACTTTCACCTAAAAAGATATTTACATGTTCAGGTACCCCCTCAGGTTGGGGAGTTATTATTTCATAATTTGCAAAGCCCCAGTCCAGCAATGTTTCGGCAGATGCAAATCTATCTTTACTGTTATCACTACCCATCACAACAGCAATAAGTTCCATTGAGTCTCTTTCTGCTGTTGCGGATACGCAGCACCCGGCCTTTTCCGTAGTTCCTGTTTTCAAACCTGTAATTCCGTTATAGTTCCTGACAAGTTTATTTGTATTTACAAGCTCAGTTTCACCGTCACGCAATGAATCCATCCATATTGTTGTATAATCTTTTATAAACTCATATTTCAGCAATGCTTTTGACATTACTGCAACATCATATGCACTTGTAAGATGCGTATCAGATGTATCATCAAGACCTGTGCAATTATCAAAATGCGTATCAGCCATACCGAGTTCAGCTGCTCTTGTATTCATCAATTCATTAAAAGATGTTTCACTGCCTGCAACGTATTCTCCAAGCAATGTACACGCATCATTGGCACTGTAAACGCAGGTGGCTTTTAATAATTCCTCTACAGTCATTGATTCACCTGACTCAAGCCAGATCTGAGATCCGCCTTTTGATGCAGCATTTTCAGAACATACAACAACATCACTGAGATTAATTTTACCTGATTCAATAGCCTCACACACAAGAAGTATGGACATAATTTTTGTTACTGATGCAGGATAAAGCCTTTCATGCTCATTTTCAGAATACAAAACTTTACCCGTTGTTTTTTCCATAAGCACAACAGCCTTTGCATTGACATTCAGTTTTGTATCTATTATCACAGCAGCATCTGATATTGATGACAAATCCGTCTCATATGCTATCATTTCAACATCTTCAACAGACATATTTACTGCAAAACAATCAATACTTCCAAAAACAGCAACGGCTAACATCATTATATAACAAACAAACTTTTTCATCTTGATCCCCTTTCTGATTTGTCCGAATATTGCTAATTTATATTCTTCGGCAAATTATTATATGCTTGATTTTTCATTTATACATATATATAATATAAAATGGAAGTGATAATATGAAAGCTGCGTTTTTTACACTTGGTTGTAAAGTTAATCAGTATGAATCAGAGGAAATTGCTGAACTCCTCAAACAAAACGGTTATGAAATTACAGACTCAAAACAGAGTGCAGACGTATATATCGTCAATTCATGCACAGTTACTGCAGAAAGTAACAGAAAAACACGTCAGGCTGTAAGACATTTCAAAACAAAAAATCCCGATTCGATTGTTATTCTGACAGGTTGTGTTCCGCAGGCTTTTCCTGATGAAGCAATAGAATTATCAGACTTTGCAGATATTATTCTCGGCAACAACAATAACAAAAGTATTATTAAAGATATAAACAGACTAAGAGAACAGAAATCAAAGAATTGCATTGTTGATATAAAGCAGCATACAAATGAAATTACATATAATGGCGGAATTATAAATGAATTCGAGGGACACACAAGAGCATTTGTTAAAATCCAGGACGGGTGTAACAGATTCTGTACATATTGCGCTATTCCATATGCAAGAGGACGCTCGCGATCAAAGTCACTTGAGGATATCAAAAATGAACTGAATAATCTTGCTGCCGGTGGTTTCAAAGAGGTTGTGTTTGTCGGGATAAATCTTTCCGCATACGGCAAAGAAATAGGATATACACTTGCTGACGCCGTTGTAGCGGCTGAAGAAACAGACGGTATTGAAAGAATACGTCTCGGTTCACTCGAACCTGATCACATAACAAAGGAAATGATGGACGTATTTGCAAAATGCGGCAAATTCTGCCCTCAGTTTCACATTTCTCTTCAGAGCGGTTGTGACACTGTTCTCAAGCGTATGAACCGTCATTACACAGCAGCTGAATACAAAGAACTTGTTGAAAATCTCAGAAGCACTTTTGAAGATGTTTCGATTACAACTGATATAATAACAGGTTTCCCCGGTGAAACAGAAGATGAATTCAATACAACCGTGGCGTTCGTAAAAAATATTGAATTTGACAAGGTTCATGTTTTTCCATATTCAGTGAGAGAAGGAACAAAAGCCGCAAAAATGGATTCACAGCTTCCCAACAGTATTAAATCAGGACGTGCAGCTGCACTCGGTAAGATTTGCGAAGAAATCAGAGCACAAAACTTCACACGAAATACAGATAAAGTATTCTCGGTACTGTTTGAAACTCCGAAAGGCGCTTATCAGTGCGGATACACAAAAAATTATACTCCCGTAAAAGTATTGACTGCCAAAAATCTCACAAATGAGATAAAAGATGTTTATATCACGGAAGCATCAGATGATTATTGTATCGGCAGATTGGTATAATTCTTTACTTTTTCTTAATATTTTCATTACCGCAGATTTAGAAGACCGTGATATCATAAAATCACGGTCTTTATTTTGGAGGGTATTATGTATAAAATTCTTGTATGTGACGATGATGAAGCAATTCTTGAATCTGTCTGTATATATCTGAAAAATGAGGGATATGAAATACTGACTGCAAAAGACGGTGTTGAAGCTCTTGAAATAATTAAAAACAATGAGATACACTGTCTCATTCTTGATATAATGATGCCGAGACTTGATGGTCTTAAAACTACAATCATTATAAGAGAAAAATACAACTTCCCTATTATTCTGTTATCCGCAAAAAGTGAAGATACAGACAAAATCACAGGTCTGAGTTTCGGTGCTGATGATTATGTCACAAAACCTTTCAATCCTCTTGAACTTGTTGCAAGAGTAAAATCTCAGATAAGAAGATACAGCACTCTGGGAAGTATGCAGAAAAGTGCAAACAGTTTGGTCACAGGCGGTCTTGAATTGAACCGTGACAGTAAAATAGTGACCGTTGACGGTGACGAAGTTAAACTTACAGCAAGGGAATTCAATATTCTTGAATATCTGATGCTAAATATGGGAAAGGTTTTGTCCAGCACACAGATTTATGAAACCGTATGGAATGAAGTTGCTTTTCATACCGAAAAAACGGTAACAGTACATATAAGAAACATCAGAGAAAAAATAGAAATAAACCCAAAAGAACCGAAATATCTGAAGGTGGTGTGGGGCCTTGGCTACAAAATTGACAAAATATAAATATTCATTATTAACAAAAGCGCTATGCCTTCTCTTCTCTGCCATATTCTTTTTCTGCTTTATTTTCAATACAGCAACAGTAATTATGGCATCAGAAATATATGGTTTTGAAGAATATTTCGGAAATACAATTCCTGAATTCTATTCATCACAGGGATTCAATACAAAGCTTACTACAGATTTGTATCACTTAAGAGAAATATCAATCGGAAATGTAGATACAGTCGCAAATGTTTTTGAAGCAAATAAAGATGCTGTAGTAGATGAAGTTGTTGATATTTATCTGAATAAAAAGGCCGAAATAATCAAAAATGAGCTGAAGTATGCAGTAGAAAATTATGATGAATCATACTTCAATTATGAATATACTGCAGATGCGGTTGATATTCCTGAACCTGCAACAGCACAAACAAACAGTGAACCACTTACTGATAAAAACGGTAATCCGATTCCTAGAAATGTTGAAACTGCAAAAAAAGTTCTTGAAAGTTGTGAGGGACTTGAATTTCTTGACTATTCCATACTTGTCAGACAATCAGCATTCACAGAAACTGAATTTCATTATTCATACACATTATACATAAGCCCAAATTATGGTTATTGCATAATCAATTTCTCTAATACTGATGGTTATAATCTTGGCAAAAATGAAATAAAAACACTATTCCTTTCGCAGTACTTAGATATCAACAGCACAGAAGTCAGTAATGCTGAGAGTCATTATTATAATTCTGTAGATGTGCTTGAAAATCTTAAAGTTCTCAAATATTTCATAATTGATGACGCAGGAAATCATCTGACAAACGAAGAGAATGCAACTGAAACCAAATTTATAAACAGTTATTCTTCATCACCTGTTTATTTATGCCTTGATGAATCAGGATTCAGACATTCAGCATTGTCTGAAAGAATGAAAAATGTAGCTACAGATGCATTGTCAGACATAAAAGGCTGCAGAATATACGTTTATATTGACGAAGATTTACTTTACAACACAAAAGATACATATTCATTTATGTATTCCGCATATATGAATATGCTTGATAATCCTGCAACAGAAACAATAACATATGCAGCAGCTTCACTTTTATTGTCACTCGTTTTCTTTGTAGTATTACTGTGTCTCTGCGGACATAAAAATAATGTAGATCATTGCACATTTGCATTCATAGATAAATTACCTTCAGATATTCATATGCTCATATCACTCGGCAGCATAGCATTTCTGACATATATAGGCATTTTTATTTCAATACTTGCACTTGAAAGTACTTCTGAAGCATACAATAAACTATATTATATTTATGGTCCCACTTCTATTGCGGCATACTTCACAATTGTCTTTCTGATTTTCACAGAATGGTTTTCTTCTACAGTCAGAACAATCAAATCAGGACAAAAATATACTGCAAATATGCTGATAAGAAAAGTTGTTTCAGCTATAAAAAGAATGCACAGAAGAATTCTTTCAGGACTTAAAAAATCTTTCTCTGTATTCAGATATAAACCTAAAAAAATGCAGAAATCAATAATATGGCTTACTGCAGGTTATTTCTCGATAAATTCAATACTTGCACTGAGCATCTATATATTAACTATGCATATGTATGAACCGATGCTGACCATTATAGCGGTTGTTTTGTTTATAGCATTCAACTGCGTATGCATTATTCTGCTGTCAGAATACTTCATCAATCTTGATAAAATCATTGATGCATCATGCAGACATGAATCTGTAACCTTCAACAGCAAAAACATTCCCGAATCTCTCAATATTCTTGCATCAAATCTGACAAATACAAAAGATGCTCTTGATGAAGCAATAGAGAAAGCTGTGCGTGATGAACAGATGAAAACAGAGCTTATCACTAATGTTTCACACGACCTCAAAACTCCTCTGACATCTCTGATATCATATTCAGACCTGCTTAACAATTGCAACATAGAAGACGAAACAGCAAAAAAATATATCGGTGTCATTCACAATCAGTCAATCAAGCTAAAAAGACTTATTGAAGACCTGATTGAAGCGTCAAAGGTTTCATCAGGAAATGTTACAATAAATGCAAGTATGCTCAATTTATCAGAACTCGCAATTCAGGTTATTGCAGAATTTTCACCTGAAATTGAGAAAAACGGTAATGAAATTATTTTCAATGAACCCGAGACAGCACCCTCTGTATTTGCAGACGGTTCAAAAACATACAGAATTCTTTCAAACCTTCTCAGTAATGCAAAAAAATATTCTGCTACAGGCACAAGAATATATATTTCCGTTTACAGAGAGAATGGCTACAGTGTTTTTGAAATTAAGAACATATCAAGCGAACCGTTGAATATCTCGCCTGAAGAGTTGACAGAAAGATTTGTTCGCGGTGACAAATCAAGAAGCAAAGACGGCAACGGTCTTGGCTTATCAATTGCTAAAGATCTGTGTATTTTACAAAACGGCAATCTTGAACTGAGTATTGACGGAGATTTATTCAAAGCGAAAGTTATATTGCCAACAGAATCAGAATAAAAAAATGGTCGGTGAGGTTATCTCATCGACCATTTATATTATGAATTGTTTTTAATTATCATTTTTGCAATTTTATAAACATCACCGCAACCGAGAGTAATAATCATATCCCCATCTTCAGCAAGTTCATATGCTCTTGCAGCAACTTCTTCAAATGTATTATACCATTCACTGCCGGGTATTTTATCAGCAAGATCTTTAGTGTAAATATTATAGGTGTTTTTCTCACGTGAACCCATAATTTCCGTCATAACAACCTTGTCTGCAATTTTGAGAACATCAGCAAAATCATCGAGAAGCATTGCTGTTCTGGAATATGTGAAAGGTTGAAAAACAGCAATAACTTTTTTGTATTCCATTCGCTTTGCAGCTTCAAGCGTCACTTTAAGCTCTGCAGGATGATGAGCATAGTCATCAACAATATCTATTCCGTTCACTTCTGCAAGTTTCTCAAAACGTCTGCCTGCACCGGTAAAATCAGAAAGAAGACTTATTGCTGTTTCTGCAGCTACACCTGAATATACTGCAGAAGCAACTGCAGCAAGTGAATTGAGAACATTATGATTGCCGGGCACATTGAGAACAGCTCTGCCCTGTCTGACACCCTTGAAATAAATATCAAATTCAGGATATGCACCTTTATTCATAATTATATCATCGGCATACCAATCATTTGATTTGCCAATGCCAAAAGAAACAAGTTCTTTCTCTTCAAGCATCTCAACAACATTATTTGTATGCTTGTCATCACCATTATAAATAACTGTTTTGCTGAGATTGCAGAATTTTCTGAAAGATTCCTTCAGGTTATCCATAGTTTTGAAGAATTCCATATGGTCTTCATCAATATTAAGAATAACACTGCAAGAAGGAGAAAGCTCAAGGAATGTATTTGAATATTCACAAGCTTCACAAACAAACAGCTCTGAATTGCCGTTGATACCGTTTGTTCCGGTCATAGGCAATCTTCCACCGATAACAGCAGACGGATCTGCACCTGCATTTATAAGCACCTGAGTGAGCATTGATGTTGTTGTTGTTTTACCATGTGTACCTGCAATACCAACACATTTACCGAACTTGCGTGATACAGCACCAAGAAGTTTGGAACGCTCAAAAGTAGGAATACCGCTATTCTTGGCAGCAATAAGTTCAGGGTTATCACTCATGATAGCTGCTGTATATACAATCATTTCTGCGCCATCAATATTCTCTGCACACTGACCGAGTTTTACATCAATGCCGAGATTTCTGATTCTTGCAAGTGTATCGGTTTCATTATTATCTGACCCTGAAAGAACATATCCCTTGGAATGAAGAATTTCAGCAAGAGGACACATACCTGAGCCGCCGATACCGATAAAATGAATACGTTTAACTTTATCTAAATATTTATCAGCTTCAAACAAAAATAGTTCATCTCCATTATAAAATAGGAATTTCAACAGGCTGTCTCTTCTGGAAAAGTGTTACGCAATCAAATCCAGCTTCCTTTGCAACCTTCATTGCATCTTTGATGCCGACAGCTATGTGCTGAGCAAAATGAGCATCTGAGCCGACAGAAACATATTTGCCGCCAAGTTCTTTGAATCTCTTTACAGTATCAAACTCAGGAGAAAGTCTGTTTATAGGCTGTCTGAGACCTGCTGCATTTATTTCAAGAGAAATGTTCTTCTCAGCAGCAAGACTGAGTATCTGATCAACAAGAGTTTTATAGCCATTGATATCAACCCTGATATTATTTCTTGAGTAGAGATATCTGAAAGGATATGTAAGATGCGCAAGAATATCAAAGTTACCCCATTCAAGCATAATCAGAAGCTCATTAAAATATTCTTCAAGAGTTGATTTTATATCAATTCCTGTAAAATCTTCAATATAATAGAAGTCCTGTCTGTTTCTGAGATTGTGAACAGAGCCAATTACGACATCAAACTTCTGGGAAGCAAGAATTTTTTCTGCTGTTTCAATATCATAAGCAGGCTGACCGAGCTCAATACCGTTAAGCACTAGAAGTTTACCTGTAAAAGCACTTTTAGCTTTTGCAATTTCAAAAAACGCTTGTCTTACATTTCGCTCACCATCAGCATTGAATGCATCCACTTCGCAATGATCAGTAAATGCAAGAGCCTTTAATCCTTTGTTGCAAGCTGCCTCACACATATAAACAGGAGAATGATTCCCGTCAAAAGAGTTATCAGTATGTGCGTGCGTATCAATAATATTCTTAAAATTTTCCATAAAATTCACCTGCTATATGTTAACATAAAGTTCTGCTGTTTACAATAATTTATGAAAAAAATATTGAAAAAAAATAAAAAACAATATACAATAAATATAAATAATTATCTAAGGATGGAAACTGCAATGAAAATTTCAGTTAAAGCCGCTGCAAAAATCAACCTTTTACTTGACCTTACAGCTATACTTGAAAACGGGTATCACAGTATTTTTACAGTTATGCAATCTGTCGGCATCTATGATGTTGTTACGGTTGAAACAACAGGTACAGGAAAAATAGAATTATCCTGTACTGACAAAACAATGCCGATTGATAATAAAAATACTGCCTGGAAAGCTGCAGTACGTTTTCTTGAATATATAAATGATGCTACAACCGGCGTTAAAATTCACATTGAAAAGAATATACCGTCACAAGCCGGAATGGCCGGCGGAAGCGCAGACGCTGCAGCAGTAATAAAAGCTCTTGATTATCTTCTGAACACAAACCTATGCGAAGAAGCATTATGTAGTATAGGCACTAAAGTAGGTGCAGACGTACCTTTCTGCATATCAGGCGGTACAAAACTTTGTATGAATATAGGTGAAGTAATGGCACCGCTTCCCTCTTTACCGGAATGTCATATTCTTGTTTCAAAACCTAACCAGGGAGTATCAACTCAGGAGGCTTATGCAAATTATGACGCCGCAGAATGGATAAGACATCCTGACAATGAAGGTTTCGTTTTTGCCGCTACACAGAAAGATCTTGATAAGATGTGCAAAAAAGCCGCAAATGTTTTTGAGCAAGTAGTTGAAATTGCAGACAGAGTTAAAATCAAAGCAATCATGCGTAACAATAACGCAAAACTTGCAATGATGACAGGTAGCGGTGCAGCAGTTTTCTCTGTTTTCGAGAATGAGAAAGATGCTAAAGTATGTTACAAAGATCTTAAAGAAAAATATAACGAAACTTTTATAACAAAGCCTGTAGAAAAAAGTATTGAATTTATAACTGAATAAAATCTGTTTTTACCGTTCATTATTAAACCAATGAACGGTATTTTTTAAGGAGATTTTATGAAAAGAACATCACATCTGATTATCGGAATAATTTCAGGTTTATTATTTCTCATCACATTTAATTTATCTGCATTTTCATACAACTGCAATGAAATACGCAGCAATGTAATACGATTGCACGTAATTGCTAATTCAGACTCAGCAAAAGATCAGGACATCAAATTAAAAGTGCGTGATGCAGTGCTTAAGGAAGGAGCAGCGATTTTTGACGGAAGCGTTACCATTGATAACGCAATCGCTGAAATTACCCCCAATATAGACAATATGATTTCAACTGCAAAAAAGGTCATTAATATCAATGGTGAAACCTATGAAGCAACTGCAGAGCTTACAACAGAATATTTTGACACAAGAGTTTATGACAACAATATCACACTACCAGCAGGCAACTATCTTGCACTAAAAATTGTATTGGGAGAAGGAAAAGGCCAGAATTGGTGGTGTATTATGTTTCCTGCCATTTGTCTGCCTGCAGCAACTGAGAATTCAGATATTAATTTAACTTTTTCAGACACTCAAACTAAAATAATAACAGATGACGGACGATACAGAATTAAGTTCAAAATTGTCGAAATATTTGAAAAGATCAAAAAAGGTGACATTTTACATTAAGGTGACATTGTATAAAGCGTGTTTTAATCACACACATAACATCCAAAAACTTTTGAACAGTAAAGGTCTATCACCTTACGTTTTATGCACATTTTTGAACATTTATAAACATTTTCTTCAGACTTTTGAACATTTTTGAACAGGTTTTACACACTGTAAAGCCGTCAACTATACACCATATCAGTGAATATTGCATGTAAAGTAAAATAAATTTTCAAACCAAATATGCACAAAATGAGCTGTAAAGCATCAAACTTTACAGCTCATTTAATTATTTTTTAATGTTATTTTATCTGTGTTATCTTATCACCTTTGACAAGAAACACTCGTTTTGCATATTCAGCAAAGAAACCGTCATTTTTAATGGAATCTGTGTAAAAATCATCAATCTCAACATCACCAAAATCCTCTTTAAGAGCTTTGATTTTGTTCTGACGCATACAGATTCGTGTTACCTGACCTGTTTCATTGTCGATTTTTGAGCAGACAATATTCTTTATCCCCAGACGCTTCGCAATCTCTTTAATTGTAAGCTCCGGAGAGGCTGTAAGAATCAGATCATCCTCTTTCTGCACCTGTTTATAAAAACTCTTTATTCTGTCCATATGACCATCCCAGAATTCGCTTGTAAACTCCTCCCATTTGTCATATTCGCAATAACACTTTTTAATGATGGGTGCATAGTCATCCATCATTTGCTGGGTAGTCACCTTTCCGAGTTTATATTTGGCAAATGCAATAATTACCTTTGGCAGGTATCTGATGAAAGCAGGGTTAACCTTTATATATTCTATAAAGAAATCATAAAAGCTCTCACCATCATAAATTGTGTTGTCAAAATCATAAATATTCATACTTCAATTATACATATTTTTATAATTATTTCAACATTATTTTTGTAATTGATTGCAAATTATAATTATTTATATTATAATTTATTCAGTTTTATTACGAGGTGATACTTAAATGTTGAACAATCCGCAAATTTCAAAACTTATCGGAAAAATTGAGCGTTTCAAAGATCTTATTGAACCTATGATTTTTGAAAAGGTTGATGAAGTTGATTTTTCCGCATTTGTTACATCAGACAGACTTCATGATATTCCGTCAGATGACAATTTCACTCCTGTTGAAAAAGGTTTTTCCTGGTACGGCAAGGATTCATACTGCTGGTACAAAGGTAAATATACAGTACCCGCAAACCTTGATGGCAAAGATTTATTCATAAAGCCTCATATGCAGGGGTATGAAGCCCTTCTGTTTGTCAACGGAAGAACTATGGGTACTTTTGCAACAAAAATTGCATATACAGGTCACGGTAACCATTATTGCGATATGGTTAAAAAGAATGCCGTGTGCGGTGATGAACTTAATATTATCATCGAATATTACGGCGGACACGACAACCCCGGCAACCACCCTTGTGAAAATATAACAATCAAAGATTACAATTTCATCTATAACGGAGCAGATATCTGCACAAAGAATACTGAAATTCAGGAATATTATTTTGATCTTCTTGCAGTATTACAGCTTGCACAGGCGCTTCCTGATGACAATTTCATGAAAGGCTTTGCAGTTAATGCTCTTTATGATGTTCACAAAAAAGTACACTATCTTCTTGAAGATTGCGATTATGAAACATTCATAAAAGGAATCAGAGCTTCTGCATCAGACCTTAAAAAAGTTCTCAAAATGAAATCTCAGGATTCAGCCCCTTTTATCGGTCTAATCGGTCATTCACATATGGACACAGCATGGTTATGGCATGTAGGTGAAACAGAAAAAAAGGTCACAAGAACATATGCAAATGCACTTGCCCTTATGGAGCAATATCCTGAGTATATGTTCGTTCAGAGCTCAGCATGTCACAGCGATATGATAAGAAAAAATTATCCTGAACTCTTTGAAAGAATTCAGGATAAAGTCCGTGAAGGCAGATATGAACCAAATGGCGGTGTATGGGTTGAATGCGACTGCAACATCACATCTGGTGAATCTATGATACGTCAGTTCCTTTGGGGACAGAGATTCACAAAGAAATATTTTGATTATGTTTCAGATTGTTTTTGGCTTCCTGACACATTTGGTTACTCCGCTGCAATTCCTCAGATAATGAAAGGTTGCGGAATCAACTATTTCCTCACCACAAAAATGTCATGGAATGATACTAATGACTTCCCCTATGAAACATTCAACTGGGTTGGTCTTGACGGCACAAGTGTGCTCACACACTTCAACAGAACACATCTTAATCCAGATGTAAAATCAACAATACGCGAAACTAAAGACTGGATAAGACAGAAAAGTGTTTCAAATAAACGATTTATTGCTTACGGTTTTGGTGACGGTGGCGGCGGTCCTTCATTTGAAATGATTGAAAACGCAAAGAGAATTGCTGATCTTGACGGTGTCGGCAAATCAAAACATATGACAGTAAGCGATTTCATGAAAGACCTTGAAGCAACAGCAGTAAATCCCAATACTTATAAGGGTGAGCTTTATCTTGAGCTTCACAGAGGTACCCTCACAAATCAGCATACAATTAAAAGAAATAACAGAAAATCTGAAATAGCACTCCGTGAGCTTGAAATACTCACAGTAAATGAAGCAGTAAAGAATAAAACAGCTGCTTCAGAAGAAAAGATTGCACCTCTTTATGAATCACTTCTTATAAATCAGTTCCATGATATTCTTCCAGGCACATGTATTCACAGGGCACACAAGGAAAGCAGAGAGCAGACACACAAACTCATCAAAGATGCCAATGAACAGATAAAATCTATCATCAATAAAGATGATACAGACAAGATCACATTCATCAATACTCTTTCATTTGACAGAAATGATGCAATTTTTACTGATTATAACGGTAAGATAGTTGATGCAGATTGCAGACAACAGCTTTATACTGATTTAGACGGTGCAGAAAAGCTTATTATCAGCGGAATCACAATTCCAGCTTTCTCATCTGTTACTTATTCACTGAAAAACGGAAAGCCCGAAAACGTATCTGCATTTACAGCAGAAAATAACACAATTGAGACTCCTCTTGCAAAAATCAGCTTTGCCGACAACGGAACAATCAATTCATACATCGACAAAGCAGCAAACAGAGAAATTATCGGTGACGGTTATAACCTTAACACATTCCTTATGGCTGAAGATGTGCCTAATCTTTGGGACAACTGGGATATTGATGTAGATGTTCAGTGTAAATACAATGATGCATCAACTCTTGTTTCAAGGGAAATCATATCAACCGGTGCTGTTGCTCACATTATCCGTTCAGAATACAGAATTTCTCAGAAGTCAACAATTATACAGGATATGTTCATTTTTGCAGACACAAAAGAAATCCGTTTTGACACAAACATTGATTGGCAGGACAACCATAGACTTCTCAAAGCTGCATTTGATACCAACATCAATGAAGACTTTGCAAGACACGAAATTCAGTTTGGTAATGTAAAGAGACCTACAACAAGAAATAATTCTATCGAGGAAGCAAAGTTTGAAGTTGTAAATCACAAATACACAGACCTTTCTGAAACAAAATACGGTGTAACTATTCTCAACGACTGCAAATACGGTATTACTGTTGAAGGCGGAAATATACGTCTCTCACTGCACAAAGGCGGCACACACCCTGACAGAATGGGTGATCATGACGGTATCCACAAATGCACATACTCTCTCCTGCCCCACTCAAGCGGTTTTAATTCTAAAGATGTAATAAGACCTTCCTATGAACTTAATATGCCTGTAATGAGCGCACAGGGCACATATGAGATGCTTTGTCCCGTTACAACAGACGCTGAGAACATAATCGTTGAAGCTATCAAGCCTTGCGAAGATGCTCAGAAAGCATTTATTGTTCGTCTCTACGAAGCAGAAGGTACAAGAACAAATACTGTTCTTAATTTCCCCAATGCAGTAAAATGTGAAACTACAAACATGCTTGAAGAAACAATTGAAACGCTTGAAAATATGAATGTAACATTCAGACCATTCGAAATCAAGACAATTAAAGTTTATTATTGAGGTAAAAAATCATGACAATTACAGAAACAGCAGCAGAAATGGAATTAAGCGATATTGATTTATCTAATGTCAGCGAGAACATAAGCAATGCCGGTAAGATTTTTGACACAGTTATTTCAAAAATCGCTGAATACCTTGCAGATGCAGGAATTAATCTGATTTTCTCTTTAGTTCTTCTGATTGCAGGCTGGAAACTTATAAATATACTTTCAAAGAAAATGAAAAAGGGAAAGATTCTGGCAAAAGTTGAACCAACAGCAAGATCTTTTATCAACAGTGCACTTACGATTGTGCTCAAGATTACACTTATTATAACTGTTGCGGCTATACTCGGTGTACCAATGACATCAATGGTTGCTGTGCTTGGATCTTGCGGTCTTGCTATAGGCCTCGCACTTCAGGGAAGTTTGTCAAACATCGCAGGCGGATTCATTCTGACTGTTTTCAAGCCGTTTGTAGTCGGTGATTTCATAAAAACAGGTGAATTTGAAGGTACAGTTAAATCTATCAACATATTCTATACCAAGATTATCACTCCTGATAACAAAATCATCGTTATTCCCAACAGTAAAGTTTCTGACAGTGCTCTCATTGACTATAATGCATTCACCACAAGACGTGTAGACATCAGCATTTCAGCAGCTTATTCAGAAGATTCAGATAAAGTCAAGAAGACTCTTCTTGAAGCTGCTGCAGAAAATGAAAAAGTGCATATTGCGCCTGCGCCAATAGCTGTTATATCATCATTTGATGACAGCGCAGTTACATATCAGCTCAGAATATGGTGTGATACATCTGATTACTGGGATGTTAAATTCAGCTTAACAGAAAGAATCAAAAAACTGTTTGATGAAAAGAAAATTGAAATTCCGTTTCCTCAGATGGATGTTCACATCAAGAATAAATGATAAAACAAAAAAAAAGACCGTAAGATTTGTCTTACGGTTCTTTTTTTATGTTTGATTATTTTTTCTTCTTACCGAAAAAGCCTTTTTTATCTTCATTTTCACCAGGGGTATTATTTGCTGAAAAAGGAGCTTTTCCGCCTAGTTCATTATTAAGCTCTTTAATAAGCTCTTTCTGTCTTTCAGTAAGCTTCTTAGGAATATCAACAACGATCTTTACAAGCTGATCGCCTCTTCCTCTGCCATTGACATTGGGGATACCTCTGTCCTTAAGTTTGAAAATATCACCCGGCTGAGTACCTGCAGGAATTGAATATTTAACTTTACCGTCAAGAGTGGGAACCATAAGTTCATCACCGAGAGCTGCCTGAGCAAAAGTGATATTTACTTCGCACCATACGTTATAGCCATCACGTTCAAAAAAAGGATGAGGACGCACATTAACGCCTACGCGAAGATCACCAGAGGGACCACCATTAACACCTCTGTTACCCTGACCACGGACATTAAATACCTGACCGTCATCAATACCTGCAGGAATATTAATATCCTGCTTAACAGTTCTTCTGATTCGTCCGTGACCTTTACACTTGGAACAAGGTGTGGGAATGATTGTACCTTTGCCCTGACAACGAGGACAAGCTTTGTTTGTCTGAATAATACCGAAAGGTGTTCTCTGCTGTGCAGTTACCTGACCTCTGCCATTACATTCAGGACAAGTCTGAGTTGATGTACCTTTAGCTGCACCAGTACCGCTACATTCATCACAAACTTCAATTCTCTGAATATCAATAGTACGTTTGCAACCTTTTGCAGCTTCTTCAAAAGAAATTGTTACACCTGTCTGAATATCACTGCCACGCTGAGGTGCATTAGGATTCACTCTCTGACTTCCGCCACCAAAACCACCGCCGAAGAATGAAGAGAATATATCACCAAGGTCAAAATCCATTCCGCCAAAACCGCCACCGAAGCCACCGCCTGCACCTGCACCGTAATTAGGATCAACACCTGCGTGGCCGTAACGGTCATATTTTGACTTTTTATCGGGGTCTGAAAGTACTTCGTAAGCTTCATTAGCTTCTTTGAATTTAGCTTCAGCTTCTTTGTCACCGGGATTCAGGTCAGGGTGATACTGTTTAGCTTTTTTTCTGTATGCTTTTTTTATTTCATCATCAGATGCAGACTTCTCTACACCGAGGACTTCATAAAAATCTCTTTTATCTGCCATAGTGTTTCTCCTTCACAAAATACAGCATAGCCCCGTCTTATGACGGGGAATGCCTTTAATTAATTATTCATCAACATCTGTGAAAGGAGCATCATAGTAACCATCAGCACCGGGAGCCTGGTTACCGCCGAATCCGCCTGCCTGTGAGGGATCAAACCCCTGTGCACCTGCAGCTTCCTGAGCAGCCTTATACATTTTTTCAGAAAGAGCATAGAAATCTTTCTGAAGTTCATCCTGACGCTGTTTAATAAGATCGATATCCTGCCCCTTGAGAGCCTCTCTGAGTGCATCAATCTTGTCATTTACAGATTTCTTTTCATCATCTGAGAACTTATCGCCATTTTCGCTAACAATCTTTTCTGCTTCAAATACCATCTGATCAGCAGCATTTCTGATATCGATTTCTTCTTTTCTCTTCTTGTCTTCTTCAGCATACTGAGCAGCTTCATTAACTGCCTTTTCAATATCTTCCTTAGACATATTAGTTGAAGAAGTGATAGAAATTGACTGCTCCTTACCTGTACCGAGGTCCTTAGCTGAAACGTGAACAATACCGTTAGCGTCAATATCGAATGTTACTTCAATCTGAGGAACTCCTCTTCTTGCAGGCATAATACCGTCAAGATGGAAATTACCGAGAGTCTTGTTATCTCTTGCAAATTCTCTCTCACCCTGAAGTACGTGAACTTCTACAGATGTCTGATTATCAGCAGCAGTTGAGAAAATCTGACTCTTTTTTGTGGGAATAGTTGTATTTCTTTCAATAATCTTTGTGCATACACCGCCAAGTGTCTCAATACCGAGTGAAAGAGGTGTAACGTCGAGAAGAAGAAGTCCCTTAACGTCGCCGCCAAGCACACCGCCCTGAATAGCAGCACCGATAGCTACACATTCATCAGGATTGATACCCTTGAAAGGATCCTTACCTGTGAATGACTTGATAGCTTCCTGAACAGCGGGAATTCTTGAAGAACCACCAACCATAAGAACTTTATCAATTTCTGAAATCTTGAGACCTGAGTCTGAAATAGCCTGACGAACGGGACCCATTGTAGCTTCTACAAGGTCTGCTGTGAGTTCATTGAACTTTGCTCTTGTAAGAGTCATTTCAAGGTGCTTAGGACCTGTTGCATCTGCGGTGATGAAAGGAAGGCTGATCTGTGATGTTGTAACACCTGAAAGCTCGATCTTAGCCTTTTCTGCAGCTTCCTTAAGTCTCTGCATAGCCATTTTGTCGCCTCTGAGATCAACACCCTGCTCCTTGTGGAATTCCGTAGCAAGCCAGTTGATAACTCTCTGGTCAAAATCGTCACCGCCAAGGCGGTTGTTACCTGCTGTTGCAAGAACTTCCTGAACACCGTCACCCATTTCAATGATTGAAACGTCGAATGTACCGCCGCCAAGGTCGTAAACCATAACTTTCTGTTCTGTTTCCTTATCAATACCGTATGCAAGAGCTGCAGCAGTAGGTTCGGTGATAATTCTCTTTACATCAAGACCTGCAATTTTACCTGCATCCTTAGTTGCCTGACGCTGTGAGTCTGTGAA
Source organism: Acutalibacteraceae bacterium (assembly GCA_045636025.1). Classification (GTDB taxonomy): domain Bacteria; phylum Bacillota; class Clostridia; order Oscillospirales; family Acutalibacteraceae; genus UBA1081. Next base: position 9,987 of record JAZTWP010000001.1, on the reverse strand, counting down.
ATATGCGGGAACTGTGATAACTGCTTCTGTAACAGTTGTGCCGAGATAGCTTTCAGCATCTGCCTTAAGCTTCTGAAGAATCATTGCTGAAACTTCCTGAGGAGTAAATTTCTTATCATTAAGAGTAACATGATAATCTGAACCCATCTGACGCTTGATTGAAGCAACTGTATTATCGGGGTTTGTGATAGCCTGTCTCTTTGCTACCTGACCTACCATTCTTTCACCTGTCTTGCCGAATGCAACAACAGAGGGTGTTGTTCTTGCACCTTCTGCGTTAGCGATAACAACGGGTTCGCCGCCTTCAATAACAGCAACACAAGAGTTTGTTGTACCTAAGTCAATACCTATAACTTTAGCCATAATTATATTTCTCCTTTAATAGAAAAAGTTTATATATTATTTAATAATAACCTTAATTTAGTTTGCAACTTTTACTGTTGCGGGACGGATAACCTTATCACCGATTTTATAGCCTTTCATAAAGACATCAGCAATAACATTTTCACCGAGAGATTCATCATCAATATGCATTACACCATTGTGGAAGTTGGGGTCAAATTCTTCACCGACTTCACCGAATGATTCAACACCAAGACCTTTAAGAATTTCAATGAACTGGTTTACAGTCATTTCTATTCCCTTTTTGTAACCATCAAAATCAGCATCAGCATTGAATGCCGCACGCTCAAAATTATCAATTACAGGAAGAATCTTTGAGAGAATATCTGTTTTTGTATAAGAAACGCGTGATTCAATGTCTTTCTGTGAACGCTTTCTGAAATTATCATATTCGGCAAGAGTTCTCATATAACGGTCATTGAGTTCATCATATTCTTTCTGAAGTTTATCCGCTGAAGCATCAATAGTTTCAGTTGTTTCGGTTTCAGCTGCCTGATTTTCTTTTAATTCTTTATCATACTTCTTTGACATCACTATACCTCATTTATTCTTCAGTCAATTCAGTAAGAACTCTGCTGACTGATTGTGTAACATTTTTAAGATTAGAAATAATTCTAGAATAATCCATTCTCAAAGGACCTAAAACGGCAATAGAGCCGACATCTTTACCACTTACGCAATATTTATGACTGATTATGCTTACATTTTCAAAAGCTCTGTTCATACTCTCTCTGCCGATAAGGACATTGAGTTCATCTTTACCACCGTGAATTATTTCCGACAAGAACGATGTATGTTTGAAGTGCTCAAAAATCCTGTAAACATCACTCTCAAGTTCCCTGAAAGAAAATAATTTGGACTGACCATCAATAATGACATTAAGCTGTGACGCTTCATTAGCAAGGTCTGCAAGAACTATAAGCAAAGGAATCATCTGCAAAGCTTTTCCACCAAGAGAAGCAACAATCGTCTGAAGTTTTGCAACAGTCAGTTCTTCATATGTTCTGCCCACAAAATGAGCACCTGCAACATTATAGAACAACTCAGCAGTGTTATAATCAATTTCCTCAGAACACCTGCATATGCGGCTTTTTACAACACCGGTTGACATCAGAATAACAACAAGTGCTGATTTTGCACCAAGAGGAACAAGTTCAACTCTCCTGATAAAAGCATTTATATCATACGGTGTAAGTGCGGCAACAGCACAACCAGTCTGCTCAGAAAGAAGCTTTGTTGCATCCCTCAGAATATCATCAGGCTCGCCACCGAATGAATCAAAGAAGTTATGAACAGTGAAAAGTTCAGAATCACTTGTTTCATATATCGGCATCAGGTTGTTAACATAATATCTGATTCCTTTTTGCGAAGGTATTCTTCCAGCTGAAGTATGAGGCTGTTCAAGATAACCGAATTCAGATAATTCAGACATCTCATTTCTGATTGTAGCAGATGAAACAGAAAGACCTTCACAAAGAACTTTTGAACCGACAGGCTCCCCCGTCTGAATGTATCTTTCAATAACAGATGCGAGAATTTTCTTTTTTCTATCGGATAACTCCATTGCCTCACCTTCTCTTCTGTTTAGCACTCTCATTTATTGAGTGCTAACTACATACATAATATAATACTATTTTATTCCAATGTCAAGAGAAAATTCAAAAAAATATGACAATTTTAATAAATATCAGCAATCAACACCAATGAGTGCCAAAAAAAATAGTTAATTGCAAAAATCAATTTGCAACCAACTATAATATTCCCATTTGTTTCATCAACTCAAGACGTTGATTAGCAATTCTTACACTTTCAGACGGAGACACTGAAGATTTTTTACACCACAAAGAATCTGCAACATAATTAAAAATTCTCAGCAACCAGAAAAACGGCAGAAGAAAAAACAATCTTTTAAGAACAGGATATTTTTCTTTCATATATGACACTGAAGGAAAAACTGTTTTTATATAATTCTTCTTACCATCATTAGCAACTGCATTATGCACAATACTTGCGCTATGCAATCTGTCTTCAGTGCTTTTACCAAAAACTCCGGCATCAAGCAAATCAGAAACGAAACCATCATAACAAATAAACGATTTATCAATAGTATAAAAATCATTTTCAACAGTAAAACCAAAGATTTTTTCAATTGCAATAAAAGCATTATCTGCAAAAGATTTTATACCTATTTTTTTTATCAGTTCTTTAACAACCGTAAAATTCATTTCACTATGATACATTTTAATATACATATATATATCAGACAACTGTTTCAAACCAAAACCACTTCCGACAAAGTGCTTGAATGCATGGTAAATCAGATACACAAAATGTTCTTCATGAGACAAAGTATCAAAAGAACCGAAGTTTATTGTTCTTTCGAAAAAGCCGCAAAATGCATCATCTGCATTTTCAGCCCATTTATCATCACCTTCACCAAGCTCAGAACTTATCTCGATATAAAGTCCACGTTCTTGAGATCTGTATGAATTACAGCTACACAAAAAACCTCTCTGAGAGAAAAAATTGTCATAAAGATAACGCTTTTCAGACCTGACAATAATATCAAAATCAGAAGACAATCTGTAATGAGAGATCGGATATGTCTTGGCACAGACCGGACCTTTTACAACAACAGGTCTCAAACCTTCATCAGACAACTCGGAGCAAATAAGATCAAACTGAATTTCTTTTGATATCTGATTTCCGCAAAGCTTCAAAACCGTATTTTTCCACATCGAAAGATTTATAGATTCACATTCAACAGCCTTAGAGTAAATCACAGGCAACAGATTATGTTTACTTGCAATAAGAAATACCCGATCGACATCAAAAGAGTATCCATCGGGAAGTTTTTCATCATTTAATGCAGTTTTTAATAAAAATAGAAATTGTTCTTCAAAAACCTGCAAAACAGCTCACCTTACATTATAAGATTACAATCAGTGCCATTAACAATATAAGCACGATTACAGAATTCAAATACGCTTGTTCTGTGACTTGTAAAAATACAAATTTTATCTTTTCCCCATTCAGAAAGATTTTCAAGTACTCTTTTTTCAGTATCAATATCAAGTGCGGAAGTTGCTTCATCAAAAAGCACAATAGGAGCATTTCTAAGAACAGCACGAGCGATTGAAAGTCTCTGCATCTGGCCTTCAGAAAAACCTACACCACCGTCACCTACAGAACAATAAATACCTTTTCTTTCTTTTGCCACAAAATCATATGCACATGCAATTTTAAGTGCACCAATAATTTCTTCATCAGTTGCATCAGGTTTTACAAGTCGCATATTTTCAGCAAGAGTATCGCTAAACATTGTATTTTTCTGAGGCACATATGAAAAATACAATCTTGTTGCAGGCATCAAATCAATTTTCTCACCTGTTTCAATGTTTTTAATTGTCGCAGTACCACTGCTACACTGTATAAGCGCTAAAAGAAGACGGAGAATTGTAGTCTTACCTTCACCAGACGCACCGGTAAGAGCAACAAAATCGCCGGTTTTACCTGAAAAACAAATATTTTCAAGCGCAGACTCTTCCTCGTCTATATATCTGAAAGACACATCTTTAAGCTCAAGACAAATCTCGGATGATGATGCTTTTTCAAAGAATGAAGATACATCCGGATTCTGAAGTGAATCATCTTTGGGAAGATTTTTAATTTCAGTAATTCTTTCTGATGCTGCAACCGCATTGATAAGAGTCGGCACGATTCCGACAATTGAAGAAAAAGAACCTGATAACATAGTATAAAGTTCTATGAAAAGAACAAGGGTACCTATTGAAATCTGTCCCTGCCAGAGTCTGTATACTCCCCATCCGAAACACGCATATGTAATCATCTGAGAAACAAAACTCATTACAGAAGTAACAAAAATCGAGAATTTGTTATATTCCAGACTCATCTTTATGTAATCAGCCTGAATAGATCTTAATTTTGTACAAAACGTTGCAACAAGACCAAACGCTTTGAGATGTTGCATATTCAGAAGCGCATCTGAATTAAACGTCATCATTTTACTGCTGATTTTTTTAAGATCTCTGGCATATCTGTGCATTCTCTTTACAAGCACACGAGAAAAAATAAGACTGACAGGTATAGTTACAAGCGCTATCAAAGCCATTACCTTATCATAATAAAATACAACACCGAATGCGGCAGTGAACTGAAATGCCTTTGCAACAAAAGTAGGCGCAATGCCAATAACACTACCTGCTACAGTGGAAATATCAGAATTAAATCTATTAAGAATATCACCTGATGAGAATAAAGAAGTATATTCCCATTTACTACAGATAAATTCATCAAAAATGTTAGCTGTCATCTCCGTATTGATTCTGATTCTGATTTTTTCAGATATTCTGCTATTAAAAGCTGAAAACAAAATCTTAAAAACAGTAAAAGCAATAGCCGCAACCACAACAACATAAATATTATCAAATCTTAAAAGATTATGTTCTGATGAACTCTTGGTTACAAAATCAATAAGCGACTGAGAAACAAGACTTGCAAGGATACCGAAAACTGAACTGAACAAAGCCATTATCGTAAAAATGATAATAGCTCCGGAATACCTTTTAGAAAGGTTTAAAATATTCTTAATCTCAGCAAAAATTTCAGAAAAGCTTCTGTTTTTTATCTTCACATTTTTCACCGCATATATTATACATCAAGTAATAATGTTTGTCAATTAAATAAAAAAGAGCATTACTGCATCACTATTCAGCAAATCAATATTTTCTTCACAGTATTCAATCTGTTTAGACCACATTTTAACATTATTAATTCTGTCAATATCAGAAAATTCACCTTTAACAAACAATGTATAGCAATCACAAATATGAAGAAAAACAAGACTTGCAACAGCAAATGCGATTCCGTTAACAAAACCACTATTAAATGCAGATTCAATCAGATTTCGATAAATAATATAAGAAATAAATTTTTCATAATCAATAATATTGAAATGTGCCTTCACTGAGATTGCAGTAATTTCAGCAATATTATTTTTTATATCATCGACAAGTTCAGTCCAGTCTTGATTGATAGCTTCTGTCTTAGAAAACAATTCAACGATATCTTCAAAGAGCATCTGATTGTCTTCTGCGTATACTCTCTTGCAATCATATCCAAAAAGTTCAGATTCAGTGTTTACAGCAAAATCAAGCAATTCTGAAATTCTGACTTCAAACTCATGTTTATCATCTTTTAATAACAAAAAACACTTTTCGCGTAAATTAAATAAAGTGAAATAATCATCATCAGCTTTTTCACCTGAAGATGTAAGAGAAAACCGTGTATCAGCATTAAACAGCATTTCGCATACTTTTTCACAACAAAGACCAAGACCACTTTCAATTGCATTGTCATACCAATTATAAAATCTAGGATGCTCACGACAAATATCACAAAGTGCGTCTTCTCCGTAACGAGAATAAATATCACAAAGACCATCATCTTTCAGAAACCAGCATCGATCACACTCTTTAAGCCTGAAAATACAGTTACCTTCAGAATCGGAGATTATCCCCTCTGAAATATGCGCAAAATCATTTTTACCAATCTTCTGATATTTAGAATATGTATCATCATCAACGATAATTTCCCAGCCTGCACAACAGGTATCTGTACATTTATCTGCCTTACAGACAAAAGAATCGAAGAAACCAGGTTTTACATTAAACATAATTTTACCTCAAACAAAAAAAGGGCAGCTGAGCCGCCCTTAGAATCAAAGCAAGAATCTGCCCTTAGGAGATACAACATTCACAGCTTCTTTTTTTACATCAATTTCAATTTCATTGTAAGCGCCGCCATATTCACCATCGAGAGTCCAAGGAACATTATCCTCTGTTGTTATTTTAACTTTTGATGTTTTAACAAGAAAAATATTTTCACAACTGTAATCCTGACGTAAAGCACATACAAATGCATCAGCAACATCTTTCATTCCGTTGCCTTTTACAAGAAGTAATTCAAAAAGTCCGTCATTCATCTTGACATTATTTTTTTCAAGCTTGAAAAGCCCTGAAATTTCATTTGTATTGGCAACAGCGCCAAAATAAAAATCACCTTCTATAACTCCGCCATCATACTCAACACGCATATGAGCAGGTTTCATATTCTTAATCATAGGAATAAGTTTAAGAACAAAACCGTTAATGAGATATGCAGAGTGACCGAACATATTCTTGATATTCTGAGAAGTATTATATGAAATCTCTGTTGCCATACCGAATGATGCAATATAGCAGAAATATTTATCATTAAAAGAACCAATATCGTATCTGTTCTGATAACCTTCAGCATACAGTTTAGCTACATCTTTAGGATCCTTTGAAAGAGATAAAGAATGTGCAAAATCATTTGTGGAGCCACAAGGAATATACACAACAGGCTTATCAATGCCTTCCTGCATAAGTCCGTTTACAACTTCATTATATGTACCGTCACCACCGCAACATACAACAGCATCATAATCTGCAGCATATTTTTTTGCAATAGTTATACCGTCACCCTGACATGTAGTAATCTTTTCAAAACACTCAATATCATATTCACGGAACGCATGAATAATATCGTCAGTACTTGGACGTGTACTGTTTCTGCCTGCAATAGGATTTTTTATAAGTAAAACATTCTTCATTTTTACACCACCGGTTGTCATTTTATATGACAAACATCAATTAAATATAAATTAAATATTATTTTATCAAAAAAGGAAAGTTTTTGCAATGGTTATAATTAAATATTACCAAAATTATTTTATATATTTTACAACTTTTTTCATTTTTAGTATTGACAAAGGCATATAACTTGTGTTAAAATAACACCCGTCATTGAGTTGCGGGTGTAGTTCAATGGTAGAATTCCAGCCTTCCAAGCTGGCCGTGTGAGTTCGATTCTCATCACCCGCTCCAATGTGCGCTGATAGCTCAGCTGGATAGAGCAACTGCCTTCTAAGCAGTAGGTCAGGGGTTCGAGTCCCTTTCAGCGCGCCATTTATGGTGGGTATAGCTCAGTTGGTTAGAGCGCCAGGTTGTGGCCCTGGAGGTCGACGGTTCGAATCCGTCTATCCACCCCACAAAAAAAGCCGCAAATCACTTGTTGATTTGCTTTTTTTATATCTAAAAATAATGAGGAGTCGTCAAGCGGTAAGACACAGCACTTTGACTGCTGCATTCGTGGGTTCGAATCCCGCCTCCTCAGCCAAAAAAGTCAGTCAATTTTGATACAATTGACTGACTTTTTTTTGCTAAGTTGATTTGTAAAATTTTTCATAAATTATTTACAACCAACATTTTTTCTGCTATAATGAATTTATAAAAATTCAGCGGAAAGGGTTGATTGTTCAGATGATGTTTGCGACAATCCATCAGACAGAGGTAACTCTGTTTATTTCCGCACGATATATTTTTGGTAAATAACCGTTCAAGGTTCGTATGTTTTTACGGGCTTGGACGGTTTTTGTATTTAAAATTTTATCCCCGAAAGGAGAAAAAACAATGAAAAAAACTTTATCAATCATCCTTGCAATCTTAATGATTGTAAGCACAGTTCCTATGGCCTTTGCGGCAGGAGACGGAGAAAAAACCGTTCTTGATATTTCAACGGGAAAAATTGTTATAGCTGACAGCTATGTATCAGTAGGCGAAGAAAATATTGAAGTTGACCCTGACGGTTATGTCATCACAGGAGATAGCACAGGAGAAGACACAGCGTTAAGAATTATCAATAACTCCGGAGCAGAAGCAACTTTCAATTTAGTGTTCAGAAGTTTAAATATTTATTCAGGCAACGGTTGTGCTGCTTTTGTAATTACCGATGATGACCCTGTTGTTCTCAATATTATCTGTGAAGGCAACAACAAGATAAGTGCCGACAACTACCCGGCAATTGTAGGCGGACGTGGATTCGCAAGAACCGAAATTACAGTTAACATAACAGAAACCGAGGACTCAATACTTGAATTTGAAAGACGCACTGAGGATTGGCATGGTAAAATTTACAAAGCAGATGATGTCGGTCTGTTGGTTTTCCGTGACGGCAAGCAGCTCTGTCCTACCGGTAAGTACCACGAAACCTTTGATGACGGAATACCGTGTTGTAGAGGATATAGATGTAAAAACTGCTCACTGTTTTTTGGTGAAAAAGCCCCCGACAATCATTCACAGTACGGTGAGCAGACATGCCGCGGTTATTTCTGTATCCTGTGCGGTGAACATTACGGCGAAAAACTTCCTCACCAGAAAGGTGAGCAGACATGTCGTGGTTATTACTGTTATACATGTGATGGATATTACGGCGAGAAAGCTCCTCATAGCCCGGTTGGTGAACAGACCTGTGCCGGATACATGTGCGAAACCTGTTACAGCTACGTTGGTGAAAAGCTTGACGGCGCACATGAATGGGGATACGGATATTGTATATACTGCAGCATAAAAAGACCGGTAGACTTAGCATGTGAACATGAATACACAATGGGATATTGTAAATACTGTGCTTCTGTTGACGGAACCTGCGAAGACTTGATTGATGGCAATAACATTGACGGTAGCTATTATCCCGGTAATATAATAGATACAGCACTTTATGCTTTGGGTTGTAACTACGGTGAAGAGGAATTTAATAAGCTTTTCGAAAATCTTCAGGATGAAACATACAGTAAGCTGGATAATATTTCTGAAGCCGGAGAATCTCTGACCGGTACTGTTGCGGAAAACAAAGAAGCAATTGAAAAAATTATTGCAGATACAAACGATTTTATCGAATGTTTCAGAAATTGTCTTGCAGGTAAGCATAACTTTGATGAATATAAATCAAACGGTGATGCAACATGTTCTGCGGACGGTACAAAGACAGGCGACTGCACATTCTGCAATGATCGCGAAATCACTGTAACAGACGAAGGTTCGAAGCTTGAGCATAAAGATGATGACGGTGACTATCTCTGTGACTATGGTTGCGGTTATGAATATGAAAAGCCAGCAGAACCTGAACCTGACGAACCCGAAGTACCCGATGAACCCACACCCGACACACCTGACGAGCCTGACACTCCCGATGAGCCCGACACACCTGACGAACCCACAGACGAAGAAGATACATGTGCAGACTGCGGAAAAGTTCACAACGGATTCTTCTCAGAAATCATCTGTTTCTTCACAAGAATAATCAACTTTATCAAAAACCTTTTTGCATAATTAAACTTACCGCCGGGGAGAAATCCTTGGCGGTTGTTATGTAACATATATGGTGTAATTAAATCAAGAAAAAAGGTATTCAAAGTAAAGAAAAAAGAGTTAAAGTGACAAAATTAACACACCATCATTCGCCTGTTTGTCGCTCACTTGCTAATATTCTGCTAATTTTCATTAGCAAAACTGCTAAATATCAGAGAAAACCGAGAGTGACTCTATTAACACCACAACACCCGCAAACCCTAGTAAAATAAGGGTTTATGAGGGTTTTTGAGTGACAAAAAGTGAACAAAATAACACCCCTTGGGACAAACTCCTAAGGATTAGATGTGAGTTCGATTCTCGCAGGGGGTGCCAAAAACACGAAGCGGTTGCT